>NZ_JBDIUZ010000002.1:0-585000 GCF_039631535.1 Ochrobactrum sp. WV_118_8 | reverse complement strand
GTGGATGCACATTTGTGCGTGGTAGCGGAGCGTTCCGTAAGCCTGTGAAGGGACAGTCGTGAGACATCCTGGAGGTATCGGAAGTGAGAATGCTGACATGAGTAACGATAAAGGGAGTGAGAGACTCCCTCGCCGAAAGTCCAAGGGTTCCTGCTTAAAGTTAATCTGAGCAGGGTTAGCCGGCCCCTAAGGCGAGGCCGAAAGGCGTAGTCGATGGGAACCACGTTAATATTCGTGGGCCTGCAGGTAGTGACGGATCGCGTGTGTTGTAAGGTCTTATTGGATTGATCTTGCAGCGAAGCGGTTCCAGGAAATAGCTCCTGCATATAGACCGTACCCTAAACCGACACTGGTGGACTGGTAGAGAATACCAAGGCGCTTGAGAGAACTGCGTTGAAGGAACTCGGCAAAATGCACGCGTAACTTCGGAAGAAGCGTGACCTCCATTTAGGCAACTAGGTGGGGGTGGCACAGACCAGGGGGTAGCGACTGTTTACCAAAAACACAGGGCTCTGCGAAGTCGCAAGACGACGTATAGGGTCTGACGCCTGCCCGGTGCTGGAAGGTTAAGAGGAGATGTGCAAGCATTGAATTGAAGCCCCAGTAAACGGCGGCCGTAACTATAACGGTCCTAAGGTAGCGAAATTCCTTGTCGGGTAAGTTCCGACCTGCACGAATGGCGTAACGACTTCCCCGCTGTCTCCAACGCAGACTCAGTGAAATTGAATTCCCCGTGAAGATGCGGGGTTCCTGCGGTTAGACGGAAAGACCCCGTGCACCTTTACTATAGCTTTACACTGGCATTCGTGTCGGCATGTGTAGGATAGGTGGTAGACTTTGAAGCAGTGGCGCCAGCCATTGTGGAGTCATCCTTGAAATACCACCCTTGCCTATATGGATGTCTAACTGCGGCCCGTTATCCGGGTCCAGGACCGTGTATGGTGGGTAGTTTGACTGGGGCGGTCGCCTCCTAAAGAGTAACGGAGGCGCGCGATGGTAGGCTCAGAACGGTCGGAAATCGTTCGTCGAGTGCAATGGCATAAGCCTGCCTGACTGCAAGACTGACAAGTCGAGCAGAGACGAAAGTCGGTCATAGTGATCCGGTGGTCCCGCGTGGAAGGGCCATCGCTCAACGGATAAAAGGTACGCCGGGGATAACAGGCTGATGACCCCCAAGAGTCCATATCGACGGGGTTGTTTGGCACCTCGATGTCGACTCATCGCATCCTGGGGCTGGAGCAGGTCCCAAGGGTATGGCTGTTCGCCATTTAAAGCGGTACGTGAGTTGGGTTCAGAACGTCGTGAGACAGTTCGGTCCCTATCTGCCGTGGGTGTAGGAATATTGATAGGATCTGTCCCTAGTACGAGAGGACCGGGATGGACGTATCTCTGGTGGACCTGTTGTCGTGCCAACGGCATAGCAGGGTAGCTATATACGGACGGGATAACCGCTGAAGGCATCTAAGCGGGAAACCCACCTAAAAACGAGTATTCCCTATCAGAGCCGTGGAAGACTACCACGTTGATAGGCCGGGTGTGGAAGTGCGGCAACGCATGTAGCTTACCGGTACTAATAGCTCGATCGACTTGATCACTCCCATTTACAATATCCATCGAACAAACTTCGATGAATTTATAGCGCTCACGCCAGTTTGGCTCCGCCAAACGGCTGCGCGGGCGCGGCCTCCGGCCGGCACACAGTCGTGTGCTTATTGTTTATCAGCGTTTATCGCTGAATTATCTGCACGAAAGACAACCAGCTTCTCATATTTGTGTTCTTCGCCGACCTGGTGGTTATGGCGGAGCGGCTGCACCCGATCCCATTCCGAACTCGGCCGTGAAACGCTCCAGCGCCAATGGTACTTTGTCTTAAGACACGGGAGAGTAGGTCGCTGCCAGGTCTGCCAAGAACACAAATCAAATCATCTTCTCAAATACATACAAAACACCCATAGCGCGGGGTGGAGCAGCCCGGTAGCTCGTCAGGCTCATAACCTGAAGGCCGCAGGTTCAAATCCTGCCCCCGCAACCATCTCTAATTGCGATCTAGCATCGCGCACATCAGCCGCCCCAACCGGGCGGTTTTTTTGCGTTTGCAAGTTCTGACCAGAGCAGGTCCCCGCAACCATCTCTAATTGCGAAGAGCCCGCCCTTGTGGCGGGCTTTTTCGTGTTCAGGGATATGGCCAATATGCCAGCGAGGTCCCCACGAACGTCGATCAGAAGCTCGTCTTCGACGGGCGTTAGAATGATCTCTTGCACCAGCGACCGGATAATGTCGGACGCTGTCATCCGCTTGGCCTCCGAATCCTCTTGCAAGGCGTCGTACAGGTCCGCGACCTGAAGGCGATAGTAGGTTGCCATGTTTGGATGCAGGAGGGGCGGAGGTTCATCCGCTTCTGCTAGAAACTGCTCCATTTCCTTTTTTCGGCGCTCAAGGCTCACCATCTTCTCATTGAGCCGATCGGCGGCTCCGCCCTTTAGGATCAGGTTCAGAAGGGTGTCCAGTTCCCGGTCGATCTTTTTGATTTCTGCTTCGGCCGAATCGATCGATGCACGTCCCTCCATGCGCAGCCGGTTCATCTCGCGGGTGAACTCGTCACAAAATTCCTTAAATAGGGCCGGGTCCATCAAATGGTGGCGAAGGGAGCTGAGCACGCGGGCCTCGAGCCGGTCACGGCGAATGTTCTTGCGATTGTCGCAGGTTCCCTTGTTCCTCGCTGTCGAGCAGCCGACCAGATCCGCTGAGATCATCGAGTAGCCGCCACCGCAGCGGGCACATTTCGTTAGGCCGGAAAAGAGGTATTTCGGTCGCCGGCGTTCACGGAAATGGTTCTCGACTGCCCCGCCATCGCCTCTCGTGTGCTTAATGGCGGCTTGGCGGCTCTTTGCCGCGTTCCACAGGTCCTCGTCGAGGATGCGGAGTTCGGGCACTTCTTGAATAATCCATTCGGATTCGGGGTTTGGCCGCGCTTGGCGCTTGCCAGTGTCCGGGTCCTTGATAAACCGCTGACGGTTCCAGACCAGTTTGCCAATGTACATCTCGTTGTTGAGAATGCCGTTGCCGCGCTTGGCATTGCCATTGATGGTGCTGAAGCCCCAATCTCCACCACCCGGCGCAGCGATGGCGTCCTTGTTCAACTCGACAGCAATGCGCTTTGGCGACTTGCCGGTGTTGTAGTCCCTGAAGATGCGACGGATGACGTCGGCTTCAATCTCGTTGATGGTCCGGTCCCCGCGTACTGGCTCGCCGTTGCCGTCCAGCTTCTTGACGACATCGTAACCGTAGCAGTTTCCTCCACCGGACTTACCGGCTTCTACACGGCCGCGCTGTCCGCGGCGCGTTTTGTCGGCAAGGTCTTTGAGGAACAGCGCATTCATCGTGCCCTTGAGGCCGACATGCAAATGAGTGATCTCTCCCTCGGAAAGGGTGACGATTTTCACGTCGGAATAGGTCATGCGCTTGAAGATGCCCGCAATGTCCTCTTGATCGCGAGACAGCCGGTCCATTGCCTCGGCAAGGATGATATCGAACCGGCCACGATTGGCATCGGTGATCAGTCCCTGGATGCCGGGGCGGAGCAGGGAGGCGCCGGACACTGCGTGATCGGTATATTCCTCGACAATATGCCAACCATGCTTTTCAGCATGGAGGCGACATACGCGCAGCTGGTCGGCGATGGATGCGTCCCGCTGGTTGTCCGATGAATAGCGAGCGTAGACAGCGACTTTCACGATGCAACCTCCTGAGATTTGATCAGGAGCGCGCTGTGTGGCGCTTCTCCCGCTCCTGCTCGTAGAGCTCGGTCGCAGCACGACGTGCGAGAAGGCGAACCATATCGACCAGGCGCGGATCTGGGCCAGCGCCCATGCGTAGGAGAGTGAGCTCGGGTTGCCCGAACTCCTTCTGCTCCTTCCGCTTGGTCTTTGTATCCCGTGCCATATTCGCGCTCATCCTGTGGGTCGCAGAACGACAATGGCGCGAAAATCTCTCTGTTTACAGAGAAGTAGACGGCGGAAAATGACCTTGAAACGGTTGATAAATCGGGCAATGGCGTAATCCTGCGAAGCATAGCGTCGCGCAAATACTGGCGCGAAAAAGTGCAGCTATAGGCTCACAGGGATAATGAGCGTCATCGTGCACACGACGACGCTCCAGCCATATCTTTGTTGCCAATTGTAGCTGGGAGTAGCCAGTTTCTCAAGGCCTGATTGACGTTTAGCGTGTCGCACTCTTTTGTGCTGGATGTTTCGGCGCATCGAACGAGAGTTGCGCAACTGACGAGTATGATGAGTGCGTTAGGAGACGCCCCATCCCGTTCCGGGGGCGGGACGGGATGGGGCCAACCGTCCGGATGGGGCGGTCCGGACGATATAAGCTTTCACGGATTAACACCGTGAGCGACAGCATGGGCGGCGTGGGTTGCGTAAGCGCATAACCTTCTTCAGATGCTCTGCTAGAAACTCCTCACCGAAGCTAGTCCGTCTCGGGATACGATTCGTATATCGCTCGAACTCCTTCGAATATTTTGGCTCGTTCCTCTGGATCCCAGCTATAGAATCCAATTATTTCAGTGAAATAGAAGCCTGATAATGCGAGGTATGCCATAAGAGCGGAACGTGGGCGCGCTCCCGATGCCATCTTCTGGAGATCAGAGAGCATCACATCTTGAATCTTCTTCCCTAATTTGCCGCTACGGGAAACGGATACTCTCATCACCATCGCCATGGCGTGCCTGGCCTCTTCATCGATTTTTTCCGCATCCCTGATCCGCCCAAACAGTTCTGGATTGGGCGCAGAACCAGCTGCCATTATCTCCAGAGCCTGCCGCTCGAATTTCTGGTTGATCCGGCGATCGATCAGCGCTTCAAGAAGAGCGGTCTTCGACTTGTGATCATAAAGTACGGTGGATTTGCTCACTCCGGCCTTCTGGGCTACCGCAGATATTGACAAGCCGGCGGTACCTAGTTCCACCAGTACACACTCGGCTGCATCGAGAATCTCATCCCTCATGATTCTACGATGCCGGCCCACATTACTCTCCAGTTTGTCACTCGGATCACTACAAGTGATCAACTGATGAAGCTTGCGTCTCCAGTACAGCCGGAGAACGTCGGCTTCTCATTAACGATCGGAATTGTCTCAATTCTTTGGCTTTAATTCTGAGGTGCATGGTAGTCGTCGCTCTTCCTCCTGAATGCCAAAGCATAGAGCGCGGGTATCAAAAACAGGGTGATCAATGTCCCGAGCGCCAAGCCGCCCATCATGACGGCCGCCATCGGCCGCCATAGAGGCCCGCCGAACATGAAGAGGGGTATTAGACCGGCGATACAGACCATCTTGGTCATCAGGATCGGACGGAGCCGAACTTCTGCGGCATGGCCCACCGCATCCAGCAGCTCGCGCCCGGATCTGCGTTCTTCGGCTATCCTGTCGAGCATCAGCACTGCATTGTTGACGATGATGCCCATGAGGGCGAGGAAACCAATCGTCGCCGTATAGCTCATCGGCTCGCCGGATATCAAAACACCAAGGGTGCCGCCAATTAAAACAAACGGCATGGATGCGATTACAATCAGCGCCTTCCTTGTGCTGCCGAACTGCCAAAGGAACAATAGAAACATGGCGATCAATGCCAGAGGAGCATATCCATAGAGCCCTGCATTGGTCTTTTGATTTTCCTCGATTTCCCCTCCGAACGCGACTTTGTGGCCCGGGGGGAGATGGAGTTCGGCCAATATCGGTTGGGCAGCGGCCATCAAGGCCGATGCATTCATAGTCTCGTGCCGCGCAGAGACCTCGATCGTCGGCAACAAATCGCGCCGGCTGACCACTGACTGCTGATGGCTTAGGTCAATTGTTGCCACTGCCCCTAGGGGAATACCAGCCTTGCTGCCCCCAACCGGGAGGGAGGCCAGTCGATCAATCGAAAGACGATCTCCCTGATCGCCGCGCACGAAAACGGGTATGTTTGAGTTGCCTTCACGGATTGTCGTCGCGTAGACCCCGCTCTGGGCACCGTTGACGGCTTCAAAGACCTCGTTATTGGATAGGCCGGCAGCAGCGACACGTTGTTGATCAACGCTAATTGACAGGCGTAGTTGGGGGGCTTCCATGTTGGTATCAACACGGGCCATCCCGGCTATCTGGTGAAGCTGTTCTGAAAGCTTTTGTGCGGCATTCTGCAGCGCGGTTCGATCAGCCCCTTCGAGACGAAACACAGCTGTTCCCGCCTCCGTAGCGCCGAGAGAAAAACGTTTTGGATCAAACTTTCCCTCGGGGAAATGCTCCTTCAAACTACTTTTTATTTGGGCGACAAGAGCATCAGGGTCGGCGTGATCCGCAATGTTGACGACTGCATAGGCTCTATTTGGCGCAGGCTTTGGAGGGTTGAGGCCGAGGATAAACCGAGGTCCACCGTCAGCGACATAAACGACATGGCTAGTGACTTGCGGAAACTCGTTTTTATCGGCCAAAGTTTGTGACAGACGCTGCGCCGTTTGCATCGTTTGAGCAGTTCCGATTCCAGGGGAGAACTCAATCGGAACCTGGATCTGCTTACGCTGAGAAAACGGAAAAAGTTCGGGCGGAATAGATTGGGAAACAACCCCGGCTATCACCAGCAGCGTGACCATTGTTGTAACAACAAGCCATGGCCAAACAACAATCTTGGTAACTATCCAATGATAGCCGCGGTTGATGCGGCTCATAATCGCACCTTCACTCTCATGCCCGTGCGTTTTTTTGATGAAGCGCGGCGCAAGCAACGGAATGACTGTAACACCGAGCACCAACGAAACGATGAGTGTTATCGCAAGGACAATCGCCAGGCTACGCATGTATTCCCCGGTCTCGGTCTGCCCGGCTACCAACGGTATGAATGCGAAAATAATAGCGAGCGACGATACCAGAAGAGGGACGAACATAGTCTCACCGGCCATGCGGGCCGCTTCAAAACGCGGTTCGCCTTCGGCGACGCGCCTTTCATAGTCCTCAACGACGACGATGCCGTTGTCGACAAAGATGCCGAGAGCAATGATGATGGCGGCGATGGAGATCTGATGCAGTTCGATCCCGATTGCTTGCATGATGAGGAGAGTGACAAGAACCGTCATCGGAACGATAGCGCCTGTTACAAGGCCGCTGCGCCATCCCAGGAACAGCACGACGACGCCCAGAACCACCACGACAGTTTCGAGGAAGACTTTCCCAACCTTCTGGAGTTCATCCGAGACGACTTCAGCCTGATTGGTAATTGCACTAACTTCCAATCCGGCCGGTAGCGACGAACGGACTTCGTTCAATTTCTCGTCCAAGCCTTCGGAAAAGCTTATCACGTTGAGGCCATTCAGCATCGAAATGCCGAGAACCACAGACGGCTGGCCGTTGAAGAATGCTCCGCCTTGTGGTGGATCCTGAGGGGTCTGTCGGATTGTTGCGATCGAGCCAAGCAACACGGTGGATCCATTCCCTGTTGAGATTGGGAAGGACGCCAGCTCGCTTACTCTGATGGGGTGGTCGCCAGACTGGACAGCGATCGACATCCCGCCTTGCGATATCTCGCCGGTTAGCAATCGCTGATCGCGACTGGCAAGGGCGCGCGTGACATTGGCGACGCCAATGCCGGCGTCACGAAGGCGGGCTGGATCGAGATCGATATAGGCGATATCGCGTCTCACTCCGTGAAGGGAAACGGTTGCAACACCTTTCACGCTTTGCAACTGATTGCGGATGTGCTTTGCCCATATCTCCAACTGGCCTGTGGTGTAACCTTCGCCAGTCAATGCAAGTGTCCTGACCGCGACCCGGCCAAAATCGCCGTTAAGACGCAGCCCGGTCGTGCCTGCGGGCAGTTCTCCTTGCGCGTCAGCGAGGCGCGCCCGGACCTGTTGCCAGATCTCGGGTACAACCTCGGCCGCGACATTTTCGTGCAGGAAAACATAGATAAGCACACTGCCCGGACGAATCTGGGTCTCGATCAGGCGTACCTCGCTCTGTCCTCGGATCGCTTCTTCAATTGGACGTGCGAGGCTGCTTTCGAGGCGATCAGCCGTTTCGCCGGGCAGATATGCTTCGACGGTCGCGACCCGGAGGGTGACGGTTGGTTCTTCCGTTGCAGGAAAATCAAGGAGTGCGATGAAGCCGACTATGCAAGCCAGAACGGCTGTGACCAGAACAAAGCGCGGACGTGAAAAAGCAGCGCCGGTCAAAGAAAATGGAAGTGATTTCATGTCGGCGTGCCTCACAAACCGGGAGTGACAATCTTGACGGATTGCCCATCTCGAAGGAACGCGCCGCCGGCTGCTACGACGGACGCACCGACAGGAAATGGAGCCGATATACGAGCGTCAGCTCCCTCCAGGCCGCGAAGCCTAACGGCAGTACGTTCGATCTGGCCGCCGTCTTTGATGAGGTAGACATAACTTGAGCCGCCGCCATCGAGGTTTATCGCCGTAGCAGGTACTCGCTTGATGGTTTGATCGCCCACATCACCGGCAATACTGACCTGCACGATAGCGCCGGGCAAAACGCCGCCGGTCTTCACTTCCAGTCTGACCCGCACGACGCCGCCGCTCTCCACTTTCGGCGAAACCGAAAGAATGACCGCTTCACCCTCGGTGGAGCCAGCCGTGTAACGGGCGCTCTGACCCGACTTGAGTTGGGCCGCCAGTGCCTGCGGTGCAGTGGCTGCGATGACCCGGCCGCTTTCATTTTCGATTGAGAACAGTACCTGCCCCGGAGCGACAACCGCACCGACCTCAGCCGTGCGTGTCGAAATCCGGCCGGCGCTTGACGCTCGAACAATAAAAAGGTCGGCTTCGTTCTTGGCAAAGGAGACCGCCGCTCGTGCGGAATCCAGAGCGGCTTGAGTTGCAGTGGCCTCAGCGACAGCGGCAGAACGCCCTGCCTCTGAAGCGGAGCCCTTGGCAGCCAGAGTGCTGATCCGCTGTGCAGCCGCCGCTCGGTCAATGGAGAGCGCCTCCACCCTCCGTAGTTCTTCCTCAGCCTGTCGGATCCTCAGTTTCGCGGAGGTGTCATCGATCATGGCGAGTATGTGACCCGCGTCTACCGCATCACCGACATTGCCATTGAGCTGGACGATGCGGCCGCCTTGGGCGGCGCTGGCCTGCAGCGGCTCCTTCGACTCTACGACGCCGGTAATCACTTCAGATGTGCCAAGATCCTTGCTGGCGACCGCGGCAGATACGAATGCGGACCCGCCGGTGCCAGTGGTGGATTTTTCTTCACCTTTGCACCCAGCAAGTGTCACTGCCAGCGCCACGGTGATGCCCGATAATAGGATCCGAACCTTCGATTTCGCTATGTCAGCGTGCCCGGAAGACGTCGTAGATCGCATGAGATTCCCATTCATCAACAAAGATTAAAACCTCAAAACCTTGAACGTCTCGGGTCAGTTCACGCACGGCGCCAGAAGCGTTCAGTGGGGACCGGAAGCCCCGAAGCGTCAGTCGCAGTGAGCCGTCGAGAACCACCATTCTCGATACGCATTTCCAGAAGATACCATCTGGATGGTTTGATGGCAATAGGTGGTGACGTGCCGTGTGCTGATGGCAAGAGAAACCACAAACATCGCTTGGCGGGGCGCTGTTGGAGATACCGCGGCAACATCTCTCGCGGTCATTCAGCATGTTTCAGTAGTAGTTTTGTATCGTAAGCATCCGAACAGCCACGCGGTATCTGCACGCGCGGATGACGACCAATCGGTCTATGGAGATTAGGTTGGTCGAAGTGGGGCGCTTGGCGTAGCGGGCCGTCAGGTTTTCCGGCGTGTTCGACGCGCCCATTTTTCGACCAGGTCTTCAACGGCTCTGTTGAGGTCGGCGAATGCAGCATTGTTCGGGTCGAAGTCTTTGGCGCCCCACCATTCGGCCAGTTCGGCGTGCCGCTCATGAGCGGGATCGGCGAGCGCCTCCCGGAACTCCTGGTATCCCCAAGGCCCGCCGACGTCTTCAGGCGGGCAGCGCCCCGTCGCCTCGATCAGCATGGGGTCGCCCAGCGCAACGATAGGGAACGTGCGCTCGATCTTGATGCTGTGCGTCCAACCGTCACCGAAGTCGTAGTGGTATTTGAAGGATTTCGCGCCGGTGTCCTGGATTGCCGACAGGAGCGAGACCTTGCGCGCATCGATCGGGCCATCCCCCCATTCTTTGTCGGGCAAACCAAAACCGACGTCGCGAATCTGGAACTCATACAGATGGGTATTCGTCCAGCCCATCGCGGCCTGCAAGACCTCATGCAATCGGCTGAGCCGGATGCGCCACGGCACGACAATGCGCCGCATCACCGTTGGCTCGACATGATCAAGAGTGACCTTCAGACGGACCAGGGAAGCTGCCATCGTCAGGCCGCCAGCATGAGGGCGGGGCTTTCAGCTTGGCGTAGCCGCTTCCACTCCCACGGAAGCAATTCGGGCAGACGCGAGGCCGGAAGGTCAGCGATACGGGTGAGGATATCGGCGAGCCAGGCTTTGGGGTCCACGTCATTCAGCCGTGCGGTCATGATGAGCGTGAGCATGATGGCCGCGCGATCGGCGCCGCGGTCGGAGCCGGCGAAGAGCCAGGCCTTTCTTCCGCAAGCCACGCCGCGCAACGCTCTTTCCGCGCAATTGTTCGTCATGCAGATCCTGCCGTCGTCGGCATAGCGGGCAAAGTCGGCCCAGCGTGACAGCATGTAGTCGATCGGCCCGGACACCGGCGACGAGCGCGAGAGGCTGGCCCGCTCGGCGCGCAGCCATTCCTCCATATCGTTCAGCAAGGGCTTGCTCTTCTCCTGCCGGACGGCAAGCCGCTCTGCCGCGCTCAGGCCGTTGATATCGCGCTCGATGGCGAACAGGGCATCGATGCGCTTCACGGCCTCAAGGGCTACCGGCGAGATCGGTTTGGCCCCCTTGCCGCGCCGGGCATTGCGGGCGACATCGGCCAGTTCAAAGAACTTCCGGCGCGCATGGGCAAAGCAGAACGCGGGCGTTGCCGGCATCTGCCTCCTCGTCCGGTCGAACAGCGGATTGAAGCCGTTGTAGCAATCAGCCTGAAGGATGCCGCTGAAGTCGGCCAGATGCTTTTGCGGGTGTTCTCCGCGCCGATCGCTGGAGGCGTAGAAGACCGCTGCCGGCGGCGCAGGCCCGGCGAACGGGTGATCGTCACGCACGTAAACCCATATTCGCCCGGTTGTGCAATGGCCCTTGGCCAGGATCGGGATCGTCGTGTCGTCGCCGTGAAGCCGTTCGGCCTGGAACACATGCGTCTCGATCAGGTCGAAGACCGGCTTGAGGGCAAAGGCGACGTGTCCGACCTGATCGGCCAGCGTCTGGGTCGACAGATCGATGCCCTCACATTTGAAGCGCGTGCTCTGGCGGTTCAGCGGGATGTGCTGCCCGAACTTGTCGAAGACGATCGTCGCCAGAAGGTTCGGGCCGATGAAGCCGCGCGGTGTGGCGTGGAACGGCGCGGGAGCCTGGCTGATCGCCTCGCAATCGCGGCAGCTGAACTTCTCGCGCACCGTCTCGATCACCTTGAAGCGGCGCGGGATCTCCTCCAGCGTTCTGGTGACGTCCTCGCCCAGCTTCGACAGCCGCAATCCACCGCAGCAGGTGCAAGCCGTCGGCGCGTCGAGAACGATGCGCTCGCACTCGATATCCTCCGGCCAGGGCTGACGCACCGGCCGCTTGCGCGTGAAGGCGCGCACGGTCTGCGTTTTGGCCGCGGCCTCCTCGGCCGCCAGTTCGTCCTCGGCGGCCGACGCCACGAGTTCTTCGAGCTGCAATTCCAACTGGTCGATCAGCCGCTGGGTACGCTCACGGCTCGGCCCGTGCTTGGCCCGTTCCAGCTTCCCGATCAGCAATTGCAGATGCGCGATCAGCGCTTCGGTACTCGATAGCCGCGCCTTCGCATTGGCGGCTTCCGCTTCGGCCTGAACCCGCGCCGCGCGCTCGGCCAGCAACGCCGCATGGGCGCTGGCGAGGTCCGAAGGTAGGGAAAGCGGCGGTAATGTCATCGTGACATTCAACCAGATTTCCCAACAATCTCAATGCTTAAATGCAATCATACTCGCGTTGGTCGCCAAGTTTCCTGCGGCGCGCGCCAATCAATTCCGGAGAGCAGGTAGGAAAGCTGTGCCGACGAGATTGCCACCGCGCCACCTTCGGCTGAGGGCCAAATGAACCTTCCTCGTTCCAGCTTTTTCGTGAACAGGCACGCCCCCTGGCCATCGTGCCAGACGATCTTGACCAGATCGCCGCGCTTGCCCCTGAAGCAGAACAGATGGCCACCCAGCGGATCGTGCTTCAGCACCTCCTGCACCCGCAGCGCCAGCGACGGGAACCCACACCGCATATCCGTATGGCCCGTCGCCAGCCACACCCGAACACCTGTCGGGATCGGGATCATTCCAGCGTCTCCAGCCCCCGCAGGATGCGCACCAACACATCGACGTCAACGTCACGATCGACGATGACGCGCCGACCGTTCGCGCTCAGTATCTCCATCCGCCCAGTGTCCGATGGCGAATTCAGTGGTACAGGCGCCGGCACGGTCGCCTCCGCCACGACAAGTGCCGGCACGAAGCCATCAAAATTGCCGATGGCAAGCCGACCCTCCCGATACGCGCGTCGCCACGTATTCAACTGCGAGCGAGAGAGCCCGTACTTGCGCGCCGTCGCAGACGCAAGGCGTGGAGCAGAATAGCTCTCCTCCACAATCCGCAGCCGCACCGCATCGGTAAACTTGCGCCGGCGGCCAAGCTCGATAATGTCCATCCGGCTCACATCCGACCGGTAACTGTCCTTATTCACGTCCATAAGGACAATCGGCCACATTCACATCAAACTGAAAAGGCGGCCCACGCCGGATGCGTACTTTGTATCCACACGTAGAGCGTTCAAGATACGTGCCGACGGGGCAGTGACGCCGTGTAGAGTGGAAAGACAGTGTCCCGCCTTAAGTCCGCCCTTGCAGCGTATATTAGCTCGCGTGGCTCCGGCTCGCGGAGTGCCTATAAGGCCGAAGAGGAGTGGGGATGGATAAAAATATCTACTATTGTTCGATGATTATCGTTGTGAAATCGTATTTTTCGCTACTCAGTAACCGCGCTTATAGCGTCGTTCGCTCGACTGCTATCCGACAGAATCTTTGCCAAACTGAGCATTCGACGAAGGGCAGGATTATCGTTGCTGGGCGACCAGACAGCGTAGAAGGAAAATTTCTCTCCAATAAGCGGACGGAACACGACACCGGGGAAGTGTGCTGCGACCATCGCTTCGGTGGTTATTGTAAGGCTTTCGGCGCTGGCCACGACTTGCATTAGAGTGTCTCGATAAACGGCGTGGCGCTCGATGTTCGGACTGTATCCCTGTTCAGCGAGATTCTTTACAAGATACTCTTGAATTTTAGAGCCCGACTGGGCCTCACTGATGACGAAACTTTGGTGTAAAAGATCGCCCCATCGCAGTTTGTCTTCTTTGGTCAGCTGATGGTTCGCTGACATTGCCACATAGACCTGCTCGTTCCAGAGATGCACCTCATCACAGTCCTCAGTATGGGAACCGCCGACCAGGAATGCTAAGTCGATTTGGTGCTGCTTGATTGCCGAAACATGCGCGTTCGTATCTCCTTCGACATATTCAATTCTCACCCCTATATGCTCGGCGGCGTAGGCTCTCAGCAACTCGGAAATGAAACCCGATGCCATTGAGGATATCAGACCAATTCGCACGACGCCGGACTGGCCTTGGCCAATCGTTCCAACATCCAGGGTGGCCTGGGTGAGTTGGTTCACAGCGTTTCGTGCCCGTTGCAGGAAACGTTCTCCAGCATGGGTAAGGGTGAGCCGTTGCTTTCCGCGGATAAACAGAGCTGTTCCGATGGAGTCCTCTAAATCTCGAATGCGCCGGCTGACCGTTGACGGCTCCACTGCAAGGATCTGGGCCGCACGGCGAAAACTATGATGATCTGCTGCGGCGATGACATAACGCAAATGCCGCAACTCGAATTTCAATAAAGAGGCGTTTGATTGTGAGATGATCACTTTCCTCCGATGATCTGTCCTGCCAGAACGAATGGGCTGGATAGCGTCGCCCCGACGGCGTTGAATACGAACGCTCCGGTATGTCTGAGACCGGGATCTGCCCGGTACGCGTCGGCGTCAGAAAATCCCCGATAGCGGGCGACGATGGCAAACAGTCCGCCGTGTTTGAAGGCGTCGTCTGTCGGCAGGTCAGTGATATCGACAACCTGTATGCCGGCCGCCCGAACCGCTGCCTGAACATCAGGTGCGTTAACATCCATCCGGCCCACCCGGTGTCGCTCGCTGGATAGAAACTCAGAGACCCGAAGGGCGACGTCATCGCGTGACACGAGGATCGTCATCGGCGGTGAAAGTTGTCCGATTGCGGTTATCTGTGCTGTGAACACATCTACATCAATGTCTGGTGCCGCGAGGATTACCTGGAGACGACGTATTGTGGCATTGTTCCCACTGATGCGAAGCTGACGCAGAGCCTCGACGGTTAGCCATGCCCCCATGCTGTGGCCCATCACCGTAATCGGTCCAGCCGTGCGGGTGCGAGCAAGGCTGGTCATGAGTTGAGTCAATTGGTCGCGCGAATAGGTGGCTGCATCCTTGTCGGTGACGTAGCCATCCACCGTTGCCTCCGATGGCCAGGCGAACAGAACCGGAGTTGCGTCCGGGTCTGCATCGAAAGCCACCTGGGCCGTTCTGAAGACGGATTGGGTGAAGTTGGTGTTGAAGCCGTGAATGAAAAGGCCGACGGTCGGCGGTTTGCCGTTGCGCTTGCGGGAAATCTCATTTTCGAAAGCAACGGGGTCGAGAAGCTGTTGTTCTACCGTCACGAAATCGGTTTTCGGATTGGGTCGTGATTTCGGCCATTCGACATTCCCGGCCTTGTGGCCGGGAGGAATCGATATCTTGTATCGGAGATAGCTGACCTGACGGGATCGGCCAGATGTGAAGGCACCGGTTTCGTCCCGTTCCCTGGTGGTGGCGACATAGACCGTCACGATCCGGGCACCTTCGACACTATTAACAGTGTTGAGCAGCAATTCTGGCCCCGGCTTTCCGGCACAGCCCGTCAAAATCATCACGAGCGCGAACACGAAGGCGATATGTGCGTGCGATGCGCCGAGAGATATCCGTCTTCTCGAAACGCAATTGGCAAATGCGTAACAAGCCCGGAGTGCTGGTCCGCGGTCGAAGCTCCTTATCCGAACAGGAAACGGCAGGGTGAAACTCATCGCAGGAACTGCCTGAAGCGATGGAACGCCAGGATGAACAGCACGGTGCCGATCACGAGAAGCGCCAGAAACGGCTTCCAGACCACGTCAAATCCGGCGCCCCGAAAAAGGATTGCTGCGCCTACTTCGACGAAGTGTGTGGTGGGTGCCGCCAGCATGATGGTTTGCACGAACTCTGGCATGCTTTCCCGCGGCGTCATGCTGCCCGAGAGCATTTGCAGCGGGACCAGTACCAGCACAAGAAGCATGCCGAACTGCGGCATGCTGCGCGCAACAGTGGCCATGAATATGCCCACGGCAGTCGTCGCAAACAGATAGACTGCCGTGCCCACGAGGAACAATGGGACTGAGCCCTGCACCGGCATGTGCAAAACACCGTGCACGACGAAGGTCAAACAGAACGTCACGGCGACGAGCACGACCGCGCCCATCGACCAGATTTTCGCCAGCATGATCTCGGATGGGGTGACCGGCATTACGAGCAAATGCTCGATGGTGCCGTGCTCTTGCTCACGGATCAGCGCAGCCCCGGTCAGGACGATCGACAGCAAAATGACGCTGTCCATCATTTCCATCAATCCACCGAACCATGATTTCTCAAGGGAGGGGTTGAACCGCGTACGCAAAGCGAGATCGACGGGTAGGGTATCCTTGGTGCCATATCGCTGCACGAAGGTGTCAATCTCATTCATGACGATCTGTTGTACGTAGCCGTTGCCGCTGAACGCCTGCGTCATGCGGGTCGCATCGACGTTGAGTTGGATCTGGGGCGAGCGACCGGCCAGCACATCGCTTTGAAAATTGGGTGGAATGTCGAGCACAAACGTGAAGCGGCCCTTGTCCATCCCCTTGTCCATTTCCTCGAGTGAAATCAGCTGTGGCGGACTGAAGTTTGGGGGGTAGAAGGCCGACACGATGCGCTGAGATAACGGCGAGCCATCCTCATCGACGATTGCGATGGGAGCGTTCTGGAGCGTTTCCGGCATCGAGGTTGCGGTGGTGTGCACCAGGGATGTGAAGGTGTAGACGATCAGCAGGAGCATCAGCGGGTCGCGCCAGAGGCTCCAGAGCTCCTTGACACCGAGACGGAAAATGTTGGCGAGGCGGCGCTTCATCGTCTCAGCGCTCCTGTTTCTTCAGAAGTGCAATCGCTACGCCAACGATCACCGGTGCTGAGAGCAATAGTGGCAGCAGGGTGTCATACAAATCCGGCATCGCCAGGCCCTTGCTGAACACGCCGCGACTGATGGTGAACATGTGGGTGGCTGGATAGATCTCACCAAACAGGCGGCCCGAGCCTTCCAGCGATGACACGGGGTCGAGAAGGCCGGCATAGCGCATGGCGGGTATCAGCGTGCCAATCATCGTGATGAACATCGCTGCGACCTGGCTCTTTGTGATCGCTGAGGCCAGGAGGCCCATCCCGGTCGCGCTGATGCTGAAGACAAGTGCTGCCAGCAGGAGAGGCCAAAAACTACCGGTCATCTGAACATCAAAGACAGTCACCGCGAGCAATGTCATAAGAAAGAAGTTGATCAGCGCCAGCACGACATAGGGCATTTGCTTGCCGAGCATGAACTCGGTGCGGGTTACGGGGGTGACATAAAGATTGATAATTGACCCCATCTCCTTTTCACGCACGACAGCCAGTGCGGTCAGCATTGCCGGCAGCATCAGGAGCAGGAGGGGGACGACGACCGGAACCATTGCGGGCAGGCTGCGGACGTCGGGATTGTACCGGAAGCGCGTCTCAATGACTGCATTGCCTTTTGGGGCGGTGCCCGTGCGATCGGTTATCTGCTGAGCCAGCCATTGGAAATGGATTCCCTGAACATAGCCCTGCACGGTTTCGGCGCGCATCGGCATTGCCCCGTCGATCCAGGCGCCGATCTGCACGTTTCGCCCACGCATGACGTCGCGCGCAAAGCCTGGTGGAATCTCTATTGCCAAGGTCAATTCACCGCTGCGCATGCGCGCGTCGAGATCGTCGTAGTCAATGATGGGTGGTTGCTCTTTGAAGTAACGCGAGCCAGTCAGGTTCAGGCTATAATTCTGACTGAGCGTGGTCTGATCGCGATCGAGAACCGCGTAACGGAGCTTCTCAACATCAAGACTGATCCCGTATCCGATGACAAACATCAGCAGCAGCGAGCCCGCAAGTGCCATCGTTGCGCGGATTGGATCGCGGCGCAGTTCCAGCGCCTCACGCCACATATAGCTGGCCATGCGTTGAAAGCTGAAGAACCGTTGCACCGGTGCATGTTCCATCCGCTGCTGCGACGTATCGGGCGTCTGAGGGGTGCCCGGTCCCGGCTCAGCCGCGCCGCCGCCCGCTTCGATCAGATAGCCGATGAAAGCATCTTCAAGGTTTTGCGCCTGACGTTTTTCGACCAGTTTCGCCGGTACGTCGCTATCGAGCACCTTGCCGGCGTGCATCATCGACATACGGTCGCAACGCTCGGCTTCATTCATGAAATGTGTCGAGATGAATATCGTAACCTTGTCGCGCCGCGACAGTTCGATCAGCAGCCGCCAGAAATTGTCGCGTGCTACAGGATCGACGCCGGATGTCGGCTCGTCGAGGATCAGCAACTCGGGCCTATGCACCATGGCGACAGCCAGCGACAGGCGCTGGCGGATCCCGAGAGGAAGGCTGTCAGGCAGACTGTCGAGCGCTTCCTGCAAACTAAAGCGTTCTGCCATCTCCTGGCATCGGGATGGAATTTCGGCTTCAGGCACATGGAAAAGCCGCGCATGCAGAACCAGGTTCTGCTGCACCGTCAATTCGCGGTAGAGCGAGAACGCCTGCGACATGTAGCCAACCTGTCGCCGGATATCGATATTGCTCGGATCGACCGGTTTGCCGAACAATGAAATCCGTCCTTCGCTGGCGGGCAGAAGGCCGGTCAGCATCTTCATCGTGGTGGACTTGCCGCAACCGTTGGATCCAAGGAAACCGAAGATCTCGCCCCGACGAATACGAAATGAGACATGGTCGACAGCGACGAAGTCGCCGAAACGCATGGTCAGGCCTTCAGCTTCAATTGCTATGTCGTCATCGCTGGCGTGGAGCGGCGGGATCTCCACCGGCGCATACCCGCTCTTTTTCTCGTCCGGAAGCATTGCGATGAACGCCTGTTCCAGATTTTGGCTATGTGTGCGTTCCAGCAATTCGATCGGTGTGCCGGTCGCGAGCACCCGACCAGCATCCATGGTCACGAGCCAGTCGAAGCGTTGAGCTTCGTCCATGTAGGCGGTGGCCACAATCACGCTCATATCGGAACGATCCAGACGGATGCGCCCGATCAGGTCCCAGAACTGGGCCCGCGCTAACGGATCGACTCCCGTGGTCGGTTCGTCAAGGATCAACAGGTCGGGGTCATGGATCAATGCGCAGCACAGACCGAGTTTCTGCTTCATGCCCCCCGAAAGCTTTCCGGCAGGGCGCGACAGGAATCCGTCCAGTCCCGTACTGCGGGTGAGATTATCAATGCGTCGGCGTCGTTCAGCGGCGTTGTGGCCAAAAAGCCTTGCAAAAAATTGCAAGTTCTCCTCGACCGAAAGCGTGGGATAAAGGTTCTTGCCCAATCCCTGAGGCATATAGGCAATGCGCGGGCACACTGCGTTACGGTGGTGCTTGCTACGCATATCGCCACCCAGCACCTCAACGGTCCCATCCTGGACGGCGCGCGCACCCGATATCAGCGAAAGCAGGCTGGACTTGCCGACGCCGTCAGGACCTATCAGACCGATCATCCCGCCTGCGGGGACGTCGAGTGTAATGCTGTCGAGGGCAAGCGTCTTGCCATAGCGCAAGCTGACGTCACTCAAGCTGGCAACCGTGCCGGCAGGTTCCCAGGCACCCGAGATCAAGGGTGAAGGGCTATTCATTTAACGAGGTTCCGGCTCAAGTTTTCCGGCCAGGCGGTCGCAGGATCAGTGCGGATGTAGGCTACGCCGGGAAGGCCGGTTTTGACGTGCTGAACATATCGGCGAAGCAGTTCCTGCGAGACTTTCGCCTTGATGCGGAACATCAGTTTCTGACGTTCCTCCGTCGTCTCGACGGTTTTTGGTGTAAATTGGGCGACGTCCGCGATGAAGCTGACCGTGGCAGGTATGGTGTATTCAGGCGCGGCATCCAGAACCAGCAGAACATCCGATCCGATGGCGATACGGCCTGCCGGGACGGTCGGCAGGAAGAAAGTCATGTAGACATCGCCGAGATCGACAAGATTGATGACCTTGCCACCAGGAGACAGGATTTCTCCGGGCTGTGCGATGCGATACTGGATGCGTCCGTCGCGAGGCGATCTGAGGGTGCCGTCGTCGATATCCGCTTCGATACTCTCAATCTCCGCCCGCGCCGCATCAACAGCAGCGCTGGCATCGACAATCATTGCTCTGGCTGCACTGATAGCGGCGTTCGAGGCTCCGACAGACGCCTCGGCTGCAGCAACTGCGGCGCGGGCGTTTTGCGCCCTGGCGCGATCGTCATCAAGGACCTGTTGCGACGTTGTGTTGGTTCGCATCAACTGCTCGCTGCGAGCGAGCCGCCCTTCCGCCGCGCCAAGCTCGGATTCACGTTGAGAAACGACGGCTAATGCCGCTTTTTTCTCAGCCTCCCTTTGGTCAAGGGTGCTTTTCGCTGTGTCTATACTTATAACGGCCCGCTGCAAGGCCGCTTCAGCTTGCCGGCGTCTTGCCTGAAGCTGAAGCGTGTCCATGTTGGCGAGCACATGTCCTTCGGTGACGTAGTCGCCTTCGTTGACAAGGATTTCCTTGATGCGGCCCCCTGCTTTGGCCGACACATCAACCTCGGTCGCTTCAATGCGACCGTTACCTCTCGCTATGCCATCTGGAAGCCCGGAGCTGCCATATATTGTCCATGCATAGTAACCGGCGGCAACAACAGAAATGCCGGCGATAATAAGAAGCCCGTTCCGCATGAAATTCAAAATATCGCCCTCCAAGGCTTTTCTCATCTGTCTGTGGGACCTGCTTGAGGTTCCCACAGTGTAAGTGTCATTATTCTTGCCCCAGACTGCCGCCCAATTCGTCGGAAGGCTTTCGAGTGCGTCATCAACCTGCATCGGCGCGCCGCACAAAAACGGCTCCCCTTGCATGCGCGAGCTCTCAGGAAAAGACGTCGGAGACGTATCGCCCCTGTTCCCGCTCGATCACGTCGGCCCAGACGTGCGCCTCGTCCTCGCTCGCCCCCGAGGCTTCGCGATAGGTCTTGATGAGCGTATCGCGTACGGCAGGAGCCATTTGCTTGCCGTCTCCGCAGACGAAGACGGTCGCCCCTTCCTGAAACAGTTTTGCGATGCGGGCACGCTCGGACCACACCCGATGCTGGACGAACGATACGTCGCCCTCAGGCCGAGCCGAGAAGGCAGGCAGTACGGTGACGACGCCATCGCGTTCCCAGGCGGCCAGTTCGTCGCGATAGAGAAAATCCACATCCGGGTGATCGACGCCGAAGAACAGGAGCGCGGGGCCAACCTTCCTTCCATTGGACTTCTGTATCGACCGCTCCTGAAGAAAGCCCCGAAACGGCGCTATCCCGGATCCCGCGCAGATCAACACGATGGGCTTAGATGTGTCTGTGGGGGGATGGAAACGGGAGTTTGACGGACGCACGGCGATGGAAACCCGGTCGCCTGGCGCGCGAGACGCCATGTAGCTGGAGGCCACGCCCCGATGACGACCCATACCGGACAGTGCCGGCGCGTCCACGACTGAGATGGTAAGTGTGACGTGCTGAGGGTTCCAGAGCGGCGATGACGAAATCGAATATTGCCGTATCGTCATGGGTGGCAGCATCTGCAACCATTCCGCAAAGCCAAGCGCGCACGAGGCGAAACGGTCCAGCAGATCCAGCACACTCAATCGCCGTGGGAGAACCTCCTCGTCGTAGCGCACCGCCGCCAGCAACTGAAGCTCGGCCTGCTCCGGTGGGCATTTGGTCGATATCGCAAGCGTGCGGACCTGCGCTTTTGTTGCAGGCGTTGACAGTTCGACATAGTTGGACAGGAGATCGCCGCAACTGATCGGGTGTCCAGCAGGCAGCCCTCGTGACGCGGCTTGGCTGCTGATTGTCACCATCACATCGGATGCAAGACCGAACCGCCGCAGCGCCCTGTCGACAAGGTCATCGGAATTGCGTGGGAGAACAGCCAGATAATCGCCCGCCCGGTACGTCACTCCCACCGGCAGCTTGAGCTCAATATGGCGCTTCGACCGCGCATCCGGTGAATGCAAGCTCACCAATTCCCGGTTTTCGACAACAATCCCTTGCCGCAGGTCCACAAGTCGAAGCAGTGCCTCACGCCTGCCCTTTATAAACTCCAGCTCAAGAGGCGAAGCGGTCTCGAGTGCAATTGCTTCCTTGCCGAACGCTACCGCAAGCGCAGACCACATTCCGGCGGACCATTCATCGAAGCTTCCGAAGAAATCCCCGCCGGAATCGCCTTCACCCCGTTCCCACACACGCTGTGCCCCTGCTTTTTCCAGCGCGGCATCGACACGCTTCGGAATGGCCTGCCAAGTGCGGGCCCATTGCTTGTTGCCGCAACCGAACACGGCAAAACGCAAGTCCCGCAGGCTGTCTGTGGGGCAGCTTTCGATTGCGGGTACGAACTGACGCGCATTGTCCGGCGGCTGACCTTCATATGAAGCTGTGACGACAATCACTGCTCCATTGCGAGGAATGTCATCGGCGAAACGATCCATGGGGGCCAGGGTCGGCGCGAATCCATGCGCGCGCGCTTCAGCGGCAATCCTGTTCGCCAAAGCCTCGGCTGAGCCCGCATTGCTGCCATAGAGAACCTTGAGCTGCGTCAGGCTTTCATCGTCGGCAATTGCAGGTGAGCATTCCGACGTTGTGGCGCCAGAGCTCGTCGCGACGATCGTCGCGCGCACGAGTTGGTCGGCAGGACGTCGAATGCGCGCCTTGATCCTGAGATTTTCCGGCTTGAGCGTCAGGCTTTCATGGATCTTGAGTTTGTAGGAAGGGTCTTCGAAACTAAAATCGAACCTCTGCAGCATCATCGACAGGACGAGCTGTGCTTCCTGCATCGCAAACGATCGGCCGATGCAGGCACGTTGGCCATTGCCGAATGGCTTCCAGGCATTGGCCAACAGCTTGTCGGCGTTTTCCGGAGCGAAGCGTTCCGGGCGGAACGCTTCAGGTTCGTCCCATGCCTTTGGATCCCGGTGTAGCGACGGCCCGAGGACCATCACCGTGTCGTCTGTCGTCACCGGATAGCGCCCCCCAAGGGTGGTGTCCTTCAAAGGCTTGACGGAATAGGCGGCGGCTGTCGGCCAAAGCCGCAGACTTTCCATCAGCAACTGTTCGATATAGCGGAGCTGGGCAAGATGCTCGATGCGGGGCATCTCGTCGCCCAGAACGTCATCGACGATAGCGCGAGCCTTCTGAAGCCCTTCGGGGTTACGCAGCAGAAGATAGGTCGCGAAGGACAGGAGCCCGCTGGTCGTTTCATGACCGGCGACGAGGAGGGTCACCATCTGATAGGCGATGTTCTCCTCCGAGAGCCTATCGCCGGTCTCGGGATCCGCCATGTTCAGCATGCGGCTGAGAAGGTCGTTCCGTTCAGCCGCATCGGGGTCGGCCTTACGGTCGGCCACGATTTTCTGGGCGACGGAATGCAGTGTCTCGGCGTCCTTGCGAAATTGCCGCGACTTGCTGAACATCAGAGCGGTCAGGAATTCGGGACGCATGGCTCTTTGGCCAGCCTCGGTCAGAGCGCCCGTCATTGCGCCCACGAAAGGATGCAATTCGTTCTGATAGAAACTGTTGAAACGATAGTTGAATCCGCACAGCGCAATCGTGTCGAGGGTCAGACGCGTCATGTTGTCGGCGACGTCGATGCCGACCTCGGGTCCGAAACGCTCCCAGCGGAGAAACATCTGATTGGCGATGTCCTGCATTTCGCCGAACATCGAGCGCACCCCGATCGGGCCGAGAGCCGGCATGAGGATGCGGTGCGCCTTTCCCCAATTCGGCTCTTCGGTATAGGCGGTGAACAAGCCATCGCGAGCGATGGGGCGCAATTGCTCAAGGGAAACATCGACGCGCTTGGTGAAGCGGCTCTCGTCGCTCAACTCATCAACGAGTTCCTGTGAACTGACGAGATGAAATACCTGATCGAAAACGCGTAGCCGGAAAAACGGACCATAGGTCTCGGCCAGCTTCATCATGCTCTGCACAGGAGCATTGACATCCATGTCAAACAGATTGCCGACAATGGGTCTGGTTGGTGGCTGAGGAATGCTGGCAGAAGAGGTCACGGCTACCTCACTTGCGACGCGTCATTGCGTTCAGTTCAGCGAGGAGTTCCTGGCGACGGTCCTGCAATTGTTTTGGGCCGTCTATCAACTCGACGAACCATAGTCCGTCCGCGGCAAGACGGACGATCACGGCCAGGAGCGCAGAGTCGGTATCTTCATGCTGACGATAGCGCTGTTCGAGCCAGTCACGCCACCGATCGCGCATGTTGGCCTCGGCAAAAAGCGCGGCGTAGAGCGTGTTGGTGCCGCCCGCTTCGGAAGCCTTGCGCGAAAAAACATCCAGGTAAGCGCGGGAAAACCGCCCCGTCGGTTCAGGATCATTCGCCATGACCTCGGCGATATGGTCATTCATCTGCCGCAAAAGTTCGTCGCACAAAGCCTCCAGCAGAGCATTCTTGTTGGGGAAATGATGCAACAGCCCGCCTTTGGTAACGCCTGCCTCGCGAGCAAGCAGATCGAGCGTCAGATGCGCCGTACCCTTGTCGGCCAATACTTGCGCCGTGACGTCGAGCAATTGCTGTCGCACAAGTTCGGGCTGCTTCTTGCGGTGATATCCTGTCGTCATTTTCGAATGGTATCCTTTGAGGGGGCGAGCTGCCGTTCTGACGGATTTGGGGCTGGCCCTGGCATTGTCAGTGGGTCACAGCCTTGGAGAACACATTCACCACGACGACACCACCCACGATCATCGCCAGCCCCAGCACAGCCGGGAGATCAAGCTTCTGCTTGAAGACGACAAGGCCGACGATCGAGATGAGCACGATCCCCAATCCGCTCCAGATCGCATAAGCGATTCCAACGGGAATGGTGCGCAGCGCCAGGGACAGAAAGTAAAAGGCGCTGAGATAACTCACGGCCATGACGATTGTCGGGACAGTGCGGGTAAACTGCTGTGATGCCTGCAAGGCCGAAGTACCGACGACTTCCAACGCGATCGCGATGCCAAGGGCAATGTAAGTTGTAAATAGAGACATGTTCAGGCTTCCATCCTTCGATCTGCCAGATAAGGCACATGATGCCAGGGAAGCGAGAACGCCACCCAATTACACAAACATACCATCTGGATGGTTGCCTGTAAAGAATGGTTTCGCCCCTTCGGCTGGTGAGGGCTTATGTCGACAGAACGCAGGCAGCTTGAAGATAGTAACTATATTGCCCGCAGGTTCGTGTTGTATTCGCTGGCGCTCAAAGTCGGTTGTGGGAGGATTGTTTTGGCCTCACTTATCCGGCTCAGGAATAACCAGAAAATGGCGCTCTCTCAGCGAAGGGAGCTAGCTGAAATTGCTTCATCCAAGCGGTGAGGCCGTGTTGGCCGCGGCCGCGCAACCGCTTTCAACGCAATTATAATTCGACGACACCAATCACACCCGCGTCTCCCGGAAAGCAAACGACGGCGCTCAGGAAGGAGTGCTTCTCAGCACGTGCAAGGATTCGTCGGCTATCACTCGCTCCTCATCAGTAGGGATTACCAGAACGGTGATCCGACTTGCCTGGCTTGTGATGACGGATTGGGATCCTTCATTTGCCTTAGGATCGAGGTCGATTCCAAGCCACATCAACCGCGTGCAGATCTCGGCCCTGACGGCAGGTTGGTTCTCGCCGATGCCACCGGTGAACACCAGAGTGTCAAGGCCGCCGAGAGTATTAGCGAGCCGGGCGATTTCGCCGGCGATGCGAAGGGTGAACAGTTCGAGCGCCTCCCGCGCTTCCTCTTTCTCGCTGTCAAGCAAAACCCGTGTATCACCGCTGATCCCGGAAACACCAAGGAGACCGGATTTGTGATACAACAAGGTCTCAAGTTGCCCAACGCTCTCGCCGTTTCGAGCAAGATGCAGCACAACGCCAGCGTCGAGCGTTCCGCAGCGTGTCGCCATAGGTACGCCGTCAAGCGTCGAAAAACCCATGCTGGTATCGCGGCTGACGCAGCTATCGAGGGCGCAGAGGCTGACACCAGAACCCATATGAGCGACCACGACTTTACCTGCCGCCTCCATGGGCCATTCCCGCGTTAGGGCGCCAGCGATAAACTTGTACGAAAGGCCATGGAAGCCATAGCGTTTGATCCCCTTGTCGTGCAGCGCTCGCGGAAGCGCAAAACGTCGAACGATGTCGGCGTTGGTACGGTGGAAGGCGGTGTCGAAAGAAGCTGTCTGGGGAATGTTCGGCCGGAGGCGCCTGATGGCGTGGATCAGATGCATGGCCTGAGACTGATGCAGCGGTGCAAGTGGCACAAGTGCCTGCATTTGGATGATCGTCTTATCATCGACAAAGACCGGTCCGTCAAAGATGTCACCGCCATGTACGACGCGGTGACCAATCGCGACCACGTTGGAAAGATCATAATGCCGGGCCAGGCGGCTGAAGGTCTCGCTGATGACTGTGTCCAGTTCTTCGTCCTGCTCGGCTTCGAGAATGATATCCAACCGATCCGGACCATCTGACAATTCCAGACGCAGCGGCGTCTCACGAAAATCTATTTTCCCCCTACCGGTTTGACGTAGAGACCCATCTTCCACGGTAAACAGACCGATCTTGATCGTAGAGGAGCCGGCGTTGAATGTGAGCAGCAGCTTATCATTCATGCGAATCGTCCTGCCGCCGGTTGACTGCGGGCAACCATAAGTCTGGCGAGCGCAGCGGATGCAATGCGGGCAGAAAGTGGATCGGCTCGGCTGGTGAGTACGATTGGAACACGTGCGCCAAGGACTACGCCGGCTGCGGTCGCGCCAGCAAAATAGATGAGTTGTTTGGCAAGCATGTTGCCTGCCTCCAGATCCGGTACCAGCAAGATGTCCGCTGTGCCCGCGACCGATGAGATGATGCCCTTAGTTCGCGCCGCATCGATACTGATGGCGTTGTCGAAAGCGAGCGGCCCGTCTACCTTCGCGCCAGTGATCTGCCCGCGCGCTGCCATCACTGTGAGTGCTGCGGCATCGAGCGTTGTCGGCATTTTAGGATTGACGGTTTCTACGGCGGCCAAAACGGCGACATGAGGTATTTTCACGCCAAGCGTATGCAAAAGATCGATCGCATTCTGGCAGATGTCGCGCTTTTGTTCGAGCGTAGGCTGAATATTGATCGCTGCATCGGTGACGATCAACGGCCTATCATAGGCCGGCACGTCGAGAGCAAAAACGTGACTGATGCGCCGTTCGGTTTTCAGGCCGGATTCTGGAGCGACAACTGCGGCAAGCAGTTCGTCGGTGTGGAGGCTACCCTTGACCAGCACGGAGATTTTTCCGGATACCGCCATGTCTACGGCTCGAGCGGCTGCTGCGTGACTGTGCGGTACGGCTACTATCTCAATGTCGTCTAGCGATACCCGCGCGGCCTTGGCGGCGGTGCGGATCTTATCTTCCGGCCCGACCAGCACCGGATCGAACAGACCTTGATCACGAACTTCTATGGCAGCCAGCAGAGATTCCGGCGAACAGGGATGGACGATAGCTGCCCGGATCCTGGGGAGATTTCGCGCCTCTTTTATGATTGCCTTGAAGGAGTTTTCTGTTCGTATCGGTACAGGAATTGGCCGATCAGCAATGCACTCCATCGTTTTGTAGGGCGCCAGCACAGTCGCCGTTCCCGTCAAAACGACTTCCCCGTCTTGGCTAGTGCAGGTGGTGTCGAGAATGACTGCTCGCTGCTCTGGTAACTTCCTTGTAACCCGGACAACGGCTGTAATGCTGTCTCCGGTTTTGACATGCCTGAGGAAGCGGAAGTCTTGTCCCAAATAGACGGTTCCGGGTCCCGGTAGCTTGGACCCAATCGCGGCAGAGACGAGGGCACCGGTCCATATGCCGTTTGTGACGACATTGTCGAAGAGCTTTGCAGCTTCCTCCACTGAGCCGGCCGCAGTTGAGTTGCCGCTTCCCACCATCACGGTGAGAAGGTCGGTGTCATCCTGACCCGCGACCCTTGTTAACGTTGCGGTCTCACCGATCTGGATTTCGTCGAACGTGCGGTTTTTTAGAAAACTCTTGTTCATCTCGTTTCCTGTGTCGAAAAGATAGAGAAACCGTTACCTTTTCGAGCTTCGACGCTACGTCGCTGCGAGCGTCCTTCCGAGGTTGACGGTCTGGCCTACTGTCAGGTCGCAAAGCTGGACATGAGCCTGCTGCGCCCGAACTAGGGCCAGCTCTCTGGAATGCACCACGACTATCGCGACATCCACGCAATGCGGGCGCGTTTTCGGATCAGCGGGACGCAGACCATTTCCAGTCGCGGATTTCTGGCATGTCTTCGCCGTATTCACGAACATGGGCATTGTGCAGCGCAAGTTTGCCGATCAGCATGTCGATTACATGCGGAACCTTTTCCTTCAGCCCCGGCACCCGCTCGATAGCTTCGAGCGCCAAATGATAGCGGTCGAGCTGGTTCAGCACCGTCATGTCGAAAGGCGTTGTGGTCGTGCCTTCCTCAACGAAGCCGCGAACATGCATGTTGCGGTGGTTGTTGCGCTTATAGGTCAGCCGGTGGATGAGGTAAGGATAACCGTGATAGGCGAAGATGACAGGCCGCTCGGTGGTGAAGAGCCTGTCAAATGTATCGTCAGAAATCCCATGCGGATGGTGCTCTTTTGACTGAAGCGTCATCAAGTCGACAACGTTGACCACACGGATCTTCAGTTCCGGGATCGCCTCGCGCAGTATCATCACGGCCGCCAGCGTTTCCATCGTCGGCACGTCGCCCGCGCAGGCCATCACCACATCCGGCGCAATCGCGTCATCCTCATTGCTGGCCCAGTCCCATGCCCCGATACCGGCCTCGCAATGTCTGGCCGCATCTTCGATCGAAAGCCATTGCGGTTCCGGCTGCTTACCAGCCACGATCACGTTGATACGGTCCCAGGTGTTAAGGCAATGGTCGGCCACCCATAGAAGCGTGTTGGCATCCGGCGGAAGGTAGATTCGCACCACGTCAGCCTTCTTGTTGGCAACCAGATCTACGAACCCCGGATCCTGGTGGGAGAAGCCGTTATGGTCCTGTCGCCATACATGTGAGGTCAGCAGGTAGTTAAGCGAGCTTATCGGCTTTCTCCACTCGAGATCGCGCGTCACCTTCAGCCATTTGGCGTGCTGGTTGAACATGCTGTCGATGATGTGGATGAAGGCTTCGTAGCAGGAGAAGAATCCGTGCCTGCCTGTGAGCAAATAGCCTTCCAGCCACCCTTGGCAAAGGTGTTCGGAGAGCACTTCCATCACCCGCCCATCGGGCGAGAGATGCACATCATAAGGTTCGATCTTTTCCATCCAGACGCGGTCGGTAACTTCGAATACCGCACCCAGCCGGTTAGAATCCGTTTCGTCGGGTCCGAATATACGAAAATTCTTCTCCTGGTCGTTGAGCTTCAGCACATCGCGCAGGTATTTGCCGAGCACTTCCGTTGTTTGGACGATCTTTTCGCCCGGCAAGGTCACATCGACGGCATAGTCGGAAATCGGCGGGCATTTCAGTTCCTTGCGAAGGATGCCGCCATTGGTATGCGGGTTTGCGCCCATACGGCGATTGCCGGTCGGTGCAAGAGCTTTCAACTCCGCCTTCAGGCTTCCGTCTGCGTTGAACAGGTCTTCCGGATTATAGCTTCGCATCCAGTCTTCGAGAACCTTGCGGTGGCTGTCGTTTTCACGGCAGTTGGCAACCGGAACCTGGTGTGCGCGCCAGAAATCCTCGACCTTCTTGCCGTCGACCTCTTTCGGTCCGGTCCATCCTTTCGGGCTGCGCAGGATGATCATCGGCCAGCGCGGTGCCTGCGTGGAAGCAGCTCCCGAGCGAGCCTTTTCCTGGATCGCGCGGATCATGTCCGTTGCCAGATCCATCGCATCCGCCATCAGCCGGTGCATCGCCTCCGGCTCGTGACCCTCGACGAAGATCGGCGCATAACCGTGACCCTCGAACAGCTTCCTCAGGTCATCGTGCGGAATGCGTGAAAGGACCGTGGGGTTGGCGATCTTGTAGCCGTTCAAGTGCAGGATCGGCAGAACCGCGCCGTCGCGTGCCGGGTTCAGGAACTTGTTCGACTGCCAGCTTGCGGCCAGTGGTCCGGTTTCGGCTTCACCGTCGCCGACGACGCAGGCAACGATCAGGTCCGGGTTGTCGAAGGCTGCACCAAAGGCATGCACCAGTGCATAACCCAGTTCGCCGCCCTCATGGATTGAGCCGGGGGTTTCGGGGGCCACATGGCTCGGTACGCCGCCGGGAAAAGAGAACTGCCGGAACAGCTTGCGCATGCCGTCCGCGTTTTCTGGAACGTCCGGATAGACCTCGCTATAAGTCCCTTCCATCCAGGTGTTTGCGACCATGCCCGGTCCGCCATGGCCCGGCCCGCAGATATAAATCATGTCGAGGTCGCGGTTTTTGATCACCCGGTTGAGATGCGTATAGATGAAATTGAGGCCGGGGGTCGTACCCCAGTGGCCCAGGAGTCGCGGTTTGATGTGCCCGGATTTGAGCGGCTCTCGCAGCAGGGGGTTGTCGAGAAGATAGATCTGCCCAATCGAAATATAGTTCGCGGCGCGCCAATAGCGGTCTAGAAGCCGTATGTCCAATGGCGGCGTGTTTGATACTGCAACTCGTTCAAGTAGCTCCATCTCTCATCCCTCTCAAAACAACCGTCAATCGCGTTTGCAACTTGCGTTATTCATTTCCGCGAAGACCTGAGAGACAGTTCCTCGATCAACCTTGCCACGCCGACCTTGCTGCCTTTTCTGCTTGCCCTGAATTTGGCTTGGGCAAACTGAATACGCAGCGTCGTCTCCCAGCGCTCCCAATATCCAACTTTGGCACGATAAGATACCATCTGGATGGTTTTGTAAAGCGTGTGGCCCCTGCGGATCGCGTACTCTGACTGATTGATCGAAATTCGCGGCATTCGAGAAAAAATGGAGAAAGAGAGGGGTCTTTGAATTTCTACTGTCACTATTTGGGTCAGCTAGTTGTTCTAAACCGGCTTACCCGGTTGTTTTGATCCCCGGCGCGCTGCTGAGAAGCCTCTGTCTGACGCAATGAACCGTTCCAGCATGGGTACAATCAGCTTCTTCGGATCCGTTGAGGCTCGACCGCTCTCGCGACCCAATGCTTCCGCGTATTCGATCAAGTCCCGATGCAGTCGACCCGGAAGATCTATTGTGATCCGTACAGGCTTCTCTTCAGTGAGTGGGCCAAGTTTGAGTTTGGTCATGTCAGCCTCCATATGGTTCCAGCACGAGGTCGCGGGTGACAACTATACGCACCGGGAAGCCCGGGCGGATGGTAAGGGTTGGCTGGACGTTGAGCTGGCGGCGCACTATCTGCTGACCAGCATCGTTGATGGTGTCTTGGCCTCCATCTCGGATCGCTCGGAGCAGCCGGTCCTGGTCGTCAACGGCGAGCTCGGCGCCAATGGACAATAGGGTTGAGAGACCGGCCGCCTTGGCGAGATCCCACCAGTGATAGTCCACGCCATCTTCCAGACCAGCGTAGCCCTGACTGTCCGCGCCCGGCTGGCGTTCCAGAACGATCGACCGGCCATTGGGCATGATCAGCCGGTTCCAAACCAGCAGCACGCGGCGTTGCCCAAACCCGACGCCATTGTCATATTCACCGATGATGCGGCTACCCTGCGGCAAGAGCAGGATGCGGCCGGTCGGGCTGTCATAGATGTTTTCCGTGACCTGCGCGGTGATTTGGCCGGGAAGGTCGGAGCGAATACCGGTGATGAGCGCGGCAGAGATTACCGCTCCAGCCTGAAGGATATAGGGCGATGCCGGGGCCGCGACGCGATCCGCCGACACGGTGCGCCGATCGACTGGGGCATTGATGAATGCCAACTGGCGATCCTGTCCCGTTTGTGGGCTGCCCTGACCTCCGGGAGCCATGCCTGCGAACCCCGAAGTGGTGCTGCCTGGCACAACGCCGGGTCGGGCTTCGGTCTGGAAGAACATCCGGCTGGTGCGGGCGGCTTCCTCTTCCGCGAGGCGGCGCTGCTCCTCTTGATCTATTCCTGGAGCGCCAGCCATTGTCGGTGGAATGACGGGCTGCCCCCGGTTCCGGGCGTCGAGTATCGGACCGCCAAGATCGCCGGGAAGGGGTGGGCCGAGAACCGGGCCGGTGTAGTCACGTGGCAGGCCCGCTAAGCCATCTGCGGTGCTGCGGTTGTCGATGGAATAGAGTTCCTCGCCGCCAGGACCTGCTCCGCGGGTCTGAAGCGCGTAAATCAGCGCACCACCAACGCCGAGCGCGGAGATAACGCCAAGTCCGGCCAGAACCTTACGCGACAGCCGGGTGACCCGTGGGGCCTCGGCGCGCAGGCGCATTGCCGGCGCGGCATCACCTGTCGCACCGGTCAGCGAGACGGCGGAATCGTCGTCGGGTTCGGTTAGCTCGTTTCGGCTGTTATCGATTTCGCTCATGATGCGGGCCTTCCGTCGGTGCGAACGATCCTGACGACTTGCTGGCGATCGCCGCTGCCAAGACGCAACTCGGCGGCGCCGAACATGCGATCCACGATCAGGATATGTTGGTGGATGCGACTGTTGACGATTTGCGCTTCGCCTTCAGGACCAATGACGAAGAGAGGAGGCATCTCGCCCTGGACGATGCCACGGGGGAATTCGACATAGACACGGCGACCGTCGTCATAAACAGACACGGGCTTCCAGGGTGGATTGCCCCCAGTGAGGCCATAGCGGTAGTTCCGGGCAGTGGCGGCCGGAATGATGGGTGTGGTGGGTACGGACTGCCTCGATCCCGGCTGTGCGGGATAGGCCCATGCGACCGCCGGCATGTAGAGGGTTTCGCGGGCACGAAGCTCGATCATGTATGTCCGGCGATCGGTGGTGATGATGAGGTTAGTGGAGATGTGGGGACGCGTCGGTTTAACCAGCACTTGCACACGCCGGGTCAGGCCAGCGCCGCTTTCAGTATCGCCGATGATCCAGCGTGCGGTGTCACCGGCTGCGATCGGACCTGCGCCAGTCAGGTTTTCACCGGGTTCAAGTGCGATCGTGGTGATCTGGCCGACCGCGGCGTAGACCTGATAAAGCGCCCCTTCGCTCCAGGGGTAGATCTGGATGGCATTGTAGTATCCCTCGCGCCTCGGCTCCACGCGGGCTGCGACGTTGGCGCTCTCGATACGTCCGCTGGGCGTTCCTGCCGCAGTCCCGCCCCGGCTCGCAGTCCAGCCAGGGGGCACATGCAAGGGCCGGGGCGCCTGTTCTGTCACGACGGCCTGAACGGCTGGCAGCGGCGGAACATCGGAATCGTAGCTTATTTCCGGCGGCTTCTGCATTGTTGCGCAGCCAGCGAGCATGGTTGCGGCGAAGAGAACAGCGAAAGGGGCAGCTTTTTTTCTTGCGGGTCGGTCCGATGCGCTGACGATAACGCTCATTGGCTCATCTCCCGCGACCAGGAGATCGCATTGACATAGATGCCTAGTGGGTTGGACTTCAGCCGTTCGGCGTTACGCGGAGGCTGCACGACAATCGTGAGGATCGCGGTCCAACGCTGCGTGCTGGAGAGTTGGCCGTTCTCGTAGTGGCGTTCTGTCCAGGCCACGCGGAAGCTGTCGGGCGATGCCCGGATGACGCTCGATACCTCGACGGTGACTTGGTTCCGGCCGACCTTCGTGAAGGGATCATTGGCGCGGGCGTAGTCGTTGAGCGCAGTTGCGCCGCGATCGGTCGTAAACTCATAGGCGCGCAGCCAGTTTTGGCGAACGATGATCGCGTCTGCAGGGATCGAGCGTACCTGCTCGATGAACCGTCCCAGATGCCAGGCCACCTGCGGATCGGTTGGACGGTAATCGCTGGCAGCAGGGGCGACGGCCTGCGATTGACCGAGATTGTCAACTTGTACGACCCATGGAACGACAGTGCCGCGTGCCGACTGCCAGACTAAAGCTGAAGCGAGACCGGCCGATAGCATCAGCGAGCCGAAGGCCATGTAGCGCCAGTTCTTCGCCTGAATGCGCGCGGAGCCGATACGGTCATCCCATACCTGAGAGGCTTTCTGGTAGGGCGTTTCGGGTTCGGGCGATTTACCATAGTGGGTAGCGGGGCGTTTGAAGATGTTCATCAGCGGTCACTTTCAGAAAGATTGATGGAAGAGCCACCGCCATGGGCGTCGCCGGAGCGCACCGCATGAGCGGCGGCCGAGACGCCGTGTGACATCGACTGCGAGCGCTTCATGCGCTTTGCCCAGGCGGGCTCGCCGCCGGATGCGGCGGGAGATGCAACCTGAGCGGATTCCCCGCCGATGGTGCCCATCGAGGAGGAGCCGCCAGTGGTCTCGAAGGCTGATTTGGCTCCCTCGGAGAAGCTGGTTTTGACGCTCTCGCTGGCTGTGGACGCAGCGCGCTTGAGGGGCGAGACGGTGGCGCTGCCAGCAGCTTTCGCAACGCCACCGAGACCGGAGGACACACTGCCGCCACCGAACTGGCCAGCGGAAGCAAGACTGTAGGCGGTGGATGCGCCGCCAGCAGCCGCGGCGGCGCCACGAACGGCGGCAGCCCCGCCAGACAGGGCAGCAGCGCCACCTCTGGCCGCGAGGCCTGCAGCACCAGCGCCAGCCATCATCGCACCGCCAACCGCAAGCCCGGTGCCGACGGCAGCCCCAGCGCCAAGCTGGGGGCCGCCTGACACGAGGCCATTGGCAATCCCTGGGCCGAAGATGCCGAGACCGAGAAGGGACAGCGCCGCCAGCACGATCGCCATGGCGTCGTCGATGCTCGGCGCCGCTCCCCCGAAGCCGGCGGTAAACTGGCCGAAGAGTGTCGATCCGATGCCGATGATGACGGCGAGCACCAGCACCTTGATGCCCGAGGAAACTACATTGCCCAGCACCTTCTCGGCCATGAAGGCGGATTTGCCGAACAGGCCGAAGGGAATGAGCACGAAGCCGGCCAATGTCGTCAGCTTGAACTCGATCAGCGTGACGAAGAGCTGGACGGCGAGAATGAAGAAAGCGAGCAGGACGAGGGCCCAGGCGAACAACAGGCAGGCGATCTGGATGAAGTTCTCGAAGAAGGACCAGTAGCCCATCAGGCCGGAGATGGATTCGAGAAGCGGTCGACCCGCATCGAGGCCGGTCTGGGCGACTTTACCGGGGCGCAACAATTCGGCGGTCGTAAAGCTGGTGCCTGAGCCTTTGAGGCCAAGTCCGACGAAACTGTCGAACACAATCTTCGCCAGATTGTTCCAGTTGCTGATAATGTAGGCGAACGCGCCAACGAACAGAGTTTTTTTGACGAGGCGTGCGATTATGTCGTCGTCAGCGCCCCAGGACCAGAATAGTGCGGCCAGCGTAACGTCGATGACGATCAGTGTGGTGGCGATGAAGGCGACTTCGCCGCCGAGCAGGCCAAAGCCGCTGTCGATGTAGCTGGTGAAGACCTGGAGGAATCGGTCGATGACGCCGGTGCCGCCCATTGTTATTGTCCTTCGTTCTGATGTGGCGCGGTCGGCAGTACGGGAGCTAGTGGTGAAGGGATGCCGAGGAAGCGGTCGCGGCTCTCGGCCCAGACGCCCAGGCATTCCGTATCGCGGGTCGCGGCTTCACCCAGAAGCTGGCATCGTCGCTGCCTGGCGCGCAGCGAATCGATACTGGACGGCTGAACATGCCGGGTAGACGGCTCTCCGGGCACCTCCTCCTCTCGGGTCATCTCGATAGCGGTCGCCGTGATAGCGATCGCGACGAATATGATGGCGCCCAGGCGGGCCAGCATCTTGCCGTCCATTGTATTTCCCTTCCGGGCTCAGTTGCCGTTGTTGAACATCTGCGCATTGCCCGGCTGGTAGCCGGAGCCGGGCGTCAGGAAGCGGCGCCGCTGCTCGCGGCCTTGTTCGGCGGCCGCGGCTTGTTCGGCAGTGGTGAGAGCGTCGGCACGGCCGTTTGCGGCCAGCAACGCGGTCAGATCGGAAAGTTGCTGGGCCTGAAGCGCAAGGAGTTGGTTTCCGGCTTGCGTTGCCTGAAGCGCGCCGGTGGCCCCCTGGCTCTGGCCGACTAGCGCCGACATCTCGGCGCGGTTGGTGTCGATGTTGCTGACCACACCGGCCTGCACGCGCATGGCGTCCTGAAGACCGCCGACCGTGTTCTGCCAGCGTTCGCGGGCGCCGGCGACAAGCGCCTGATCAGACGCCGACATCGACGCATTGCCATATTGGGTTTGAAAGGCCTGATCGATCTTCTGAACGTCGAAGGCGATGTTCTGCGCCTGGCTGAGAAGCTGCTGCGTTTTCTGGACGGACTGCTGGAGTTGCTTGAGCGAGGTATAGGGAAGGCTCGCCAGATTGCGGGCTTGGTTGATCAGCATCTGTGCTTCGTTCTGAAGCTGGGTGATCTGCTGATTGATCTGTTGGAGCGTGCGCGCCGCCGTCAGCACATTCTGGCTGTAGTTGGTCGGATCGTAGACGATACGCCATGCATGCGCAGGCCTGATCACAACAAGCGATATCATCAGGGGCGCTGCGAGAAGGGTGGCCGCGACAAGGACCGAGCGCGAGCGACGGATAATCATCGTAAATTCTCCTGTAGGGTTAGGGTGGGGACGAGGTCGATGGCCCAGGCCACATCACGATGGCGCAGCCAGGCGGCAAGGAAGCCCTCGCGGCCGTGTTCAGCGACCAAGCGCTGGATCTCGGCCTGGTCGGTTTTGGAGGAGGCGGCGCAGAGCGCCAGTGCCACGTCGGACAGGCCGAGCTCGAACAGCCGATTGCCGCGGCGGGACTGGCAGTAATAATCCCGCTTGGGCGTGGCGCGCGCGAGGATCTCGATCTGCCGGTCGTTCAGACCAAAGCGTCTGTAGATCGCCGTGATCTGTGGCTCGATCGCCCGCTCATTCGGCAACAGCAGTCGGGTCTGGCAGCTTTCGATAATGGCGGGGGCGATGGCCGAGCCGTCGATGTCCGAGAGCGATTGGGTGGCGAAGACGACGGATGCATTCTTTTTGCGCAGGGTCTTCAGCCACTCGCGAAGCTGGCCCGCAAAGCCGTCATCGTCGAGCGCCAGCCAGCCTTCGTCGATGATCAGCATGGTCGGCGAACCGTCGAGTCGATCCTCGATGCGATGAAAGAGATAGGAGAGAACGGCGGGCGCAGCCCCCGTACCGATCAGCCCCTCGGTCTCGAAGGCCTGCACGGTTGCCGCGCCGAGATGCTCGGCCTCGGCGTCGAGCAACCGGCCATAGGGACCGCCGACACAATAGGGCCGCAGCGCCTGCTTCAGATCGTTGGATTGCAGCAGGACGGCGAGGCCGGTGATGGTGCGCTCGTTCACCGGGGCGGAGGCCAGCGAGGTCAGCGCCGTCCAGATGTATTCCTTCACCTCCGGCGTGATGGTCACGCCTTCGCGGGTAAGGATCGTGACGATCCAGTCGGCTGCCCAGGCGCGCTCAGGGACATCGTGAATGCCGGCGAGCGGTTGAAGGGAAACGCTGTCGTCAGCGTCCCCGCTCAGACCGCCGCCAAGATCGTGCCAGTCCCCGCCCATCGCGAGCGCCGCCGCACGGATCGAGCCGCCGAAATCGAAGGCGAAAACCTGAGCGCCCAGATACCGGCGGAACTGCAGGGCCATCAGGGCGAGTAGGACGGACTTGCCCGCGCCCGTTGGGCCGACAATCAGGGTGTGGCCGACGTCGCCGACGTGAAGGGAAAGCCGGAACGGGGTCGAGCCTTCGGTCTTGCCGAAGAGCAGTGGGGGCGCTGCAAAATGCTCGTCCCGTTCCGGCCCCGCCCACACCGCTGAGAGCGGGATCATATGGGCGAGATTGAGCGTGGAAATCGGAGGCTGGCGGACATTGGCATAGACATGCCCGGGCAAGGAGCCGAGCCAAGCGTCCACAGCGTTGATTCCTTCTGCCATCGCCGTGAAGTCGCGACCCTGGATGACCTTTTCGACGAGTCGGAGTTTTTCGGCGGCGATCCTGGGGTCGTCGTCCCAGACTGTCACGGTCGCGGTGACGTACGCTTGTCCGGCAAAATCCGCGCCGAGCTCTTGAAGCGCCAGATCGGCATCAGCGGCCTTGTTCGACGCATCGGTGTCAACGAGAGCCGATGCCTCGTTGGTCATGATCTCCTTGAGGATCGATGCGATCGACTTGCGCTTGGCGAACCATTGCCGTCGGATCTTGACCAGCAACTTGGTGGCGTCGGTCTTGTCTAGCATTACCGCCCGCGTCGACCAGCGATAGGGAAAGGCAAGCCGGTTGAGTTCGTCTAGAATTCCGGGCGTTGTCGCAGTCGGAAAACCGACAATGGTGAGGACGCGCAGATGGGAAGCGCCCAAACGCGGTTCCAATCCGCCAGTCAGAGGCTGATCGGCCAGGAGTGCGTCCAGATACATCGGCGTTTCTGGCACGCGAACGCGGTGACGTTTGGTCGAGATGCAGCCGTGCAGATATGTCAAGGTCTCGGCATCACCGAGCCACTCGCATTCCGGCATGAAGCCGTCGACGAGTTGGATCACGCGGTCAGTGCGGTCGATGAAGCCGCGCAGAATTTCGCCCGCATCGACGCCGGTTTGCTCTCGACCCTCATAGAGCCAGCTTTCGGCACGCGCCGCATCTTCAGCCGGCGGCAGGTATAGGAAGGTCAGGAAGTAGCTGGACTCGAAATGTGTGCCATCTTCTTCGAAGCCTGCTTTGCGTTCTGCATCGATCAGGGCCGATGCGGCATCCGGAAAGCGGCTCGATGGATAGATCGCTGCGGTGTGTCGCTGCGCCTCAACGAAGATTGCCCAGCCTGAACCAAGGCGGCGGAAGGCGTTGTTGAGGCGACTTGCTACGGCCACCAGTTCGGCGGGAACGGCGCTGTCGAGATCCGGTCCACGAAATCGCGCGGTTCTCTGGAAGGAGCCGTCCTTGTTCAGCACCACACCGTCGTGGGCCAATGCTGCCCATGGCAGAAAGTCGGCGAGGCGGGTCGAGGTGCGGCGATATTCTGCGAGGTTCATCATGATGGTAGGACTCCTCAAACGCCGAGGTGACCGGGGATGCGCAGATGGCGGCGCACCACATCGACGAACATCGGATCGCGTTTAGCTGCCCAAACGGCAGCGAGGTGCCCGAGCAGCCCGAGCGCGATGCCGACCAACCAAAGTCGCAGGCCGAGGCCGAGAGCGGCGGCAAGCGTTCCGTTGACGATCGCGATTGAGCGCGGAGCGCCGCCGAGCAGAATGTGCTCGGTCAGCGCCCGGTGGACCGGCACGACGAAGCCCGGCACATCGGCCAGGTTTTCAAATGAGCCAGCCATCAGACGAGTACTCCGCCGCCAAAGCTGAAGAAGCTCAGGAAGAATGAGCTGGCAGCAAATGCTATAGAGAGACCGAAGACGATCTGGATCAGCTTCCGGGCGCCCCCAGAACTGTCGCCAAAGGCGAGCGTCAGGCCGGTGACAATGATGATGATCACTGCGATGATCTTGGCGACCGGGCCTTCGATGGATTGAAGGATGGATTGCAGCGGTGCTTCCCACGGCATGGATGAGCCGGAGGCATGGGCTGCAGGCGCCAAGAGCAAGGTCGCGTAGGTAACAGCGGCGGCCGTCGCGATGTGGCGGCGGATACGCAATGAGCGGCGGATCATTATAATTCTCCTGTTGGACTTGAGGAATGGGCTGCGGGGCTGACGCGGTAATCGCCGTCGGTGCCGAGGCCATGGACGCGGGCGAGCTCGGAAAGGCGGCGCAGGGATCCGCGGCCCGACAGCACGGCGACAAGATCGATGGTCTCTGCGATCAGTGCGCGGGGCACCGTGATGACGGCTTCCTGAATTAGTTGCTCGAGGCGCCGCAGCGCGCCGATGCCGGTGCTGGCATGGATGGTGCCGATCCCGCCGGGGTGGCCGGTTCCCCAGGCCTTCAGGAGATCAAGAGCTTCAGGGCCGCGCACTTCGCCGATCGGAATACGATCGGGCCGCAGACGTAGGGATGACCGGACGAGATCGGAGAGCGATGCCACGCCATCCTTCGTCCGCATGGCCACAAGGTTCGGCGCGGCGCATTGCAGCTCACGGGTGTCCTCGATGATGACGACCCGGTCCGAAGTCTTGGCGACTTCGGCGAGCAGCGCATTTGTGAGGGTGGTTTTGCCAGTCGAGGTGCCGCCCGCGACAAGAATATTGGCGCGAGAGGCGACGGCCTGCCGCAGCATCTCGGCCTGGTCGGCATCCATGATCCCGGCGGCGACATAATCGTCGAGGGTGAAAACGGCGACGGCGGGTTTGCGGATCGCAAAGCTCGGGGCAGCGACAACAGGGGGTAGAAGGCCTTCGAACCGCTCTCCCGTTTCGGGGAGTTCGGCTGAGACACGAGGAGCGCCGGAATGCACTTCGGCGCCGACATGGTGCGCCACCAGACGGACGATCCGTTCGCCATCCGCAGGTGACAGGCGCTCACCGGTATCGGCGAGGCCTTCGGAAAGCCGGTCGATCCAGAGCCGGCCGTCAGGATTGAGCATCACCTCGACGATCGACGGGTCTTCCAGAAACCGGGCGATGGCGGGGCCGAGGGCGGTGCGCAGCATGCGCGCGCCCCGCGTGATCGCCTCAGATTTCCGGTGATTTTCCGCCATGTCGTCCCCTTGCGTTCAGGGACCGTTCGGCAAGCCCTGGATCGGGGACGATTAAAAGAGCCAGAAATTAGGCTGATTCAACAAGTGTTTGGTGTCGTAGTAGTGTAGCGTGCAAATACAGGAGAAAGGCGGGATGCTCCTTTTGCCGAGGTAGCAATAACGTCCGGGTATTGCGCGAATCATGCAACGATGGAGGATCCTTATTCATGTCGTACATAACTTCTGGCAATGCACAGCATTAAGGCGACAGCCGGAAGTTTGCCGTCAATAGCGAGTATACCATGCCGAAATCGGCTGATGCGATCACCGAAGCATCTCAGGCCGGTAATGGTGTTCTTGAGGTTGGCAAGGAAAGCGGCGGTTCATCAGCCGGAAGGTGGCTTGAAATGTCAGTTTCGGGATTATCGCGACCAATATAGGGAACGCCATGCTGTTCAAGAGCCGGTTTCTCGACGGTATCAAGACGGGCAGGATAACGCTTTCCTTTTCCTGCAGCAGGCTTGCGGCTAGGGCGAGGCCGAAAAAGGGTTGGAGCAATTGTAGTTGTCCCACGGCAGCTATGCCACCCTGCGCCAGTCCGCGATACCAGAACACGAAGCCAATCAACATGCTGAACAGCGATACATAGGCGAGTGAGGCCCAGGCCGCACCGCTGATGCTCGCAAGCGATGGCGGCATGGTGAATACCGTCAGGATCAGCATAATCGGCAAGGACAGGACGGGCGCCCAGGAAATCACCTGCCAGCCGCCAAGCTGACGCGACAGCTTAGCACCTTCAGCATAGCCAAGGCCGCATACGATGATCGCGGCCAGCATGAGCAGGTTGTCAGTGGGAGAGCCGGTAATTCCTTGCGACAAGGCGAATCCTGCGACGAGGGCGCTGCCGAGACAGGAGAAAAGCCAGAAGGCAGGGCGTGGACGCTCGCCGCCTCGCAGAACCCCGAAAATCGCCGTCGCCAGCGGCAACAAGCCGATGAAGACGATGGAGTGAGCGGAAAAGCTGAGATACTCGGCAACCGCAAGTGTCTGAACCAATGCGGTCATGGGGATGCTGATGCGGCCACGTAAAAGCAAAGGCGCGGGTGTGGCTTCCGACTCTCTGCTGTTTCGTCTGCGCCGCATGGGGTTGTGCCTAGCCCGATATGGAGCCTCACCCGTAACGGCTGAACACCAGCGCCGCGTTGACGCCGCCGAACCCGAAAGCGTTGGACAGAACATGATCGACCTTGGCCGGGCGTGCGCCATAGGAAAGCAGATCAAATCCTTCCGCGTCCGGCATTGGTTTGTCGATATTGAGGCTTGCCGGAAGTATCTGGTTCTGAATTGCGAGAACCGAATAGACCGCCTCTATCGCGCCTGCGGCCCCGAGCATGTGCCCGGTCGCTGATTTGGTCGATCCAACGGGCGTGTTCCTCTTGCCTGCTCCAAAGACCTTTTCCAACGCGGCCAGTTCAGCAGCATCGCCAACCGGCGTGGAGGTTGCATGAGCGTTGACATAGCCGATGGCATCGCTATCGATTCCAGCCATCGCGAGTGCGATTTCCATCGCCCTTGCCGCCTCACGCCCATCGGGCCATCCGGCCGTGACATGATGGGCGTCGGTTGTGGTGCCGTATCCTGACAAGATTGCCAGCGGACGCGCGCCGCGCCGCGCCGCGTGGCTAAAGCGTTCGATAACCAGCATGGCGGCTCCTTCAGAGAGCACAAAGCCATCGTGGTCGGCATCGAAGGGTCGTGAAGCCCGATGAGGTTCGTCGTTGAAGTTGAAGGAGAGCGCCTTTGCAGCGGTGAACCCGCCAATAGCAACAGGATCGACGCACGCCTCCGTGCCGCCACACAAAGCGATGTCGGCCTCGCCGGTGCGGATCAGCCGGAGGGCATCGCCAATCGCCTGCGCGGATGCGGCGCAGGCCGTAACCGGCGCACCAGCAGGTCCGTGAAAGCCAAAACGGATGGCGATTTGCCCGGTTGCGAGGTTCGGCAGAAACGACGGCACCACGAACGGAGAAAGGCGGCGCACCCCTTCGGTGCGGATGGTCTCGGCCGCACCCGTGATCGCCGGAACACCGCCCACCCCGGTTCCGATGACCGTGGCTGTGCGTATCCTGTCCTCGGCGCTTTCTGGATGCCAGCCCGCCTGATCCAATGCTTCTCGTGCGGCAGCCATCGCATAGTGAATGAACAGATCGGTTCGGCGCAAATCCCGTGGGTCCATTACCGTTTCCGGGTCAAAGCCTTCGGCGTCTTCCGCCTGGCTGGGCACAAGGCCCGCGATCCGGCATTTCCATCCATCCGTCTCAAAGCGCGTGTTCGTCCTGACGCCGGATTGTCCCGCGATAAGCCTTTTCCAGTTCGTGGCGACGCCGGCCCCGAGGGGAGACACCGCGCCAAGCCCGGTTATGACAATAGGTTCATGCATCGAACGCCCTCATGTGTATATACACACCATATAGCACATGAGTGGGTTTAGGCAATCCCGTAGGTTCTCGCGCCGCCTATAGGTGTTTGGCGACTCGAAGGTAGGTCTCGGCATCCTGATCCGAGAGACCTTCCATGAGTTCGGACTGGGCTTGCTGCCATTCCGGCAGAAGGCGATCCAGCACCGTGTCTCCCGACTCTGTCAGTTCACAAAGGCGAGCGTTGCCGACCGCACCCGAGACACGCCGCACAAGCCCCTTGCGTTCAAGAAGATCGAGGTTCCGTGTCAGGCTCGTGCGATCCAAAAACACCCGCTGCGCCAGCGTCGCGACCGGCTCGCCCGGATAGAAGCGGATCGCTGCGAGTAGCCAGAATTGCTGAGCCGTGACGCCGAACGGTTTCAGCTTCGCATCATACCGCCGCAGCAACGTGCGGGCGGCTGCGATGGTGTTCAGAACGAGGCACTTCGAGAGGTCGTTAGGTAAAGTCATGCCGAACGTTACCATAACCCGCGCTGGCTAAGTCAATCGGTGTCGATGATGGCGTCTCGATGTTCGCATGTAGGCATCCGCTACTCTATCTAAAATCAGCCAAAAACAAGGTATTTTTAGACAATAGTTCCTATAGAAACCGAGCAACACCAATGGTTTGATGGGACCAGCGGCGCTATGGGGGGCAAAAATGGGGTACCATTCGTGGCGCACCTAAACAGTGTGCAGACAACGATATTTTCTAGAACATCAGCGACGTAGCGCCATCATCTTGGAATCTGTCGCGAAAATCCCAAAACCTGCGACACCAGAAACTCAATCGAGCGATGCGCCCTCATCGGGAAGGCTGTGGTCAACCATTCTGGGGTCAGTTCGCATCTAGTTTTAGCTCGAACCAATCCCGCCTTCTGTGCAACGCCGCGCTCCCCGCCGAAAAGGCGTTCCTCGCCACTTTAGGGTCCGCCATTGCATAGGCTACGGCGCGATCCGGCCGAAGCTCCTTCTTCGCCTTTCGGCCTCACGGGCCAGCAAGGACCTTCTCTGACAACTTGCGGGACGGCTTTCCCACGAATGCTGAGTTAGCTTCTGTCATTCAGGGACATCACCGGCAACATCATCGGGAATTTCACGCAGAAAGCTCTGTCCCTTCTGAAGGCGCACGCCGAGGGTCTCGATGAAGCCCTCGTAGCGTTCCCGGCCTTTGGCCTGAGCGGCAGCGTGCGCATCGCTTGGCAAGGGCGGTGTGATGGTCAGCCAGAAGCGAACGAACAGCGCCACGGTTTCGGCGGTGACGCCAAGGTCGCGTTCGATCCGCTGGACCTGCCTGGAAAGTCTGTCCATGCGGCGCGCGAAAGCGGCCTCGCGCCGGTCGGCGTTGTCGGGTGAAAGAAAGGACGCAACGGCCGCTTCGACGATCGCTGAGCGCGAGATGCTCTTGCGCTCAGACAGGTCTCTGATCTGCTCGATCATCTCTACAGGCAAGGTGAGGTTAAGGCGGTCACGCATGGTCACAGATCCATATTGTCGTTGGGGTTCATCGACACCTGCCGGGCGATGCCGGTCATCTGCCGGCGCAGAACCTGGCGCTGGCGGGCGGCGTCTTCCGGTTCGTCATCTAGTAGGACAGAAAATTCCTCGGACGGGTTCGGATCTCTCGTCTCTTTGACGATGGCGACGTGATCCGGCAGTTCCGGCTCGCGGCGCAGTCCGCTGTTGGCGGCATCCTTTTCCGTCTTCTGGATTTCAGCGAGCAGACGAGCATCCGGCGCTTGCGGTTTCAATTCCGTCCAGGCGTCTTTACGGGTGGTTCGTCGGGTCTTGGCCGGATCGGGTGGGGGCAATACGCGCTCGTTGAAGCGTCTGTCCTCGTAGTATCGGGCCTTCTTCGCCCGAACGGGCGGCGTTGCCGCCAGCATGACGATTTCATCGTCGGGCGGGAGCTGCATGATCTCGCCAGGAGTGAGGAGCTGGCGCGCGGTTTCCGAGCGCGAGACCATCAGATGCCCGAGCCAGGGCGATAGGCGATGCCCGGCATAGTTCTTCATCGCCTTCATCTCGGTGGCGGTGCCGAGCGCATCGGAGACGCGCTTCGCCGTCCGTTCGTCGTTGGTGGCGAAGGAGACACGCACATGGCAGTTGTCGAGGATCGAGTTGTTGGCGCCGTAAGCCTTTTCGATTTGGTTCAGCGACTGGGCGATGAGGAATGCCTTGAGCCCATAGCCTGCCATGAAGGCCAGAGCGCTCTCGAAGAAGTCGAGACGGCCGAGGGCCGGAAATTCGTCCAGCATCATCAGCACGCGATGCCGACGCTCCTTGGTGTGAAGGTCTTCCGTCAGGCGCCGCCCGATCTGGTTAAGGACAAGGCGGATGAGCGGCTTGGTCCGCGAAATGTCAGATGGTGGCACGACTAGGTAAAGCGTGGCCGGTCGGTCGTCCTCGATGAGGTCCGCGATGCGCCAGTCGCAGCGGCTTGTCACCTCGGCGACAACAGGATCGCGATAGAGGCCGAGGAACGACATGGCGGTGGACAACACGCCGGAACGTTCATTGTCGGATTTGTTGAGCAACTCGCGCGCCGTGGATGCGATGACCGGATGCGGGCCTTTTTCGCGGAGATGCGGCGTGGTCATCATCGCCGCCAGTGTCGTCTCGATCGGGCGCTTAGGGTCGGACAGGAATCCCGCGACACCGGCGAGCGTCTTGTCCTTCTCGGCATAGAGGACGTGGAGGATCGCACCAACCAGCAGCGAGTGGCTTGTCTTCTCCCAGTGGTTGCGTTTTTCCAGCGAACCTTCCGGATCGACCAACACGTCGGCGACGTTCTGTACGTCGCGCACTTCCCATTCGCCGCGGCGCACCTCGAGCAGGGGATTGTAGGCGGCTGATTTGACGTTGGTCGGATCAAACAGAAGCACGCGGCCGTGCTTTGAGCGGAAGCCGGCGGTGAGCTGCCAGTTCTCGCCCTTGATGTCGTGAACGACAACTGAGCCCGGCCAGGTCAGGAGGGTCGGGACGACGAGTCCGACGCCCTTGCCGGATCGCGTCGGCGCAAAGCACAACACATGCTCCGGACCATCGTGGCGGATGTAGTCGCGGTCGAGCTTGCCGAGCACTACGCCATCCGGGCTGAGCAAACCCGCAGCCTTGATCTCCTGTGGGTTTGCCCATCGTGCCGAACCATAGGTCTCGATGTTCTTGGCTTCACGGGCACGCCATACCGACATGCCGATGGCGACAGCGATAGCGATGAAGCCGCCGGATGCTGCGATCATGCCACCTTTGGCGAAGATATCTGGGGCGTAGGCGTCGAAGAAGTACCACCACCAGAAGATGGCGGGCGGATAATAGAAGGGCATATCGCCGAACGCGAACCAGGGTGTCCCAAGCTGCGCCTGAAACCCGAGCTGCCAGGCAACATATTGTGTGGCTCCCCAGGTGGTGAACAGCACGATCAGGAAGACGATGAGTATTTGGCCCCAGAGGATTTTGGTTGCGGACATTATCGTGGTCCTTGTCTGTTGGGGTTGAGGGTCACAGGCCAAGCGCGCGCTGGCGGCCGAGGCTCCAGTCGATCCCTCCGCCGCTTTTGGCGACGCCGACGATGTGCTGGCCGAGTTTCTTTTCCAGCGGCGGGGTCCAGGGGACGAGCTGGAAGCCAAGTCCGTTGTCGATCATGGCGAAGCGGCCGGAGGAGAGGGCGAGCCGCTGGCGGTAGATGCCGGTGACGTGCTCGCCGGCCTGCGCTTTCTGGAAGGCGAGCCCGGTTTCGGTGGCCAACTTTGCCCCAACGGCATCTAGCTCGCGCTGGCGCAGGGTATTGAGAAGATCGCGCTGCAGGATGATACGCTGATCTTGGCGGCGGGCGAGGCCTTCCTCGGCCAGATGCTCAGCGCGTGCCTGCATCGCCTCGCGGACCTCGCTTCCGAAGCCGCCGGCGGACATGGGCATTGGCTCGCGTTCGACCAGGCGATGATCGAGCCAGGTGGCGCCGGGCGCGGTGATTTGCCGGTTGAGGTCGAGATCGGATCTGTTGGCGAGCACAAGTGTCGGGCGGTCATCATCGGGGCCGCCGAAGCGCCTGACTTCCACGATGCCGCCGATGGCAGGGGAATGCTCGAAGGCCTCGATGCCGCGGAAGCGTACATGATGGGCGCGGCCGTCGGTGGCATCGATGACGGCGTAGGCTTCGCCGGTGAGTTCGTCGTGCAGGCCGCGATCCACGAGCCGGCCCATGACGGGCGAGCCTGCCGTGCCATCGATCACATAGTCGGTGAAACCGCGATCCTGTCCGCGCTCTGTGAAGGCACGGTGCATGGTTTTGATGATGTCGCCGCGCATGCCGAGATCGCGCAGGGATTTTTCCGCCTCGAGGCCTACCATCCATTCGCCGGGACTGGCGGGCGCGGCGAGGCCCATCTTCTCCAGATGCTGAAGTCGCCCGACCATGAGACGGCGTAACGATGGATCGGACACGCCGGGCGCCTCCGGCCGCAGATCGATCAAGCCGGTTTCGTCGGCGGCGAGGCGGATCTCGACATCGAGGCGGGTCCAGCGTTCTGCCGTGACTTCCTTTTCCAGCGCGCTGCGGATCTCGTGCTCGGGTTTGGGGCCGAGTTCGATGGAGACCAGATCCTCGGCGCGGGAGCGCAGGCCGCGGCTGATATAATCGCGTGAGATCACCAGATCGGCGCCGGTCTGGTCGACACCGCGCACGATAAGATGGACGTGGGGATTGTCGGTGTTCCAGTGATCGACGGCCGCCCAGTCGAGTTTGGTGCCGAGGTCGGATTCCATCTGCCGCGCAAGGTCACGGGTGAACTCGCGCAGATCGGTCATGTCGGCCGCGTCTTCAGGCGAGATGATGAAGCGGAAATGGTGCCGGTCGTCTTTGCACCGATCAGAGAAGGCGAGATCGTCAGCGCGCTCGTTCTCGGCGTCAAACATCACGCCTTTCTCTCCGTCCCGGCTCACGCCCTCGCGCTTGAGGTAGGAGAGGTGGGCTGACAGGGGCGCCGAGCGAAACGACTTGCCTTGATGGCGGACGACGCGGGCCTTCACTACGACACGGCGGGAAGAGCTGAACAGACGGTTGCGGCTGAAGCTGCCGCGGCCGCGGCCGAAAGTCGAGCGGCCATAACCGGAAGCGCGCTTGCCGGAGGCCGACGGCGAAGCGACATGCCCAGACTTCTTCGCGGCGCGCAGCACCTGGTTGATGAAGCTCTTTGGCTTGCCGGCACGGGGGCTCTTGATGCGCCCAGGACGGACGCGGAATTCGCTGTCGCCCTCGCTCATGACGCAGCTCTCGCAAGCCAAAAGCAGGAGGCGTGCATAAAGGGGTCTTGAAATTGCTTGAAAAAACCGTGCAGCATGCACGCGACCGACCGCCATGCACGAAAAAACGCCAGTCTCGTCAGAGACTTACAGAGTTTCGGGCATGGCCTTTTATCTCGCCGTCCTTCTGTCGTTCCTTCCTGCTCTCCCCCCAATTCCACACAGCCCTCTCCAGACCACGCCACGCTGCGCCAGACCACGAGACTCTTCATGGCCGGTCTCCATCACCGGGCCGAGCGACAAACAGGTCGCCAGATTGCAGTGCATCGGCGGGGTCAGCGTGCCCGGCCTGCGCAGCGGCCATGCCGTTGGAGTGCTCGGCTTGCGACGGTTGCCTTGCATCCGAAGTGCTGAAAGACGGCGTGACGAAGAGCGGTGCTTGGCGCCATGCGTTCGGATTGGAGGTGGCGACGACGGTTTTTCCTCGCGTCGCCGGTGCAAGTTCACCGCCACCGACAAGGGGCGCGAGGGTCGCGACATAGGCGCGGGTTTCCGCCGGAAGGCGACGGCCTGCGAGGTATTCATCGTAGCGTCCGGGACCGGCATTATAGGCCGCCAGAAATCCCGGCGAACCGTAGCGATCGTGCATTTCGCGCAGATAAGCGGTGCCTGCGAGGATGTTGTCGCGGGGATCGTATGGGTCACGGCCGAGGCCATAACGGATACGCAGCTCCGCCCAGGTATCAGGCATGACCTGCATCAGGCCCATCGCGCCCGCAGACGATATTGCGCGCACATCGCCGGCGCTTTCGACGCGGCGAACGGCGCGTATCCAGTGCTCGGGGATGCCGAAACGCTGCGAAGCTTCGGTAACGAAACCGGCATGCGGATCGGCGACTGAGGACCTGATGTGCGGGGCGCTTTGCGCCTGCACCTCGACCGACGGCGTTGCAGAAAGGCAGAGGCCGGAAAGGAGAAGAGGGATGATGCGCCGGGCAGCGCGAGGCCGCCAGGCTAACATCAGTGGTACGGGGTTCGGACGAAGGATTCGCATGATCTATTCCCGTTCGCCGCGCTTTTGCGGACGGTTCCAGTGTAGGGACCATGAGGTTGCATCCGCGCCGTTCTGGAACAGGCGCGCGCGGATCGGCTGTGGGAAGGTCGGATCATCGATGAGCAGCGATAGATACTCGCCGGCCTTCTCGCTGGTCTCCGTCCAGGCCGCCCCGATCTCTGGCGCATTGTCGTCAGCGCCATGGTGGACCCGGTAGTTCGGTGCGTTCTCCACTTCCGAGGGTTCGACAGGGAGAATGGTGATTTCACGGTAGAGGGTGAGCGTATGAATGCGGCCCGTGAAACCAAATTCTTCGCGCGTGAATTCGCCGATTTGCGGCATGGCGATGTCCTTTCATCGTGCGGTGGGGATGGGATCGGCGGGCGTTACGCGCGCCGAAGGCGTGACGCTCACCGCGTTGGCGTCCGCCATTCGAAGCGGCCTTCGCCGTCATTGTCGGTCCACAGCGGAACCGCGCGACCGATGATCGAACTGGAAGGAATCGAGCCGAAATACCGACCGTCGAGGCTGTCGGGCACCTCCCAGTTCATCAGGAAAATCTCGCTGTCCGCGATCACGCGGCAGCCCTGCCAGACGGGCAGTGGTCGGCCAATGCGGTCGTGTTCGAGCGCCGTTCCCATCTCCACGTCATCGACCGTGATGAGGAGATTCATGCGGCACACGGTCTGTCCGGGCAGGCCCAGAACGCGCTTCAGGAGTGGCGTTCCGCGCGGCAGATAGCCGCCATCTGTCAGGAAGGTGGCGAGCGGTTCGGGCGCATCGACCGCAACCAGTTCGGTCACATCGAGGCCATCGGCCGGTTCGACGGTATAGAAGCCGATCGGCGCGCTGGCGGATGCGTTCCAAATTAGCTTCGGCCCGTTGGATACGAACGACAGCCCAGCAACGGCGAGCACGGAGAAATACGTCGTCATGACGTAGCCGAAGCGGGTCATGGAGCGATCCTCCGGCGCTTCAACCAGGCCCGATGCTGGTCGTGGCTGTAAGCGCGCGGTTGATGGCCGGCGGTCAGGCGGTTGTGGACGTGCCGCCAATAGTCGGGCGCTGCATCGGCAGGGGCGATGCCCATCGCCTCGATGGCGTCGACCAGGTGCAGCACAGTCTCGACTTTTGGCCAGCCTTCGATCTTCAGCAGAATGTCGCCGCCGGGACGCACGAAGGGCAGTGTCTGATAGGCCTCACCGGGTGCAATTGCGCGCACGATGTCGATGCGCGAAATGATCGTGCCGAAGTCGTTCGAAGCCCAGCGGACGAACGCGAAGATCGTGTCTGGCTGAAACGAAAGGATACGACGACGACGATCAAGGATTGTTTCGCGCGTATGCTGGCCGAACCTGATCCAGTATTCGATCTTCTTTTCGATCCACGTCAGTTCGACGTGGGTCAGGTGGTCTGGTGATACGGGCAACGGCACTGCGCTGCCGCGCATGCGGGAGGCCGCAGTGCCGGTCATGAAGGATCTCCTGAAGGTGGCGGGAATTCGCGCGCGAGCAGATCGCGCAGCATTTCCGTGACGGTTGTACCGCGCTCGAATGCGGTGATCTTGATGCGCCCGCGCAGCTCGGGCGTGATGTCGATGGTCAGTCGGGCGGTAAAGCCAGCGTCGCGAGACGGTAGAGACGGCGTCGCTTCCAGCGACTTGATCCAGCTTTCCGGATCAGCAGGACGCGCTGCAAAGCTACGCTTGCGGGGCTGGCCGGTCATGGCGCCAACCTCCGCACTTCGGCGGCGAGGGCTGCGATCTCGCGGGCGGCCGTGCTGTCATGGTTGGCTTCGATGACCAGGCGGCCAGACTGCGCCATGTCGGCGAAGGCGACACGCTGGCCGACGGTCGAAGTCAGCAAGGGCGGATCGTGATCCGCAAGCGTCTCGGCCGTCTCACGGGCGATGACGGTGCGGGCGCCGCAGCGGTTGAGGACGAAGCGGGCGACCAGCTGCGGGCGATAGATGCGCGCCTCGTTCAGAAGCGCCAGCATCTCGGCTGAAGCCCATCCGTCGAGCGGCGATGGTTGCACCGGGATCAGCACAAGATCGGCGGCGAGGAGAGCAGAGCGCATCAACCCGGCGACACGGGGCGGACCGTCGATGATGACATGATCGACATCACGGGCCAGCTCGGGCGCTTCCCGGTGCAGCGTGTCACGCGCAAGACCTACAATGCCAAACAGGCGTGGCAGGCCCTCGCGTGAGCGCTGCTGTGACCAGTCTAGTGCCGACCCCTGCGGATCGGCATCGATCAGGGTGACGCGCTTGCCTTTGGCCGCCCATTGACCGGCGAGATGTAGAGCGAGCGTCGTCTTTCCAACGCCGCCTTTCTGATTGAGGAGCGCGACAATCATTCCGCCCCTCCCGGCTCTTTGCCAAAGGAGAGTTTCAGGTTGTCGGAAGAAGACCGGTCAAGAAGGCCGGCTTCAAGGAAAGCCGGAGCAGAGGTGGAGTTTTCTCGGACTGATTTATTGGCTTTTTCAGGCCGGTCAGCGATGTTTTCCACATCGCGCGCGCGCTCTTCAGAGTTAGATTCTTGGTTAGACTCTAAGTTAAGGGCCGGATTTTGTGTTTTATTGTCGTAGGTTATGCCCGTTTTGGGTTCCCGATAGCACGAGCCCCCGGTTCCCGATAGCACGACACGTCGGGTTCCTGATAGCACGAGGCTATCCACAGATTGTCCACAGGGCGGTGACGGCTCAAAGGCGAGCAGATTGCGACCGCCGATTTCGGCCTCAAGGAAGAGCGTGTAGCCAGGCAATGGCTGGCGCCGGATGATGTCGCGCAGCTCGAAGGCGAAGCGCTTGAATGGCGACAGGCTGCCCGACTTCTGATGGAGATGTCGGAAGTCGAAGCGCCAGCCATTGCGCTGATGCCCGCCATGTTTGCGCACGATGCGGTAGAGCCAGCGGTCAAGGCCGCCGGTGAGATCGAAATAGGTGCGGTCGATCGTGAGGACGAGCGCGTCGTCGAGAACTGCGCGATAGAACCAGTCAGGCACGATCAGTTCGAGGCCCGCGGGCTTGCCGTAGCGGTCGGTGCGCTCCTGCCATTCGTTGATCCAGGAGAAGCGATGGCGGCGCCCTTCGGTCAGCTGGCGGATCGATGTCGCGACCGTCGTGGATTGCAAGCGATCCAGCGCTGCCTTCAGGCGCTGGTAATCGCGAAGCGAGACGCCACGACCGATAAAATTGAGGATTTCGTAGGGTGTGGCCGCCATGAGGCGCGAGGTGCGCAGGCCCTTGTCGCGGGCTTCAACGATCTGGCTCGCGGCCCAGATCAGGATGTCCGCATCCCAGATCGTGGCCATGCCATGATCGGGAACGGCTTCGACCCGGATCGAAACGCTACCGGCGACGAAATCGATTGGCGCGATTCGGTGAGATTTTGAGAGGGAGAAAAACGGATAGGCCATGAGATCCTGCGCGTCTCTTGGAGCGAAGTCGCCGGGGAGTGCGTGAAACAGATCGAGCTGTCCGCGCTCCGGGGATGGGCGATGTCGCGCCGTCATGATGAGGGGAACCGCGTGGATCAGCGGGCGTGACGGCTGGCATGGACTGCCGGCGTGGTCTCATGGCGCTTGGCCGGAAGGACGCTGCCGCGTGGATCGGACGTCGACGTGACGGCACCGCGCCCGGCCCAGGCCTGCAGCTCATCAATGGCGTAAACGACGCGACCGCCTAACTTGCGATAGGAGGGCCCCGTTCCGTAGGTGCGATGCTTTTCCAGCGTGCGAGCTGAGAGACTGAGAAACTCGGCGGCTTCCTTGGTGCGAAGGAAGCGGGGCGGGAGTGTCGCAAGATCGGATTTCATGGTGGCCTCCGTGGGGTTCTCTGGAGCCGCCGGTGTTCGGCGGTGGACGAGGGCCACGATGGCGGAGAACAATTGGCTGGGGGGAGTGCGAACTTGAGGTGGCCAAAATCGCACACCCCGGGTCGTGATAAAGGTCAGTTGCGGCGGCGGTGGCGTAAGAGCTTGCGATATCCGCCATTGATCATGGCGAAGCCATCCTTGACCAGATCAAGGACCGCGTCGCGTAAAGCGGATGTTTTCCAAGGTTCGGCCGCGACCCGTTCGACTCCGAAAATGACTTCGGCAATTTCGCGATAGTCGGCGTGGTTCATGCGACCATCGACGGCGCGCAGCATGTTTTTCAGTCGGCGGCGCTGCTGAGCGGTCATCCGGGTGTCGGGTGGCACCTTGTGGCCGTGTAGCTTTCGCCATAGTCGAGACAGAGCGTCGATCCTGTCGAGGCCTACGGCATCAAGGGGAACGTGGGCGCTGATCGGTTGGCCGGGCTGAAGGCTATCAAGCAGGATCAGATGTATGTGTCCTGTGCCGGCTTCGTAAGACAAGTGCAGTCCGTCGATAGCAGGCTGTGAACTTGAAGGATGCAGATCCGACGAAAAACGCGGATCGGTAAGGACCATCTCTGGCGATGGCCCAATATGCAGGGCGCTAGTGTTGGTTTCAGCCGTCCAGAAGACGTTTTGTTGGAGACCGGTTAGGCTGGGCCGCGCAAGGAAATCGCAACCCCCACCCGGAAGAAATGCGTGCAACCTCATGAGGTTGCTTTGCTGAACCGACAGACGCTAGGAAGTCCTTCTGATAGAGGGGGCTACGGCGCAAGCACTCCCATGCAAGATTGTTGGCATCGACCTCGTCCATGAAGTCATATTGCGTTGATGTCCGCCATTCTCTTGTATCGGGTACCATTAACAACTTCCCGTACTGACTGAATACACGTCTGCCGGAATTGATTGCGGGGATTAGAGAGCCTGCATAGATCAGGAAAGAGCAACAGGTGTTGTCGTTGCGGCAACGGCCCCAGCTAATTCGGCAACCCACGGCGTAACTGGCGGTAGCCGTGCTGGGTCATCCAGTGAGCGCGAGCGAGGTGGCTGTCATGAACACGACGTGCCCGCTCGGGTTCGCTGTCAGGGCAGATTTGAAAGAGGATTTCGACGGCTTCCTGCCAGGAGGCGCCGTCGTTCTCGGCATCGAGGAGTCGCATATAGAGTTTAATGTGCTGGCGGTCATACTCGGTGAGCGCTGGGCCTTCAGGGGCTTGATCGATATAATCGAGTTTCGTCATCGAGAGCGCTGCTGTGCTCTTTATTTAGGTTGATATTTGAATTGGATTGGTATCACGATAATGTGACGCAAAAAAAGGTCTCTGCGGCGCCAGTAAGACGACGGCAATCAAAGCTAGCCACGTTTCGCAGATTCCTGCCCATCGACAATCATCACTCCTTCGTTGCGCCCCGAATTTATGAAGACAATGCCTTCGGCTTCGAGCGCCCTGCGTATCTGATCGCTGGTGCTTTCGAACACGCGCATTCCTATCGCCGACTCCATGCGCTTAAGCGCGGTCAGCGATACTTTGGCCTTGTCCGCGAGCATCTCCTGCGTCCAGCCGAGCAATGCGCGCGCGGCCCGTGTTTGTCGGGCGGTGATCATGCATGATCACCTCCCACCAGCTCAGTCCTTCACGCCAGAACTACGGCTATTATAGTCGTAGTTTTCCAGAAAGGCGACCTGAAATCGCTGTTCTGCGCAGCAAAGTCCGGGAATGTGCAGGGAGTGATTCGTTCGCGGCAACAGCGCAATACGAGGTAAAAAAGAAGCCCGGCGGCTCTTGCCGCCGGGCTCTCCGGCTCCCGCTCAGAACGGGATGTCCTCGTCGTCAATGAACTTGCCTTCGCTGTTTTCGGTCTGCTTCACCCGGCTAAGGAAGTCTACTGTCTCGGCGATGATTTCGCAGCCGTAGCGATCGACGCCCTGTTGGTCGGTCCATTTGGTGTAATGGATGCGGCCGCGGACCAGAACCTTCATTCCCGTGCTGCAATGTTCGTCGATGGTCTTGCCGAGGCCGTTGAATGCGGTGATGCGGTGCCATTCGGTGTCCTGAACCCGGTGGCCGTTTTCGTCGCGGACGACCTTGCCTTCGGAGTAGCGGGGACGCGAGGTGGCGAGGGTGAAGTGGGTGATCTTGGTGCCGCCCTGGGTCGAGCGGGTTTCTGGGGTCTGACCGATGTTGCCGGCGAGAATGACGATGTTCTGCATTTTAGTGCTCCGTTGCTTCCGTCCGAGGGACCGTCCCTCCGACGAGACCCGGCCAAGTCCCGTCGGGAGACTCTGGCATCGACGCTTCAGCGGAGACTTGACCCCCAAGGCCCGGAGTGGTGCGGGCAGGCGCTTTGCGCCAACTCGGTACGGAGCTGCGGGGGTTGCTGGTGGAAACAGAACGGGCTTAGGGGATCAGTCAGTCGGAGGGATATGTCCTTCGGCGAAGCTTGCCTCGGAGCAATGTGCAGAACCTTCGTGTTTCCCGGCAATCTGGTGGCGTGACCAGTATCTGACCTGCGTTACTGGGGAGAAGTTCCACACGATGCTTTTCGCGCCGTGTCTCTTCTTACGGAGGGCATGGTTCCCGGAGACAGAGGCTGGCATTGGTGTGGCAGAAGGACTGCATCATTGACGCTACCGGCTGCACGGAGGATATGGGCAACGGGAGAGGTTCTGGATCGCCACCGCAGCCCGCCACGAACATGGCGACAAACAGCCTGACGATGCTGTCGCCTCACAGATTGGCGTCGACCGAGTTGTCGTCTGCGGGCCGAGAAGACCATCTGATGCGACAGGCAGCTTCGACGGAAAATTATGCGGTTCGGCTTTGAACGGGAGCCGGAGAGCCCGGCGGCCATTGCCGTTGGGGCTGGTCCCTGGAGAGCTTGTGCCTGCTCAAGTTGGAGATCAGCGTGAAAGGGCGCTTTCCCCGATGGCATTGAGGTTCAGCATGGCCGCAATACCGATGAACAGGCCGCCCGCGCCACCAAGCAAGTTGAGGGCGATGGTCGAGTCGATCGCATTCTTGGTGATGCCGTAAACGAGCGCGTAGCCAGCGATGGCGGCAGGGACGGCGAAGATCGCAAGCGCGACGAGCCGCAGGGCCGGATTTTTCGCGAAGGCCAGAACGGCGATGACTAATCCGATTGAGAGCAGCGCGGCGACGGTGGCTGCGAAGCCCGACATCAGGAAACCGCCTCCTGTTCCATAGACATGCTGAAATGCCGTGAGCCCGACCATAAATGGCAAGGCGTAGATAGCAAAATTGAAGGCAATCACGCAGAGCGCGATCGAGAGGGAGATGGCGAGCAGGATCAGCGTCATGGAAACCTCCACATGATCGATTGAGTGATCACGACAGGCTACCCGAGGATACGCTCCGCCTGCGACTATGCCAATTACCGTTGCTTCAATAAGTCGCTAGTTGAGCCAGATCAGTAGGTCGCCGTCAAGTGCTAGTGCTTGCTTCACCGGAATGTCGGTGACTGTCTGACCCGAGAAGTTTGGGTATTTACTTGGCGTTCGAGCGGCTCGCAGAGCCTGAAACGGAAAGCGCCCGGCTGCTATCAATTCGTGATTTCCGCAAATCAGAGGACGACAGAATATAATTCTAGCGCTTTGTTACATCCACCAAGACGTTTTTATGGAAATGCCGAAAAGCGCGCTTATCTTTGTGATGTAGCGATATGGAGAAGGCGATGATCAATGCTGGCGATTCCGGCGCGAGCTACACCATCAGAGATGGCCTCCGGACAGAGCACCGAGCGATTGCCGCGGCGGGCTACTGGGAGGCCTTCTCGCGTAAACTCCGCTATCCGCTAGGCCCAGAGAACAAGGCCCTTGTCTTTCTTGAACGGGTTTTCGACGCCGACCATGCCATCAGTGCGGTTTCACGGGACGGTGCCTTTCTGGGCGTTGCTGGCTTCAAGACACCGGCTGGCGCCTTTGTCGGTGGTGGTTTGGAGGAAATGGCCAAGGTCTATGGCTGGCTCGGCAGTGTCGCTCGAGGCTGGCTGATTGGCATTCTGGAACGAAAGTGCGAGCCCGGCACGCTGTTGATGGACGGAATCTTTGTGCGTCCGGAAGCTCGCAGCCTTGGTGTCGGGTCGGCGTTGCTCGAAGCGATAGAGCGTCGTGCCGTGGCGAACGGATTGAAGCAGGTTCGCCTGGACGTGATCGACGAGAACCCCAGGGCGCGGGTTCTCTATCAGTCGCGAGGCTTCGAGGCGCGATCCCACGTTTCGATGAGCGCTCTGAAACCTGTATTCGGATTTCGGTCTACGACGACGATGATAAAGACCGTCGGCTAATCTGGCCTCGATGACCGGCGGCGTTGCGGTCAAACGAGGCGCTTGATGACAGGCGGCGCTTTACGCGCCGCCGTCGAACTTCATGACCGGAATACCAAGCTTGCGGGCCTTGTCCGCGAGGTTCTCCTGAATACCCGTACCGGCAAAGACCATGACGCCCACGGGCAGGACGTTGAGCATGGCGTCGTTGCGCTTGAATGGCGCAGCCTTCGCATGCTTCGTCCAGTCGGGCTTGAAGGCAACCTGCGGAACTTTGCGATTGTCGGCCCATTTTGCCGCGATCAGCTCGGCGCCCTTCGGTGATCCCCCGTGCAGCAGCACCATATCGGGGTGCTTGGCGTGGACCTGATCGAGCTTGACCCAAATCATGCGGTGATCGTTGAAGTCGAGACCGCCCGTGAAGGCGACCTTGGGACCGGCTGGCAGCATCACCTCGGTTTCAGCCCGGCGCTTGGCGGCGAGGAAGTCCCGGCTGTCGATCATTGCTGAGGTCAGGTTGCGATGGTTGACCATCGATCCGGAGCGCGGCCGCCAGGCCGATCCGGTGTGGCGCTCGAATTGCTCGGCGGCGACGTCGCGGAAGAGTTCCATGCTGTTGCGCCGCTCAAGGAAGGTCTGCCCCTCTGCCGTCAAGCGCTCCAGCTCGACCGATTTCACCTCCGAGCCGTCCTGTTCCCTCTGGCCGCGACGTTGTGCCTGCTCGTTATCGTCGAGTTCGCGTTCGATCCGGGCGGTGGCGCGGTGGAAGAGATTGACGGTCGACCAGAGAAGCTCGTCAAGGTCGGGTTCGAGGCGGGTGTCGCCGAGGGTGACGATCAGGGCGTCGAAGATGTCGGCGACGGCGCCGGCGACGGCATTGCCTTCGGGAAGCGGCCTTGGGTCGGGTTCATCCTGAAACGGACGGTAGCCGTAGAGTTGGAGTTCGGTGAGGATGTGATCGGTAGGGGATGAGGTGTGCGGCGGCTCGAAGCCTGCGTCATCGTAGTCGGTCATCATGGTGTTCGCCCTTGTCGGATCGACCGCGCCCATCGCGGCCTTCGTGGCGACGAAAGCCGTCGAGCGGGCCGGACTGGCACCCGGAGCGCAGCGATGGGCCTGATGGCAAAGTCAGGCTATTTTGCTTCGCGCTGCAAAGGCGGGCTTGCCCGCCGGCGGAAAATAGCCGGGCGCCGCCATTGCCTTTCCGGCCCGTTTGACGGCCGATCGCCCTCTCAGAAGGCCGTGGGCTGCGGCTCTTGCGACCATTGAGCGGACATCCTGACCGGATACGGCAGGTTTCGGGCGGCCGTAGGCCTTAACCCCGGCACCACCGACGCGTTCTCACGCTGCCAGAAAACGGTCGACGTCTTCAGGCGCGACCTGAACTCGCAAGGCCGCGCGCAGAGCATCGATGCCGAGCTGGCGCAAATCCTCATTGAAGTCTCCGAGCATTGATGACAGGACAACCGCCTCGATCCCGACGCTTCTCGCCCGTTCGACCAGGCTGTCTCGCGCGCCATCGCCTGCCGGATCGGAATCGCGCACGATATAGAGCCTCCGCAGCGTCGTGGGGAACAGGATGGCGGCAAGGTGAGCGGCAGAGAGCGCCGCCAACATCGGCATATTGGGAAGACCTGAGCGTGCCGATAGCACGGTTTCGATCCCTTCGCCGGCCGCCAGGACGTCCTGCGCCATACCGAAGCGGACGCCGTGCCCCAAGAGATTGCCCATCGCCCGCCGAGGTGTTTCGACAGGGGCTTTCTCGCTGCCATCGGGCAGGAGCCAGGTGCGATGCGCGCCGGTCTGGATGCCGCCAAGGTCGGTGACGGCAGCGATCATCGCGGGCCATGTCTCGGTCGGTCCGCCGCCTTCGGGCCGATAGTAGCAGCGGGGGTGGAAGCGGAGGCTTCCGGTATCGTGCAAAGCCGTAATCGCACGTTTCCGTAAGTGCGTTTCCACGACTGTCCGGGAAATCGGCTGTGCCATCGCAAACAGACGCCGTGCTGCTTCCGGCGATCCGGTCGGTGCCGTCCCCGAACGGGGTTTGGGAGCGGGATCAGGCTCGTGCCTTGGCAGGCTAAGGAAGGAACGGGCTTCTTCGGCAACGTCCTTGAAGTCGACGAGGCCGCAGCTCTCACGGATGATGTCGAGCAGATCGCCATGTTCGCCGGTTGCGGCGTCAGTGTATTTGCCCGCGGCACCCTTGCCCGATTCCGGACCGGTCAGTCGCACGAACATCGAACGGCCCGGACTGTTCTGCGCATTGCCGACCACCCAGTATCGCCCGGCGCGATGGCCGTTCGACAGATAGTGTTTGCACACCGCCTCGGCCTCTCGGCCGAGGCGGTGTGCAAGTTCGGAGGCGTCATGGCGAGCCATCTATGCGGCCTCCCGTTCGCCGATGCGCTGAACGGGATAGCGTTCCAGCACCTTGGCGAGGATGGCCGGGCCGGATGCATCTGTGGGGATGAACATCCGCAGCTTCCACGAGATGATCTCGTGGAACAGCCCATAGGCGTGAAGTCGGTCGCGCATGACGTCGGTGAAGCCCGACAGTTCGATGCGGTTGGCGCCCATGACGCGGCTGCGCCGAAGCTGAAGCCCCTCGGTGAGATCTAGGATGGTCTTGCCGTCCACCAGCGCCACGAAGGCGTCGTCCGGCGTCAGTGTCGATGTACCGGTGGCCATGGCACCCGCGACCCAGGCGGGCGAGACGCGGCGGCCGACGATGCGCTCACCGTCATCGGTCTGGAGCCGGTACACCCGCGTCGAGTCATTCGGCAGGCGCTTCCAGATCGGCAGCAGGAGGCCGCTGACGACGTGGATGGTGCTGTCGACGAACTCAGGAACCTCCGCGATCTCGGCGTTCCAGGCCGATGCGAACACGGTCTGGTCTACCTCGATCCAATGGGTCTCGCCCATCATCTTGACCGGAATGTTATGCGCCTCCATCGGCCGGATCAGCCGGACGCGCCGTTCAATCTCGCCGTCGTCCAGCATGACGCTGGTGGTCGGGATCTGGACGGCGGCGCGGCCCGACCGTTCATTGATCAGCAGCTTCGCCCGAGGATCGGCAGCCAGGTCGAGCGCCTCGGTGAGCGTGACCGGACGGTTGCGCTCGCGCTGCGTGATGGTGAGCAAGCGGGCCTCGGCGCCGGTGCCGGGATGGACATGGATGGTCTGGCGGTCGGTGACGACGAAGCTTTCCGCCCGCAGCGTTTCCAGCCCGACATCATAGCTGCCGGACGCGATGGCACCCTCGATCTTGGCGTTCAGCAATTGCTCGAAGGCCGTGAACAGGACGCCCTGCAGGTCGATGGTCAGCGCCAGCAGGCGGTTGAGGAAGGTGGTGATTGGCGGCAGCTCGTCCTTGATGCCGGTGTCGTCCATCAGCTTGAGGCCGGTGGCGTCCTCGAACATCTGGAGCGAGCAGCCTTCGACCTTGCCACGCACCAGCAGGAGATAGAGCTGGCGCAGAGCGTCGCGGGCATAATGCGATTCCAGATTGTCCTCGGGCCGGAACAGGCCCTGACCGCCGGTCTGGCGCTGGCCGCGCGTGATCGCGCCCAGCGTGTCGAGGCGGCGGGCGATCGTCGAGAGGAACCGCTTTTCCGCCTTCACGTCGGTCGAGATCGGCCGGAACAGTGGCGGTTGCGCCTGATTGGTCCGGTTGGTGCGGCCCAACCCCTGAATCGCGGCGTCGGCCTTCCAGCCGGGTTCGAGGAGATAATGGACACGCAGCCGCTGGTTCCTCGCGTTGAGATCGGCGTGGTAGCTTCGACCTGTGCCGCCCGCGTCCGAGAAGATCAGGATGTGTTTCTGGTCGTCCATGAAAGCGGCGGTTTCCGCCAGGTTGGCGGATGCGGCACGGTTCTCGACGGCGAGGCGATCGACACCGCCGGGGCTAGCCCTTCGGACGATCCGCCGCGAACGCCCCGTCACTTCGGCCACGATGTCGGTTCCGAAGCGCTGGACGATCTGGTCGAGCGCGCCCGGGACGGGAGGCAGGGAGGCCAGCTTCTCGATCAGCCGGTCGCGGCGGGCGACGGCTTCGCGGCTCTCGACGGGCTGGCCATCGCGAAAGACCGGACGCGACGACATATTGCCCTCGCTGTCGGTGAAGGGTTCGTAGAGCTGCACCGGGAAGGAATGGGCAAGGTAGTCCAGGACGTATTCCCTCGGAGTGATGTCCACGCGGACGTCGTTCCACTCCTCGGTCGGCAGCTCGGCCAGCCTGCGTTCCATCAGGGCCTCGCCCGTTGACACGATCTGGATCACGGCGGCATGGCCGTCCGCCAGATCGCGTTCGATCGAACGGATCAGCGTCGGCGTCTTCATGCTGGTGAGCAGATGGCCGAAGAACCGCTGCTTGGCGGATTCAAAGGCCGAGCGGGCGGCGGACTTGGCCTGCCGGTTCAGGGTGCCGGAACCGCTGTCGCCGCCGGTGATGTTGGCGGCCTGCATCGCGGCGTCGAGATTGTTATGGATGACGGCGAAGGCGCCAGCATAAGCGTCGTATATGCGGGTCTGTTCCGGCGTGAGCTGGTGCTCAACCAGCTCGTATTCGACGCCATCGTAGGAGAGCGAGCGGGCCGTGTAGAGACCGAGCGCCCGAAGATCGCGGGCGAGAACCTCCATGGCGGCAACGCCGCCTGCTTCGATGGCCTCGACGAATTCCGCCCTAGTCGAGAACGGGAAGTCCTCGCCGCCCCAAAGGCCGAGCCGCTGGGCATAGGCGAGATTGTGGACGGTGGTCGCGCCGGTCGCGGAGACATAGACGACGCGCGCGTTCGGCAGGGCGTGCTGGAGGCGAAGCCCGGCGCGACCCTGCTGCGACGCGGCGACATCACCACGTTCTACCTTGCCGCCTGCGGCGTTCTGCATGGCGTGGCTTTCGTCGAAAATGATCACTCCATCGAAGTCGGAGCCCAACCATTCGACGATTTGCCGGACGCGCGAAACCTTCTCCCCGCGCTCGTCGGAGCGTAGCGTGGCATAGGTCGTAAACAGGATGCCTTCCGGTAGCCGAATGTTCTTGCCCTGCGGGAAGCGTGACAAAGGCGTGACCAGCAGGCGCTCCATGCCGAGCGCCGACCAGTCTCGTTGCGCGTCTTCCAGGAGCTTGTCGGACTTGGAGATCCAGACGGCCTTGCGGCGGCCCTGCATCCAGTTGTCGAGGATGATCCCCGCCGATTGTCGACCTTTACCGGCGCCGGTGCCGTCGCCAAGCATAAAACCGCGACGGAAGCGCACGGCGTTTGCGGCATCTTCGGCTGCTGCGGAGACGAGATCGAAGGTCTCGTCCAGCGTCCATGATCCGGCGAGGAAGTCGGCATGGGCCTCGCCGGCATAGATGACGGTTTCGAGCTGGGCGTCGGACAGGATGCCATCGGCGGCGATGCTGGCCGGGAGGCGTGGACGATAGCTCGGCTTCGGCGGCGCGACGCTGGACATGGCCGCCGACTGCACCAGTTTGGTGGGATGGGCCTGAGATCCGGGAATACGGATTGCCTGCAATCCGTATTCTTCATAAATCGCATCGGTGATCCGGCCGTCCTCGGCAGCGGTCCAGTCGAGGGTCTCGTAGGCGAGTTCGACGCCTTCCGGTTCGGAGAGGCTGCGAGCGGGGCTGGAAGCGGCTGCGCGTGCCAGATAGCCGCGAACCGAGCGCGGTGCATCGGCGGTTGTGGCGGCAGGAACGGCGACGGAGGCATCAAACGGCAGGCGCGTGGGCACATGCTCCGCGATCCAGCCGATCAGTGTGGCGACATCGGGCGCGATCCCCGGCGAAGCCGGAAACGCGGCCGGGTCGTCGGCGGGCAATTTGTCGATGACCGTCAGGCGCGTGTCGATGGTGGTGCCATGCTTGGCATAGACGGAGCCGTCGATGGAGGCGGTGAACACCACGCGGCCGTGTTCCTGAAGCCGGATGAAGGCGTCGCGCCAGGCCGGCGTGTCGGGTGCGAAACTCGATCCGGTGATTGTCACCAGCCGCCCGCCGTCAGCCAGACGCGCCAGCGCCGAGGCGACGTGACGATAGGCGGCCTCTGCCATGCGGCCGGAGACATTGGCCATCACCGAGAATGGCGGGTTCATCAGCACGACGGTCGGAACGAGCGCGGGGTCGAGATGATCGTGGATCTGTGCCGCATCGAAACGGCTGAGAGCAATGGCCGGAAAGAGGTGGGAGAGAAGGTCGGCGCGGGTGTCGGCCAGCTCGTTGAGGACGAGCGATCCGCCGGCGATCTCGGCCAGGATGGCGAGCAGGCCGGTGCCTGCGGAGGGTTCCAGAATGCGGTCGGAGGGCGTGATGGCGGCGGCCGTCGCTGCGATCAGTCCGAGCGGGATCGGCGTCGAGAACTGCTGGAAGGTCTGGCTTTCTTCCGAGCGGCGCGTGTGGGTGGGGAGAAGCCCGGCGATCTTCGTCAGCAGCGGCAGGCTGGCCGCCTGAGAACCGGCTTTGCGGAAAAGTGCCTTTCCGTATTTGCGCAAGAAGAGGACGATCGCGGCCTCACAGGCCTCATAGGCGGTCTTCCAGTTCCAGGCGCCGGTTGCGTCGGACGCGCCGAAGGCGGTTTCCATCGCGCCGCGCAGCGTGGCGGCGTCGACGCGCTGGCCGCGCTCGAGATAGGGGAGAAGGAGAAGCCCGGCCTGATGGATGGCGGAGCCGGTATCGACGGCAGGGATGATCGGGGCCGCCGGAAGCGGTGCGGCGACGGAAGCGTGGGTCATGGGAGGAACCTCGGAGAGCGGGAACGGATCGAGCCGCGCAGCGCTCTCTCTCGACCGCACTGGCTCAAACCCGTCCCGGCCTTCCTCTTCCTCTGAAAGGAACGGCCGTGGCCGACATGAAAAAAGCGCCCGGCCGTGAGGCGGGGCGCTCAGTATGCTCAGTCGATGGCCTGAAAAATTTCGGACGCCTCGGAATGATCCGCAGCATATGCATAGAGGCGGTCATACCCCTCGACCAGAAGATCGGATTGGTACTTGAACGAGAGATGGGAGAAGGTGAACAGCGTGGCGATGATGCCGGCTGCCTCGGCGGGGACTTCGCCCTCGTAGCCGTTCGTCTCACAGACGATCCGGTAGCGGGGCCTGGAGGTTGGCACAAGATAGAGGGGCATGCCCTCCTGTTCGTAGAAGTCCCAGAGACCCCCGCCGTAATCCTGCGGACTGAGCCAGCCCATGAGATTGTAGAGGGTGTTCTCTGCGATGATCAGGTGCCGAGTGCCGAACATCGTTGGGAGGAAGGTTTGACGGCGGCGCTCAGGGACGAGTGTAGCAAGGCGTACTGCGGTATCGGATAAGGACATGGGGTTGATGCCTCCAGAGAGTCGGAAGGGTAAAGTTCCGGCGGCGCTCTCTCTCGACCGCACGGACTCGACCCCCTTCCAAAGTCCTCTTCCTCTTAAGGCTGTTGCCCTCACGCAGAAGCTTGGGTCAATTTTGGCCGCCCATTGCTGCCACTCGAACTTGCTTGCTCAATGCGGTGGCTGTTGGCTGCCTACGCTTCAATGATGTCTGCTGGCGACCTTTCGGGACCCCGCAAGAAGAAAGAATACCAGCACCGCCAGCATTCCGATCAACACCGCGGCAGTCATCAGCAGTACCGAATGGGTCATTGAAAACGCAGCTTTCCCCGCCGCGATCACTTCGCTCCCCTGATCTGCCACAAGCTGATGGGCCACCAAATAGCTGTCACCGATGGAGCGCGCGGCCTGTTGGGCTAGACCCTCCGGTATTTCCGAATGCAGTTCGAAGTTGCGCTCGTAAACGGCCGACATGAACACTCCGAACAGTGTGATCCCGAGGCCGGTACCAAGCTCATAGCCTGTGGCCTCCAGCGATCCCCCTGCGCCGGCCTTGCTGGCCTCGACAGATCCCATGATCGCGATTGAGGAAGACGTCAGACCGATACTTAGCGCCAGCCCCAGAATTGCCAGCAGTGCCGGCACGATCAGCCCCGGCGTGTGAAAATCCCTGACTGCGAGCCAGGCCAGCGCCAGTGCCGAGATCGCCATCGAAAGGCAGGCCACGGGTCTCAGCCCGAACCGGCCCGACAGCCAGCCCGCGAACGGCCCGCCCACCGCTGCGGCAGCCATAATCGGGATCATGAAGATCCCTGCCTGAAGCGGTGTCTTGTCGAGCACGTATTGCAGTTCTTGCGCCAAGGTCAGCTCGACCCCGGCCAACGCTCCGCTGGCAACCATCGCCATGACCATGCCCGCGACAATGAACGGGTGCGCGAATAGTGACAGATCCAGCATCGGTTGAGCCGTGCGCAGCTGCTTTTGGGCAAAGAGCACAAGCAGAACGACACCGAAGACCAGCACCAGCAGAGCCACCGCCGGCGGCTGCTTGGCACCGAACCCTGCCTTGATTGCATAGACTACCGAGATCATTCCGACGATCAGCAAGAGCGCTTGCCCGATTGCCCAGTGGCCAGGACTGGTTTCCTCACGCCGGGGTAAAAGGAACCAGCAGGCGGGGGCAACGACCAGCATCACCGGAATGTTGATGAGAAAAACCGAGCCCCACCAGAAGTGCTCCAGCAGTGCGCCACCGATCAGCGGACCCACCGCCGCGCCCGCGGCGCCGACTGTTCCCCAGAGGCCAAGGGCCAGACCGCGCTCAGACTCATCATCAAACGTGCGGCGGATGATGCCGAGCACGCACGGCATGATCATCGAACCACCAAGCGCCAGCAGCATCCGCGCCGCGATCAACATGGGTGCATTCGGCGCGAAAGCCGCCAATGCCGAGGCAACACCAAAGATTGTAAGCCCGGTCAAGAGGATGCGGCGATTGCCAACCTTGTCTGCCAACGTCCCCATCGGAACCAGAAGCCCGGCCATCAGCAGCGGATAGATGTCGATGATCCACAGTACCTGGGTGCTGGAAGCACCCAGTGCTTGAGTCAGCGTTGGCACCGCGACATGAAGGATGGTCATGTCCAACGCCACTGGCAGAAAGGCTAGCATTACGGCCAGCAGCACCAGCCAGCGTTTCGGATCGGGTTGAAGGGCGGCCATAGTCTATTCACCTAGAATTCTGTTGCAGGCTCCGATATAAATACATACGTATGGATTTCAATAGGCGAGTGAGCAGGCAGAGGACCGATGGGCAGGAAACCGACGATCAGCCGCGACAGGTTGCTGGATTTAGCCGAAGAGATTGTGTGTAGTGGCGGCGGGTCAGCGCTGACCATCGGCGCCCTTGCACAGGCGGCGGGGATTTCCAAAGGCGGGGTGCAATATTCCTTCGCTACCAAGGACGACCTGGTGCGCGCTGTAATTGATCGCTGGACCAGCCAATTCGACGCGATGCTGGGGGACGACGCTGCCGAGGACCCGGTCACGTTCGTCAGACGCTACATCGCGGCGACCAGAGCTTCACAGCAAGCAATGAATGCCAAGGTGGCCGGGCTTTTGGTCAGCTACCTGGAGGATCCGGTGAACCTTAGTGAAACACGCGACTGGTATCTCGGGATTTTTCGCCGGCTTTCGGGAGCGTCACCGGATGCACAGGCGGCGCGTGTGGCCTTTCTTGCGGTGGAGGGGCTGTTCCTCATGCGCATGAATGGCATTGACGAGGACGGCACCTGGACAGACTTTCTCGACGATGTCGAAGCAATTCTGGCGCGCTTGGCTGGGTGAGCGCCTCTGGAGCTCGATTGCAAGCTATGAGAAGTTGATCTGTCGGTTGCTGTTTCTGCATCAGAGCGGACATCCGCTTTTTTCGTATACGCGACGCAACAGAGCGGTAAGCTCCCGCCGGCATCGGAAAATAACGGAAGGACGGTTCGAGCACTGTCGCATTCGCCGTCTGCGACGATAGGGGCCGGGCTGCACCTCTCGGGAAATGCAGCCCAACCTTGTGTCATCCCTGCTGGTTCAGACCGAATGCCGAGTGATGGATCAGTTCACCACGCGGCTCAACGCCGTCGAATGGCAAGGCCTGAACAAACTCGGGAGGGCAACCGACGACGCACAGGTCAATGAAAGTCCGAAAACCGAACCTGCCGTAGTAGCCGGGATCACCCACCAATGCGGCGCCCCTGCTGGTTGCCCGAAGTCGCAGTAAAGCTTCGGCTATAAGGGCCGTGCCGATGCCTTGGCGATGCCTCGACGGTAAAACGGCAAGCGGACCGAGTAGCGCCCAGCCGTTCTGCATCCCGATCCGTGCGGCTGAGGCGGCCAGGTAACCGATCACTTCACCGTCGTCCTCGGCGACAAGCGAAAGGGTGAGCGCACCCTGCGCCCGCAGTGCCTCGACGATATTCGCCTCGGTGCCGCTTGATTGCGGAAGCGTCCCGAACGCTTCAGTGACAAGCTGGCTGACTGCCGGCGTGTCGCCTGTAATTTCGTTACGGATCTGCATGTCAGACTCCCTGATTGTCGAGTTGAGAGCGCACGGCGATGAGACCACGTCTGGAGATACGATAAGGCTGGCCTGATCTGGCTTCGATAAAGCTTTTTCGCCGCAGTCGGGAGAATGTAGCTGGGCCATAGTCGGCAAGGATTATCCCGTCGCGAACAAAGCAGCCAACGGTCTTAATCTTTGGGCCGCGGTCGCGTTCACGCAGAATATGGCCGCGAAGGGCGAGAGCGCGCAGAGCACGTGGGTCATTTCGAGAGATGTTCATAATAGGCTCGTGTATAGATGTGAAAAAACGCCCTGGCGCGTGAGCGCCCGGCGGCTTAGAATTTCACGAGGCTCTCTGATTTTCAGAGAGCCTTATCACACAAGCTCTGACATCCAGTCTCCGTTGTCTGAGCAGCAGATACACGCTCAGCACGAATACCGAATAGGGGCCCGTCGCAATTGTGGCAAGCGTTGACTCAGCCGATCATTCAAAACGATCGCCTGACTTTGTGAATGTGTGGCCGTTGATAGTGAGCATTTCATCGACAACTGCGTCAGACAGATGGTGCTCGTATTCGCGTTCGAGCTGGCGGTAGAGCCAGCGGGCAAGATCGCGCAGAAGTTCGGTCACGGTCTCCTCCGCATCGGTCGTCTTGTCCTGATAAGTCGGGCTGTCGCGCTCGACCGTAAGCGGTCAGCCGATGGCGTCGGGCTTGAAGTTCCATGGCATCAGGGCTTCGATGTCGGCGGCCGGCCAGCCTTGAGCGATGCGGCGTAGGGTCTGAGCCAGCCAGGCAAGCGGATCGACGTCATTCATCTTGCAGGTCTGAAGAAGCGTGGCGAGCGTTGCCCAGGTGCGACCACCGCCCTCGCTTCCGGCGAACAGACTGTTCTTCCTCGTGATCGTCTGGGGCCTGATTGCGCGCTCGACAATGTTGGAGTCGATCTCGATGCGACCATCGGTCAGGAACCGCTCCAGCGTCTCGCGCCGGGTGAGCCCATAGCGGATCGCCTCGGCGGTTTTGGATTTGCCGGAGACTTTACGCAGTTCGCTCTCCCACAGGTCGAAGAGACCGGCGACGATGGGCGTGGCCCTTTCCTGCCGCCGCGCCGCCCTGGTCTCAGCATCTCGACCACGCACCTCATCCTCGATCTTCCACAGCGCACTCATGGTGACGATCGTATCCGTCGCGACCTGCGAGACCCCGGCAATGTGCAGGTCGTAGAACTTTCGCCTCAGATGCGCCCAGCACCCGGCAAGCTGGATCGTGTCATTGCTGCCAGCCTTGGCGCGCGCCTTAGCAAGGCTCGTATAGGCGGGATATCCGTCGACCTGAAGGATACCGTTGAACCCGGTGAGATGACGTGCCACGCACTCGCCGCCTCGGCTGTCCTCGAAGCGATAGGCCACCATCGGCGGGCAGGTTCCGCCATAGGGCCGATCATCGCGTGCGTAAGCCCAGAGCCAGGCCTTCATGGCCTTCCCGGAGCCGGGTACAAGGGTGGGCAAGGTCGTTTCGTCGGCAAAGATCCTTTCGCCCTCCTTGACCCGCTCCAGGATATAATCGGCGCATATCTGAAGCTCGAACCCCAGATGCCCCATCCATTGCGCCATCAGGTTCCGGCTGATCTCGACGCCGTCGCGCAGGTAGATCGCCTCCTGCCTGTAGAGCGGAAGACCGTCGCCATATTTGGAGACGGCAATATAGGCCAGCAGCCGCTCCGTCGGCAGGCCGCTTTCGATGATGTGCGCTGGCGCCAGCGCCTGGATCACGCCGTCATGGCCCCGGAAGGCATATTTGGGGCGGCGCGTCACGATGACCCGGAACTTCGGCGGCACGACATCCAGGCGCTCGGACCGATCCTCGCCGATCAGAACCTTTTCCAGCCCGACATATTCGGCGGGGATTTCCGGCTCAACGATCTCCTCGATGCGTACGAGATGGGCGGCAAAGCCCTTGCGCGGACGCGGCGCGCGCTTCGGCTTGTCGCCGCTCGCGCGGTCAAGCTCACTCTGGATCGCCGCAAGACCCGTCTCGACCTCCTCGAAGGCAAAGGATACCTGCTCGTCATCCACGGCAAGCCGCAGCCGCTCCGACCGGGTGCCATGCTGCGTGCGTTGCAGGACGTTCATGATCGTCGTCAGGTTGGCGATCCGCTCATTGGCTGCCGCCTCCACCGCCTTCAGACGGGCGACTTCTGCCATCGCAGCGTCCAATCGGGCCGCATTCCCGCGGGCGATTTCGGCATGTTCGCGCGCCATTGCCTGGATCATCGCCTTCAGCGCATCAACATCGTCCGGCAGTTCGGCAACGGGCAAAACCATGGAGGGAATAGAGCACAAAACGCCCTATTTTCCAATGGGTTCAGCCGATTTTAGCGCGCAATCCGGCAGGCATGTTCACCCCGTCAACTGCGGGCGTTTGATCCGCGCGGGTCGGATCCTCTTCCAATCGAGACCTGCCAGAAGCGCCATGAGCTGCGAATGGTCCAGACGCAGCCGCGCAGCCGATATGCCCGGCCAGCAGAAGCTGTTTTCCTCCAGAACTTTCGCATAGAGACAGACCCCGCTGCCATCCCACCACACGATGCGAATACGGTCCGCCCGTTTCGACCGGAACACATGCAGAGCACCCGAGAACGGGTCGAGGCCGCTATCCCTCACCAGCGCCATCAGGGACGCCGCTCCTTTACGGAAGTCCACCGGCTGCGCCGATACGTAAACCACAACACCCGACGCGATCATGCCTGGCGCACCGCGCGGATGATCCCCGCCAACTGGTCAGGATCGATATCGCCGCCGACACGCACGACAGCATCGCCCAGCACGATCTCCACCGGCGCGCCGGCACCCGCATCAAATCGCGTGAACTTCAACGGATCGTTCGGCGAGCCGCCACGCCCGCCCAAGGGCACTGCCAACGGCGCGACCGTCCCCGACGATAAAGCCTTCCGCCGCCACGCATAGAGTTGCGACACATCCAGCTCATAAGCGCGGGCGACCTCTGCCACCGTGCTTCCCGGCGAAAACGCCTCCGCAACCAGCCGCGCCTTCTCATCCTCCGACCAATGACGCGGCGGCCGACGCGGCGACACCGCAGTCGCCGTCAAAACCTCGAACGTTCGGACCTGACTCACCTTGTCGCTCATATGACTCTCCTCGTGATTCACGAGGAAAATGAGCCTCAAACCGAAAATCCGCTACGTGGGGTGGCCTACCCGCTTACGCTCGACCGAAATCGACATGCAATGTTCGTGGTAGTAGTGACCGTGGTGGCTGGCCTCGGCGTTGAGCTGGAAGAAGTTGCGTTGCTGGATCGCCTGCAGCGCTTCCGCGATACGGTGCAGTTCGTAGTCCTTCGGCGCATGGCCCCGAATCTGGCGCGGCGCTACCTTCTGATAGGAATAGAAGGCTTCATAGCAAGCTCCGTCACCCTGGCTCCAGAACCCGCGAAACCAGATGCAAGGCTTCTGTCGGGTGCCGCCGCCATGAAGCCGTAACGGGCGGGTTTTCAGCCGCACACCGAGAATGGTGCAGATCGCCTCGAAATCCTCGAAGACGAACTCGTGCCAATCATCGTCGCCGGAGGCTTCCCGATACCAAGCGCGTGCTTTGTCCTTTGCGGCATCGGACAACTCATGTAGGCGATAGACGGTTGTTTCGATGATCTCAGGCATTGGAATCACCTCCGTCGAGGACTTCCGCGAGCCAGCCATCGGTGTAAGTCCAGGCGATCGTTTCCCCGGTTGCCAGATCCATCACATGCGCACCGCCGCCGAAAGCGTTGATACGAGCTTTCGAGCAGGTATTTGCGTACTGAAAACCCCATCTGCCGGTCAGCCGGAATTCCGTGGCGCAAAGCTTGACGAATTGGGTGAGGCGTTCGGGATCGCCGGTCACGTCATCGCGCATCCAGAGCTGCGTTCCGCCATGCTCGGGCTGGATGGACAGCAAGAAGCCGTTGGACGGCGGATCCTCGGAGGCGCCATCCTCGGACAGGCGATTATAGAGATCGAGCGCGTGCGCCGCATTGTCGGGTGTTCCGACATTGAGCAGGCAGGAGAAATGGGTGAAATAGTCGGCCATGTCGGGCTCCTGAAACAAAAACGCCCGGCGCGGCCGCCAGGCATGGGGTAGGGAATGAGTGTTGGTCAGGTGGCCTGGAGGAGCGCTTCGCGGGCAGGCTCGCGCCAGATACTGTCAACGAGCCGGCCTTCGAGAACACCGGCGCGGAAGCGCAGGCACCGCGCGGCGTCGGAATTGTCGGAGCTTGCTTCTGCGAAGGCCTTTCCCCGCAATTGGCTGGCTTCGGTGACGACCATGCGGGCCTCGCCGTCGGACGTCACGGGATCGCACCAACTGATGTTCTGTGCACGGACTTCGCCTGCGACAACAAGCCGTCCCTCGCGGTCGATTACGGTGACGATGCGCGGCGAGTAGCGAACGCCGGCGCCCGCACTGCCTTTGATATCGGCATGGGCGATGCGGGTTTCGGCGGTGATGATGGCATCTTGCAGAGAACCGCATTCGGCGAGATGGACGGTGCGGTCGTAGAAGATCAGCTCGGCCTGGGGATCGTCATCGATGAACGTGGCGGTCCCGATCATGACGATGCGGAGGGGAAAACGCGCCGCGCTGCGCAGATGTGAGACCAACTCGTCGAATGTGATCTTTTTGGCAGGTATGAAGGCGGCGGCCTGTGGTGTGCTGTGTCGCATGAGGATCACTCCGTGACAGGCGGCGGAAGTCTCTCTCCCAACCCTCATCCCGTCATGGCCTCCACCTCCGTCCTCTCACTCTTATTGCGGTGGTTGCCGAAGCTCAGGTTTCGGCTTTTATGGGTGTGGTGGAGTTGGCCGACCACGCCGCAAGGCCCGGGCGCAAGGTGCCACGGGCCGTTGATGTGAGGCGCTTGCGCCTCACTGGAAGGGATCGATCTCGAGCTCGACCATGTCTTCGTCGCCGTCGAACTCGGAGGCGACCATCGCCGCGTGGGTGCCGTCTCCTGCCTGGAAAACGACGATCGAGACCATCAGGGTGGTGGCGAGGCTGGCGGCGAAAGCGGTGGCATCTGCAAAGGACATGGTTCCGGCTCCTGTCTTGGGGAGGCGGGGGACCATCCCCCGCGCGACAGGCGCCCGAAGTGTCTGATCGGATCTGCAATCACCCTCGTGTGTTCGGGAATGCCCCGAATCCGCGAGGGCGGCACGCTCGCGTAAGCCGACCCTTCACGGGTTGATTGTCAAAGAGACGGATCGGACCAAGGTTTGCGAATGGAAGCGGGAATGGTATTTCGCATCTGACCAGAGCCGTAACCCCTTATGCAGATGCTGTGTTTCGTCAGTCTCGCCGATGCTCTGATCGGTAGTTAGCGTGTTTCCTGACAAATGCCGCGGGCGTTGCCGTCGGCTCTCTCGACCCTGCATGGTCAAAAGCCGAAATCTAATCTCTTCGCGGCGAAGACGCTCCGCTATCACATCGCCGCGCGGCGGTTCCTCTGGGCCGTGGTTTAGCACCACAGACCATCCGCAATTTCGCGGGCGATCATCCCCCTTGCCTTCATCATGACGTCATCGCCGGTAGTGTCGACATGGCCGATGAAACGGGCTGCCGATCCATTCTCGGTCCAGTCGCGATAGCAACAATACTCGCGGGACGTGAGTTTGTAGACCAGCAGATCGTTGGCCCAATGCGGTTTTGGCTCAACGACGACGGCCAATCCATTGCAATTGTCCTCCCACGGCAGCGAGCGTTCCGCGGGCGGCTGCTCACGATCGAGCGCAAAGATGGTGTCTATGTCGATCACGACGCGGATCCTCCGATGTGCGTACCCGTTGCATTGCCGTCGGCTGCGGCACACAGAGGCAGGTTGAAGTTGGCGCGGGCATGGTCGGCGATGGCCATGATGATCTCCCAGAAAAACGAAGTTGGCCCGCGATCTTTCGACAGCGGGCCTAGCTGGATGGAACGTTGTGATCAGGCGGCGATGCGTCCTTCGATGACATCGGCGCCAACCTCGTCAGCCGAAATCTCCTCGAGATGCGCGCGCGCGCATCCGGTCTTCGCCAACCAGAGTTCGGCGGCTTCACGGCTTTCGGCGAGATGGAGAAGCTCCACATTGTCGCCGATGTCTTGCACGACACGGACCTGGCCGATCTGAGGGCGTTCGATGACGCGGAAGATCAGGCTGCTGTCGATGCCGTAAGTCCGCATGATCGTGACGAGGATGATGCCGCTTTGGCCGAAATTGCCTTCATGCAGGGTGAAGCATGGAGGGGACGTGTAGGTTGGGCGTTCGCGCATGGGCTCCTTGCGGACAAGGCGGCCGACGCCATTGTTCCGTTCCCAAGCGGCAAGCTTCTTGGTGAAGCGCGCTGGCGGTTTGGGCTCTCCGTTGGCATAGGCCACAAGTGAGCCGAGCGGGGCGATATCGAAAACAAGTGATGCAGACACAGTCAGGTCTCCTGAAACGAGAATGGCCCGGCGGATGCCAGGCTTGGAGGGGCGAAGGGGAGCAGACGGGGCGACCGTGACCGCCCCGCTGTGGCTGATTATTCCGCCGCGATCAGGTGCGTCGGATCGGCGTCGATGTCGCCGGCATCCTCGTCGACGCCGGAGAGGAAGTCCGGCAGTGCCGCGGTCTCAGCTTCCACCTCAATGACCGGGGACTGTTCGGTCTCGATCAGACGCAGCGGCGAGGGCAACCAGCCGGTATCGGCTAGCAGGCGTTCGGCTTCCTTTGCCATGTCGCCTTTCTTGAGATGCTCGATGAGCTGGGCCGCGCGTTCGCCAGCGCCTTCACGGACAGCCTCGAGGATTCTCGGCTTGGTGACGCGACCAAGATAGTTCTCAACCGTCGGACGCCATCCTGCTTCGTCGACCATGTCGAGGGCGGTGGCGCGGGCCAGTCGATCGGCCTGCGTGATGCGCTGGTCGAGGCTGTGCTGCGAAAGCCCTGAGCCGCCGTAACGGTCGACCTTCTCGACGAGCGCATTGACGCCATAGCTGACGCAATGGGCGAGCAAGGCCATGCGGCTCGCGTCGTCGAGTGCTGCGATCCAGTCCCACAGGGCAGTCGGCTCGGTGGGCAGATCGGTCTTCCAGTCGTCGTAACGCTGTGCGATGGCCTTGGCGGAAGCGCTGTCCTTGAGGTCATTGCCCTGGGCCGAGAAGAAGTGATGACGCACGGTCACTTCCAAGCATCCGCTCGGCGCGGAATAGTGGTAGCGCTCCGTCACCAGCCTGTGCAGCAAGGCGGTCATTGCAACATGGGGATTATTCGCCAGCGCATTATGGAGCGCCAGCGTACGGTGCGCTGTCAGTTCTGAGACCAGCCGCTCGGGCAGCGGCTTGATGACATCCTCTTCGTCATCATCCTGTTCGGTCGGCTGGCCGCCAATGGTGATGACTGCGTGCTGTCGTGCCGAGATCGACGATGCCGAACCGCCGGGCGGCGTGACCGCGCCCTCAGTGTCGTCGCCGCCATCGACGGCGAGAGGGGCTTCATCCTCGGGGTGGACATAGCCGCGATCGATCGACATGCGGCCTTCGCGGTCGATGCTGATGAATACACCGGCGCGGGCGATCTCGGCTGGGTCGTAGACGACCGGACGATCGTCGAAGGCGGCAAGCGCCGTTTCGATCTCGCCAACACGCTCGTCAACTTCCTCAGGGTATTGTTCTGCCTCGGCATATTCCGCTTCGAGTGCCTCATATTCTGCGGTGAGGGCGTCGAAGGTCGCCTGTTCTTCATCGCTCAGGGGCGTGGTCGTGCCGATCAGCCGGCGCAGGCCGTGGCCATATCCATAGGGCGTCTCGGTGCGGGCATCGACCCATTTCCAGCCCTCAGAGCCGATCGCCTCGGCTTGCGCCTTCAGCTTGTCGTCGGTGAGCTGCTCAAGCAGGCCGACATCCTGCAGCCAGCCGCCATCGTCGGACTGGAAGAGGTCGTTGAGCACGATGCCGCCGGCTGCCTCATAAGCCTCGATGCCGACGAATTGCGCCCGCTTGTCGGAGGCGCGTACCGTTGTTTCGGTCAACATGCGGCGGATCTGGTGCGGCTCCTTCGACCAGCTATCCTTGATCGCGTCCCAGACCTGTTCCTGACGGCTGTGATCGGGATTGACGGTGAAAGCCATGAGCTGTTCGAGCGTCACGCCGTCCTCGGCATAGAGGTTGAGCAGCGAGGGCGCGACGGAAGCCAACCGCAGGCGCTGCTTCACGATATTGGTGGAAACGAAGAATGCCGCCGCGATTTCTTCCTCGGACATGCCCTTGAGACGCATATCCTGGAAGGCGCGATACTGATCGAGGGGATGGAGGGGCGCGCGCTGAAGGTTTTCGGCGAGGCTGTCGTCCTCAGGTAGGATGTCGCTACCAGCTTCGCGCACGACGCAGGGCACCGGCGCGGTCCTGGCGAGGCGCTTGGCCTTGACCAGAAGTTCAAGCGCGCGGTAGCGGCGGCCACCAGCGGGAATCTCGAACATGCCGGTCTGATTGCCCTCTGCATCGACGACAGGTCGGACATTAAGGCCCTGAAGCAGGCCGCGGCGGGCGATGTCCTGCGACAGTTCCTCAATCGAGATGCCAGCCTTGACCTTGCGGACGTTCGATTGGCTGAGGATCAGCTTGTTGAAGGGAATGTCGCGCGAGGACGACAGGGTGATTTTCTGAGCAGCAGGTGCCATCGTGATAGTCTCCGCGACGGGTGCCGAGAGCCTCTCTCCCGTCCTGAACCCGTCACGAAAATCCCCACACTCCTCTTACTCTCTTTCGGCCGCACAAGCGGAGAACCGGAAAGCCTGAGGAGCGCAAAGGCGCAAACCCGATTCACGCCTCTCCAAAGATCGGGCTGGCTGCGGGCGGCGCCCGTTCTGAACTCGACTTTGTCGAGCCTCACGGTAGAGCGATGCCGGTCTAGTTCACCACGAATAAAGGTTAGGTTCGGTGGCGGCCGTTAGCGTACCAATATTCCCAATTCTGACAGTAATTGACCTGCTTGCTGGCGTGAGATGATGGCGCCCTTGAACTTTCTGGCATCGACGAGCTTGATCCCGCCCACGTCAGCCCCTCGCAAATCGGCGCCTTCGAATCGGGTATCAACCAGATTAGCTTCCCTCAGACTACACTCGCGTAAAATAGCATCCCGAAAATCGCATCGCGACAGGTCTGCCATGCTGAAGTCCAGGCGTTCAAGCACTTGCTTGCGGAATGACATCGCTGGCAGCGCCGCCGCGGAGAAAATGCTTCCACTCAACTTTATGGCCAAAGCCGCTATTGAGGACATGTCCGCCCCCGTGAACTTGCAGTCGGCAATTTCGGCTTGGTTCAGCTTGGCTCGCCTAAGATTGGCATTGTTGAAATCGCTGTTGCTCAGCACCGCTTCCGACAGGTTGGCAGCCTCCAGGCTAGCGTGTCCGGCTCTACAACGTATAAATCTCGAGCCCTCCAACTGGGCACTATCGAATTTGGTGCGCACCAGCGAGGAGGCCTCAAAAGTCCATCCCGAAAAATTCAGTCTTGAGAGATCCTTACCTTCAAGTTGGCAGGATTTTATGTGATGCGGGAGCATCGTTTCAGACATCGAACGGATATCTTCTTCGTCTAACGAGCGTTCAACGATTTCTATGGGTTTGCTCATGATGGCCTCCAAGCCGCAGTGCCTGCCCATCGCCCGCTTTCCAGGGCGGGCGACTGCATACTTTTCAGTTACGCTTGGTTCATCAAAGCGAAGAGGGCCTCGCCCTGCTGCCGGCTCGCCTGTGCGATGCCGATCGCGATCTCGTCTTGGTCTTTGCCCAGGGCACCCACGACCTCCGCAGCAAACTCCTCTGGTTTAAGGACAGGCAGCCCAGCGGCGATTGCGTCCAGCGCCGCATGGCCGCCAAGGCTTGTGTCTACGGGAGGGGCAATGATCTCGATCACGCGGACCGCCTGAGAGGCGAGTTGGTGCCGCAGGCTCAGTGTCACCGAATGTAGCGCCGCTTTGGACGCGCTATAAACGGGCAGGGATGCGACCGGACAAAATGCCAGACCTGACGACAGGTTTATGATCATGGCTGCGTCCTGCGACTTCAGGATCGGCAGCAACTCCAGCGATAGCATCAAAGGCGCGAGGAAGTTGATCTGCATTTCTGCGGTGACCTGGGCTTCATCGAGTGGACGGCTGAAGTCTGTCTTGGTCTGCACTGCAGCGTTGTTGATAAGTGCGGAAAGGTCTGGATGCTCCTGAGCAATCCAATTCACCAGGGCGGTGCGATCTTGTCGATCCGAGACATCGCATTGTCTGGTCAACAATTCTGGAACCAAGGTTCTGGCCGCATCAAGTCGACCTTGGTCGCGACCACAAGCAATTACGGCGTTACCTTCGGCGATCAGCGCCCTCGCGAGCGCCAGACCGATGCCACCGGCACCGCCAGTAATGAGAAATTTCTTTGGTGTTGTCGTCATCGTGCATCCTTTCAAAAAAGCTAGGTGCGCCGTGACGTTGAAGATAGCCTCGGACACACCAGTGCGCCGTGGGATCACGGTTGGCACTGTCGTGGATGTCCTGGAGGACGAGAAACTTCCACATACGTGGAAGCGGCCGAACTACCAACGGCCTGCTCTCTTATCGACTGGAGGGTCGTAGCATGTGGGCAGGTAACGGGCAAGCATGTAGCCAGCGGTTGCTCAGTTTATGGCTGGGCTGGGGGCGTTGCGGGGTCTCCCCGCTGATGGGGGTGTGCCGGCGACCACGTCGCCGGCCAGGGGGAAGGCCTTCCCCCACAAAAACGCCTTTCTGTAATGCCTGAAAGCTGTCAATCCGGATGAACGCATTTCATCTTTCCAGTCTGACGCGCAGACGCCGTGCCCGCTCACGAAATGCCTCCTCGCCACCTTCAAGAATGTCACAAACTGCCTTGCGGATATTGGCATTTTCCAGACCCCCAGCCCTGTAGGTGATCGGGGGCAGACCGCCAATCTGATGCGGGCCGACTTCTGCAACGATGATCTGATCCGCATCCGTATTGATCACGAGGTTCGCATTGTGGGTGACCATGATCACCTGCCGCTTGGACTTCGCAGCTATGAACAGCGAGACGAGTTCGTCGAAGACGGACTTGGGATCGAGATTCTCCTCGGGCTGATCGATGATGAGCGGACGGTCATCGGCATCATCCAAAGCCAGATAGAGAAGAAGGAGAACGATGCCTCGCGTGCCGGGTGAGAGCTTGCGGATATCGATGCCGTCATAGACGATCTCGTAGCGCACTGAGATATGATCGGTTGCAAAGAGCCAATGGGCAAATTCCTTCAGCCAGGCGCGAAACTCCGCCTGTTGCGTTTGAGCGATTGGGGCGTGCCCGATCAAGTCTCTCAGATAGGTTGAAATGAAGGTGGCCATTGCGGTCTGCACATCCGCTGCCGTCCCATTTTCCCACGCCGGCTTGAGCGCTGTATTGGCCAACTGGATCAGCGATCCACGACCATTGAAGGGGCCGGCCTTTCTACGATCTAGGAGTTTCTCCTCGGCAATCGTTCCCCAGGCTTCGACATCAACGATACGTCGCACGGAGAAGCCGAGCTTTTGCAAGGTTCCCGATGACGCTGCCAGACGGCTCATAAGGGGAGCGTAGAGACTAGCGAGCGCCATCTGCTCATTGATGATCGCTTCGAACACACGGCCATAGGCTGCATCACGTTCGGTTTGCAGGTCCTTCTTGCGGACAGCGGCGCCCTGCGAATCGGTGAGACGGGTCTGCAGGCTCTGAAGGGCGGTGTTCTCCTGCGCGATACGGAGCGAAAGCGCGGAATACTGATCCCGGATCAATTTGTCTGCGCTGACCAGAGCTTCGAGCCGTGTCATCTCGGCTTGAAGAACGTTGAGGGTGAGTGTCGAAAGATCGGCACCGTCGGCGATGGGTGGCGCGGGAATTCCCGGTGGCAGAGGAACACCATTAAGGGCGGCGATCTGTTGATCCGCCCATGTGACGTAACCCGCCAGACTCTTGTCGACATCGCCTTTATAGACCAGCAGAAATTCGTCCCACTGCTGATCGTTCATATGGCCTTGCTGATGGCGTTCCCTGGCCTGCCGCAACAATTCGGGCGCCTTGGTCGCGCGGGTGCTTTTCACCTCATCCTGCAGGGCGAGGAAGGTCCGCCGCTGATTGCCGAACCCCTGAATCTTGCTGCGTACGGCCTGCACCGCCTGACTGAGTTGCGTGTGCCGTTGTGCCTGAGCTTCGGTGCCCTTGACGACGAGTTTGGCGAGATCTTCATTGTAGCTTTTGATCAGGCTGGTTTTCTGGGTCACCTGCGCAGTCAGAGTCGCGACCGAACTTTCCTTTTCCAGTTCCGTAGCGATGCGATCGGAAATGTCGGCAATAGCTTCGGCTTCTCGCTCACGGGCTTGCTGGAAGCGACTTGTGCTATGGCTGCGCAACTCGGCGAAGTCGATCGCACCGTCCCGCTGATCGTCGGAGTGGGATTCGAAAATCACACGTTCGATCTCGGCGATCAGACCGTCAGAGAAGCCGCCGGAAGAGCAGAGCTCTTCCACGAATTGCTGCGACAAATATCGGGCGCGCGGAAAGGATAGATGATTGTTGGCGTCCCGACCATCGAGCGCGCGTGTGATGGTGGCACCACCACCCCAGGTCAACGTGGCCGTCGCATTGCCGACCAGCTTGCGGGCGCGGACAAGGAAGGAGGGACTAGCATTCTCGCTGGCGCTCCATCCAGATGGCGTGATGGCATCGCATCCAGCAGCAATCATATCGGCGAGGGCCGTTTTCCCGGAACCGCGAGCCCCGATGATAGCCACCAGGCCGGGGTTTAGCGGGATTTTGGGAGTCGCGGCCCAATCTGCATCAGCAATGGAGATGTGCGAAATGACTTGCGAGGGCATAGCGGTTCGCGGCGGTTCCGTTCCGACGTAAGCGCGGCCTTCCGGATCGATGCAGGCTTGGCGCAGTGCATCGAACTCGAGCCCGCCCTTGATCCATGAGAAGCGCTCTTCGACGGGTTGGCCTACGCTCTTTTGATCATGGGCGTCACTTCCGTGCAGGCAGGGCTTGCAACCATCATAGTTTTCGCGGAGTTGCTCGACGCTCACACCTTTTTTGCCAAACCAGAATTCGCGCTGTGCGGGGCTGCTTGAGAAGATGATGTGGGCGAACCGCTCGATCTCCTGGCGCATCGTCGCATCGGCCGCCTGTCGCAACCCCGACGTTCCATCTCCCGCTGCGCCGGCCACTGCGACCAAAATGTTGGCCTTCGCCCAGTCGCTGTCTCTTAGCACCTGGCGCAGTTGAGCGAAGTTGACCTTGAACTGCGTGGCACCGTGGCGCAGAGCCGCGCCATCGTCGATGATGGCGGTGTCGGCGCGCTTGCCCAGAGCAATCAGGTCGTTGCGAGTACAGTTATAGGTGTCGCCATGCGCCTGGAACTGCAATCGTTGGAGAATGCGATGCAGTTCGGCCAAATGATTAGAATCTTCCGGACTAACTAGCAGGTGCACATTGACGAAGCCGGTCTTGGCGGCGATGTCGAGCCGCAGTTCGACATTTGGAAAGATGAGCTGGACGTTGGGCAAGCGCCCCGCCTGCTTGCGTCGCAACACCTCCTCATACGTGTCAGTAACATAGTAGTCGGTGACAGCTACCGCTCCGATCGTCGGCGTGCAGCTTTCCAGTGATGTGAGATAGGCCTCCCAGGGATCGCCGCCGCCGAACTGATTGTTCAGGATTGTCCCCGGCGCATGGATATGCGGCTCCCAACGCCGCCACTGCGAACCTCTACCGATCATTGCCCCTCCGCGTGTGTCGGCAGAAATAGATGGCCTATTGCTCTGTCCGAATCCATGTGACTTAAAAGCTTTTTAGCATCCACAGGTTGTTTTAAAGCAAGTCTTCTATGAAATCTGTTTTCATTATTTATCCAGAACCTCGAAGGCTTCAAAAATCGAGCGCGATCGCCGGGGTAGTGATGCTCCGAGTTCATCGGTGTCGAGCGCGTACTTCCGGAGGTGGAAAGTACCCGACACTTCGCGCATCTCGAAAAATCGCACGGGTCGTCCTCGGTTTGCCAGGGCCTGAACGATCGTAAACTTGACGGTGGATTTGCAGCGAATGCCGAAGACGACTTCTTCGAGTTCCAGCGGTGAATCCTGTGCGCCGCGTCTCCCGATCAGGCGCCATTCCCGCTCATAACGCCAGCTCGCGGCCTTGCGAAGCAGGACGGCTTCGTCAACGCGGCCTCGCGCCGCGCTGTCGATCTCCATCACGGCCACATCGCTGGCCAGTACCTTGCGACTGCCCCCATAGCGGATTTTATGAAGGTCGGCTTCCGCCCCGGCCGGAACGGAGTAGCCGGCACAAATCCCGTTGTGCTGATCGCCATAATGGCTCCACATCAACGGACATGTGGCGCGGACGCCGAACGAAACGATGCCACGGTCGTAGCGGCGAAGCAGTTCCTCTTCGAGATACTGCCGCAGAAGCGATTGCAGGGGATCGTCGATCTCGTAGCTGGGATCTGTGGCGTGGTAGCGGATTTCTTCAAGCAGCCGAGCGGCATCCTTCTGGCTGTGCCGCGCTATGTGATCGATGGTTTTGGGGCCACGATATTTGAGGGACTTTGCCGCTGCCTGCATTTCATCAAGGATGCGCTGCTCGCGGAGACGGCTAAGAACCTGTTCAAGCTGATCGTTGGGAATGTTCGCATCGAGCGTTGGTCGGCAGTCGAGAGGGTCGTTGAAGTCACCCGGGTCTGAATAGTACAGTTCATCGGCGACCAGCATGTCGAGCAAGCGATGGCTGAAACCTCGATATTTATACAGCAGTCTTGGTAACTTAATCAGCTCAGCCATGGTCACCCTCAGTCCCTCAGTATTTTCATTCCCGTTTCGAACGCGACTTCCCCGCTTTAAGCGCGATGGCGATCAAGATACCTCCGCCAACTCCGCGAGGAGATAGTTGATGTAGCTGCGTGTCAGGTTGCAGTAGAGATGGGCCTCCCTCAGCGACGGCGAAACATCGGCCGCGAGTTGCGTGCCATGTCGGACGCCGCCGCCGCCCGGCGAAGAGAGGAAACCGTGCATCTTGGTCATCCAACCGAGCGCTTCGGCCAGCGCGCTGCCGCCGTTATTTTTGCGCAGGGCGCGGATGATCTCGTTGAAGTATTTTCCTTCGACCGTTCCCGATCCGCTTTCCTGACCCTGGAATGCCGTCGACACCGTTTCAAGGAGCCAAAGAATTTCCTGCACTGCCTGCCGCGGCCGTTGTTCGAGAAGAAGGCGATCGGCTTGGTCGAGCGAGGTGTGAATAAGCTCATGCGCGCGTTGGCCCAGCGATTTCTGCGGCGTCTGGACGACAATAGGTGTCTGTGGATGGCGTGCCAGCAGGGCTGGGGGCCTCACCTCATAGGGCACTTCATGTTCATAGAGGATCTGGTTGACGACATCGGCGTCAGGGAGGCCTATTTCCGGATGCGCCGTCTGTATCTGCGCGCACCCATCCCAGAAGGCGCTGATAAATACCGGGGCATTGTCCCCGGCCGACATCATCGCACCATGAAGGTCGCTGATCGCCCAGCTTTCGCTGGAGCTCCAGGATTGGCCGCCAGTGAATTTCGCCTTGAACAGCTCAAAGATCGACCAGGACGATTCCGATTGGCTGGCGATGGAGTGAACAAGTGAATTAAAGGCATTCACCGCTACCGGGGGCATCGCACCGGGGGAGCCATAACGCCATGCTGTCGGCATCGTCAGGGCCATGCTGCCACCTCAGCTTTCTTCGGCAGGAAGCGCGTAGCGGAGCACGCGCAGATCATCGTCGTCGTCGAGCGTGATTTCGAGCACTTGGTTCACCAGATCAGGGTCGGCATCGAGTTCGAGCAGAGCCTGCTCGAAGAGTTCGATCTGCATATCGAGATCCATGCCAGGAGGGCCGTTGAGGCAGATCAGGCCGGCATGAATCGCGACATCGGCATACTGCCCCTTCGTTCCGGGCTTGTCCCTTGGCCCTCGGAAGTCGACCGAGTTCTTGGTGACGAAGATCCAGTCGCCATCCAGGATGATCGGCGTCAACTCCCAGTCTTTATATCCTCCGAGCCCCAGCCAAACGATATGGCTGGTTTCGCCGTGTTCTTTGTCGATTGCGATCTTCGCAAGCTCTGGGCTGAGACATTCGTCGATTAGAAGCTTCATCCCGCCTTCCTACGGCGAGGTACGCGCCGGTCAGTGACGATGGTCGAGCCTTCCGGGAGGTCGCCCGAGACGCGGGGCCGGCCGCGGAGCGGGTTGGCTTCCGCATAGATCGCGGCAAGGCGAACCTTCTCGGCATCGAGGCTTGGCCAGGCGTCAAGGATGCGCTCGATCGGGCGACCGGCCGCGACGGCGGCTGCGACATCGTAGACAGGAACGCGAGTGCCACGAATGACTGGCGTACTGCTGAGAATATCGTCGGAGGTACAGACGATTTCGCGCGCTGCTGCCAGATCGTCCAGCCGCTCGCTCGTGCCCTTCACGAAGGGCAACAGATCGATGGTCAGGAACTCGTCGCGCACGGTCCAGTCTTCGCGCAGCAATGCCGCCCAGGCGAGCGCACGGGAGCGCGTCAGCCTAGGGCCGGCGGTCTTAATGGCGAACAGCCGTTCTTCCGAGGTGAGGCGCTTGGCGCTCTCGAAGTAAAACGCAATGAAGGAGCATGCGCCAGCGAGAACATACCGCCCGTTGTCGAGTGACACGAAGGCATCTGGCAGGATGCGCTCATCGATGACGCGATTGATGTCGCGCAGGCTCACGCGCGAGACGACAGCGGCCTCGGTCGCCTTCAGCATTTCCGCGACAGCGGGCATGTAGGCCTCCTAATTTAATCTTCCGATGGATCGGAATATATATTCTCAGGGCGCCAATTTCAAGATAGAGGTTGATAGGTGCGAGGGAATCTCACTTATGCTGCGCTCCGGGCAAGAATCGCACGGGCCCTTGTCCGAGCTTATCGCCGGACAAGCAGCGGAAGAGTTTTTGGAGTCAATCAATCAGACGTTGACGCTGCTCCGGCTTCCCGATTCATACTAACATGAGCGTTTCTTGCTGAGTTTGAGCGAGAACTTGCAGTGAGCTGAATCTGTTGTTTTGGGGGGAGTTGTGACTAATCCAGCCGTGAGGCTTTCTCAGTTGCACGCTTGGCGTCATGAAGCCGAATTGCGCGGTTTACAGCCTCGGCTTGACGCTTACTGGGCGGTCGATAGCAATAGGCCGGACGGTACCGACGCAGAGCGGGAAAGCTATTACCGGCAGGTGGTGGCGCCTCACGAAGACGCCTTTCTCGCAGAGTTCCCTCACGGCGTGCCGGAAAGAACAGCCTGGGAGGTTATCTTGCGCGAGGGTAACTGGCGTTCCGTGCTCAGAAGCTGGCGCCACGATGGGCAACAGATATTTGAGTTTGCCCCCGACTTGTTGGCAATGCTTGCCGATACGGACGTGGATGAGTTGCCCGTCCAGAACCTGCGGATGCCGTACAACACATTCTATGTTGCTCTCACACCGGGACATTTTCTGCCCGACTACAATCGCGATTGGGTAGTCGATGGATTCTATGTCACCGCTGAAACCTGCCTGGTTGACTCTCTCCGGTTGATCCCCCGCCCTCCGAACGAACTGATCGCTGAGCAGAGAAAACAATGGGCGGATCTTGAGCGAATCCCAGGCGCTCTGGACAGCCTGCGCAAGGGCTCCGAAAGTTTTGCAAGCTTTGACAGTTACATTGCGAAGCTACTGGCTGACAATTCGGCCGCCCAACAGCTTTATGACCGATACCTGCTAGATCCCGATGCGGTGATGGATGAAATAGCAGCCAAGGTGGATATCCGCGGTTCGGGCGAGTGGCGCTCATACTTGATGTTCAGCGTGGATTTCACTTTCCGTCGGCGTGATCATGCTCCGACATCGCTTTCATTGACCGAACTTTTGGGCCAGCCAACACTCCGTGCGTATTACGATTTTGTCTCGCACCGCAATACGGTTGCAGATGGCATCGAGCGTGGTCGCCGCTCGGCCATTCCAATGGATACCTTTCGAGAAGAGGATGGGCATCCTGATGATCTTCACAACGTGATTTCCGACCCGACGGTTCTGGAGGAGGTCACGCGACTGGTGTTCAACCTCGTCTGCTATTTGAATTATCCCGATCGCGATCAGGAAAAACGACTAAGCGATCCGCGGGTCCATGAAAAGGTAAGGCGGGCCAAAGGCAAAGCAAGAAAATTGGCCGAAGCGCGAGCACGCCAGGATGGTTGTCGCTGGATCAATTTCTGCGGCTATCGAACTTCATTCGACAAGCGAAAGATGCTCGGCGGGACAGCCGTTGGCCATTGGCGGCGGGGACACTGGCGGAATCAACGGTTTGGGAAAGCGCTGGCAGAAAGCAGGTTGCTTTGGATTCGGCCAACGATGGTCGGGGCTGACAAGGACATCATTGATGGCCGTCCGACCGTTTACGGGGCGTCCTAGTAGCCTGCGGCTCAGTCCCTTAGTGGTGGCCTTTTGCTGTGTAAGGCCGATCGGGTCTGGAGCTGTTCGGACGCCTCGGCAAGCACCGCGAGGAGAGGTTTGTTAGTTCAATCGCCTTGCACCGGAATGCAATAATTAGAATGCGGTTTGATGGGGATGATTTGTCGCGATGGCTGGGAAGCAATTCAAGAGGACACTTAAACGAGCCATCGATCTGGAGACGATGCTTACGATTTCAAGCGATGCCTTGATGGGGATGCCCAAAGACGACTACCAGATTGTCAGGCGGCTTGCGACCAGAGCCCGGCTGGATCGTCGACCGCGTTACGTTTGTGGCTTATGCGGGCATGCGGTCTACGCTCCGCGTGAAGGTCGAACCGGACAGCCTTATTGGAAGCATCATCCGGGCGCTCCTGAGGACTGCTTATGGTGGACCGGGATGCCCTCCGGCGTGGACGTAGTCAGTGCGCAGCAGTTTGACGGCGCTCAAGAAAGTCCGTTGCATGCGAAGATCAAAAACATTGTTGGTGAACTCCTCACGGCGGATCGCCGGACCAAGCCGGAAAGCGTAATTATCGATGCATATCTCATCAGCGAAGGGGGCCGCCGGCGCCCCGATGTGCGTGCAGTTTATGATGAAGCGCCAGTTGTCGTCGAAGTTCAGCTTGCGACAACCCAGATTCCGATCATCATCCAACGCGAAGATTTCTATGACAGCGAGGCGTATCGGCTCCTGTGGCTGACCTGGAATTTTGAGCCGCCTCCGACAAACGGACGGCTTCTCAGTTCATTCGAAGACATTTTCTATTCGCATAATAAGAACCTGTTCTCGATGGACAACGAGACCGTTCAGCTCTCACGGCAGCGGAACGAGGTCATTCTTCGTGCTTTCTGGGTCAGGGAGAACCTGTGGCATTCCAAGCTCGTCGGTCTTCATGAATTGAATTGGCTTTCGAGTGGCCGCGCTTTTGCTGTGGCGCCTGAGCCTCATTGGCACGAGGACTTCCTGGCACGTTGGCGTGCGGCAACTGGCGAGCATGGTACTCAGAGGCCGGAACGAGGGGAGCTTCTTGCGGAGCTGGCTTACAAGCTATCGCTCATCGATGTCGACGACCGCACACTCGAGGAGGGCGATATCGACTCCTTGATCAACTGCTTGCTCTCCTTGCTTGACGGCCACCCGGTAGGGTCGCGCCAGAAGAATCTCGTGGAGGTGTTGAACACATTTCTTAACGTAGAGCGGCGGCATCGCTTTGCGCGCCTCATCCGTCGATTCGCTGAGCTTGCAGGCAGGAAAGACACTTTGGAAACAAAGAGCGTTCAGAGCAAGGTGGCGATTGCGCTCAAGGCGGAGCAAGACGATCCACAGAGCTTGACGGGGCGTATTGCTCTAACGCTCTTTCCAGAAGCGTTCGCTTCGAGGCATAAAGTAACGGATCGAAGGTGACTTCGATTCTATACGCAAAAGAGAGTATCGAAGTGTTATCTGATGAACGTCGCGGCCATGTATTTTTCGGTGAACAGCGTTTCGGCGCGGCGCTTCGGTTGATCAACAATCGACTTCGTCTTGAAGTGTCCGATCCGGAAGGACATTTCCGAGATGTCATCCCGGATAAGTTAGATTTGATTCATTTTCGAACCAATAGCAGCTATTTTTCTTTGTTACACCTTCGTCGAATAAGCTCGAAAACTAGGCTCGGCGTTGGCGGGATGAGCATGTTCAGCGTGTCCTTTGCGCTGGAAGAGGCTCTATTTCCGGCACTGGATGATGTTCGTTCTGATTGCTGGTGCGTGTATGTCGAGGATGTCGCGAAGATTCACCACGTTACGGGCCTGCAGCACTCGATTATGCTGTTGCCGGACAATCGAATTGCATTGAATTGGGCCTTCAATCCAGCGAAGCCGATCGAACTCGATTGTTCTGAAGCGAAGCTCATAGTGGAGCTTGGCCAAGACATGAAGACTAACGGTGACCTCGTTGGAGGCCCATCACTTGCTTTTAAGTATCCTGTCAAACTGCGCTTCGAGACGCCTGTCGATTTGGACACGGCGCTGAAAAAGATGAATCGGGTGAGGCAATTTTTTTCTCTGTTAATGGGGCGGATGTTAGGTATCAACGAGGCGTATCTCCGGCTGATCGAAGATGGTCGGCCCCATGATGTCGGTATCCACGGTCTCCGCGCAACGCAGCTTTCTGATAAGCCAGCTAACAGGATCGTGAGTTTTGACGATCCTGTTGAGCTGGCGGCGCTTCTCGACCGTTGGCTGGTTCGAGCAGATGGACTGGCAGATGCAGTCAGTCTGCATTTCCAGGGTTTAGAGCAACGGGATCTGGAGCCAGCATTACGATTTCAGCTTTTTGTTCAAGCGATCGAGGCTGCTCATCGTCGGACAGCGCCTCTGTCAGCAAGCCCAATTGCCGCAGTACCTATCTTGGATACTCTCCGGACAGCGGGCATTTCCGACGATGTCGTTGATCGTGTTGGCGGCGTATTGGCTCATGCGCACGAGCCAGGGCTTCGCCAACGGCTAAAATACTACTGGGAGCTCTTCGCGGCAGAAATCAAGGTACTTCGCCCTGGCCTGAAACAGAAGGCGGCTATTTCGCAACTGGCTGCCACACGGAATTTTTACGCACACCGGACGGACAAGACCTCGCAGATTCTTGAAGGCGCAGATCTTTGGGATGCCACTGAGCTTATGAAGGCGATTTCCCATATGGCGATTTTGCGTGAGATTGAAGCGCAGACAGTTGGCATCGGTCAGTCCATGTTGGACAACATGTTTGTGCAGTTCGCAGAGCGAACGGATCGAATACCGGCTGGCGAATGAACGATTGCCTACGCGGGCGAATTGGAGAAGTAGGATTTTGAGCGAAGAGAAAGAGAATGCAAGTCCACAGAAGATTTGCCAAGGCTGTGGTGAGGCGCTGACTGGCGAGAATGACTCCGAGGCGCACATCATCCCGAATGCGCTTGGTGGTCGGCTCAAACCGAAAGGCATAATTTGCCAGACGTGCAACACCAAGCTCGACGCTTTGGCTGATAATGCGCTGGTCAAGGCGTTTGGGGATTGGCCGACGCTTCTCGATTTGCCGAGAGACCGTGGGAAGAATCCGCCTAAACTGATCGAAACCCGCAATGGCCGCCGCGTCCGATTGGAGCGGGATGGTAGCATGACGGCAGTAAATGTTGTTTATGACGTCACGCCTATTGCTGACGGACACGAAGTGCACATTTCGGCTGGCGACATGACGACGTTCCGGCAGCTCTTGAGACGCGCGGAGAAAGAATTTCCTCAATTTGACGCAAACCAGGCTGAGCAGCATGCCCGCACGGTCGGGATTGAGGACGGCGACGAGTTAAGGATGGGTCTGGATTTCAGTCCGCAGGGTGTGTTCGGTGGTGTGACGACGGCTATTTGGTTGTATCTCATCCATACGACGGGCCGCGCCTTTATGGACTGGGAGCGTCTCGTAGCAGTGATCGGGGCCATGCAGAGTCATGGTGGGACGTTTCGATACATGGTTGAGGGTCTTCCCGGCCTGAAGGGGCCGGATATTCCTATTGGCCACAAAATCATCGTCCGTTCGGTGCCGATGAGCGGACAGTTGATCGCCTATGTCGAGATTTTGGGTGTTTTAAGAGTTGGTGGTCTGTTTGCCGATGCCAGAGGTCCGGTGGATTTGGTCGAACACATTTACGCCTACGATGTACTTGGCAAGCAGGACCGTAGCGACGAATTCACTATCGATGCCTCAGAGTTCGAGCGCCAGGATTGGAAGCAGACCGGTGTCGCGCCGACCGAGGGCGAACAGCTTCGGGCGTTGATGGCTGAAGCCATCCAAGCCACTTTCGAGACGCGGTATCGGAGCCGATTTGCAGAAGCAAGCAGCGGTCAGGAGGTCTTGGGCAAATCTGCGAAGTGATGTTGCCTCGGTTGCAGCAGCGGCGGCGGCGACCAGTCTGAAGCTGCCGCAGCTCGGCCTGAGCCTGGACAAGCGGAGGATCGTCGGATCCAAGATAGCTGAATCGATGGCGCCGGGGAAGCGAGCGTGCATTCGAGTAACGGTGAAGCAAGTCGGCTCTGATTAGTGCCCAACCTAGACAATGGAAAGACATTTAATATTATATAGATAGTGAGAATCCAGGTTATTCGGTGGGCTACGCCGCTGTACGAAACAGGTCGCCATGGTTACCGGCCGCCATCTGTTCCAGCACGCGTAGGCAGGTCGATAGGAAATGCAAGTTGAGATGGTTGCGTGCCCCCGCAACCAAATTCCCACAAAAATACACGAAATCTCTCAAGCATAACCGATGTTCGTATCTTTGCGAACTGGCTCCGGCTTCTCCCAGAAGACCGTTCGACCTAATATCGATGCACGGAAGCGAGTTCTATACGCACGCACCGCAGCGCGCTCATAACCCCAAGGGTGGGCAGCAAAAAGAAACGATCCAGCGTGACCTTGCCCCGTTGAAATAATCCATTTTGAAGTAAGCTCTGGCCCATTGAGAGGACCAGAGAATGAAGCGCAACCGTTTCACAGACGAACAGATCATTGGCATCCTGAAGGAGCACGAGGCGGGCACGCCTGTCTCGGAGCTTTGCCGCAAACACGGTGTCAGCGATGCGAGCATCTATAAATGGAAGGCCAAGTTCGGCGGGATGGACGTGTCTGAGGCCAAGCGACTGAAGACGCTGGAGGACGAGAACACGAAACTGAAGCGGCTTCTGGCGGATGCGATGCTCGACAACGCCGCGTTGAAAGACCTTTTGGGAAAGAAGTGGTGACGCCCGCAGCCCAGCGGAACGCTATCGCGCATCTGATGAACCAACATCGGATGAGCGAACGGCGGGCGTGTAAAGCTATCGGTGTTTGCCGGATGACAGTTCGTTACGAAAGCAGCCGCATCGACGACCATGACCTTCGCGAGCGAATGAAGGCGTTGGCGCATGAACGCCGCCGCTTTGGCTACCGACGCATTCATGTCCTACTCAGACGCGAGGGGCACCTTGTGAACCACAAGAGGCTCTTCCGGCTCTATCGGGAGGAAAAGCTGATGGTGCGCAAGCGCGGCGGTCGCAAGCGAGCGATCGGCACACGAGCACCGATGCTGGTTCCGATGACGGCCAATGATCGTTGGTCACTGGACTTCGTGTCGGATCAACTCACCGATGGACGCAGGTTCCGGATTCTGACGGTCGTCGACGATTGCACCAGGGAATGCCTGGCACTCGTCGCCGATACATCGCTTTCCGGTCTGCGCGTTGCCCGCGAGCTTGACCGGATCATCGAGGAGCGCGGCAAACCGAAAATGATCGTCAGTGACAACGGCAGCGAGTTCACCAGCAACGCGATCCTGCAATGGACGGACAAGACTAAGGTGGATTGGCACTACATTGCGCCTGGCAAACCCATTCAGAACGCTTTCATCGAAAGCTTCAATGGACGGCTGCGAGACGAGTTCTTGAATGAAACCCTCTTCTCGTCACTGACCCATGCTCGATCAGCGCTTTCAAACTGGCGCGGCGATTACAACGATCACCGTCCACATTCTGGCCTCGGCTGGCTGACACCTGCCGAGTTCGCTCAGACCATCAACCCGCGACGTGATGCGGTGCTGCGCAGCCGAAATGGCTCCGCACCGCAACCCGTCGCTACCGCCCCAAATACAGCAACCCAAAACCGCTGGAGCGAACTCAAAACTGGATAAAACTTGGGGGCAAGGTCAAGACCGTTCGACTTAATATCGATGCACGGAAGCGAGTTCTATACGCACGCACCGCAGCGCGCTCATAACCCCAAGGGTGGGCAGCTAGATGCTAGCGTAATTCTCAATCCACCGGAGCTGCATGGTGTAACCCCGGTGGATGTGTTGGCGCGGGTTAGGCTGATGAGTGTGGCTTCAAGATATTCCGGATGCCGAGCGGTTCAAATCAAGGTTGCCTGACGTCCAGCGGAAAGCGGTATCGGGAAATTCCAGATCGAAATGCGCGCGTTTTAGAAGCGCATTTGTGATGACAGCGCTTCTCCAAGCCATCAGGCTCAATTGTGGTTCCGCGATGCCATGGCAAAGCCTGCCTGCGTTGAGTACAAAAATCCGGCGGTCAGCAGGCCCGTTCCAGTCGAGAGCAAAATCTGCGCCGACACGCAAAGACCTGCCCTCTACAGCCGATAGTCGATCCTGGATTGCAGAGAGGCATTCAGGTAGTGAAAATTTGTAGCCCGTGGCAAAGATCAGATGATCGGTGCTGAGCATCTCGATCGTGCCATCGAAACCGTTGCGCATCACGATCGACAGGCTTGCGCCATCCTGCTTGAGGTCAAGAACTTCCCGGTATGGAAGCAAGGTCGCCCGTAGTGCATTGCCGTCCAGATGACGCTGTTCGTAGAGACGCCGATATATGGCCCTGATTGTCGACGCAGAAATACCGTCACTTGCGAGCTTTTGATGCTCGACGATCGCGTGCCGTCGCGGCTCGGCAAGCTGATGAAACTCGGCCACGTATTGCGGGGTGAAATGCTCGTCGGTGAACGGTGAGTCATCAAGCGGCTGAAAGTTCGGTCGCCTGCTGATCCAGCTGATCTCGTTGTCGGAATCTCTGCGTTCCAGCAGATGCTGGAATATCTCCGCGCCGCTTTGCCCTCCGCCGATAACTACAATCCTCTTGCCTTTCAGCGTGTCCAGTTTCTGTACGGCTTCGCTTGAATGGAATGCACGATCGCCAATCACCGATCTGGCCCATTCAGGTACATAGGGTTTCAACCCCACACCGAGGGACAGATTGCGGGCCGTTCGGACCTCATTATCGAAGGCCAGCTGGAAATGATTGCCGCTAAAAGTGATCTCGCGGATATTCTGACCAAAGTTCAGGCTCGGAATATTCCTTGCAGCCCAAGACAGATACCGCGCAAACTCCTTGCGAGGGATGGCGTCGTAGTCAGCGTTGAGAAACTCATAGAACCGTTTATGGGCGACCAGATAGGCTGCAAATGTCCACGGGCTCGTCGGATTAGTGGCTGTCACCAGATCCTTCATGAAGGAGGTCTGGAGTTCGGCGCCGGGCAGCATCATGCCCGGGTGCCAGTCGAATTTGGGTTTGCGATCAAAAAATTGGACATTTACGCCGTTGATTGAATCCAGCTGCGCCGCCAGACTGAGATTGAATGGACCAACGCCAATTCCGCACAGATCAAGAATGGAATGTGTCATACTGAAACTCCTTCATTGATATAAGTTTGCGCCCTCTGGGAGGAGAAAGACGCCATTTCCGCGAGGTAAAGAGGATTGTTCAACTCGGTACCAAGAGCGGGAACAGGCCGCTCATTGGTGTCGCCATAACCGATCGCAAGACGAACGCGATTAATCGCTATGCGCGGTATTTTCGGAAGAAACAGATCAAAAATTTTATATCGCTCGGCCAGTTCCGGATGGCTTTGCTGATAAAACCTCAACCGGGCTGAGAGGCGTGTGTAGAACGATAATTCGGGATAGCTATCGTGAGCGACCAGTGCTTCGGAAAGAAACCGTAGTACGCTCGCAAAATGTCCTGTCTGGAGATGTTGCTGCAGATGGGGCGCCGGTCGACGTTTCAACGTCGCCTTTACATCTGCGGGGAGTGTTGCCAGCTCCGGAAACTCTTGGTCAATCAGATCGGTGTCACCTTGAAAATCCTTGATCGCCACACCGGCAGGAATGTCGCCGTCCAGAAGAAGCGTGATATTCTGGCCATGCGCAATGAAGCCAACTCCATAGCAGCATAAGAAATGGTAGAGCGGGACCGCGATTGCCTCGAAGAGACGTTCGAGCCATTGATCATGGGACAGGCCGGATCGTTCGATCAGGGCGCTTATAACAGGACGCCCCGCATTATCAGACTGCGCCAGTGCTCCCATCATCATGGGGCGCCAACCGTGCGGCAAGTGCTTTTCCGGACTCTCCCGCCAGATGGTCCCCAGCATCTCGCAGAACTGATAGGGCGCGCCTTTCAGTGTTGCGAAGTGCGGATGAGGGTAAAACGCACCGGCGACTTCCTGCAGAATCCGGACATTTTTCAGCGCCGGATCACTCTTGGCTGTTTCCGCGAGCCAGTGAGACAGCGCCGGTCCGATCCGCATATATTTTCCGGGAACGCCACGCCAGGCAGACGTATTCAGGACGGTGAGCGGCAATTTGACATGAAGCGCGCGCACGCGAACCTGATTGGCAAGTGTCCGCAGGGACTGTTGCGCAATGTAGGCATCGCCGAAACAACCGAGCGGCACAAGTCGTCCGGCAGCAATCTCACTGGCATATTGGCTGACAATCATCGATTGCCATTGCCAGGGATGGACGGGCAGCAGCATATGCGTGTCAAGGCTAATGCCCGCGTCACTCATCGCAGCAAGCAGATTGTGTCGTTCTCCTGTGCCGAGGCATTCGGCTAGCAACGCAGGCTCTGTAAGATCATGTGCAAGTGCAAGCTGACAATGGTTGCGCGCGGCGGCGAGCCAGAAAAGCTGGATCGGTGCATCGAATTCCGGTGCGTAGGTTTCGCTATCCTGCAATCCCCAACCCAGCCGTCCCTTGTTTGCCGGCGCCTTGGGATGACCGTCGAGGAGTGTTTGCAGTTCCGTGTCGGACAGGCCAGCCAGCTCGCTTGCATCGAAAGCGGCACGGCGTGCCACGATACGGGCGTCCGCCATCAGCGTGTTGTAAAGCTCCTTTGCATACGTGCAGAAAGTGGCTGGTGAAATGTCCAGAACATCACGCGCCTCGGCGAGGAAGCCGACTGCGTCATTTGCCACAGCTTCTTCTGTCGATGTCGCCCGCACGAGGCTTTTCGGATCGATATGCAGCTGTCCCCAGATGCGACGGCGTGCTTCAAAACGATAGGAAACAGCATCGCCAAGCGTCAGCGTCCACATCGTTTCAGCCTTGTTCAAGGCGACAGGCGCAAAGCCTTCCTCATACGACAGTTCCGAGATGGCTTTGGCAATAGCTGTTCGGTTCACTATTCCCCATATCTCGTCGTCAACCGCTTTGCGGCCCGGAAGCGGGCCAAGAAGAGCCCCGGAGACTGGTTGACGGTTCATAACGGCACCTCCTTGAAGAAGCGGTCCCGTTCACAACACACCAGAGCGGCGCGCTTGTGAGGAAAATCGAATTCCTTCACCTTGTCATAGGCCACGTCTGCGCAATAGCTGAGCATCTTCTGGTGGGATGCCCGTGGCTCGCCAACGATGCGTTGCGTTCGAGGCTCGTCAAGGAAAAGATAGTGGGTGACCGAGCGGAAAAGCGCGAGCGTTTTGGGGCGGCCGAGGTGCCGGGGATTGCCAATCAGGCCATGCCAGCCGCGATCAAAGTCTTCGCTTTCATAATGTGGACCGAGACGGTCTTCACGTGCCCAATAGAATTCGAAATAGCCGGTCGGCTCGTTATCAAAATTCGCGATGACGCCAAAGATATGCGGGTCCTGCTCCTGATCTGCGAGGTAGGTCTCAAGTGCCTCTGGACTTTGCGCCAGCTCCCAGAAAAAGGAGACGCGTCCCTGATTCATCCAGTCGTAGAACAAGTCCAGATCCGTACGACGATCGATGGGGCGGAAGGAAACAGTCTTGTTCAGATCAGGTATCCAGCGTTCGTAAAATATGCCGGATGGACGGGGAGGACGAAGCAATGGCAGCCGGTCAGCGGGACCGAGTGCCGATCGGATGCTGGGATAAGGCATATGGGCAGCATGTTTGCGCCACAGCAACGGCAACTGGCGTAACACACAGCGATCCACTACGGTCAAACCTTCGACTTCCCGCAGAGCCAAGGCGCTGACTGGAGCAAGTTCGCTGGCTGGTGGTAGTGTCAAAGCCGCAATGTCGGGAAAACGCAGAAAGACGGCATCCAACACGGCAGCAAGCAGCATGGCCGCATCGCTATGCAAAGGATCGAGCCTCACATCTTGCAGTGCGATTGTCTGCCGGTCGAAGATGAGGCTTGCTTCGGCGCGAAACGCTCCGGCTTCTCCGAACAGGAATATACGTCCACTCTTGTCCAGCCTTGCCGCAAGCCGCTCGGAATTCGTCGCGCAATAATGCCAGGATAATTCACCACCTATTTCCGTGTGTGGCGAAAGGCGCTGATAGTCACTGCTCTTCGTTTGAACATTCATGGCTTCACCGTGTCGAAAGAGGGTTGGGAAACTGGATGTAAGAGGCGAGGGGATCGGTCACGTCGGTGTTTTCATTGACGTTTCCAGCCGAGATCATGAAATTTCCCTTGGCGACCAGAGTGGGGCTGTGAAGGAGATAATCCAGTGCGGTCTTGTCCCGCACGGGCTGCTTGTGTAGCCGTTCCAGAAAGCGTTGCAGGGCCGCAAAAAGTTCATTTTCATCAATGAAACGCGCCGAGCCCAGCGCGGCAATAAGTGCGAAAACGCCGTTGATGAACAGATAGTATCCAATCAGTTGAGCAGCTTCGTCACTGCCGAAGACATGGTCGGTAGCAGCACCTGCCTCAGGCAGATGTTCGCGCAGAAACGGCAAGAACGAGCGGACGTAACCTGTCCCCTGGCAATCACGGAAATAGAGCGCATTCGGCCAACCGTCCTGGAGGCCAAGGACGAGATTCTGCTGATGAGCGCCAAAAAGCAGGCCGTAATCGCCTTGGGCAATCATGAAGGGCGCAATGGCAACATCCAGAAAGCGTTCGAACCAGCGCTTCGCTACATCAGTCTCTGGGGCTCCCTCCGACGCGGCGATCCGGCGTATGAGGTCTGCGACATGGCTGCCATTTCCATCCGGGTGACGTTCGCAAAGCGCTGCAAGGACGGCCGCGTGCGGTTGCTGCTCTCCGCGAAACGGATTCTCCCGGAAAACTGTAATTGTTTCATTGTCGATGGAGCCGTCCGGCAAACGCAGGGATATCCAGCCGGGTTCACCCATGATGTGAAAATCTGGAAAGCGTTTTTTTAGAGCCTCGCCAATCGTTCCCGTTATGAGCCGATGGACGTTGATGCCCCGCAGGCATTCGCTTGGTTCTACGACGCGACGCGAATTGGTGAGCCGGAGACTGAGCGAGAACTTGAGCATCCAGTCGCTCTCGCGGGAATATATGGCGCGCAACGAGCTGGTCGCACGCCAGTCAGGGCCGCCGCTGCCAAGATCGGTTATCTTGCCCTGACGCTCCAGTTGCTGGATATCCGGGCGTAGCGACAGGCGAGACGCCTGCCATGGGTGCAACGGAATGAGCGGTCGCCCGGCCGCTTTTTCAATCAGTCGAGAATCCGACGCAATGGATACGATAGCTTCGGCAACGTCGAAGCCATCAGCCGCTCCCTGTGCCAGCAGTTCTGGTTCGACAGCCCACCACCGCAAAGCAAAGGCATTGCCATATTCCGGGCCGAAACGGCGGTTGTCTTCATCGGTGAATTCATCCCGGCTGCGTGGAAACGGATGTACCGCATGACCGAACCGCAACGCTTTTTCGGCCGTGATGAAATCAGGGTCTGATTCAACAAAAGGTCGTTCATCGGCGGTTTCCCGGAGGAGGTCGGTAATTGAGCGCGTGCTGTCCAGCACTCTTTGCTGGAAGAGTAGTTTCGCATTGGGTGAAACGCTGCCGCCGATCTCATTTTCTTTGAGAAGCAGGAGCGCGAGTTCTGGCAAACTTATAGGTTCCAACCGGTCGCCATTGGATTTCCACATAGGCGCGCCGAAGCAATGATATCCGGCGAGCGACCAGAAAGTCACAGGCACCCTGACCTCGATATCTGATGCCGGAAGCTTCAGAAGTAAGTATTTTTTTGTTGTGCCTCCAGCAGGTGATGGGGGTCCATCCACTATTTCCCAATTTTTCCATTCTCGTTTCAGAGAATTTATGAATATACTTTCCGATATAGCGAAGTAATTTGTATTAATTACTCTGTTCATTTCGCTTCTCCGAAATAGTTATTATTTTTTATTTACATACTATGCAGACATTGCTACCGATATCGAAAATTAAACATGCGGTGATTTCCATGGGTTTCGATGATACGGCGCTTAAAATGTCTTCTCGTCTTTCGGTTGCCGTTTCGACTATCGGTTTTAATCAGACAGCATTCATTGCGCTTGTCCCTCTCATCGCGACTGCGACGGGTCTGCAAACAGGTGAGATCGGTCTTACAGCGGGGCTTGGTGCCGTGGCCTTCGTTGCCAGCGCTCCCTTGTGTGGAATGCTCGGCGCTCGAATTGGAGCGCGTCGCGCTCTGTATTGGCTGGGGGTCGTACTTCTGCTGGCGCAACTCATCTTTCTGGCGCTGATGATGGCGGGTCCACTGCCCTATGTGCCGGCTCTCGGTTTGCTCGTAATATCGCGCCTCGTCTATGGGGCGGCATCCGCTGGAATTATGCCGATTGCTCAAGCCTGGATTTCCGGATTGTTGCCGCAAAAGGAGCGCACCGTTGCCTTGGCACGGCTCAGCGCCGGGCTCAGCATTGGCCGCATTCTGGGTTCGGCTGCGGCGGTGACCGCCAGTGTCATGCCGCTTCTGCCACTTATGCTGCTCGTTGCAAGTCCGCTCAGTCTCCTGCTGGCGCCTGCTGCAAACGACACTGTCGGCAAAGCTGGTCCGCGTTCCGATAGTCGGGCATATCTTTCTCCACTCGACGGACGCCTGCTGCCATTCCTCGGACTTGGATTTCTGGTCACGATGTCCTTCGGACATGTTCAGATGATCCTCGGACCGCTGCTGCAACTGCATCTTGCCGTCGGTCCGGCCGAGGCGACCGCTGCTGCGGGGATCACGCTGATCATCGTGGCGCTTGCGATGATCGCAACGCAGATACTGGTCATTCCCCGGTTGCGGCTCGACAATAGAACCTGCGTTATCCTCGGTACAGTTCTGCTGGCTGCTGGTGTCCTGCTCGTGGCGGTACCCCTCGCATATGTGAATCTCTGCGGACTGGTGGTGGCCGGAGTAGGAATGGCGATTGCCACGCCCAACTATCTTGGATGGCTCACCGGACGGATGGAACAGGGAGAACAGGGGGCTGCGGCTGGTTGGCTTGCAAGTGCTCACGTACTTGGCCAGGGAGCGGGCGCGATCTCCGGCGGCTATCTTTTTACAGTCTCTGCGCAGGCACCGCTTTTTGTCAGCGCGATCCTTGCTGGCATGGCAGCGCTTCTCGCCTTCTCGATGAAGGCCCGAGATACATGAAGAACAAGAGGGATGCTGGATCATGACGGCCGCCTGCCAATGGCATCAACGCCTGTCCTCGGTAGTGTCTTGAGCATCCTAATTGTGGCGAGAACGGCCAGCCCCGAAAGCACTGCGGCCAGAGCGAAGAGAGGGCCGTAGCCCAGACGATCTGCAAGGATGCCTGAAACCATAGAACCAGCCAGATAGACAACAATCTGTGCGCAGGCGAGGATCGTAAAATCAGTTCCAGGCTGATCGGGCGATGTGACGCTCATGAAAAGGCTGTAGAGCGCAACGATCTCCATGTACCGGATGATCGTCTGAAATGCCGATGCCCCGTAAAGCGGCCAGATTCCACCCAGTACGCCGAACGCATGCAGGGTGAACAGCAGGAAGCAGATTGTTCTCAAGCTCCCCAGAAGCCGAAGCACTGCGGCGACACCATTGCGACGAAGAAGAACGGCGGCGATGGCAGAACCGGCAATGCCTGCGGTTGCGGCGGCGGCACCTGACAGATAGCCGATCACGTCGAGCGGAACGCCCGCATCCACCAGATAGGGTCCCTCCATGGCTTTCATCAGCCCTTCGCTTGCCCGATAGATCAGTGCAATCCACAGAATCTGCCGTGCTTCGGCGCGGCGTAGGAAATGCATGATCGAGGGACGTGAAAGAGCCCGCCCGTCGAGCAAAGGTGCGGGGTCGTTTTCCCGCATCGATAAGGCGGCGATCAAAGGAATGAGCGAAAGAAATGCGATCGTGCCAAGCATGATCGCCCAGCCTGCATGGTGATAAAGAACCAGTCCCAGCGTTCCGCCGATCAGCACGCCGAATGCAACCGCACCACCCTGGATGGCGTTGCCGAGAGGTCTGTCTGCCTCGTCGAGATATTTTGCAGCATAGCCATCGGTTGCGATGTCCTGTGTGGCGAGCAAAAGCGATGCAATGAAGCCGACAATGAAAATTCCGGTGACATTATCCGGACCTAGCGGGATGAGGCACACTATGGCCGCGATGATCCCGCTTTGCGTAAGCACGACCCAGCCAGCCCGGTGAGAACGTGCCCATGGCCTGAAGCGGTCGACCAAAGGTGCCCATACAAACTTCAGGACCATGGGCAGAAGCAGAATGGAAAACATGCCGATAGCGGTGCGTGACACATCCTGTTCCCGCAAGATGGGAGGCAGGGCGGCAGCAAACAGATAGGTCGGAATGCCCTGAGCCAGATAGAGCCCCGCAAGGACACAGAACAACCGTGTCCGTGATGAGGGGCGGGCGACGATGGAAGAGGGGGCAATCGTCATCATCGATTGCCCTTGTGAGAGTGTTGGCCTGCCAGGCAGGCCGTGGTGCTGAAAAGCATCTTCATCGCCCGGCTCTGCCTTAGAACGTCACTTTATAGGAAAGGAAAACGCTGCGCCCCAGCCCTGCTACAGGTGCGTTACGCGTGGCTGTTGCCGTGGGGTTGATATAATAGGTGTCGAAGACGTTGCGGACGGCGAGGCTTGCTTCGCTGCCGTTCTCGAAGGTTTTCGAGAACGCCATATTCACCAATGTAGCGTCGTCTATCTGCTGACCCTTGATACGGTCGCGACCCGAGAAATATTCAACTTCCCCCCGGACCTTGTACCCGCCTTCGAACGACACTGTGGTATAGGCAAGCCCCTTCCATGTGGTTGGAATACGGTTATTGGGAAGGTATTCGTCCGAACCGATGCTGCCATCCCGGTTGGCGTCATATTTGCCTTCCTGATAGGCAACCAGACCGCCGATGGTGAACATCGAATTGATGTCGTAGTCGGCTCGTGCCTCCACGCCCCAGATACGTTCCTTCTGCTGGCTTACGCGGTTTGCCGCGATATCATAGTTCACACCATCCTTGGAGGTGGAAATATAGCTGCTCACCGTGCTGCGAAGATCGCCCCAATCGCCGCGCAGACCCACTTCATAAGTGTTGACCAGCTGAGGCTTTGGCGCGATGTCGGCATAGCTGATCGTGTAGTCAGGCGTGCCGCGGCAGCCATAGATGGCAGCTATCGAGCCGTAGGCATCACAGATTTCTGCAAGTGAATTGACACCCGCGCGGCGTGTAAATGCGCCAATATCCGTTAGGCTGTAGCCTTGCGAGAAATTACCGAAGGCCTGCACCTCTTCCGTGACGTCGTACACGGCTCCAGCGTTAAAGGTCCATGCGTTGTAGTCAAACGAACCACCAAGAACGCTGATCGCCGGATAGATATTCGCCAGTGACCGCGCAGGCCAGGCAACTGCTGTAGGCCGCGTGAAATCATTCACATCGAGGTAGAACTGATCGAAACGCGCGCCGCCCTGCAAACGGAACCGTTCCGTGACGGGAACTTCGGCCTGCGCAAAAGCCGCGATGGAATTCTGCGTCATCGGGGCGATAGCATCTTCGTCGTTCAGCAGTGTCTGCGCCACCTTGTCGTAAGCGTAATCCACACCCCAGGTCAGCTTGCTGCCATTGGTGATGAAATCCATCGGTGTCGTGATGGTCATGTTCACGCCTGTCCGGTCGAAGTCATATTTCGACTGGTTGAACCATGCGGTCGGCTGTCGGGGATTTCCCGAATAATAGACCTGAGTGTTCACAGCCGAAAGTTCGGTGAACGGGGACTGTTTGAAGATCTTGTTATAGAAAGCCTTCACTTCAAGATTGCCGAGTGCAAAATCCTGATCGGTATATTTTGCAGTCAGATACTTGGAATCCTCGCGAAGCGGTTCGCCGGTGTAGGCTGAACCGAATCTCGGTGAAACCGGGTTCGTCGTGTAGTCGGTGAACCATTCCGGCTTCTGCTTGGCGTAGGTCCAGTCAAAGCTGACTTCAAACCGGCGCGGACCGCTTTCATAGCCTACGACACCGAAGAAATTGCCGTTGACCGTCCTGTCGCCGCCACCTTGTCCAAGCATGGCGTCGGATGGCATTTCATTGCCATGTCCGTTATAGGTGCGGCGGGTCCAATCGCCGGTTCCGGAGAAGTAATAGTCGAGCTTGTCTTTTCGACCCTCAATGGAGATGCTCGTTTCCGGCGCGGTCGATTTGCCAAGGTTTTCCGTGTAGCCGGAAAGGCCGGTGCGTACCGTGACGGTCGGCTTATCGCTGGTGCCCCGCTTGGTGATGAAATTGATCGTTCCGCCTGTCCCGCCGGCACCGTAGAGGCTTGAAGCTCCGTTCACGACCTCAATGCGTTCAACAGAATTGAGATCGATCATCGACAGGATGCGTGACAGGTCGCGCAGTGGCGTGTTGCGGGGCACACCGTCCACCATGATCAGAACGCTGCGACCACGAAATGTTTCCGACGCGCCGGATATGGTCTGGTTGCTTGGTGCGAAACCGGGAACCAGGCGCGAAATCAAGTCGCTGGCATTCGGCGAGATTCGCATCGCTTCTTCGACTTGTTCCCGATCAATCACCTGAACGGATTGAGCAACAGCGGCAATTGAGCTCTCATTGCGTCCGGCGGTGATGATAATCTGGTCCAGCCGCGTAACCCCTGCGTCGTTGCCTGCAGTTTCCTGTGCAAACGCTGCCGTCGTAAATCCGCAGCCTGAGAGCAGCAGAACTATGAATTGCCTGTTCATGTTTTTCCCCAAGTGAGAATAGTCAATGGAATCCGATGGATGGCCAATCCGTGGCGTCGGTTTTCCATCAATCTGTTACAGTCGCCCCTGGACGCAAAGGACATGGTGCCCGGTCATGAGGGTGATCCATGAAGGTCTCCTTTTGTCGTCCCGCCTTCATTCGACGGAGACAGGACTGGCCGTCTCCGCGAAAGTCGTTTAAACTAGATTATTATTCTCAACTTTATAGGGTGGCCTGTGCGTTCGGCTTGGTTTCTGGCGAAAATTGATAGGACCAGGACGAACTGACCGTTGGTCATTTACCCGTGTTGCAAGGATGCATCATGATTCCGTCTAAGCAGATCGAAACGATAGTTCCGCAGCACTTTCATATTGCCGATATCGGGAATGAAACCGACTGCAAACTCTGTGCTTCGGCGCTCACTGAGATTGTGGGAGATGTCTCGCTGGTCGTGGGCGCAACTGCACAGGGTGCTGTCCGGGGTATTTACTGCTCGGTAGATCCGCTCCGGATCATGACCTGCTATTTTCCGAGTTGCGAGATATTGATCCGGGGTAAAGGCGGATGCTCGGCCGATCAATTGCTTATGGTGCGAAGCATGGAAGGAGCGCTTCGCATCCGACAATCCGGTGAGACATTGAACCTGTTGCCGGGCGACGTAGTTTTTCTGTCGCCGGACAAGGCGTATGAATGGTGGCTCCCTGAAGGCGGACGTGTCGATTGTGGACGTTTGCCTGTGAGCTATTTTCCGGTCTCAAAACAGGCCGTGAAAAACTTTTTGATGCGCCCAATACCGAAGGCCTATCCACCATTAAAGCTCCTTATTACGCATGGTGCCTATCTGCTTATGCGAGGCACGCACGCGCCCGGCGAAGCCGAGATGATCGCGGCGCACTTCCGACAGGTGTTGCCAATGGTTCTGGAGTTTCTCCGGGACGATCACCGTAAACATCGCTCAGGTCTGAACCTTTCGCAGATCAAAGCTTTCATCGAGACTGGTCTGTCGGATGCAACCTTCGATCTTGGTACGGTTACCGCAAGGTTTGGCGTTACTGCCCGTCAGGTCCAAAAGCTTTTTCAGGCTGAGAATACGACGTTCTCCCGTTACGTGCTTGAGCGTCGACTGGATATGGCCCGACTGCGTGTTTCACGACATAACAATCGCTCGATCAGTTCAATTGCTTACGAGGTTGGCTTTGGCGATCTTTCCTATTTCAATCGGGTGTTTCGCCAGCACTTCGGCATGACACCATCGGCGATGCGAGACCAATCGCATGCCATGGTGAGTCAGATTCAAGCTCTTGGTTCGTCCAGACTAAAGGTCACAGGAGCCACCCGTTGATAGCTGCTGTTTGACGGTCCGAACGCCTGCGCCGTTACACCTGTTCGAGCCTCGCCTATCAACAGAACGCTGGCCGACCGGATGGGTCTTTATCGATACATATCCATATTTTCCGGGGCCTGTGCGCCAAAATTACGGGCGTAATAATGGCCGCTATAGACCGCAGCCGCGATGATAGATGGTGCGTAACAGTCGCCAATCGCCGTGACGGATATCACGCCCGCATCTTGCCAGTCATTTTTGCGGGCTTCCAAAGCAGCTTGCAGCGTGTTGTTGGGATGGCGGCTGGTCACTGGTACCAGTGTGCTGCATGGAATCTCGGTTTCCCTGCCGGAATAGACACATGCGACCGACAGACTGTCCGATGTTTGTCTTGCGAGCTTATGCAGCGGGATTATCCTGACACCCAGCTCTATCAATCTTGTTTGAATTTTTGATTGTTCAAGCGTGTGTTCCGTCCAGGGAGCCACGATCGGCGCTGGCGTGACCAATGTCGTATCAATACCGCGGCTCACGGCCAACTCGGCCAGAACTGATCCGAGGTAGTAGCGATCATCATCAAATATCACCAGAGGTCCGCGGCACGCATCGAGCGATGTTTTGTCTTTCAGGATAGCGTCGACGCTCAGCGTGCGTCCTTCCAGTGTTTCCAGAGGTTGCCGATGCGAGCGACCGACTGCATCCGCGCGCCAGTGCGCTCCGGTGGCCAGCACCACATGCGGGATTCCGTAAGTCAGAATCTCGTCGGCATCGAGTTGGCTGTCGAGATACATCTCCACATTGGTCGCGCGCTGCAATTGCATCATGCGCCAATCGCGAACACGCGCCCAGCTTGCCAGTCCGGGGAGGGCAGCTTCCTCCGTGACGCGCCCACCCCAATGGGTATGCTTTTCGGCTATGATGACTTCTGCACCGCGCTCGGCCATGGCGCGAGCGGCTTCCAGACCGGCTGGTCCTCCGCCGACCACCAAAACTTTCTCGGTGGCCTGCAGCCTGCTGATTTTCTCCGGATGCCAGTCCTTGCGCGCTTCTTCGCCAATCGTCGGGTTTTGCGTGCATCGCAATGGTGCAACGGTGTTGTCGCTGGCCGTGCATATATTGCAGCCAATGCATTCGCGAATGTCGTCGATGCGACCGCTCTGGATTTTCTCGGGCAGAAATGGATCGGCGATTGACGGACGGGCTGCGCCGATGAGGTCCAGAACACCGGAGCGGATGGCCTGTACCATGGTATCCGGTGAGGTATAGCGACCAACACCCACGACCGGTTTGCTGGTGAGTGATTTTACAAATGAGATGTAAGGCTCCTGAAAGCCCTCCTGCGAAAAGCGCGACGTCTGGCTGTCGTTGGACCAGCCGGACAGGTTTACATCCCAAAGATCGGGTTCATCGGCGAGAGCGGCAATGACGTCCCGACCTTCACCATTGTACTGGATGCCCTGGTCGCCCAGAAACTCCTCAACCGCAAAGCGGACTGCGATCGCGCATTTGTCGCCGACAGCATCGCGCGTATCGGCCAGAACCTCGCGGAACAATCGCAAGCGGTTTTCGAACGACCCGCCATATTCATCCGTGCGGGTATTGTAGCGCTGCAGCAGAAAATGCTGCAGCAAGGTCATGTCGTGACCTGCATAGACATAAATAATATCGAAACCGGCCCGTTTGGCGCGAAGTGCGGCATCGCGATGCCATTTGCGAAACCGGGCGATATCGGCCTTGTCCATGGCTCTTGCCTGAACTGGGTCCTCCACATCGACAATCATGTCCATGGGACCGAGCGGCGCCAGTCTGGTCAAACGGTTGGAGACGTGGATACCATTATGCACAAGCTGGATTGCAGCGAGACTACCATGCTGGTGTACGGCCTCAGTCAGCTTCTGGAGACGGTCGGCGTCTTTTTCGTCCCATATGCGGCCCTGATTGGATGGCGTGATATCTGACGTCGGATGGATTTCGGTTTCCTGTGTGGAAACGACACCCCAGCCGCCCTCCGCTTTCATTTCACGCAGCCGCAGATCGTGCTCGGGATAACGATGACCCATGCCGCTACAATGCGGAACCTGATAAAAGCGGTTCTTCGTCGTAACAGGGCCAATCTTGATCGGCTCGAACAGAATTTCGTGACGCTTGTCCATGGTCGCTCTGCTTGTCATTTATCAGCATGTCCCCCTTATCGGGCGACTCAATGAGAAGTGGATTTCCATCGCGCTTAACGCGCGATGGAACGCTTGAAGCGAGCTTCGAGTTTGGCCTGACCATATTCCAGAACGATGGACAGGGCCCAATAGATCATCGATGCGGTGATGAGCATTTCGATGTGCCGGAACTCGGTCTGACCTTGGGTGCGGGCAAGATACATGAGTTCCCAAACGCCGATGACGGAGACCAGGGACGAGTCCTTGAGCATCGCGATGAACTGGTTGCCGGTTGGCGGAATAATGATGCGCATCGCTTGAGGAAGGGTGACCAGCCACATGGTTTGCGAGGGCCCAAGGCCCAACGCATATGCGCCCTCCTGCTGCCCGCGGGGAATGCTCTCGATGCCTGCGCGGAAGATTTCCGTCATATAGGCGCCGTAGCATAAGGACAGCGCCAGAATGCCGGCGGGAATAGGTCCGATGACATAGCCCACCTGCGGCAGTCCAAGGTAGATAATGTAGATCTGCATCAACAATGGCAGGCCACGAAAAAGCGAAGTGTAGAACGTTGCCAGACCGTAGATGAGGCCATTCTTAGAAAGCTTGGCCACCGCACCGATCAGAGCCAGAATGGTTGCGAAGAATATCGAGGCTGCGGAAATATAAAGCGTCGTGACGACACCCTGGCTGATCAGAAATCCGATCTTTCTTGCGATAAAATCAAATGAGAGATCGAATGAATAGAAGAAGATCATCAGCAGCAGGAACAGTTCCAGCCATATTGCCGTGATCTGCGCCCAACGCGGAAAAAGTCTCAGGAAACTCCAATTCGCGAAGATGACGATGCTAAGCAGTATCGAGGAGATTAGCGTCGCCTTGGTGAAGCCGGCTTTTGCGACTTTCGGGTCGATGCCAAGCCAGTTTGTTATGCCGGAGAACCGGATATTCATGAAACAGAAGAGTGCTGTCAGGATAACAAAGAACGCTATCTGGACAGTACGTTTAGCGGCCTCGGGCCGCGTCAGAAAAAACCTCCCGAGCATGTTCTCTCCCCTGTCAGCTTGCCTTTCGCTCCGCAAGCCAATCCTGCATCTGCAGTTTCCAATAGGTTAGCTGGGCGGCTGCGAGACCTGCGGCGCCTCCGGCCCAGACCAGCCCGAATTTTTCGAAGAGTTTGTAGCGGTCACTCTGTCCGCAAATGGCTTCGGCCACGATCTTTCCGCCGATCGCGGTTGTGTTCAGCCCGTGCCCCCCGAAGGCTGTGCAGTACCATGTAGCGCGGTCCAATTGACCGATCTGGGGCATCAAGTGTCTGGCGTAGGACATCAGGCCCGACCATGCCAACTCTGTCTTCAGTGAAGCAAGCTGAGGGTAGGTTCCAACCATTTCGTTGCGCAATTCACGGACTACGCCGGGCGTATCGGCTGCTCTCGTCGTGATGCGTCCGCCCCATAAAAGCCTGCGACCACCATCGATTACACGGTAGTAGTCACCGGCACGACGGTTATCACCAATCGCGGCCGTGGTGCGGATCGCCGACGCGATCAGTTCGGGCGCTTCTTCGCTCACCATCACATAGGTGGCAATGGGCAGATAGGCCCGTCTGATCTGGCTGACGAGCCCATCGGTGTAGCCACCTGTGGTGATCAGTATTTTGCCCGCTTTGACCTGCCCGCGGGCTGTTTTTATAAGCTTGCCATCATTGTGGTCGAGCAATTGGAGTACGCGGCTGTTCTCGAATATCCGTCCGCCGAGCCGCTCTATCTCGCAACCGAGCGCCCGCAAGTAGTTCAGCGGATGGATATGAAATGCATTAGGGTCGTAGACGGATTGAAAATAGCGTTTGGAATTCAGAATATTGCGCGTTTCAGCCGTTGGGTGAAAATCTATTCTGTAGCCATAATCGCGTTGAAGCGCTTCGGCATAATGTTTCAGGCTTTCGCCGTCGTCATACCGGCGCACGCTCATAATGCCGGGAATGAGTTGGGCTTCTTCAATCTTCAGCGTGTCAATGTTCTGTCGAACAAATTCGACGCCTTCAATCGACAATTCATGAAGTGTTTTGGCAATCGTCTTGCCAGCGCCGGCAGCAATGTCATCGCCACCGGACGCGAAGCCGGGGCTGACAAATCCACCATTGCGTCCGGATGCGCCAAAGCCGATGCTTTCAGCCTCCAGGACAACGACTTTCTTGCCAGCTCGCGATATCTGCAACGCGGCCGACAAGCCTGCAAGTCCGCCGCCAATCACTGCGACATCTGCTGTTGTTTCGCGTTCAAGCGTTGGACGCGCGAAATCGTCCGCCTTTGTTTGGCTGTAATAAGTGGCCGGATAAGTCATCGCAACACCAGGAAAAGCATATCGGATGAGCCATCGTCACGATGGCTCATTTCAATATTGATGTAAGGGTAATATCAGTCGGCGCTGTAGTCTTTGCCGTACCACTTTGCAGTGAGTGTCGCCAAAGTACCGTCAGACTTCATCTGCTTGATGATTTCGCCAATCTTGGCTGTCCAGTCTGGATCGTTTTTTTCGGCAATAACCACCAACGGCTCACGGAAAGCGTATTCACCTTCGATAATCTTTACGGGATAGCCATTCTTGATGGCGTTCTGTGCCGTTTGCTCTGGAGCGATGATTGCATCGATGCGGACGCCATCACCCAGTCTCAGATCGTCGAATGGCAGCATGGAATCTGCGAAAGTGCGAATTTCGCCTGGTTCGAGCTTGTATTCAATCGGGGGAAGGCCGGGGGCATCGATTTCCAATTGCCGACGAGCGTAATCTTCGGAAGTTGTTGCAGTCTCGACACCGATGATTTTGCCTTTGAGGTCGGCGACAGATTTTGCCGCGCTGTCCTTATGAACGACATAGACATAGGGGCTGTAGTAGTAGATGCCAGCAAAATCGATGACGTTAGCGCGGGCTTTGGTTGGCGTGACCGATCCGACGCCAACGTCATAACGACCCTGCCAACGACCACCTGTCAATGTTGCCCAGTCTGGCGTTTCGAAGGAAACGGTGACGCCAAGACGCTTGCCGATCTCGTTGGCCACGTCCACGTCAAAGCCTACCAACTTGTTGGAATCATCCAGAAAGCTCTGGGGCGGCCAGCCAGCATTGGTCGCGACAACCATGGCCTTTTTTTCCATGACGCGATCCAGCGTCTCTCCCGCATAGGCAGAGAATCCGGTAGCCAGAATAGCGCCTGCGATACCCATTATTGTTATGATTTTTTTCATTTTATCGAACCCCTCCTCTGGTTTGATGCATGAGCATTGCATAAACCCGGAAGCAACGGCTAGGCAGCCCAAAGAAGTAGGTTATGAAATTAGCGCATGATGATATGCAATTCTTGCAGAATGTGCGCTGAAGCCTGCTTGAGCTCGGGGTCGCTCGTGCGCGACGCCCGGATATGCTGAACGAAACCGTCTGATCGTCCGCTTCGTAAGTTATTGATTGCGCACGGCCATTGCCGTGACTTCGACCCGCATTTCAGGCGTGGCGAGCCCGGCGACGCCGACCGCGCAACGAACCGGAAAAGGCTTTTTGAAAAAGCGCAGATAAACTTCGTTGAAGGCGGGGCGTTCATTGATGTCAGTCAGATAGATCGTCAGGTGAATGACATTCGCCAGACTGCTGCCAGCCTTTTCGAGCGATGCTTTGAGGCTGTTCAGCGTGCATTCGCTTTGGACTGTTATGTCGCCGGTTTCCATGGAACCGTCTGCCCGGATGGGGATATGGGTGGTCACCAGAAAATTGCCGATGCCTGCGACATCGGAAGAGATTTCGCTTTCGTCCGTATCCTCCAGAAAATAGGGCGGTGTGCTGTTTGTCATGGTCATTCTCCAAGAGGTTAGGCGTTTCTACAAAGTGTGAAGCGGTTTTCCGATAAGTTGTGCGCTAAAACAAGCAGGTAGAACATTTCCGTCGATTGAGCGAACCCGATCCAAGTGAGGTAGCAACAATGTGTACTGGTCGGGACGGGCATCCTATTGCGGTGGTGATCGGGCAGGTCTAAGAAACAGGTCGGAGGCGAGGAGGCTTCCATCAACGACGACCGGTTCTGGTCTGAAGGCAATCCATGACAGAAAAACATTCTCATCGCGGGCTTGTAGTTGCCGCGATTATGGCAAGCATGGCCATGATCGCCGTCGAGGCAACGATTGTGTCGACGGCAATGCCGCAGATCGCGGCGCAGCTGGGCCAGCTCAATCTCTACTCCTGGGTTTTCTCGTCATTTCTTTTGACACAGACAGCAACGACAGTCGTGTTTGGCAAACTGGCCGACATTTACGGGCGCAAGCCGGTGCTTGTTTTTGGTATTGCACTGTTCCTGACGGCTTCGGTGCTGGCCGGTTTCGCGTGGTCGATGCCTTCGATGATTGTCTTCCGGCTGTTGCAGGGCGTCGGGGCGGGGGCAATCCAGCCTGCGGCCATGACCGTGGTGGCCGATCTTTTCCCCGGAGCGCAGCGCAGCAAGGTTCAGGGATATCTTGCCAGCGTCTGGGCATTGTCAGCCGTTGTCGGTCCGTTGCTTGGCAGTCTCATCATTCACAATTTGAGCTGGGCCTGGGTATTCTGGATTAATGTGCCGGTCGGTATTCTGGCGGCGTCGGGGTTTCTTCTCTTTCTTCATGAGGAGAAGCGGACAAAGCCGGTATCGATCGATGTGCTCGGCGCAGCACTTTTCGCCGTCTCCATCTCCTCCCTGATGATTGCGCTCACCCTGATGGAGAGCGCGGTTTCGCTCGAGGGAATTCTGGCGTTCATTCTCTTTGCTCTTTCGCTGATTGCCTTCATCTGGCAGGAACGTCGCACGAAGGAGCCTATGGTCGCACCGGACCTGTGGCTGAAACGTCCTATCGCTTTCTCCAATCTGGCGGTTTTTCTGGCCAGTATGTCGATCATGGGGCTGACGACATTCCTGCCGATGTATGTACAGACAGTTCTCGACCGTTCTCCTGTGGTCGCGGGCTTTGCCCTGACTATGCTGTTGCTGGGCTGGCCGTGTGGTGCCACGATCGCATCACGGCAGTTCACGCGGTTCGGATTACGCCCGATCATGATCGCCGGAAGCATCTGCATTCCGATTGGCACCTCCCTGCTTGTCATGCTGACTCCATCAAGTTCAGCCACACTGGCTGGAACCGGTTCTCTGATCATGGGTTTCGGCATGGGGCTGCTCAACATTGGGGCACTCATCCTGACACAGGATAGTGTGAGTTGGTCGGAGCGCGGCAGCGCCACGGCATCGAACGTCTTCTCGCGCAATTTGGGCAGTACGCTCGGAGCAGCCATTCTTGGTGCGGTGCTGACCTATGGTCTTGCCAACGCCAATCATGGCGAAGCGATTACGTCAGACCAACTTCGGGACCTGTTGAATGGCGCGGAGATGTTGATTGATCAGCAGGAGCTTCGGCTGGCGCTTCAATATGGCCTGCACGCAACTTTTGTAGCGATGATGCTTATCGCCGTTCTGATCGTGCCAGCCTGCCTTTGTGTGCCGGGGGTGAAAAAGACTTACGAAGAAAACGTGGTGACCTGACACGCTGCACTTTTAGCAAGTTAAGGGTTCAGCGGGCGATTGGTTCCAAGTCGGCTGAACTCGTGATCCTGCGGTAATCCGCACTGGCAAACCGTGGAACTTAGCTGACGCAAAATACGCCTTAAAAGCAAAAATCCCGGACAAAGCCGGGATTTTGTTGCTTATCTGATCGGAAAACTGGAGCGGGCGAAGGGATTCGAACCCTCGACCCCAACCTTGGCAAGGTTGTGCTCTACCCCTGAGCTACACCCGCTCGCGCCAGTCGTTTCCGTCAGGCAGGCGCTATATGAACTAACGCCCCGGAGATTGCAACAGGGAAATTACAGGAAAATGTCGTTTCAACGAAATTAGCTGCCGGTTAATTGATAAGTATTTGTAAATATTATGCTTTCCAGAATGCGCGTCATATTCTCTGCTGCGTTTTCTCGTCAAAGCAAGAAAAATGAGCCTCCACGGATAATGGAATCGGCTGTCAGAGGCGTGAGCGAGGCCGGTGCGTTTTGTGCGAACAATCCAATTTGCTTTGCATGGTTTCTAAGCCTCTATCCATGGTCTATAAGCGCTGTTGCAAGTCGTCGAAGCGTGAGGAGCGTGATGACATGCTCAACATATTCAATGCCGAACAGAATGGGGTGGAATCATGCCTTTGTCGCCGAGCGAACTTCACGATTATCTTCAGAAACTCGGTATCGAAGTGAAAACTGTCGAACATCCTCCCTTGTTCACGGTCGCGGATTCCCAAAGCCTGCGTGGTGAAATCCCGGGCGGCCATACGAAAAATCTCTTCCTGAAGGACAAGAAAGACAATTTCTTTCTCGTGACAGTCGAGGAGGACGCGGTGGTCGATCTGAAGTCGATCCATCAGCTGATTGGTGCGGCAAGCCGCGTTTCGTTCGGCAAGCCGGAAAAGCTGCTGGAATACCTGGGTGTGATTCCGGGTGCAGTTACGGTGTTTGGCGCGGTCAACGATACAGCACATAATGTGCAGGTCATTCTTGATGCCGATCTGATGAAATATGACGTCATCAACGGCCATCCGCTGACCAACGAAGCCACGACTTCCATCAAGCGCGAAGACCTCGTCGCTTTCCTCACTTCCACCGGACATGAACCGCGCATTCTCGCCGTTTCCGAAGGTGCGAAAGCGGACACTTCGGTATAAACTGATTTTCAAAACGGGCGGCTTTCTTGCACACGGCAATTGGCAATTGAAGTGAGAGGCGGGAGCGCTAAGTTACAGCGCAACTTGCTGAATCGACCGTCTTGAAATTGGCTTTTGAAGATACGAACTGAAAGAACGACACCGGCTTGTATGCGGACCGTCGCATCGGTCGGAAAATACGAAGGAATTTCTTATGACCAGCCAGAACAATCCTTATGCCGGTGCAGGTGGCCAGATGACGGCAAATGTTTCTTTCGGTTCGGCACCAGCCGCTGCCGGAGGAACTGATCTCGTCAAGGACACGACGACGGCAGGTTTCCAGGCGGATGTAATTACCGAATCCCGCAATCAGCCCGTGCTGGTGGATTTCTGGGCGCCATGGTGCGGACCTTGCAAGCAGCTGACACCGATCATTGAAAAGGCCGTGCGGGACGCTGGTGGCGCCGTCAAACTGGTCAAGATGAATATCGACGATCATCCGGCCATCGCCGGTCAGCTTGGTATTCAGTCCATTCCGGCGGTCATTGCTTTCGTCAATGGCCAGCCGGTCGATGGTTTCATGGGGGCCGTCCCAGAATCGAAGGTGAAGGAATTCATCGCCAAGATCGGTGGGCCGAGCGACGCGGAAGCGGCGCTTGCCGAAGCCATCACGGCCGCGAATGAGCTGATCGAAGCCGGTGATTTCGTTCAGGCGTCGGAGATTTTCTCGTCCATCCTTCATGCCGTTCCAGATAATGTCGATGCGATTGTCGGTCTTGCGACCTGCCTTCTGGAATCCGGCGATGCTGAAAAGGCGCGGGAAATTCTGGCCCAGCTTCCGGCTGACAAACAGAATGCGCCTGTCGTTCGAGCGCTGGAAGCGCGCCTTGCGCTGGCTGATCAGGTCAAGCTCATCGGTGATCCGATTGCGCTTGAGAAGCGAATTCAGGCTGATCCGAAGGATTATCAGGCCCGGTTTGATCTTGCGCAGGTGCGTAATGCACAGGGGCGGCGTGAAGATGCGGCCAATGAGCTGCTTGTCATCATGAAGTCCGACCGCGAATGGAATGAAGACGGCGCACGCAAGCAGCTGCTCCAGTTTTTCGAGGCATGGGGCAATGCCGATCCGGCGACGCTCGGTGCACGGCGCAAGCTGTCGTCGCTTCTGTTCTCCTGATCGCGAGCGGTCGGGAGCATGGCGGGCAAATTGTGCTTTGTGCGCCATGCGGATTCCAACTGTTAGGGCGCATGTTTCGTGAGTCCTAATGCATGTCTCCCAAAAGTGGGAACCGGTTTTGGGGTAAAGACATGCATGAAAACAAAAGCTTAAAGCGTGTCGTAAGAGTACGATAAAAAGCGATATGCTTTTGAGGAGGTTGTAATGCAGGTGGGCAATGCCCGTTACAGAACGGGCGCCGATATACCCGAGACCGTGCCGGTTTTCCCGTTGAAAGGGGCGCTGCTTCTGCCCGGTGGCCAGCTTCCGCTCAATATTTTCGAACCGCGCTATCTGGCGATGATCGAAAATGCCCTGGCGGGCAAGCGCATCATCGGCATGATCCAGCCGAAAATCGATGGCGACGATGACGAAATGATCGATGAGCTTGATGAAAGCCTCCGTCCGCAATTGAGTAATGTCGGCTGTCTTGGCCGTATCACGACCTTTGCCGAAACGGGCGACGGTCGCCTGCTGATTACCCTGCAGGGTATCTGCCGATTTCGCGTGCGTGAAGAAATGCATTGCCGTCAGCCTTACCGGCAATGCCGGATCATGCCGTTTCTGGCCGATCTGGAGGAGGCGCGGGATTCGTCGGAAATCGACCGGGATGCTTTGCTGGGTGCTTTCCGCGATTATCTTGAAGCGCATAATCTGGAAGCCGACTGGGACAGTATTGCACGGGCAAACAATGAAACCCTCGTCAATGCGCTCTCCATCATGTCGCCTTTTGGCCCTGCAGAAAAACAGGCCCTTCTGGAAGCGCCCGATTTGAAGACGCGTGCAGCAACTTTGATTGCCATTACCGAGATGGTATTGGCCAGAGTAAAGGACGACGATTTCGGATCGCGGCTGCAATAAACTTCGGGAATAAGACAATGGACGACAAGACGCAAACCGGCAATATCGACGTACGTCTGCTGGAACTTCTGGTATGCCCGCTTACCAAAGGGCCGTTGGAATATGATGCGGAACATGGCGAGTTGATCTCGCGCAAGGCAAAGCTTGCCTATCCGGTCCGGGGCGGAATCCCGATCATGCTGCCATCCGAAGCGCGCAGTTTGACGGAGTGACCGCAGGCCGATTTGCAGATTGCGGGAACTCTGAAACGTCGAACTGTGTCTGCTTTATCGGCTGTTATATAATTTCTGCATAAGCCTCTATCTTTTTCATAAGTTTCAGCCATGCGCATTATTGCTTGTCGGACAACAGGGCTCTATAACCCTCGCGGAACTAGATAAAGATGGTTTCGGACGGCGTCATGCCATTCGTTACTGTCGTGAATTTGAACGCAATATTCTCGGCGAAACGGGTCCCCATTCTCCCGAATATGCGAAACAAAACAGAGGCTTGGCATTATGGCATCCAGAAAACTCCTTCTCCTGCCCGGCGACGGCATCGGCCCAGAGGCGATGGCGGAAGTCCGCAAGATCATCGCTTTCCTCAACTCGGGCCTCAATCTCGGCTTTGAAACCGAAGAAGGTCTGGTTGGCGGCTGCGCTTACGACGCGCACGGTCAGGCGATTTCGGATGCGGATATGGAGAAGGCGCTGGCTGCCGATGCCACGCTGTTCGGCGCTGTCGGCGGTCCGAAGTGGGATAGCGTGCCTTATGAAGTCCGCCCGGAAGCCGGTCTTCTGCGTCTGCGCAAGGACATGCAGCTTTATGCAAATCTGCGTCCGGCCATCTGCTACCCGGCGCTGGCTCATTCTTCGTCGCTGAAGCCGGAAGTGATCGAGGGTCTCGACATCCTTATCCTGCGTGAGCTGACCGGCGGCGTTTACTTCGGTGAACCGAAGGAAATCATCGACCTCGGCAATGGCCAGAAGCGCGGTATCGATACGCAGGTCTATGACACCTACGAAATTGAGCGCATCGCCGATGTCGCCTTCGAGCTGGCGCGCACGCGCCGCAACAAGGTTACGTCGATGGAAAAGCGCAATGTGATGAAGTCGGGCGTCCTGTGGAATCAGGTTGTTACCGCGCGTCACAAGGACAAGCACGCCGACGTTGAACTGGAGCATATGCTGGCTGACGCTGGCGGCATGCAGCTTGTGCGTTGGCCGAAGCAGTTTGACGTTATTGTGACAGACAATCTTTTCGGCGACATGCTGTCTGACGTTGCCGCAATGCTGACCGGTTCGCTTGGAATGCTGCCGTCGGCTTCGCTTGGTGCGGTTGATTCCAAAACCGGCAAGCGCAAGGCGCTTTATGAGCCGGTACACGGTTCCGCGCCGGACATCGCTGGCAAGGGCGTTGCCAATCCGATTGCAATGATTGCTTCGCTTGCCATGTGCCTGCGTTATTCGTTCAACCTCGTTGAAGAAGCGGATCGCCTGGAAGCGGCGATCGCACAGGTTCTGGATGATGGTCTGCGCACTGCCGACATCTGGTCGGAAGGCAAGACCAAGATTGGCACCGTCGAAATGGGCGATGCCATCCTCGACAAGTTTTCGAAGCTTTCCGCTCAATAAGCGTGACAAGACCGCTTGCTGAAAGCCCGCCATGCACTTCGCATGGCGGGCTTTTCTTTTTTGAATAAGTGCCCGATTTGAGGCTGTAAATTCATGCTGTGCTGCATAAGAATAGCGGCATGTTGTTCACGCTCCCAGATCAAAACAAACTCTACGATGCACTTGTCGCCCGCGATGCCGCTTATGAGGGCAGGGCCTATGTCGGTGTTGTCTCAACCGGAATTTTCTGCCGCCTGACTTGTCCGGCGCGGAAACCGAAACAGGAAAACTGCCGCTTCTTCGCATCGGTTGCCGAATGCATGGCCGACGGTTTCCGGCCCTGCAAAAGATGCCATCCGCTACAGCCCGCTGCGGAGGCGGAGCCTTCCGTCAAGAAGCTTCTTGACGCGCTTGAGGCCGATCCGGAGCGGCGCTGGAGCGAAGAGGATGTTGCTCGGATGGGGCTTGATGTCTCGACCGTCCGTCGCAGTTTCCGCCGTCATTTCGGAATGACATTTCTGGAAATGGCGCGGCAGGAACGCCTGCGACATGGGTTTCAGGCGCTTGCCGATGGTGGGCGCGTGATTGATGCCCAGATTGATGCGGGTTTTGAATCTCCCGAAGCTTTTCGTAGTGCCTTTGCACGTATTCTGGGGCTTCCACCCGGCAAATTGCGGGTTGTTGGCTTGTTGCGCGCCGACTGGATCAAGACGCCACTTGGCACGATGATTGCGATCTGCGATGCACGAAGCCTGCATCTTCTCGAATTCGCTGATCGCAAGGCGCTATCTGCGGAACTGAAGAAGCTTTATGCTACCTGTCGCGGTGATCTGGGGATCGGTCGTTTCGATACGCATGATCACGTCGAGCAGCAGTTGAATGCCTTCTTTGACGGCAATTCTCCGAGGTTCGATTTACCGCTGGTGCTGCATGGCAGCGCATTCACGCAAGGTGTGTGGCGCGCACTTCAGAACATCGGGGCAGGGGAAACGCGCAGTTACAGTGAACTGGCGCAGGCCATGGAAAAGCCGCTTGCCGTGCGTGCGGTCGCCCGGGCCAATGGGGCGAACCAGATTGCCATCATCATTCCATGCCATCGTGTGATCGGCGCGGACGGGTCACTGACCGGCTATGGCGGCGGTCTGTGGCGCAAGCAGAAGCTGATCGAGATTGAAGCGCAGTATCGCCGATGAAACTCGGAGAAACATGAAAACGCCGCCCGATGGGCGGCGTTTTGCTTTGTGCAGCTGCGATGATTAGTCGAGCTTATGCAGGTCGACGCCCTTGGTTTCCTTGACGAAGATCATGCCGATCACGAAGGTGATAGAAGCGATGATGATCGGGTACCAGAGGCCGTAATAGATGTCGCCCTTGGCAGCGCTCAGTGCGAACACGCCAGCCGGAAGCAGACCGCCGAACCAGCCATTGCCGATGTGATATGGCAGCGACATGCCGGTATAGCGAATGCGGGTCGGGAACATCTCGACAAGGATCGCGGCAATCGGGCCGTACACCATCGTCACATAGATGACGAGGATAGTCAGGATGGCGATTGTCAGGAACCAGTTCACCTGTGCAGGGTCGGCAACCATCTTGAATGCGCCGGCATTCGGGATGGTGTAGACGGCCTGATCGGTGCTGACGCCAAGGCCGTCAGCTTCGGTCTGGGTCAGAAGCTTCTGCTTTACCAGATCGGCAGCCGGAACCATGGCCTTGTCTCCACCACGGATTGCTTCGGCATTCAGCTGAAGTTCCGGATTGGCGGCGACGAATGCATCAAGCTTGCTGTCCGGCACTTTCGCAGCATCGCGAACGAGCGGGAAACCGGCTTTCTGCAGGGCGAGGTTCACGTCGTGAGACAGTGCCGACTGCTTGGCTGCAGCATCTGCTCCAGCCTGAACAGCGTCGTAGGACGTGATCGTGCTGTCACCGATCGTAACGGTTGCAGGGGTGCCAGCTGCTGCCGTCTGGACGATTTCATAAGGCACCGAACTCTTGGCGAGGAAGCTCGTCGCCACATCGCAAGACGTGGTGAACTTCGACGTGCCGGTGGCGTTGAACTGGAAGTTACAATCGCCAGGCGCTGCAGTAACAGTTGCCTTGATGGTCTGTTCAGCCTGAGCCAGAGCCGGATTCGCAGCACCGGTTAGTGCTTTGAACAACGGGAAGTAGGTCAGGGCAGCGAGCAGAAGGCCTGCCATGATGATCGGCTTGCGACCGATCTTGTCCGACAGCCAGCCGAAGAAGACGAAGCCGCCGGTGCCGATCAGGAGCGCGATAGCAACCATGATGTTTGCCGACTGGTTTTCGACCTTCAGAACGTTCTGGAGGAAGAACAGCGCATAGAACTGACCGCAATACCACACCACGGCCTGACCGGCGGTAAGGCCGAAGAGGGCGATGAGTGCGATCTTCGCGTTCTTCCACTGACCGAATGCTTCGGAAAGCGGAGCCTTGGAGGTCTTGCCTTCCTCCTTCATGCGCTTGAATGCGGGCGACTCGCTCATCTGCATGCGGATCCAGACGGAAATGCCGAGCAGGACGATGGAGACGAGGAATGGAATACGCCAGCCCCAGGCCGCGAATGCTTCCTTGCTCATCACGGCCTGAATGCCGAGGATGACCAGCAGCGACAGGAACAGGCCGAGTGTCGCCGTGGTCTGGATCCATGACGTGAAGAAGCCGCGACGGTTGTTCGGAGCATGTTCCGCAACATAGGTTGCAGCGCCGCCATATTCACCACCGAGTGCGAGACCCTGCAGCATGCGCAGGGCGATCAGGATGATCGGTGCGAAAATGCCGAGCGTGGCCGAGCCGGGCAGGATACCCACGAGGAACGTGGACGCGCCCATGATGACGATGGTGACAAGGAATGTGTATTTACGACCGACGAGATCGCCGATGCGTCCGAAGACGAGAGCGCCGAACGGACGGACGAGGAAGCCTGCCGCGAAAGCAAGCAGGACGAAGATGTTTCGGGTTGCTTCCGGGTATTCATTGAAGAAGGCCGCGCCGATGAAGGCTGCGAGTGTTCCGTAAAGATAGAAGTCGTACCATTCGAAGACGGTACCAAGCGACGACGCAAAGATCACCTTGCGTTCTTCGCTCGTCATTTTCTGCGTGCCGACGTCGGCACTTGACGAGACTGCCATTAATCTGTCCTCCCAAACAGAGCCCCTGACGGGCAAATGTAAGACGATCCTTCTTCACCGGGTAAATGAAGTTCGCCTGATGCGCCGGGAACAGTTCCTCTCAACTGTCCGGGCACTCTCCTCACACTTGCATGATGAACCGAAAAAGGGGATTCGTGCAGTAGTCTTTAGTATGAGACAGAATTGCCAGCTTGAAATACTGTCGTAGAGAGCGAGAGCCATAAAAAATGCGCTTCTTGAAGAGGTAGAGAATTGACTCCATCTATAAACCGCGTAAAAGCAGTGGCGAACGAAGGAGAACCCGCGTGGATCGCGTCAACGTAGCGTCAGTTTCGCTTGGAACTGCCGGCATTTTTGCCGGGGCAGCGCGCATGCCTTCGATTTCCAAAACACTCACGGCCATTACTAAAACGACCACGAAAACGGTCTGATTCCCTTGGCCTGCTCGCCCTCTCCCCGGGTCTGGCCCGGGGGCGGAAGTCCCGCGTGGCCTGCGGGGTTCCGAATCTGGAAGCGGAGAGGGACAGGAGACAAAAAATGGGTTTCAAGGTTGCAGTTGTCGGCGCCACCGGAAATGTCGGGCGCGAAATGCTCAATATCCTCGAAGAACGCGGCTTTCCGGCTGACGAAGTTGTAGCGCTTGCATCGCGCCGCAGCCAGGGCACGGAAGTGTCCTATGGCGACCGGACGCTGAAGGTCAAGGCGCTCGACACGTATGATTTCTCCGATACGGACATCTGCCTGATGTCTGCTGGTGGCGAGATTTCCAAGGAATGGTCGCCGAAGATCGGCAAGCAGGGCTGCGTCGTCATCGATAATTCCTCGGCCTGGCGTTATGACTCGGAAGTGCCGCTGATCGTGCCGGAAGTGAACCCGGATGCAGTCGAAGGCTTCCGCAAGAAGAACATCATTGCCAATCCGAACTGCTCGACGGCTCAGCTCGTCGTGGCTCTGAAGCCTTTGCACGATGTTGCCAAGATCAAGCGCGTCGTCGTCTCGACCTATCAGTCGGTTTCGGGTGCAGGCAAGGAAGGTATGGATGAGCTGTTCGAACAGTCGCGCGCTGTTTTCGTCGCCGACCCTGTCTCTGCGAAGAAGTTCACCAAGCGCATCGCGTTCAACGTGATCCCGCATATCGATGTCTTCATGGAAGACGGCTACACCAAGGAAGAATGGAAGATGGTGGCCGAAACCAAGAAGATGCTCGATCCGAAGATCAAGCTGACGGCGACGGCCGTTCGCGTTCCGGTCTTTATCGGTCACTCCGAAGCGGTCAATATCGAGTTCGAAAACCCGATCACGCCGGAAGAAGCACGCGAGATTCTGCGTGAAGCTCCAGGCTGCCAGGTTGTCGACAAGCATGAGAACGGTGGCTACATCACGCCTTACGAATCCGCTGGCGAAGATGCGACTTATATCAGCCGTATCCGTGAAGACATCACCGTCGAGAACGGTCTGGCTCTGTGGGTTGTTTCCGACAATCTGCGCAAGGGCGCTGCTCTCAACACGATCCAGATCGCTGAATTGCTGGTCGCGCGCGGCCTTATCAAGCCAAAGGCGCTTGCTGCCTGATCTACTGTACTCAGTACTGATATTAAAAAGCGCCGGTCACCCGGCGCTTTTTTGTTAGCGGGAAATGCTCTCCGCGAGATTGCCGCGTATATCGAGCAACCTTGTGCGCAAATCCTGCAACTCATCGATGGGTTGACCAAGCGCGCAGAACACCTGTTCAGGAATGCTCTCGGCTTCCCTGCGCAGTGCCTGTCCTTCTTCAGTCAATGTGATGCGGACCTGTCGCTCGTCCTGCGGGTCGCGCCGCCGCGTAATGCGTCCGGCGGCTTCAAGACGTTTCAGCAGCGGGGTCAGGGTTCCTGAATCGAGATTGAGCTTTGCGCCGATCTCAGAGACCGTCCGGTCGTCTTGTTCCCAGAGCACTATCATCACCAGAAACTGCGGATAGGTCAGATCAAGCTTGCTCAGAATTGGCTGGTAGGCGCGCGTCAGCGCATTCGCGGTCGAGTAGATCGCAAAGCAGACCATGTTGGAAAGACCGAGATTGGAATCCTGATCGTCGCGCTTCATAGTGATAACTCCTTGGCAAATATATACATCATGCGCAATTGGATTGCGCGTCACTTAATTGTGAAATTAAATTTTGCAAAATTAGATTGTGCACAATTTAATTATCTGCAAGTTTGGCTGCGGAGACAAACCAAAGGAGAAGCCCAAATGCCAATTCTGTACACAACCCAATCCACAGCAACCGGCGGCCGCACCGGCAGCGCCAAGACCACAGACGGACGGCTCAGTGTCGTTCTCGATACGCCGAAGGAACTCGGCGGTTCGGGTGGCGAAGGCACCAATCCTGAGCAGCTTTTCGCTTCTGGCTATGCGGCCTGCTTCCTGGGCGCGTTGAAATTCGTTGCCGCCAAGGAGAAAGTTGCCATTTCCGCAGACGGCACCGTGACTGCGACGGTCGGCATTGGTCCGCGTGAAGATGGCACTGGCTTCGGGCTTGATGTGGAGCTGCAAGTGGCACTTCCGGGCGTGGACAAGGCGAAGGCCGAAGAACTGGTTCAGGCTGCGCATATCGTCTGCCCGTACTCGCATGCAACACGCGGCAATATCGATGTTCGTCTGAGCGTCGCTTAACAAAGAAATGCAAAAGGCGCCCGATGAGGGCGCCTTTGTTTTATAATATCTTCCGAATTTTAGTAGGAAGCCATACGATGACTATAATGCCGGATATTCGTGAGCTTCGCTCCACTTGCGAGCAAATGGAGGAGCGCTACCTTATAAATCCGACTATAGACGCCTCGTATCGTCGACTTGCTGATCGTTTTGCTGCGGACCTTACAGTCGAACGAGACATCTTGCTCAGTCGTTGTGCCGCGCTTATGGCGATCAAATTCTTGAGTGAGGATGCGGCGCTTTAAGTCAGTTCTCTATTTCCCTCAGGTGCTCAAGTGCAGCCTCAACCTGCCCGTATGCTTCGGTTCCCAACGGCAGGATCGGACGTGGTGGCTCGATTTTCGCGAGACCGAGAAGGTCGGCAATGACATACATGACGCGGAAACTGCTGTGGGTTTTGAACAGGTCCCAAAGCGGTGTGAAAGCTGCATTTATGCGTTCTGCCTCAGTATTGTTTCCGCTTTGCGCAGCGCGCGTCAACGCCAGAGCGGGGTCGGGAAGAAGTCCTGCAACCACGCTGTACCAGGCATCGGCACCAGCCAGCAGTGCATCCGCAGCACCCCAGTCACCGCTATATCCGATCGCGAAGCTTGGCGGAGTTTCGGTACGCAGCTTTGACATTGCGCCTTCGTAATCGCCATTTGCGGGCAGAGGCATCTTGATCGCGCTGATATTCTTCACACTGGCAAGCCGTGCAATCAGTTCGTCGTTGAAGATGAACTTTGTCGTGCCGGGATTATTGTAGATGCAAAGGGGAAGATCGGTCGTCTCGGCAACGGTCTTGAAGTGCTGGAAAACCTCGTCTTGCGTCAGCGGCGTATAGGAAACAGGCGCCAGCAACAGCCCGTCTGCACCGGCATCTGCTGCGTCCCGGGCCAGCGCCTGCGCATCATCCGTCCGCAACGCGCCGACGCCGACGATGATCGGTGTTCTGCCGCCGATAAATCTGACGGCGGTATTGATCGTATGCAACCGCTGTTCCCGCGTGAGAAAGACATAGCCGCCAGTACTTCCCAGAAGACCGATAGAATCCGCTCCCGCCTCGTGAATGCGCTCAAGAAAAACGCAGAGCGTATCCTCAATGAGTTTGCCATCGGTGTCGTTTGGTGTCAGCGGAAAGGCTGAAAGACCTTTGAAGAATTTCATGGTGCTCTTTCTCAATCAGGTTAGCGCGACAGAAGCAGGCGGATACCGGCAAGGCCGAAGACAGCCGCGAGGACGCCTTCGATCCAGCGACGCGCACGACGATAGAGGCGCACCATTGGCATAGTGGAAAATATGATGGCATAGCCGCAGAAAATGGTGATGCTGAGCACGATGCAGCCACCCAGAAACGCTGCCAGATGTGGCCATGAAGAGTTGGTGCCGAGTCCCAGCGTAACCAATGCGATCCAGGACAGGATGGACTTCGGGTTTGACAGATGCATCAGAAGTCCACGGCGATAAAGCTCACCATGAGACAGAATTGCTTTGCTGCTGGAAGCTCGCGTAGCCAATGCTTCGTCTGATGTCATGGCCGCGCGTCCGGCCTTGAAAGGCAAGATAAAGCAGATAAAGCCCGCCGAAGATTTTCAGGATGAACAGAGCTTCGGCAAATCGTGTGAGGATGGCCGAAACGCCAGTCGCGGCCATCACGCCCCAAAAAATGGAGCCTGTAACGACACCGGCAGCAAAGACAAGTCCTGATTTTCGGCCCTGGTCCATGGCTACGCCCATGATCCGCATCGTACTCGGACCGGGGCTGCCAGCTGCAATGATGTAAGTCACATATACGAGGAGGAGCTGGTAGATGGCGGGGGAAATGCTCATATCGCTACTCTAGTGGAATGAATTTGACGTTTGATACCCGTCCGATATAAATCTCGTTTCAAACGTCAAACTCGAAAAATCCGCTAGATTCATAAGGTTACTAGGGGGCGTTTTGATTTCGACATTTGCTCGGCGCTCATATCCCAAGGATGCAAATGTCGGAATCAGACCATTAGTTGCATCAAGAGAATCTATAGCATTCTCTCCATGCAATATCTGTATGCGATTGTGCCAGAATCCGAGGAAGAACTGCCAGAACTGCCGATGGTTTTGTCGAAAACGACAAATTCAGACAGCCATCTCGGCTGTGCGGCTTTACTCTGCCTGCGCCTCGATATTTTCCATATCGTCATCGGACAAGCCAAAATGATGGCCGATCTCGTGGATCAGAACATGGGTGATGATATCGCCCAGCGTTTCTTCATGTTCGGACCAATAGTCAAGGATCGCACGGCGGTAGAGCGTGATGCGGTTGGGACCTTCGCCGGTCTGCAAGCTGAAACGTTCGCCGATGCCACGACCTTCGAAAAGGCCGAGCAGATCAAAAGGCGTTTCCAGCCCCATATCCTCGATGATCTGATCGTCAGGAAAGTCGGCGATCTGGATGATGATGTCGCCGCACAACGCACGAAACTCCTGCGGCAGATGCGCAAGAGCTTCAATCGCGATGGATTCGATTTCGTCCAGCGAGGGCGAGAGACGTCCCGCCCAGTCGCCGCTTTGATCTTCTCGGGCCATTCCAGCCAATCGTGTCCTATTCACTTGTGCAGGCCACCAAACCTGCGACCGAGCATTCTGGCCGAGTATATATAGTGCATACCGACATTATGCCCAGGGACGCAATTCGGCGCGCTTGGCCTCGAATGTGTCGATGCTGCCAGCCTTTTCCATGGTCAGGCCGATATCGTCGAGACCGTTGAGCAGGCAGTGGCGCTTGAAATCATCGACATCAAAGGAAATCGAGCCGCCATCCGGACCGTGAATTTCCTTGGCTTCGAGATCGACGGTGAGCGTCGCATTGGCGCCGCGCGAGGCGTCGTCCATCAGCTTGTCCAGATCTTCCTGGCTGACCTTGATCGGCAGAATGCCGTTCTTGAAGCAGTTATTGTAGAAGATATCGGCAAACGAGGTCGAGATCACGCAGCGGATGCCGAAATCGAGCAGGGCCCATGGCGCATGTTCGCGCGAGGAGCCGCAGCCGAAATTGTCGCCTGCAACGAGAATCTGTGCGTTGCGATAGCCCGACTTGTTCAGAACGAAATCCGGGTTCTCCGTGCCGTCTTCGTTGAAGCGCATTTCGGCGAAAAGACCCTTGCTCAGACCCGTGCGCTTGATCGTCTTCAGGTAATCCTTCGGGATGATCATGTCCGTATCGATATTGACGATCGGCAGGGGGGCGGCAACGCCCGTGAGCTTGGTGAACTTATCCATGTCCTGAACCTGTCGGTTGGGAATTTGCAATTTGCAAACTGGTTTACATCAGCTTGACCGAGAGTCAACGTTTGAGGCCGAAACTGCCCAATAGGTCGCAACTCCCGACCCGTTTCGCGAAATATCCGGCGCGCTTGTCCGCGCGCCGGATAGTTCGACTGTCAGGTTATGCGCATAATCCTGTCTGGAAACCGCGTCAAGTTTTCCGGATCATGCGTCGTTGATACAGTTTGCGCAATTATCAGACATTGAGGGCGACGCCACCGGTCTCGCTGCCGGTCAGGCGGCGGGATTTGCCATCTGTGCCAACGACGATCGTATAACGCCTGCGCCGCATTGAGAGGTTCGGCGAAACCGCCACATCGATGGCCGGATCGAACTGAAGCGTGATGCGCCAAAGTTCAGGCTTGATCGTTTCCTCGACGGCGATGATACGGGCATCGAACGGCGTGGTGTGAAACATGCCGGTGATGCGCTGCCCGACGCGGTAAGGCGCGGTACCGCCCTCGACGGGTGCGGTCTCCACCTTGCTGTCATTGGCGGCCAGCGTATTCCAGTCGCGTGTGCCGGACTGGCGCGCCACAAGGTCGAGTGCCTTGCCGTGGCTGATGTTGATGCCTTCCTCGCTCAAAGCCTGCCGCAGACGGCGGGCCTGATGCTTGAAGTCAGCGTTATTGGTCCCAGCGATAATAGCTGTGGTCATTGTTTTCGCTCCTGATTGTGAGCGGCGTTTTCATGAACGGGTGCCCGCATTGCCGTTTCTGCCGTCACCGGAACAAAAACGTGAAACAGGGATGCTTTACCATGGCCAAAGGCTGCGGACGGCAGGTGCATTCCAACCGAAGGCTGGAAAATAGGCGCGTCGATACAGGATTTCAAGGGCCTGCCTGCTCGCGCTCTCGGCGCTTGCGCTGCAGGATGGTTCGGTGCACAAATCGGGGTATGAAAACTATTGTTCGTCCCCGTCGTTCTGTCCTTTTCGTTCCTGCCGCCAACGCTCGCGCTCTGGAAAAGTCTCTGACCCTGTCAGCGGATTGCGTGATCTATGATCTGGAGGATTCCGTCGCGCCGGAGGCGAAGGTCGCGGCGCGCGATGCGCTGGCCGCGCATTTCGCAAGCCATCCGAAGGTCGGTTTCGAGCGGATTGTACGGGTCAATATGGCGGAAACGCCGTGGGGCAAGGATGATGTCGCGGCAGCTGCGAAAATGGGTGCAGATGCAATCCTTTTGCCCAAGGTCGAACGCCCACAAGACATAATCGACGCGGCCAACCGGCTTGATCGTCGGGATGCCGATCCGGCAGTTGGTGTCTGGGCGATGATCGAAACCGCGCGTGGCATTCTCAATGCCGACGAGATTGCGGTTCTCGGACATCGTTCGGCGGTGCGGCTCGCCTGTTTCGTCGTCGGGCCGAACGATATTGCGCGGGAAACCGGCGTGCGTCCGCAACCGGGGCGGCCCTATCTCGTCCCATGGCTGATGCAGATCATTCTTGCAGCGCGCGCTGGCGGGATCACCGTTCTCGACGGTGTTTACAATGATTTTCGGGATAGCGTTGGTTTCGAGGCGGAATGCGCGCAAGGTGCCGCCATGGGGTTCGATGGCAAGACGCTGATTCATCCCGGCCAGATTGAAGCGGCTAACCGCGCATTCTCACCGACCGAGGACGAAGTTGCGCATGCCCGCGCTGTCGTTGAAATCTTTGCCCGGCCTGAAAATGCCGACAAGGGTGTCATCTCGCTGGACGGGCAGATGGTCGAACGTCTGCATCTCGAAATGGCCGAGCGTGTACTCGCTAAAACGGGCGTAAAGTTATAACAGAGGAAGTAACAGCATGAAGTTATATCGTTTGATTACAGGTCCGGATGATTCCGCATTCTGTCATCGCGTCACGGCGGCGCTCAACAAGGGCTGGCTGCTCCATGGTTCGCCGACCTATGCTTTCAACGCCGCAACCGGCGTCATGCACTGCGGCCAGCCGGTGGTGAAGGAAGTCGACGGCGTCGATTACACGCCGGACATCAAGCTCGGCGAATACTGATGGCCGTCCGCCGCATCGTTGCCAATATTGCAGCCGCCGATCCTGCGGCGGCAAAGCGCTTCTACGGCGACTTGCTGGGCCTTGATGTGGCGATGGATTTCGGCTGGATCGTCACCTATGCCACGGATGCGCAGGCACGGGTACAGGTGAGCATCATGAGTGAGGGCGGGGCGGGCACACCGGTGCCCGATCTTTCCATCGAGGTCGATGATGTCGATACGGTGCTGGAGCGCGCGATCGCGTTGGGATTTCCCGTTGAATATGGCCCGGCGGATGAGGAATGGGGCGTGCGCCGCTTCTACACGCGTGACCCGTACGGTCGGCTCGTGAATATTCTAGCCCACAAGAGTTGAAAAAAGGCCGGTTTCCCGGCCTTTTGTTTTTGGCTTTAGTTCAAGCCGCGCTTTTCAATCATCGCGTCCGGCGTCGGCATCTTGCCACGGAATGCCTTGTAAAGCTCTTCCGGGTCACGGCTGCCGCCAGCGGCATAGATATGCTGCTTCAACTTCGCCGCCAGTTCAGGATTGAAGGCGTCGCCGGTCTCCTCGAATGCGGAGAAAGCGTCCGCATCCAGCACTTCCGACCACATATAGGAGTAGTAGCCAGCGGAATAACCGTCACCGGAGAAGACGTGAGTGAAATGCGGCGTGCGATGGCGCATTATGATCGCATCCGGCATGGAAAGCTTTTCCAGCGTCTTTACCTCGAAAGCGAGCGGATCAGCGATCTTTTCCTTACCGGTATGGAACGCCATATCCACCAGCGCGGATGAGGTGAACTCGACTGTGTTGAAGCCTGCATTGAAGGTGCGGGCCGCAAGCACCTTGTCGAGGAGCGCCTTCGGCATGGCCTCGCCGGTGCGATAATGCACAGCGTATTTCTCGAGAACGGCCGGGACGGTCAACCAGTGTTCGTAAAGCTGCGACGGCAGTTCCACGAAATCGCGCGAAACGGCAGTGCCGGAAACGGCGGGCCAGGTCACATCCGACAGAAGCCCGTGCAGCGCATGGCCGAACTCGTGGAACAGCGTGCGCGCATCGTCAAGCGAGAGCAGGGCAGGTTCACCTGCCTTTGGTTTTGCAAAATTCATCACATTGTAGATGATTGGCTTCTGTCCGCCATCGAGCTTGTGGCTTGATTGCAGGGAGCTCATCCACGCACCCGAACGCTTCGAGGTGCGGGCGAAATAGTCACCGAGGAAAAGGCCGCGTTCGCTGCCATCCGCATTGAACACCTGAAACACCCGCACATCCGGATGCCACGCAGCGATGCCCTTCTTTTCCTCGAAGCGGATGCCGAACAGGCGGCCTGCCACGTCAAAAGCGGCTTCGATGATCTTTTCGAGCTGAAGATAAGGCTTCAGTTCCGCCTCATCGAAGGCGAAGCGTTCGGCACGCAGCTTTTCGGCATAGAAGCGCCAATCCCATGGCGCAACCTTGTGATTGCCGCCATCGGCTGCGATCAGGCGCTCCAGTTCGACTTCTTCTTCATGGGCCTTGGCGCGTGCCTTGTCCCAGACAGGTTCCAGCAGGTCCATAACCGCTTTCGGAGTCTTGGCCATGGTGTCGTCGAGCTTGTAGGCGGCAAAGTTGGCGTAACCGAGCAGATGTGCCTTGCGCTCGCGCAGTTCCACCATTTCGCGCACGATGTCACGATTGTCGCTTTCGCCGCCATTCTCGCCGCGCTTCGCCCAGGCATTGAACGCCTGTTCGCGCAATTCACGGTTTTCGGAGAAGGAAAGGAATGGCTCGACAATCGAGCGCGATAGCGTAACCGCCCAGGCATCTGGTTTGCCGCGTTCAGCGGCGGCACTTTGCATGGCGTTCTTCAGGAAATCCGGCAGCCCGGCGAGGTCGGCTTCATCGGTGATGAACAGGGCCCAGCTTGATTCATCCTTCAGCACATTCTGACCAAAGTGCGCGCCAAGTCCGGCAAGCTTTTCATTGATGCCTGCAAGCTCCGTCTTGCCCGCCTCATCGAGCTTCGCACCGGAGCGGACAAAACCTTTCCATGTCTTTTCAAGAACGTGTTTGGTCTCGGTGTCGAGGTCCAGCATATCGCGATTTTCATAGAGCGCGTCGATGCGGGCGAAAAGCGCCGGGTCCATCATGATGCACGAATAATGACGTGACATTTTCGGCGCGATCTCGCGTTCGAGCGCCTGGATCGTGTCGTTGCTATGCGCACCAGCGCGCATCCAGAAAATCGATGAAACGCGGTCGAGCGCCTTGCCGGTCAGTTGCAGAGCTTTCAGCGTATTATCGATGGTCGCTTCATCGGTCGCCTTCGCGATGACTTCCACTTCTGCGAGGTCCGCAGCCAACGCGGCATCGAATGCAGACGCGAAATCGTCATCCTTGAAAGCGGTGAAATCCGGCAGGCCCAGCGGTCCGCTCCATTCAGTCAGGGCGCGATTGTAAGCGGTCTTGTCGGACATGATGAGACTCCGGTTCAGATGAATTCGATATGGATCAGACTTAGGAGTTAAGCAGCAGAGGGGCAAGGGCTGGAAGGCCGCTTTCACGGTTTCCACATCGCGGGCGTCTCGCTGCCGGGGCAGGAGCTTGGAAAAAGCGTTCGACATCGTCTTGCAGGGCTTGACTTTATTGGCGACCCAGCGCAAATCACGCTCGCAGCCGAATTTCTGCGGCAGCATTTTCAACCGGAGTTTTATTCTCTTATGCCCAGCGACAGTCACAGTCGATTGTTTCAGCCGTCAAGGCAGTTCGTGATCTGATCGCTTGCGGTCGGCTTGCACGGTCTGCCTTTGACGGCGGATCGACAGAAAGGCAAGCCCATGACCGACAACAACTTCTTCCCGGAAGTACTCAATGTTGCCGACCTTCCTGCTGCTGCCATCGCAAGCCGCATTGCGGACATGCGTACCGGCGACGCAGTGGAACTCGTTAACGAACTCGATGCCGATGATGCAGTCGCCGTCATCGCACAGCTTTCGCACGAAGATGCCATCCGTCTGCTCGACCAGCCGGAACTTCACCGTGCTACCGAAATCATCGCTACCCTGCCGCCCGGCCTCGCGAGTCTCCTGCTCGATGGTATGTCGGCGGACCGTGCAACCGACGTTTTTCAGGAACTGGAAGACGACGACCGCGCACGCCTGTTTCCCATTCTCGCGCCTGAAACCAAGGTCGCGCTGAAGAAATTGATGGGCTATCCGCCGAATACGGCGGGCTCGCTCATGACCATCGAATTCATCGCCGTGCCTTCCAACTGGAATGTTGGCCAGACGCTGGAATATATCCGCAAGGTCGAACGCACGCGTGAGACGGTTTATGCAATCTACGTGGTTGATCCGGCCAGCCGTGTTCTGTTGGGTGTGGTCAGCTTGCGCCGCCTCATCATCCGCCAGCCAGACGAGCCGATTCTGTCTATCGCCCGCGACGAAGAGCCGATCACCATTTCGCCTCTCGCAAGTCGTGAGGAAGTGGCGCGCCTGTTCCGCAAGCACGACCTTCTGGCCGTACCTGTGGTGGACGAAAGCCGTCACATCATCGGCATTGTGACCGTTGATGACGTGCTCGACGCCATGACGGAAGAGGCAAGCGAGGACGCTTACCGTTTTGGCGGTATGGAGGCGCTCGACAAGCCCTATATGCGCATCGGCTTCGGCGAGATGCTGAAGAAGCGTGCGGGCTGGCTCGGTATCCTTTTCCTCGGCGAAATGCTGACCGCGAGCGCGATGCAGCATTTCGAGCTGGAGCTTGAAAAGGCTCTGGTGCTGACGCTGTTCATCCCGCTCATCATGTCATCGGGCGGTAACTCCGGCTCTCAGGCGACGTCGCTGATTATCCGCGCGCTGGCCTTGCAGGAAATCAAGCTCAAGGACTGGTGGCGTGTCGCCCTGCGCGAATTGCCAACGGGCTTGGCCCTTGGCAGCTTCCTCGGCGTCATTGGCATCATTCGCATCGCCATCTGGCAGACGCTTGGCATCTACGACTATGGCGAACACTGGATTCTGGTGGCCGCGACCGTCGGTATGGCACTGGTCTGCATCGTGACTTTCGGCTCGCTGACAGGCTCCATGCTGCCTTTCATCCTGCAAAGGCTCGGATTCGATCCGGCCAGCGCATCGGCGCCTTTCGTCGCCACACTGGTCGATGTGACCGGTCTCGTGATCTATTTCAGCGTCGCGCTGGTCATTTTGTCAGGCACGCTCTTGTAAGGCTCGGGCATGTCGCGAAAAAAGTGGAAACCGGTTTTTCGATAACGACATGCCCAAAAAGAATTCAAAAAACTGTCAGAATGACAGTGTAAAAACGCAATGAAATTCGGGTTTTTCGGGTTAATTGGGGGGCAGTTTCGCGCTGCCCCTTTCTAAAATGCAAAAAAACCTGTAAGAGCGCCGCATTGTTTTTCCGCGCGGGTCTGTTGGCGCGGCTCCCAACTCATATAGAAGTGATCTCCATATGGAATTGCGTAATATCGCTATTATCGCACACGTCGATCATGGCAAAACCACTCTGGTCGATGAACTCCTGAAGCAGTCCGGCTCGTTCCGCGACAACCAGCGCGTTGCAGAACGCATGATGGATTCCAACGACATCGAAAAGGAACGCGGGATCACCATTCTCGCGAAGGCCACTTCGGTTGTCTGGAAAAACACGCGTATCAACATCGTCGACACGCCGGGCCACGCCGACTTCGGCGGTGAGGTTGAGCGTATCCTTTCGATGGTGGACGGCGCTATCGTTCTCGTTGACGCTGCCGAAGGCCCGATGCCACAGACGAAGTTCGTCGTCGGCAAGGCGCTGAAGGTTGGTCTGCGTCCGATCGTTGCGATCAACAAGATCGACCGTCCGGATGGCCGTCATGAAGAAGTCATCAACGAAGTGTTCGACCTCTTCGCCAATCTCGATGCGACCGACGAACAGCTCGACTTCCCGATCCTCTACGGTTCAGGCCGTAACGGCTGGATGGCGCTGAACCCGGAAGGCCCGCAGGACGAAGGTCTGGCTCCGCTGTTCGACCTCGTGTTGAAGCACGTGCCAGCGCCAAAGGTTGCTGAAGGCCCGTTCCGCATGATCGGTACGATCCTCGAGGCCGATCCGTTCCTGGGCCGCATCATCACCGGTCGTATTCATTCCGGCTCGATCAAGCCGAACCAGGCCGTCAAGGTTCTCGGTCAGGATGGTTCGCTGCTCGAAAATGGCCGTATCTCGAAGATCCTCGCTTTCCGCGGTATCGAGCGTCAGGCCATTGACGAAGCCCATGCGGGCGACATCGTCGCTATCGCTGGTCTTTCCAAGGGCACCGTTGCCGACACGTTCTGCGATCCTTCTGTGAGCGAGCCTCTGGCTGCTCAGCCAATCGATCCGCCGACCGTGACCATGTCCTTCATCGTCAATGACAGCCCTTATGCGGGCACCGAAGGCGACAAGGTGACGAGCCGCGTTATCCGTGACCGTCTGCTCAAGGAAGCTGAAGGCAACGTTGCACTGAAGATCGAGGAATCGACCGAAAAGGATTCGTTCTTCGTGTCCGGTCGTGGCGAATTGCAGCTTGCAGTTCTGATCGAAAACATGCGCCGTGAGGGCTTCGAACTTGGCGTTTCGCGTCCGCGCGTCGTCATGAAGGACGGCGAGAACGGCGAGAAGCTGGAGCCGGTGGAAGAAGTCGTCATCGACGTCGATGAAGAATATTCCGGCACGGTTGTGCAGAAGATGTCCGAACGCAAGGCCGAAATGGTCGAGCTGCGTCCTTCCGGCGGCAACCGCGTTCGTATGGTGTTCTACGCACCGACCCGTGGTCTGATCGGCTATCAATCGGAACTTCTGACCGATACGCGCGGCACGGCGATCATGAACCGTCTGTTCCACGACTATCAGCCGTACAAGGGTGAAATCGCTGGTCGCAACAATGGCGTTCTGATCTCCAACGATCAGGGTGAAGCTGTTGCTTACGCATTGTTCAACCTTGAAGATCGCGGCCCGATGATCATCGACGCTGGTGTCAAGGTCTATCAGGGCATGCTGATCGGCATTCACAGCCGTGACAACGATCTGGAAGTCAACGTGCTCAAGGGCAAGAAGCTCACCAACATCCGCGCCGCAGGCAAGGATGAAGCCGTGAAGCTCACCCCACCGATCAAGATGACGCTGGAACGCGCTCTGTCGTGGATTCAGGACGACGAGCTGGTTGAAGTGACGCCGAAGTCGATCCGTCTTCGTAAGCTCTACCTCGACCCGAATGAGCGCAAGCGCTTCGAAAAGAGCGGCAAGTCCAGCGCTGCATAAGTTCGACAACATAAAAGAAAACGGCGCCTTCGGGCGCCGTTTTTGTTTGCACGTTTAACGTGAACTTCAGCTCTTTGGTCGATTATGAGATCAATTGGGGGCGCTGATGATATTCTCGCGTTATGAGCGATTTGTTCTGACTGTCGTTGGTGCGTTGGGCGCAATCGACATTCTTCTGATTGCCGCGAAGGGCATTCGCGTAGACTGGACAGGCTACGGAATGATCGGGGCGATCGGTCTTGGAACGATCATGCTCGGCCTGTTTTATCGCTTCGTAAGGAATGATGCCCGGATTGCGGAGACACTCATTCTGACTGCGGGCTTCATATTGTTCACACTGGTCGGGTCGGTCTTTAACTATATGTTGCTGCCGATCCATTTCCCGCGAATTGACGAATTCCTGGTCGGGGTCGATCGACTGATGGGATATGATTGGCCAAGTCTGGTCACATACATTGCGCAGTGGCCCGGTGTTTCAGCACTGTTGAAGATAGTTTACTTCACTTCCCTGCCGCAGTTGGTGATGGTTGTTCTGTTGCTCGGCTTTTCGGGGCAATCAGAAAAACTTGCTCATTTCCTGATGACTGGAATTGTAGGCGCTCTTCTCAGCATCGTGGTGTGGGCCTTTTTTCCAACATTCGGTACATCGGCTGTATGGAACCTGCCTGATGATGTTGTGAGAAGTGCAGGATTGGCTGTCGGTCCGTCCTATGGCTTGGAATTGATCCGCTTGTCGAAGGAAGGGGTAGATTATCTGACGCCAGCCAATGTGCTCGGCCTGATCGGATTCCCGTCGTTCCACACCGTCATGGCTGCCATGTCCGTGGTCTTTACATGGCGCATCGCATGGGTGCGTTTACCGGTACTCGCTCTGAATATATTCATGGTACCCGCGATCCTGCTGCACGGCGGACACCATCTGAGCGATGTCTTTGGTGGACTGGCAGTTTTCACCATTGCCTATTTTATCGCGCACTATGCGATCAACGTTCTCCGCGACGATAGGGCTGCATCAGCGCCTGCGGGACACGTGCCCGCCGCGCCATCACGATGAGCGCCACAATCGACATGATATAAGGGATCATCAGGAAAAGCTGATACGGAACGACCTTGCCGTAGACCGTCTGCAGACGCAGCTGGAAAGCATCGAAGAGTGCAAAGAGCAAGGCACCCAGAAGCGCACGAGCAGGCTTCCAAGAAGCGAAAACGACGAGCGCGATACAGACCCAGCCGCGTCCCTGCATCATCGTCGGGAAAAACGAATTGAAGGCGGAAAGCGTAAGGAACGCGCCGCCGACAGCCATGAGCGCGCTGCCGAACATGATTGTGAAAATGCGCACGCGGATCGGGTTGATGCCCTGCGCTTCAGCTGCGTGCGGGTTTTCGCCGGTCATGCGGATCGCAAGGCCGAGCGGCGTGCGGAAAAGCACATAACCAAGCAGCAGTGCCAGAGGAATGGCGATCCACGTGAGGGCCGTTTGCGTGCCAAGCACCTGTCCGACGAACGGGATATCTGCAAGCCAGGACGGATTGACCGGCTGGAATGGTGTGATCGTCGGCGGAGTTGAAGAGAGCGGCACCAGAAGACGAAACAGGAAATAGCTAAGGCTCGATGCAAATAATGTGATGCCCAAGCCCACGACATGCTGCGACAGGCCGAGCGGCACGGTGAGGGCTGCATGAAGCAGGCCGAACAGAGCGCCGGAAGCGGCGGCGGCCAGCACACCGACCCACAGGTCGGCACCATTATAGACAGTCATCCAGCCGATCATCGCGCCGAAGGTCATGATTCCTTCGATACCGAGATTGAGCACGCCCGCCCGTTCGCAATAAAGCGCACCGAGCGTGCCGAAGATCAGTGGCGTTGCAATGCGCAGGACCGAGACCCAGAGGCCTGCGGAGAGCAGGATATCCATCAACTCGTTCATCGGGCGATCCTGTATTGTGTGAAGAACAGAGCAACCAGCATAGTCAGAAGCGACAGCGCCACGGTGACATCGGCGATGAAGCTCGGAATGCCAATGGCACGGCTCATGCCGTCGGCACCGACAAACATTGCGGCAGCAAAAAGTGCGGAGAAGATCGCGCCGATAGGATTCAAATTGGCCAACATGGCGACAATGATGCCGGAATAGCCGAAGCCCGGCGACAGATCGGTCGTGACGTAACCCTTAACGCCCATGACCTGTATTGCGCCTGCAAGTCCTGCAAGACCACCGGAAATGCAGGCGACTTTCACCAGTGTCTTGCCAAGCGGAACGCCTGCAAAACGCGCGGCTTGCGGGTTGAGACCGGCAGCCTTGGTTTCCAGCCCGAACACGGTGCGCTTTTGCACATAGGCGATGATGAGCGCAAGAGCGATAGCGATGACTATGCCAATGTGAAGCCGCATGCCTGCCATGATTTTTGGCAGCACCGCCGCATCCGGCACAGGCTCGGATTGCGGCCAGCCAAAGGCGAGGGGGTCTTTCATCGGCCCTTCGATCATCATCGAGACGATGAGCACCGCAACGAAGTTCAAGAGCAGCGTCGTCACCACTTCATCGACACCGAAGCGCAGGCGAAGCCCAAGCGGAATGAGCAGGAAAACCATGCCCGCAATCGCACCGACGATAAGCAACAGCGGAATGAGAATAGGGGCAGGAAGCTGCAACTGTGTCCCACAGGCGACCACCGCCAGCGCACCCATATAGAACTGGCCTTCGGCGCCGATATTCCAGAGTTTGGAGCGGAAGGCGACGGCAGCGGCAAGGCCGGTCAGCATCAGGGGTGTTGCGCGGGTGAGTGTTTCGGTGATCGAAAGCTTGTTGCCGAAAGCGCCGATGGCTATCTGGCGGAAGGATTCCAAAACCGGCGCACCGGCAGCGGCAATGAGCAGTCCGGCAAGCACAAAGGCGGTCAAAACGGCGATAATTGGTGCGGTTGCTACCAGTGCCATGGGCCGTGTTTCGCGTCTTTCAATACGCATCAGTTCAGCCCCTTCGTGAGATTAGTCTGCCATTCCCCAGCCATCATCAGGCCCAGCCGTTGAGCATTGGCTTCTCCGGCGTCAATCGGCGGCGAGAGGCGGCCCTTGACGATGGCCTGTACGCGGTCGGCAAGGCCGATAATTTCATCCAGATCTTCCGAGATTAGCAGAACCGCTGCTCCCTTTGCCCGCGCTTCCAGAATACGGGCATGAATGGCTGCGACGGCACCTTCATCAAGGCCACGTGTCGGCTGCGCCGCGATCAGAATGCGGGGAGCCGTTTCCAGATTGCGACCCAGAATAAGCTTCTGCATGTTGCCGCCGGAAAGCAGGCGAATACGGCTATCAGGCGTGCCGCCGCGCACATCGAAATCCTTGATGATGCGGTCGGTAAATTCACGCGCAGCCGCGCGATTGACCAGAAGACCATTGGAGAACTGCGGATCACGCACGCGTTCAAGCACAGCATTTTCCCAAAGCGTCAGATCACCGATAGCGCCTTCAGCGTTGCGATCTTCTGGAATGCGGCCAACACCTTCTGCCACAAACTGGCGCGGGTCGAATTTGGTGACCGTTTGCCCGAACATGACAAGTGAGCCACTCGCAGGCTGGCTGAGACCCGAAACGAGACGCCCGAGCGCTGCCTGCCCATTACCCGACACGCCAATGATGCCAAGCGTTTCGCCAGCGCGAAGGTGAAAGCCGAGATCAGTCAAGCGTGTCGCGCCATCTTCCACCACTGTTACATTCTTTGCTTCCAGCAAGGTTTCGCCGGGCGTGGCCGCTGCACGCGAAGGGCGCGAAACACGACGGCCAACCATCAGTTCAGCGAGTTCCTCTTTCGAGGTTTCGGAAGCCTTGCGCTCAGCGACAAGCTTTCCGCCGCGCAGGACGACAACGCGGTCGGCTGCCGACATGACTTCATGCAGCTTGTGCGAGATGAAGATCAGCGACAGCCCCTGACGTGCCATCTCTTTCAGTGTCGCAAACAGGTTTTCGGCTTCCTGCGTGGTCAGAACGGCGGTCGGCTCGTCGAGGATCAGAATGTCGGCGTCGTTATAAAGCGCTTTCAGGATTTCCACGCGCTGCTGTTCACCGACCGAAAGATCGCCAAGCCGTGCATCGGGATCAACCTGCAGGCCAAAGCGCTTGGCGATTTCCGCGATCTTGTTACGCGCTGCACCGTGCGCGGATTTGAGTCTCCAGAGGCTTTCAGTGCCGGTGATGATGTTTTCAAGCACTGTGAGGTTGGGCGCGAGCGTGAAATGCTGGTGCACCATGCCAACGCCTGCGTCGATGGCGGCGCGGGGCTTGCCCTGCGGAATTTCTGCACCCTTGACGAAGACACGGCCCTCATCCGGCACATAATGGCCGAACAGGATATTCATCAGCGTGGTTTTGCCTGCGCCATTCTCGCCCAGGAAAGCGAGAATTTCGCCGCGTTCAAGCTTCAGCGAAATATCGTCGTTGGCGGTAAGCGTGCCAAACCGCTTGGTGATGTTCTGCAGTTCAAGAACGGTCGTGGTCATGTGTGCAACCCCGCAACGGGAAATCTGTGCTGCCAACGCTGGTCCGTCTCCAGACGCTGGCCAAGGCTCAAAAGCAGCCGGTCCGCGCCCATCGGGGCCACAAGCTGCAAGGCGACCGGCATGTCGTTGGTATCCGTCCCAAAGGGAAGCGAGAGCGCCGGAAAACCGGAAATATTGGCGAGCGCCGCATAAGGTGCGAAGGCATTCAACTTCTGCCAATGCGCATCGACATCGCCGTGATTCATGGAAAAGGAGCCGAGCGGCATCGGCCCGCGCGCGAGCATGGGTGTAATCAGCACATCGATGTTGCGGAAAATCTGCCAGAGCATATGTGCGGCGCTGACAGCTCCGTTCATGGCGCGGTAAAGCGCGGTGGCTTCCATGCACCGCCCGCGCTCCGCAACGGCGCGGGTGAGCGGTTCAAGCTTGTCTTCATCAAGGGCCAGAAAATCGATTGCAGCCGCAAGATTGACGGAAATGATACGGTCGAATGCGCGCGCGCTGGAAGCGATCAGCGGGCTGAATTCCGAAGCCGGAATTTCGCGGATTGTGTGCCCCTGTGCCTCAAGGAAATGCGCTGCATCGGCCACAACCTGCAGGCGCTCCGATGTGATTGGATAGTTTGCGAGATCGCCGGTCACTATGCCGATACGAAGGCGGTCCGGCAAATCGCCTGCCTGCATCGCCGGGTCGGGCAGAAAGCCTTCAGTTTTGCCTTCGACAAGCGGCAGTAACGCTTTCGCATCACGGACCGAGCGGCAAAGCGCAAATTCGCTCGCGATGCCTGCGAGATAATTGCCGAAATGCGGACCAGCGGGCATAGCACCGCGACTTGGTTTCAGGCCGACAAGCCCGCAGGTTGCAGCGGGTACACGGATGGAACCACCAGCGTCGGTAGCGTGCGCAATTGCGACTATCCCGGCTGCAACCGCTGCTGCTGCTCCGCCGGATGATCCACCGGGTGAAAGCGTTTCATCGAAGGGATGGCATGCAGGCGGTGCTCCCGCTGGTTCGCTCGCAAGCGCCAGACCGAATTCGGGAACGGTGGTTGTACCGAAGAAATTCAATCCGGCTGCGCGTAGCCGGTGGCCGAGTTCGGAATCCATCTGAGGTGAGGCATTGAGGAATGCCTGCGAGCCGAGCCGGATCGGCAGACCGGCACAGGGCCCGCCCAGATCCTTGAACAGGGAGGGAACGCCCGCGAAGGCAGCTCTGGATGGCGCTGCATCGAATGCAATGGCACCGGCGCGGCCAAGATCGCGATCGAGATATGCAATGGCGCCCAGGGGGCGCCATTTTTCTGCTGCGTCGAGAGCAGCATCCATGGCCTGTTCGGCACTGAGGATTCCTTCCGCAATCGCCTGCGCGAGCGCGGTCGCATCCTGCTGGTTCATGTCGATTGCCACGATATGCTTGCCCGTCCTGAATGACTACTTCGGTTCGGCCGGGTTCGGCTTGTACTCGAACTTGCCTTCCTTCAGTTCCACACGGCGGGCTTCCATCTTGGCTTCCGCTTCGGCAGGGGCAATGCCCTTGACGTAGATGATGTCGTTGCCGCCTTCCTTCATCAGGCTGAACGGCGTGTAATCCTTGCCGGTTGCCTGGCTGGCCTTCACGTCGGCGATAGCCGCATTCAGGATCGGGCGGAAATTCCAGATCGCATTGGCGAAGACCGTGTCGGGATAGCGCGGCGTATAGTCGATCAGCGAGCCGATGGCCTTGATACCACGTTCCTTGGCGGCATCTGCCGTGCCGATGCGTTCACCGAACAGGATGTCGGCGCCCGAGTCGATCTGGGCAAGACCGGCTTCGCGTGCTTTCGGCGGGTCAAAGAAGGTGCCGATGAACGACGCGATGAACTTCGCATCGGGACGGGTTTCCTTCACGCCATCCTGAAAGGCATTGATGAGCATGTTGACTTCCGGGATCGGCACGGCACCGACGGAGCCGAAGGTGCCGGACTTGCTCATCGCGCCTGCCAGCATGCCCGCGAGATAAGCAGATTCAAAGTTCCATGTGCCGAAAACACCAAAATTATCGCCCTGCGGCTTGCCGGAGGAGCCCATGACGAAAGCCGTCTTCGGATAATCGCCTGCCACTTGGCGCGCTTCGCGTTCGACGGCATAGGATTCGCCGACGATCAGCTTGATGCCCTGTTCGGCATATTCGCGCATGGCGCGGGGATAGTCGCTTGCCGAAACGCCTTCGGAGAAGACATATTCGATGACGCCTTCGTCATTTGCCTGCTTAAGTGCCTCGTGAAGGCGGGAATTCCAGGCATTCTCGACCGGCGAGGCGTGGATGCCCGCGACTTTCAGCTTTTCATCGGCCGCAAAGACGCGAGTGGTCATTGCCGTTGCGCCGAGTGCTGCAGACATTGCGAGAATGTCGCGACGGGTAAAGTTCGGTGCTTTGATGATTTTGGTCATAGGACCCCTCTTTTGTGTTTTCGGCGTGCCGGGAATGCACTGCCGGTTGCTTCGTTTTGTGTGAGCAGAATGTATGAGCAACGGTTCTATCTTTGCTCAATCTGCCTCGAATACAAGCGAATTAGGCTGCGGCCTGAAAATTAGGCATGGGGTTTCAAGCCGCGACTGTTCCGGTTCGTTCATCCGGCAATGTGCCGGGTAGGCCGAAACTGTTGATATTATTAGCCGATTGGCGCGTAATCAGCCCCGTCAACCGAAGACGGACGGCCTTCGAGATTGATGCGGCTTATGCGCTGCGGGGTTTCGGCGATGACCTTGCCGCGCTTCACGACCTTGAGGCGGTTTGCCTTGAGCCGCAGCGCTTCAATTGGATCGCGCGCCTGCAGCACCACGAAATCGGCATTGCAGCCCTTTGCAAGACCGTAGCCGTCGAGGCCCAGTGCCTTGGCGGAATTGACGGTGAGTGCATCGAAAACCTGTTTCTTGCTTTCGATGGAGGTCATCTGTGCGACATGGATCGCCATGTGGCCGACTTCCAGCATGTCGCCGGAACCCATCGAGTACCAGGGGTCCATCACGCAATCGTGGCCGAAAGCGACATTGATACCGGCAGCCATCAGCTCCGGCACGCGTGTCATTCCGCGGCGCTTCGGATAGGTGTCCGCGCGGCCTTGCAGCGTGATGTTGATGAGCGGGTTCGGGATGGCGTTCATCTTTGCTTCCGCAATCAGCGGGATGAGCTTCGAGACGTAATAATTATCCATGGAATGCATGGAGGTGAGGTGCGAACCGGAAACGCGGCCCTGCAGGCCAAAACGCATGGTCTGCGCCGCCAGCGTCTCGACATGGCGCGACATCGGATCGTCGCTTTCGTCGCAATGGATATCGACCGGCAGGCCGCGTTCAGCGGCAATGCGGCAGAGTTCCTCCAGCGAGGCTGCGCCATCAGCCATGGTGCGCTCAAAATGCGGAATGCCGCCGACGACGTCGAGGCCCATATCGAGCGAGCGGTTGACGAGATCGACCGCGCCCGGCGAACGGTAATAACCATCCTGCGGAAAGGCTACGAGCTGAAGGTCTATGTAAGGCTTCACCTTCTCGCGCACTTCGATCATCGCTTCAGCAGTGAGAAGGCGCGGATCGCTGACATCGACATGGCTGCGGATCGCCAGCAGGCCCTGCGAAACGGCCAGATCGCAATAACGCAACGCGCGCTCGACCATGGCTTCAACGGTCAGCATCGGCTTCAGTTCGCCCCAGAGCGCGATGCCTTCAAGAAGCGTACCGGAACGGTTGAGGCGCGGCAGGCCGAGCGACAGGGTCGCATCCATGTGGAAATGCGGATCGACGAAAGGCGGGGTTACGAGCCGGTCGGTCGCATCGATTTCCTGAGCCGCCTGATGCTCCCCCTTGGAGGGCCCGATATCGGCAATCTTACCGTCCTTGACCAAAATGTCCTGCTTCTCGCGACCGTCGGGGAGATTGGCGTTTCTCACGATCAAATCGAACATCGGCGGGACCTTTCGTCTGGATATGCAAGAACAGAGCTCAAAAATATGGGCTCATTTTCCAATTGCCTTATACCCTATATCCGGTGGGCGCAATGCCGGGGGAAGCTGGAAGGGGTCGTCATCCTCAATGGAAAATGCTAGGCCCCGCAATCATCTTTGTAGGATTGCCATGTTCACGATCAGTCGCGTCGAAACCTTTAGTCAGGAGATCAAGAAAAGTCGATTTCTGGCCATTGCTGCGCCTGTCGCAAACGAGCAGGCGGCGAAGGATTTTTTGAGCGAGCATTCCGATCTGTCGGCGAGCCATAATTGCTGGGCCTGGCGCATGGGGCAGAACTACCGTTTCAGCGACGATGGAGAGCCGAGCGGCACGGCAGGAAAGCCGATCCTGCAGGCAATTGACGGCCAGCAGCTGGACAATATTGCAGTCGTGGTTACGCGCTGGTTCGGCGGCATTCTTCTGGGAAGCGGTGGCCTGATGCGCGCCTATGGCGGCACTGCCGCTACCTGTCTGCGACAGGCTGAGAAAACAGAAGTTATTCCGCTGGTCGGATTTCAGTTCGCCTGCGATTTTTCAGATCATGCGCTGCTGAAAGCACGCCTGACAGCGGTGGAAAACCTTGCCATCGCGCAAGAGAATTTCACCGGCACCGGCGTGAAAATGGCGGGCACGATGCCCATCGCCGCGCGGGATGAACTATCCCGCCTCGTCACCGATCTGACGCGCGGCAAGACGATTATCGCATTTGATGACTAGAGCATGTCTCCCAAAAGTGGGGACCGGTTTTGGGATAAAGACATGCTTAAAAACAAAGAGATAGAGTGTTTCCAATGATTCAATCAAAACAGGAAATGCTCTAGATTGTACCGCTCGTATACTGCTGGCGCTTGTTCTCATACATCAGCAGGTCGGCGCGCTTGGCAACGGTTTCCAGCTTCTCGCCCGGCATGCTGGTCGCAGAGCCGATGGAAAGATTGAGCTTGAGTTGGGAATAATACTGGTTGTTGATGTCTACCAGTCGCTGAATGTCCTCGACCATCGCCTCGGCGCCGCGCTCATCGACATAAGGCAGCACAACCGCGAATTCGTCACCGCCAATGCGTGCGGCATGGCCTGGCTGCTTCACGGCTTCATTCAGCACTTCTCCGATGCGTCGCAGCAATCCGTCGCCTGTCGCATGGCCCCATTGATCATTCGCGGCCTTGAGGCCGTTGAGATCGATGATGATGACTGAAACGGGCGTATGGCCCTTGCGCTCAAGCCGGTTAAGCTCATCGACATAATAGGCGCGATTGTGCAGCTTGGTCAGCACATCGTGCTTGCCCAGATATTCCAGATAGGCCTCGGCTTTCTTGCGCGCCGTGATGTCGGTAAGTGCGACCTGCACCAGCGACCAATCCGTCTCATGTCCCGGCAGAACAGAGAACTGCAGCAGAACATGCCGTTCGGATCCATCGAGCGCATAGTTCACCACTTCGCGACGCTGGAACAGGATCCCGTTCCACAGGTCGATCAGTTGTTCGCGGAAAGAGGCTTCCATCTCATCCTTGAAGATATGCGGCAGGTTCTGCAGCAGCGTTTTCTTGTCGGACGCGAGAAATAGGGCCGTCGTCTCGGTGTTGATTTCGAGCACGCGGATCTCGCTCATGCACTGGCGCACGAATTCTGGATGCACGTCGGTAAACACCCGAAAATCAACGATGCCGCGCTGGCGCACATCGTCCATCAGTTGCTTGATGCGGCTGAAATCCTCGACCCAGAGCGAAACCGGTGAATGTTCGAAAAGGCCCACTGCGTGCTGTTTGTGCCGATCCTGCTCGCGGCGGGCATTCTCGCGAGCGGTCACATCCTCGATGGAAAGCAGAACCCGCTCCCAAGTGTGTTCATAGCCGGGAAGCACGACGCCCTTGAGCTGGATGTCGAGCCGCTTGCCGCCGAGCGAATAGTTGATGGTGTCGCTTGAGAAAGTACCGCCGCCGTTCCAGAGCTGGACCATCTCATCGATATGCGGGTCCAGCATGTCGTCGCGAAACACGCGTTCGAGGTTGGCGACCAGATGACTGACGCTGTCCGCCTCGAAAAGCGAAAGCGTCTTGCGGTTGACCTTCAGAACCCGGATATGGCTGGTACAGATGCGCAGCCGGGTTGTGTCTTCGTGCAGGAAAGCCCCGAGATCGCTAACGCCAAGCGCGCGCCATTCTTCGAACTGCTTGCGCAGACCGCTATAATCCTCAAGCCACAGGGAAATTGGCGCAAGGTCAAAAATATTGGCGCTGTCGCTCAAGGCAGACTCGATATTCATGGATTTCCCGCTCTACCATTGGCTTCCCGCATTTCCGAAACTGAGACGTTCAGGATATGCGTCCAAACCGGATTCTCTTTTCCCATCGGGAAAAGCCGCGATGGATTATTGGGAGCGCGTTATATTACGTGAGGCTCAGATAAACTAGAGGTTTTAGTGTAAAAACACTTCGCTTTTTACGAAAAATACAAAGGGCGGCCCCTTGGGGCGCCGCCCTGAATAGATATATAGGCGGCTATCAGTTCTCGATCGGCAGCCGATGGCGCACGAGCGTTGTCCAGTACGAGCAACCCCAGGCAATGACATCGTCGTTGAAGTCATATTTCGGATGATGGAGATTGGCGCTCGGGCCGTTGCCGATGTTGATCATCGCGCCCGGCACCTCGTTCAGCATGAAGGCAAAGTCTTCACCGCCAAGCGTTGCCGGCATATCCCGAGCCACGCGGTCAGCGCCCGCAACTGCATCGGCAGCGATTGCGGCCAGTTCCGTCTCGCGCTCGTGATTAACGGTCACCGGATAGCTGCGCTGATAGTCGAGCGTGGCCTTGGCGCCGAAAGCATCGGCAATGCCCTGCACGGCGCGAGCCAGCTTTTCCTCGATATGGTCGCGCACTTCCTCACGAAGCGTGCGGACCGTACCGGTCAACCGGATTTTCTGCGGAATCACGTTGAAAGCATCACCACCCTGAATGGTGGTGATCGAGATCACTGCGGAATCCAGCGGGTCGACGGTGCGTGCGGTCAGCGTCTGGATTGCCTGAATGAGTGCTGCCGTCACCGGGATGGGGTCGATGGTCTGGTGTGGGGAGGCCGCATGTCCGCCAACGCCCTCGATGGTGATGTCGAGAATGTCAACCGATCCCATGATCGGGCCGGAATTGATGATGAAGTGTCCGACGGGAAGATTAGGGCGGTTATGCATGCCGTAGACTTCATTGACCGGCCAGCGCTTGAACAGGCCGTCGTCGATCATCGCCTTTGCGCCTGCGCCGCCTTCTTCGGCAGGCTGGAAGATAACGATGACGGTGCCGTCGAAGGCGCGGCTTTGCGCCAGTTCGCGGGCAGCGCCCAGAAGCATGGTCGTATGGCCGTCATGGCCGCAGGCATGCATTTTCCCCGGCACTTTCGATGACCATTCCGCGCCGGTTTCTTCGAGGATCGGCAGCGCATCCATGTCGGCACGCAGGCCGATGGCGCGACCGGAACGGTTCGACTGCCCATGAATGACGCCGACGACGCCGGTGCGTCCGATGCCGGCCACCACCTCATCGACGCCTGCGGCGCGCAGCGCTTCGGCAACCTTTTCTGCAGTCCGGTTTACATCGTAAAGCAGCTCCGGGTTTTCGTGCAGGTCACGACGGAACGCGACGAGTTCGTCCAGCTGGTTCGATGTCCAGTTTTCAACCGGCATGTCAGGCTCCTTTTGTGTTGTCTTCAGTCTTGTCGAGACGGTAGCGGAAATCGCAGTGGCTTGCGCCCTTCATGATGGTCTGCGAGCGTTCCAGCTTCATTTCTGGGTTGTAGCCGATGCAGAAATCGCCATCGCGATTGCAGGAGAGCAGGTGGCCGATATGGCCAAGACCCATCTCGCGGTACATTTCCGAATAACGGCATCGCGTAACGTTGAAATCGAAATGATCTTCGCCCTGCGAAATCACGTCGATCTCCAGTGCGTTTTCCTTCGTCCACAGCGGCTGGATATCGGCAAAGTCCTGTATCGTTGGCGTGCGGCCCAGCTCGTCGGCAAAACTCTTGCCCTGTTCGATGGCCGAACGGCTGACGGCTTCGCCGATTGCAGCCTGCGCTTCTTCCTCACCGGAGCGTTCGCGAATAACTTCGTAAACATTCTTGAGAACCAGCGCTTCGATGCGGCGACGTTCGAGAATTGACATTTGATTCATGGACCTGACCTTTCACATGAACGTTAAATGAGCGGAACTAAAGATTTGGCTCGGAGAGATCCTTGCGCCGAAGCCATGCGAGGTAGAACGGGGCAATCTTTCGCGCGACTTTATGAAAAGGCAGTGGTGCCGGTTCCGAGACGGGCAGGGCAAGTTTTTGCACAGGCTCGCCGTCGAGCGCACGTGCAAATTCCCGCCCGAGCGATGTGCCAAGCGCAACGCCGCGACCGTTGCAGCCGATCCAGGCCCAGCCATTGGGGCCGAGCTGATGAACGCGTGGAAAGCGATCCCATGTCATGCCGATATAGCCGCTCCACACATGGGTGATTTCCGGCTCGCCAAGCGCTGGAAAGGCTTCCGCCATGTTGCGCGCCGTCTTGCGCTTGACGCGTTCTGCGATGTTGAAATCGCCCATCACCACGCCGCCGGTAATCAGCCGGTTGCGGGCATCGTAGCGGAAGAAACGCAGGTCGCCGCGGGTGTCGGAAACGGCCTGCCGACCGGGCAAAATCGTTGCGCGCAGATTATCGCTGACGGGCGCGGTCGCCATCTGCCACGAGAGCACCGGCACGATGGTGCGGGCAAGGCGCGGGGCAAGCCCTTCACGCAACTCGCCGGTATAGGCGTTGGTGGCGAGCAAAAAGCCCTTGGCGCGCACTGTGGCGCTGGCGGTCTTGACCTCCCAGTGATCACCCACTTGGGCATAGGAGATGACCGGGCTTTGTTCGTGAATGATCGCGCCGTGGCGTTCGGCAGCCGAGGCAAGACCGCGCGCGAAGGCCAGCGGATTGATATGACCGCCGGTCGGGTTGAACATGCCACCATACCAGAAATCGCTGCCCAACAGCCGCGATGTTGCGGCGCGGTCGAAAAATTCCGCCGGGAAGCCGAAGCGTTTCCATGCGTCCACGCGGGTTTGCGAAAGCTTCACCCGGCCCGGCGAATGGGCAGGCTGGAACCAGCCGTTCTGCTCGGCCTCGGCCTCGATGTTTTCATCACGCACGATGGAAAACAGAATGTCGGCGCTATTGCCGATCAGTCGAGCAAAACGTTCGCCCGATGCGCCGTAGCGTTTGGCGATTGCATCGGGTTCCGCCGAAGTCATGGTCGGAATGACCTGTCCATTGTTGCGCCCCGATGCGCCCCAGCCGACCGCATTGCCTTCCAGCAGGATGACACGCTTGCCGCGTTTCGCCAGATGGAGCGCTGCTGAAAGTCCCGTAAAGCCACCGCCGACGATGGCGACATCGGCTTCCGCGTCATTGGTCAGCGGCTTTGCCGGTATGCGGGCAGGGGCAGTGGCAGCCCAGATGGAGGGTGGAAAGACTATGTTCTGCATGGTGTCACGCATTTTCCAAACGAGGAGGCGTCCAGCCCTTGCCGGGAATGGAGGCAAGGAGGCGCTGTGTATATTCATGTTGCGGATTAGCGAAGACTTGCGCCGTCAGACCTGCTTCGGCGATCTCACCCTTCGACATGACGATGATGCGGTCGCAAAGCTGGGCCGCGACGCGCAGATCATGCGTGACGAAAAGAAGCGACAGATTGAGCCGTTCGCGGAGGTCGGCCAGGAGCCGCAACACCTGAGCCTGTACGGAGACATCGAGCGCGGAGACCGGTTCGTCGGCGACGATGATGCGCGGCTCCAGCGCCAGCGCGCGGGCGATGCCGATGCGCTGCCGCTGCCCGCCGGAAAATTCATGCGGAAAACGGTCGGCTGCGGCAGGCGAAAGCTCGACCAGCTCCAGCAACTCGCGGGCCTTTGCGTGCGCCTCTGCCTTCGGTACGCCATGGACGATTGGCCCCTGTGCGATCAGGTCCACGACGCGGCGGCGCGGGTTGAGCGAGGCCATCGGGTCCTGAAAGACCATCTGGATGTCCTTGCGCATGGCCCGCACTTCACGCGGGCTGGCGCTCAGAAAATCTTTGCCATTCACATCGACCTTGCCGCTATCGGCTTCAAGCAGACGGGTGACGATGCGCGAAACGGTTGTCTTGCCCGACCCGCTTTCGCCCACGACGCCAAGCGTTTCACCCTGACGTAGTTCAAACGAAAGGTCCTTCACGGCAGGAACGGCACTTCTTTTGCCGGTCAGCAATCCGCCGCGCGCCTTGAAGGTTTTGCGTAAAGCGCTCGCCTTGAGAATGATCGGCTGAGCGTCCACAGATGGCTTCGGTTCGGGCGGAGTGAGAGCTGGAACCGATGCAATCAGCGCCTTGGTATATGGGTGCTGCGGATGGTTCAGCACTTCGTTTGCCGGGCCTTCCTCGACCAGTTCGCCAAGCCGCAGAACGGCAACGCGGTCGGCAATTTCCGCCACCACGCCGAAGTCATGCGTGATGAACAGGATGCCGGTATCGTGTTCGCGTTGCAGGTCGCGGATCAGTTTCAGGATTTGTGCCTGCGTGGTCACATCGAGCGCGGTGGTTGGTTCATCGGCAATGATGAGGCGCGGTTTCAGGATAAGCGCCATGGCAATCATGACGCGCTGGCGCTGTCCGCCCGAAATCTGGTGCGGATAGGCGTTGTAAGCGGATTCCGGGTCCGGAATTTTCACTTCCGCCAGCATGTTCAGCACGGCGGCGCGACGTTCCTTGCGACCGAGTTTCGTGTGCAGGCGCAACACTTCATCGATCTGCCAGCCGACCGTCTTCTGCGGGTTGAGTGCGGTCATCGGCTCCTGAAAGATCATGCCGATGCGGTCGCCGCGCAGCTTCTTCATGTCGGTTTCGCTGAGCGAATAGAGATCGGTGCCTTCCAGCCTGATTGTGCCATTGGTCACGCGCACATGCGGTTCCGGCAAAAGGCGCATGATTGCGCCTGCCGAAAGCGATTTGCCGGAGCCGCTTTCGCCGACGAGGCAGACGATTTCACCGGGGTTGATGGTCAGTGTCAGGTCCTGCAGGGCGTAAGGGCGGTCGGCGCCCTTTGGCAGCGCGATCTGCAGATTTTTGATTTCGAGAACGGGTGCAGCGGTCATTATTTCTTCTGCCTCGGATTAAGCGCGTCGTTCAGGCCTTCGCCAAGCAGGCTGAAGGAAAGAACGGTGAGCAGAATGGCGATGCCGGGAATAACCGAGCAGAACCAGTCAGTGCGCAGCACGGCGCGACCTTGGCCGATCATGTTACCCCAGCTTGCATAGTTTGGGTCACCGAGGCCGAGGAAGGCGAGCGCGCTTTCCATCAGGATGGAAGTGGCCATCACCACGGATGCGAAGACAATCACCGGCGGCAGGGCATTCGGCAGGATTTCACGGAAGATTATTGAGGCATTCCCGACGCCGAGATTGCGCGCTGCATCGATGAATTCGCGCTTGCGCAGCGCCAGAAATTCGGCGCGCACCATGCGGGCAGGCGCGGTCCATGACACGATGCCGATGCAGATGATGATATTTTCGATCGATGAGCCGAAGATTGCTACCAGTGTCAGAAGCAGTACGAAGCTTGGAACGGTCTGGAAGGCTTCGGTGATGCGCATCAGAACGTCATCCACCCAGCCACCATAATAGCCGGCAAGCGCGCCGATGATGATGCCGATCACGATAGAAATCAGGGTGGCGACCACGCCGATCAGAAGCGAAATGCGCGCGCCATGGACAATGCCTGCCATGATATCGCGCCCAAGCTGGTCGGTACCAAGGGGCGTTGCAGCATTGACGAATGGCCAGACGAGCGGATCGCCTGCGCGCCGCAGCGGGTCGCCGGGCGCAATGACATCGGCCAGCAACGCGATCAGGACCACGGCGATGAAGAGGATAAGGCCCAGTACGGCAGCGCGGTTGCGGCTGAAGCGCTGCCACAGAATTTTTGCGCGCGAGACCTGCGGGCGGGTGAGGGAGAGGTCCTGTGGAGTCATGACAGTTCGATCCTGGAATCAAGCCGCGCATAGATGAGATCGGTGATGAAATTGACGATCACCACCAGCACCGAGCACAGAAAGATGATGCCCATCAGCGTGTTGAGGTCGCGCTTGATCACGGAGGTGTAGGCAAGCTGGCCGAGGCCGGGCAGCGAAAAGATTGTCTCGATCACGACCGAGCCGCCAAGCACAGTCGAGAATTGCAGTCCGAGCAGCGTAACGACAGGCAGGAATGCGTTACGCATGATGTGATGGAACATCAGCCTTGCACCGCTTGCACCCTTGGCGCGTGCGGTACGAACATAATCAAGGTCAGCCACTTCCAGCACGCTGGTGCGCATCAGGCGCATGTAGAATGCAAGATAGATGAGCGAAAGCGCCGTCGTCGGCATGACGAGGTGCACGGCAATATCCCAGACATTCTTCCAACCGGTGTAAAACCCGGCAATCGTCTTGTAACCGCCGACCGGCAGCCAACCGAGCTTGACGGAAAAGATGAACATCAAGATGAGGCTGAGAAAGAAGCTCGGCATGGCATAGAAAACAAGACCGAGCGTGGAAATTGCATTGTCGGTCAGGGAATATGCCTTGCGCGCCGCAAAAGCCCCAAGCGCAATGCCGAAAATGAAGGCCACCGAAAGCGAGGAAACCATGAGCAGGAGGGTCGGCAAAAGGCGGGCCATCAGCACATCCAGCACCGGCTGCTCGTAGACATAGGACCAGCCGAAATCGAACTGCGCCAGCTTGGTCATGTAAATCCAGAGCTGTGTCCAGACCGGCTGGTCAAGGCCGTATTCGGCGCGCAGATTGGCGACGAATTGCGGATCTGCGCCGCCCATGTCGCCAACAAGTGCGTCCACGGTATCGCCGGGCGCAAGCTTGATCAGCAGGAATGACCCGATCATGATGAGAAGAATGACGGGGATCGCCTGCAAGATGCGCCGCAGCGCAAAAGTCAGGATCGGGGGCAGGGGCATTGCGGGTTATCCTGCAAGATATTCATTTCAGCATTCATAAAACTGGGGAGCCGCTGCCGGATGACCGGCAGCGGTTGGTATTGTTTATTGATCGATCCACAGATCGTACCAGCTGGAAGAATCCCAGCGCGGCGTGTTGTGGTGGTTCTTCAAGACCTTGTTGGTCACGCCGACGAACGGATGTTCGATGGCGAAGATGACCGGCAGGTCTTTCATGCCAAGCTGCTGGATCTGGTGATAAAGATCGGCGCGCTTGGCCGGGTCGAGCTCGCTCGCGGCCTTGTCGATCAGGCTGTCCATTTCGTCCGATTTGTAGTCGAACTGGTTGGACCATGCGGTGCCGACCGGAGCGCCGGAGCGCAGCCAGACGGTGGTGGAAACAGCCGGATCGGAGCGGAACTGGTGCCAGCCGCTTGCCGTGTCGAAGTCATGGTCACGATAGACACCGTTCAGAAAGCCCGGCGCATCGTTGGTCAGGATCTGGACGTCGATACCGACTTCCTTCATCGCCTGGGCATAATACTCGGCCCAGAGCTGCGTATATTCACCCCATGGTGCCGGGCGATGACGCAGCTTGAAGCGGATGCCGTCGGGGCCAGCCGGGTAACCGGCTTCGTCGAGCAGTTTTTTAGCCTTTTCAACATCATACGGGTAAGTCTGGACCTGATCCGTGTAATTGGCGCCGCCGGCGCTTGGGATCGGGCCACGGCCCGGCTTGGCATAGCCGCGCATGATCGTCTTGATCGCAAAGTCGATATCGAGCGCGTGATAGATCGCCTGGCGAACTTTCAGATTGGCAAGGATCGGATTGCGCAGATTGAACTCGATGGTCGAGTGGGCAACGTTGTTTTCGAAACCCTTGGTGCCGGTGTCAAAGCGGCCATCCTTCTGGAGGCGCTCGGTATCCGACATGGAAATACCGTTGAAGGCGGTTTCCATCATTTCACCGGCTTCAAGCGCTGCGGCAGCAGCGGCCTTGTCCGGCATGAAACGCCAGACGATGCGGTCGAGATAAGGATATTCCTTGCCACGCCAGTAATCGTCGTTGCGCTCGGCAATGATGTGCTGGCCGCGCTCATACTCGACGAACTTGAACGGTCCCGTGCCCACCGGCGCGGCGTTGTACTTGTTCTTGAGAATATCAGTGCCTTCATAAAGATGCTTCGGCACCGGATGGCCGAGATCAGGCATGGCAGCGACGAGCAGTTCCAGCGGCATCGGCTTGGAATAGCGGAACACTGCTGTGTAAGGATCGGTGCAATCGACGGCTTCGAGATTGGCCTGAAGCGTGGTCGAATAGTTGAGCAGCTTCTTCCAGAGGTTCATCGCGCTGAACGAAACGTCATCGCAGCTGAAAGGCTGACCGTCATGCCAGCGCACATTCTCGCGCAGCTTGAAGGTGATGGCCTTGCCGTCTTCCGAGGACGACCAGCTTGTGGCCAGAACCGGCACATAGCCCTCATAAGTGCGGTCGATCAGCGGCTCCATGATGCGGCCGGTGATCTGATAGACGCCGGTGGAGGCGCGCAGCGCAGGGTTAAGCACACCCTGCTCGGTGTTCATATGGACGATGACAGTGCCGCCGCGCTTCACTTCTTCGGCGTGCGAAGACGCCGTCGCAAGCGAAAACGCCGCTAGAAACAGGCCAAGGCCAGCTTTTCTGATATGCATTCTCTGTTCCCCTGAAGGACGTTGAGGGAGGGCTTTCTAGCCTCTTTTCCCGCACGTCCCAATATTGTTCAAGCCCCTGAAATCGCAACGAAATGCCACCTCAGAGGGTCTTTATTGTATGCAAGCATTGATATGCTAGAATCCGTGGCGATAATGTCAAGATAAACTAATATCGCGGGCAAAATTGGTAAAATTTCTCGACCAGCCTGCGTTAATAAATGTCGATTTTCTACGACGGAGTTTGTTGATGAGCCAGAATTCCCCCGAGCAGAACGCAAACTCGGGCAAAAACGAGCGCAGCGCGGTCTGGATCACCGGCGCCGGGTCCGGCATCGGCGCTGCCATGGCACGACGGTTCGCGCGTGAAGGCTGGCGCGTCGCGCTGACGGGCCGCAAGGCGGGTGCACTTGCAGCGATTGCCGAGGAGATCGTCTCCAATGGTGGCGAGGCGCAGATATTTCCGGCGGATGTTCTCGACCGGGAGGCGGTTGCCGCTACTGCCGGAGCTATCGTCGATTGGGCAGGTCGTCTTGATGTGCTCTGCAACAATGCCGGTCTCAATATTCCGCGCCGTAGCTGGGCGGATATTGATTTCGATTCATGGGACGATGTCATCGACATCAACATCAAGGGTGCGATCAATGTGATTGCCGCTGCTTTGACGCCCATGCGCGCACAGGGTGGTGGGTTGATGATCCACACATCGTCCTGGGCAGGGCGGTTTTCATCGCCCGGCGGCGGCGTCCCCTATGGTGCGTCCAAACATGCGCTCAACGATCTGAGCGCCAGCCTGAATGCGCAGGAAGGACCAAACGGCATCCGGTCGACGGTGCTATGCCCCGGTGAGGTGGCGACGCCGCTTCTGGCGCGTCGTCCGGGCTTCGATCTCTCCCGCATGGATGATGTCATCCAGCCCGATGATATGGCTGAAACCGCGCTCTATGTTGCCAATATGAATCCCAAGGTTACGATCCACGAGATCGTTCTGGCTCCGACCAAGAAATAGAAAAGGAAGTTTTGTATGTCTCATCCGGTCAAAGGCGTCGATCATATTTTCCTGCTGGTCGGCGATCTGGAGAAAAGTGCCGAACAATATCGCCGTTTCGGATTTACGCTGAGCCCACGTGGCCTCCACAGCAAGGAAAAGGGCACCGGCAACTACACCATCATGTTTCCGGAAGATTATTTCGAGCTGCTCGGCATCGTCGCCGAGACGTCGGGCAATCTGCATCAGCGCGAGAAGCTGGCAGCGCAGGGCGAAGGACTCCATGCCATTGCCTGCCGCATCGACAATGCGCGCGATGCCAAGGCGGAACTGGACGCACTTGGCATCAAGACCGGCGAGGTTGGCGCGTTTCAGCGTCCCGTAGAACTGCCGGGCGGCGGCGAGGGTGTTGCGGCTTTTGAAACGGTGTCTTTCGCGGAAAGTGAAGTGCCGCAAGGTATGGTCTTCATGTGCCAGCACAAGACCCGCGAAACAGTCTGGCTGCCGGAACTGATCGAACATGCAAATGGTGCAAATGGCCTTTCCGCCATTGTTGCCATCTCATCCGATCCGGAAGCTGCTGCCAATGGTTTTGCCCGCCTGTACGCCAATGGCAAGGCAGAGGTACAGGATGGTGGCTGGAAGGTTTCGACAGGCTCACGTTCGGCAGACATATGGGTTGTGAGTGAGGAGAAAGCCGCTGCAATCTATCCCGGTGTGGATTTTGCCCGGACACCGGGCAAGGCTTTCGCCGTTCTGCGCATCCGGGTCGCTTCGCTGGACAAGGCGCGCGGCGTTCTCGATACCAACGGAATTTCCCACGTGAAGACATCTGCGGGCATCGCCGTGCTGCCGGAAAATGCCAGCGGCACGGTTCTGGAATTTTCCGAACAGTAAGAATTTGAACAGGCGGGGCTGTGAGGCCCCGCTTTGCTAATCAGCGCGGAAAGCGCTGGTTTTCTTCCAGCACGTTCAGGTCCATGTGGTTGCGCATATAGCGCTCGGACGCCTTTTGCAGCGGCTGGTAGTCCCATGGATAGTAGGCGCCGTTGCGCAACGCCGGATAGACGACGTGGCGACGCGCCTGACTGGCCCGGACGTCGGCATCGTAGCGTTCCAGATTCCAGCGTTTTTCAGCTTTGGCCAGAAGGTCGTCCAGAGCGGTTTTGAATTCCGGCAGTTCCGCCAGATTGCGCAGCTCGTCGGGATCGTCGGCAAGGTTGAACAATTGTGGCGGGTCGGCGCGGCACAGGTTGAGCTTCCAGTCGCCATCCCGCAGCGAGATCATTGGCGCAATGGTGCCTTCGGCTGCATATTCCATAGGCACCGCCCCGCGCTCCGCGCCAGAGGCAACATCTGTCAGTGAAACGCCGTCGGTCCACGGCATGATGCCCTTGAGGTCGATCCCGGCAAGGTCCGCCAGTGTCGGCAGAACGTCGAGCGTCGAGACGGGCGCATCCACGCGGCCAGCCCGCAATTGCGGGGCCGCAATCATCAACGGGACGCGAGCGGAGCCATCGAAGAAGCTCATCTTGAACCACAAGCCGCGTTCGCCAAGCATATCGCCGTGATCGGAAGTGAAGACGACAATCGTGTCTTCCGCCATGCCGCAGCGTTCGACGACATCGAGCAGGGCGCCGATCTTGTCATCCACATAGGAGATATTGGCGAAATAGGCCTGACGTGCCGTGCGAACCTGCTCGCGGGTCAGATCGTAGTCCTCGGCCTTGCAGGCCCGTAACAGGCGTTCGGTGTGCGGGTCGACCTCGCTTTCAGCCAGCGGTCCGATTTTCGGATCAAGTTCGGGAATGCCCGCATAGAGATCGAAGAAGCGCTTGCGCGCTACGTAAGGGTCATGCGGATGTGTGAAACTGACCGTCAGACACCATGGCCGCTCGTCGTGGCCGCGCGCCAGATCATAGAGCTTCGCTTCGGCCTGATAGGCAACTTCATCGTCATATTCGAGCTGGTTGGTGATTTCGGCGGAACCCGCTCCGGTGATCGAACCGAGATTGTGATACCACCAGTCGATACGTTCACCGGGCTTGCGATAATCCGGCGTCCAGCCGAAATCTGCCGGGTAGATGTCGGTGGTGAGCCGCTGCTCGAAACCGTGCAGCTGATCCGGACCGACGAAATGCATCTTGCCGGAAAGCGCCGTCTGGTAGCCAGCGTTGCGAAGGTGATGCGCATAGGTTGGGATTTCAGACGAAAACTCCGCCGCATTGTCATAGACGCCAGTTCGAAACGGCAACTGGCCCGACATGAACGACGCACGCGCCGGGGCGCAAAGAGGGCTTGCCGTGTAGCAGTTGGCAAAACGTGCTGAACGTTCGGCAAGCTTTCTCAGATTGGGAACATGCAGGAATTCGGCCGGGCCGTCCGGAAAGAACGTGCCGTTCAGCTGATCGACCATGAGGATGAGGATATTCGGCTTTTTCATTGTGCGGGACCGTTGGCAAGTGTGGGAACGCGAAACGGCGGGCGCTGAAACGCCCGCCTGCAAAGTGCGTGTTGTTCTCGGTTAAAGACCGAGGTTTGCCTTGACGGCTTCCGCGCCCGGTTCGCCCTTGAAGGTGGTGACGCCTGCAAGCCATTTGTCGATCTGGTCCGGATGCGCCTTCAGCCATTCCTTGGCGGCTGCAGGACCTTCCGCACCTTCATCGAGAATCTTGCCCATCAGCTCATTCTCGATATCGACAGTGAAAGTGAGGTTCTTGAAGAACGTTGCGGCATTGGGGCATTGTGCGGCCCAGCCGGTGCGGCCAAGCGTGTAGACTTCCGCGCCGCCGAAATTCGGGCCGAAATAGTCATCGCCACCCGCCAGATATTCTATCTTGAGCTTGTTGTTCATCGGGTGCGGCGCCCAGGCCAGAAACACGACCCATGCCTTATCCTTGTTCTTGCGATCCACCTGCGCGAGCATGGCCTGCTCGCTCGATTCCACCAGCTTCCAGCCGTCGAGCTTGAACTTGTGGTCCTCGATGATTTTCTGGATGTTCTGGTTGGCAGGTGCACCCGGCTCGATGCCGTAGATTTCCTTGCCAAATTTGTCCGCATGGGCGGCGAGGTCGGCAAAGTCCTTCACGCCTTCGCTTGCCACATAATCCGGCACGGCCAGCGTGAACTTTGCCCCTTCGAGGTTTTTCACGATGACTTCGGCGGCTTTCGCCTTGTCGAGATCGTCACGGAACTTCTGTTGTGCGGGCATCCAGTTGCCGAGGAAAACGTCAAGATTGCCAGTCTTGAGCGCCTCATAGCCGATGGGCACGGACATGGTTTTTACATCGGGCTTATAGCCGAGACCTTCCAGCAGCACGCTTGCGACGGAGTTGGTGGAGGTGATGTCGGTCCAGCCCGGATCGGACAGCCGGATGGTTTCGCAAGCGGCGGGATCGGCAGCAGAAGCCGCTCCTGAAAGCCCCGCCAGTGCCGTGAACGTCAGTGCCGCAATCTTCAAATAGCGCATTTTGTGACCCCTCCTATAGATTAAGACCAGTTATGTCTTATGTTCCTACTTTAAGGAGAACATCATTTAGGCTAAGGAAAAACCCATTCATTTTTTATCGAAGCTATAGAAAGTATTTATGGTTTCTCCATCCTGGGACCTTGGCAGCCTTGGCGTTTTCGAAGCGGTGGGACGATTGGAAAATCTGACCCTTGCAGCGCGTGAACTCGGCATGACGCAACCGGCGGTCAGCTATCAAATAAAACGTATCGAGGAGCGTCTGGGCGTCGCATTGTTCGCTCGACGGGCCCGTGGTGTCGAGATATTACCCGAAGGCCGCATTCTTTATGAGGCAGTGCGCTCCGGTCTCGATGGAATCGATGAGGCGGTGCAGCAGATAAAACGCCGTCAGCGCGCGCCGGGACTGCGGATCGCGACCGACTATGGCTTCGCGACGTTCTGGCTGATGCCGCGTGTCGCGCAGTTTCGCCCGAAACATCCGGAGGTGGATGTGCGCATCACGGCATCATCCATGCTTCAGCCGCTCGACCGGCGTGACGCGGATATTTCGGTCCTTTTCGGCGGTCGCGAGGATTTCCCGAAGGACGCTATCGCCTTCATCGGTGAAAAAGTCGTGCCGGTCTGTTCGCCTGCCTATCTTGCCGAGCATGGCCCGTTTCCGGATGGGAAACGGCTTGGTGCAGCTTCACTGCTGCATCTGGATACGCTGCAGGGTGATCGCTGGTTCACATGGCAGTCATGGCTCGATGCTATCGGTGAGGACATCGAGGACGGCAATTACGGGCTAGTCTTCAACACCTATAATCTGGTGATTGAGGCAGCCATTGCCGATCAGGGGGTGGCGCTTGGCTGGGCGGGGCTGATCGACGGGGCCGTGCAGCGCGGGCAGCTTGTCCATGCTTGCGAGGTGTCGCAGACGAGCGACAAGGGTTATTGGCTGGTCTTCAATCCGGACATTTCTGCGGGCGCGCGGAAGCTCGCACTGGAATTGCTGCAAGCAGCAGACGAAAGCTGATATTGTAAGAAAGCAGTCGCGATCCTACTTTTGCACATCATTCAATATCTGACGCGCTTGCCAAAAGCGCGCGGTTTTTTAAGAGGTGTCGATATGATTACCTGGAACCGGATCGATGAAACGAATTGAACTTCTGATCGAAAATATCATTCTGGCGTCACGCTGGCTGCTGGTTGTCTTCTATCTCGGTCTCGCCGTTGCGCTGGCGATCTATGCTGTATCCTTCGTGGGCAAGCTGTTCGATTTTGCAACGAAAGTTACCGCGCTGAATGATACCGACACGATCCTGAAAGTCCTCGGGCTCATCGACGCGGCGTTGATTGCGAGCCTCGTGGTGATGGTCATCATTTCGGGCTATGAGAATTTCGTCAGCCGCTTCGATCAGGCTGGCGACGAGGTGCACTGGCTTGGCACCATCGATGCAGGATCGCTCAAGATCAAGGTTGCCTCGACCATCGTGGCGATCTCGTCGATTCATCTGCTGCAGATATTCCTCAACGCCACCACCTACACGTCAAACCAGTTGCTGTGGTTCACCATCATCCATCTGGCATTCGTGTTTTCGGCGCTGTTCCTCGCCTATATCGACAAGCTCACGGCCAAGGATAAAGGCGGGGCTAAAGGCAAGGGCAAGATCGAACCGAATATCTGATGCTCTCGGATATAATTCATCGAAAAGACCCGGCTTTTGCCGGGCCTTTTGTTTTGAAAGACGAATGCAGTAAAGTTGGTTTCAATCAATGTGAAGAAGCTGCCGACATGCATTGCTGGCAGCGGTGTGGCTCCATTTCAACCTTGTGTTAGACTGACCTTCTTTGAGAGGAAGGGCTGACCATGACACGTCTGACGGCGAAGGATTTCCCGCAAGAACTTCTCGAACTCTACGATTTCTATGCCCATGGCCGGATAACCAAACGAGAGTTTCTGGACAAGGCTGCAAAGTTTGCGGTCGGCACCATGACGGCCACAACCATACTGGCCTCGCTCAGTCCCGATTATGCGATGGCGCAACAGGTCGAATTCACCGATCCCGACATCCATCCCGAATACATCACCTATCCGTCACCGGAAGGAAACGGTGAGGTTCGAGCCTATCTGGTGCGACCGGCCAAGCTGCAGGGCAAGCTGCCCGCCGTCGTGGTAGTGCACGAAAATCGCGGACTGAACCCGTATATCGAAGACGTCGCCCGCCGGGTCGCAAAGGCCGGTTTCATAGCACTCGCGCCCGACGGTCTCACTTCGGTTGGTGGCTATCCCGGCAATGACGATAAGGGCCGCGAATTACAGCAGCAGGTCGACCCGACCAAGCTGATGAACGACTTCTTTGCGGCGGTCGATTTCATGATGAAAAGCGATCTGACGACCGGAAAGGTCGGCATTACCGGCTTCTGCTATGGCGGTGGTGTTGCCAATGCGGCGGCGGTCGCCTTTCCGGAACTCGCAGCCGCTGTGCCTTTCTATGGCAGGCAGGCCCCGGCGGATGACGTGCCGCGCATCAAGGCGCCTATCCTGTTGCACTATGCCGAACTGGACACCCGCATCAATGAGGGCTGGCCCGCTTATGAGGAAGCGTTGAAAAAGAACGGCAAGACCTACGAGGCTTACATCTATCCGGGCGTCAATCATGGCTTCCACAACGATTCCACACCGCGCTACGACGAAGCGGCGGCGAAGCTCGCATGGGATCGGACAATCGAATGGTTCAAGCGCTATCTGGCCTGAAGTTAGAGCATGTCTCCCGAAAGTGGGAACCGGCTTCGGGATGAAGACATGCGTGAAAACGAACAGATAGGGCGCCGATCTGATGCAATCAGATCGAAACGCGCTCTAGGCCTTCGCTTTCAGGGCCTTGAAGACGTTGACGGCTATCACGACGACAATACCGATTAGAACCGCAAGTACAGCCTGCAGGAAGGACGTGGCGATCCATTCGAAGGCGGCTGCAAACCGGGTGCCCTCGGTCGGCAGGTGCGAGACGATGGAATGGATGAAGGCTTCAACGCTATGGATGCCGATGGAATCCAGCCCATGTACGATGATGCTGCCGCCGACCCAAAGCATGGCGATGGTGCCAACAGTGCTCAGAACCTTCAATATGATGGGCATGCCCGCGACCAGCCCCTTGCCGAGTTGCCTGCCGAAAGCCGTGTGACTGTTGCGCACGAGCGAGACGCCCATATCGTCGAGCTTCACGATGATGCCGACCACGCCATAAACGGCGAAGGTGATCAATATGCCGACTGCGGCGAGGATGGCCGCCTGCGTATAAATGCTCGACGGAGCCAGGCCCGCCAGCGTCAGCGCCATGATTTCCGCCGACAGGATGAAGTCCGTGCGGATCGCACCGCTGACGGTTGTTTCCTCGATCTCCTTGGCAGTCGTGCCCTTGGTTTCCTCATGTTCCTCTTCCTTGTGCGGGATGAAGAACTCCACCAGCTTTTCCGTTCCTTCAAAGGCCAGATAGACACCGCCGATCATCAGAAGCGGCATGATGAAGGATGGTGCGAAATAGCCTAGGATGAGCGCCAGCGGCAGCAGGACGATGAGCTTGTTGCGCAGCGATCCCTTGGTGATTTTCCAGATGACCGGCAATTCACGTTCCGGCTTCAGCCCCACAACATATTTCGGCGTGACGGCCGTATCATCAATTACGATGCCTGCTGCCTTGGCGCTGGCCTTTGCCGTCTGTCCTGCAACATCGTCGAGCGAAGCTGCCGCCATTTTCGCAATGGCTGCGACATCATCGAGAAGCGCGAACAAGCCGGACGCCATGGGGAACCTTTCTATATTGCTGTTGCAGGTAGCTAAACTTTGAATGGGCAGTACGTCTAGATGGAAATCATCATAGCCTGCAACTGTATCTGAAATCGATACAATCTGTGCATGATTGTCAATGTTTCAATGATCATACTGATGGCTATATTGGCGGTAACACAACAGGAGAGATAGCCATGCTTAATCAGATCAAGGGCCTCCACCACGTGACCTCGCTTGCCGCCGATGCGCGCTCCAATAACCGCTTTTTCACCGATACTCTGGGACTGCGCCGCGTCAAGAAGACCGTCAATTTCGACGATCCGAGTGTCTATCATCTCTATTATGGTGATGAACTAGGCACGCCCGGCACTGTCATGACCTATTTTCCATTTCCCGGCATGCCGCGCGGTCGCGATGGTACGGGCGAGGTGGGGACGACGGTATTTGCCGTGCCGCAGGGTTCTCTTGGCTTCTGGAAGGATCGTTTCGAGCAATCCGCCGTCAAGATTGAATCCGAAGACGAGGCGTTCGGCGAAAAGCGTATCCATTTCCGTGGGCCGGATGGCGACAGTTTTGCACTGGTTGAAGTGAAGGACGATCCGCGTGCGCCGTGGGCACATGAGGGGATTGATGCCGAGCACGCCATCCGTGGCTTTCATTCGGTCTCAATGCGGCTTCGCGACGAAGGCGCGACCTCGGAATTGCTGAAATATATGGGATACCAGAAGCTCGATGCGAAGGACGGTGTTACCCGGCTCATCATGCCGGAAGGCAATGGTGCGGGCGTCATCGATCTGGAAACCTTGCCAGCAGTTGGTCGCAACCAGCAGGGTGCCGGTTCCGTGCATCATGTGGCATTCGCTGTCGAAAACCGCGAGAAGCAGCTGGAGGTGCGCAAGGCGCTGATGGATACGGGCTATCACGTCACACCGGTCATCGACCGCGATTACTTCTGGGCGATCTATTTCCGCACGACGGGCGGCGTGCTGTTCGAGGTGGCGACCAACGAACCCGGTTTCGACCGCGACGAGGATACGGCCCATCTCGGTGAAGCGCTGAAGCTGCCGGAGCAGCACCAGCATCTGCGTGGCTATCTCGAAGAGCATCTGGACAGGATCTGAAGACGTCGGGACAGGAGATCGAACATGACAATCCAAACCTATGAGCACCGGCTGAAGGCCGGTGCGAACGGAGCGCCGCTGTTCATCGTGTTTCACGGTACGGGCGGCGATGAAAACCAGTTTTTCGGTCTGGCGGAACAGCTTTTGCCGGAAGCGACCATCGTGTCGCCACGCGGTGATGTGTCGGAATATGGAGCTGCGCGCTTCTTCCGCCGCACAGGCGAGGGCGTCTACGATATGGAAGACCTTGCTCGCGCCACCGACAAGATGGCCGATTTCATCGCTGGCCTTGTGGCTCAGCACAAGCCATCCGAAGTGATCGGGCTCGGCTATTCCAATGGCGCCAATATCATGGCGAACCTTCTGATCGAGAAAGGCAGGGTGTTCGACAAGGCGGCACTTCTGCATCCGCTGGTGCCATTCAGGCCGAAGGACAATCCGGCGCTCGAAGGCGCGAAAATTCTGATGACTGCCGGGCGGATGGACCCGATCTGTCCGCCGGATGTGACAGAAGCGCTTGCATATTATTTCGAGCGCCAGAAAGCTGATGTCGAGCTGGTCTGGCATCCGGGCGGGCACGAGTTGCGCCAGACGGAACTGGCCGCCGTTCAGTCACTGCTCCAGAATTGAGCTCAAAGCCGCCGTTCAATTTTGTACGGCGGTATTATTGTTCTGGCTCTCTTGTAAAAAAACAATATACATTATATTTAATTGTATATTGAAAATTGGGTGCCATGATGGATGCGATTTCGGGCCGAGTGCCAGCCCATGAAAACAAGATGACGCGCACGGAAATGGAGGGGCGGGCAACCGAGGTTGCCGAACTTCTCAAGACGCTGTCGCATCCGGCGCGGCTTATGCTGGCCTGCACGCTTGCAGAACGGGAATATTCGGTTGGAGAGCTGGAGGAAGCGCTTGGCATTCACCAGCCGACGTTGTCGCAACAGCTGGGCGTGCTGCGCGAAGCGGGCATTGTCGAAACCCGTCGCGAAGCGAAGCAGATTTTCTACCGGCTGACGGAAGCCAAGGCCGCACAACTCATCGAGGCGCTTTACGGCATTTTTTGCGCACCGGAGGAACGGGCATGATCACAACCTATCTGCAATCATTGGCAGGCGGCATGTTGCTCGGTCTTTCCGCAGTCCTGCTGCTCGTCTTCAATGGGCGCATCGCCGGGATCAGCGGCATCGTCGGGCGGCTTCTGGGCGGCAAACAGATTCCAGCCAATGCGGTCTTTGTCGTCGGCCTCGTTCTGGGGCCGATTATCTATGCGGCGATTTATGGTTCATTTCCCCCGGTCACGATGGCTATGTCCTGGCCCGTCATCGTCGTGGCAGGACTTCTGGTCGGCATCGGAACGCGGATGGGATCGGGCTGCACATCCGGTCATGGCATCCTCGGCATGGCGCGGTTTTCCAGGCGTTCGATAGCCGCAACGCTCACCTTTCTTGTAACCGGCATTGTGGTGGCCAGCATTTCGGGAGCATTGCTATGAAACAGTCGGCATATGCGCGTCTGGCCATGACGCTGCTTGCGGGCGCGATCTTTGGTTTTGGCCTGTCGCTGTCGGGCATGATCGATCCATCGCGCGTGACGGGCTTCCTGAATGTTACCAGCGGCCATTGGGACCCAAGCCTTGCCTTCGTGCTGGGCGGTGCCCTCCTGGTGGCTATCCCCGGCGTGATGTTGCAGCGGCGTATGGCGCGGCCGGTGCTGGACCAGTCTTTCCATTTACCGGAGAATACTGAGATCGACCGTCGGTTGATTACCGGTTCTGCCATCTTCGGTGCGGGCTGGGGGCTGGCAGGTTTTTGTCCAGGCCCTGTCGTGTCCGCACTGTCCATGGGGTTGCCGCAGGTATGGCTCTTCGTTGCGATGATGGTTTTGGGAATGATTTTCCACGATCGTATTATGACGAAGTCTTCATAGGAAAATCATTCCGGGCGGCGAAATTCCGGACAAAAGCCAGCAGAAGCATTCAAATCTTGAACTCTTTGGTCAAATTACCCTTTTAATAGGGAGATGAATGAGTTAGGCACCCTTTGAACGATCTTGAGGGAACCGTGCCATGGCTGGATTGCTGAAACGTTTTGCCGGATATTATCGTCCGCATCGTGGGCTGTTCGCGCTGGATTTCACCAGCGCCGTGGCGTCCGGCCTGCTTGAGCTTGCCTTTCCGGTTGCCGTTACGCTTTTCATCGACAAGCTGTTGCCGACCGGCCAGCTTGGTGTGATCGCCATTGCTGCGATCGGCCTGCTGGCCATTTACGTCGTCAATGCCTTCCTGCAGGTCATCGTGACCTATTGGGGGCATATGCTTGGTATCAAGATCGAGACAGAGATGCGCCGCAAGGCCTTCGATCATCTGCAGAAACTCTCCTTCGGCTTCTTCGATAATCAGAAGACCGGCCATCTTGTGGCGCGGCTGACCAAGGATCTGGAAGAGATCGGCGAAGTGGCGCATCACGGGCCGGAAGATGTCTTCATCGCGATCATGACCCTGATCGGCGCCTTCATCCTGATGCTGTGGGTGCATCCGCAGCTTGCGCTGATTACCGCCGTCATCGTACCGCTGTCGGCCTATGTCACCGCCCGCTATGGCGGACGCATGACGCACACATGGCACGCGCTTTACCGGCGCGTCGGTGATTTCAACGCCCGTATCGAGGAAAATGTCGGCGGTATCCGTGTCGTTCAGGCCTTCACGAACGAAGATCATGAACGCCAGCTTTTCGCGGAGAGCAACGACAAGTATCTCACCACCAAGCTCGCCGCCTACAAGATCATGGCCGCGTCGATGTCTCTGTCCTATCTGTCGATGCGCTTTGTGCAGGTCGTTGTGATGCTGGCAGGCGCATGGTTTGTGGTGCGCGGCGAACTGACGGCTGGTGGATTTGTCGGCTTCCTGCTGCTGGTGAACGTGTTCTTCCGCCCGATTGAAAAGATCAATTCGGTCATCGAAACATATCCGAAGGGCATTGCCGGTTTTCAGCGCTATACGGAATTTCTCGATACGCGCCCGGATATTGCAGACCGCCCCGGTGCGCAGTCCGTTGCACGTCTGACCGGCGATATCGAATATCGCGATGTCAGTTTCGGCTATAGTACCGAGCGCCCCATTGTCGACGGTCTCGATATTTCCATTCGTGCTGGCGAAACGATTGCCTTTGTCGGTCCTTCAGGTGCAGGCAAGACGACGATCTGCTCGCTGCTGCCGCGCTTCTATGATGTGACGAAGGGCGCGATTCTTGCCGACGGCAGCGACATTCGCGATATGACCCTGAAGTCTCTGCGGTCGAATATCGGTATTGTCAGTCAGGATGTGTTCCTGTTCGCCGGAACGATCCGGGAAAACATCGCCTATGGCCGTCTCGATGCGACCGACGCGGAAATCGTCGAGGCTGCGCGCCGCGCGCGGCTTGATGGCGTGATTGCCAATCTGCCGGAAGGCTATGACACGGTTATCGGCGAGCGTGGCGTCAAGCTTTCCGGCGGGCAGAAGCAGCGCATGGCCATTGCGCGCATATTCCTGAAGAACCCGCCGATCCTGATCCTTGATGAGGCGACTTCCGCGCTTGATACGGAAACCGAACGTGCCATCCAGCAATCGCTCGCCGAGCTTTCGCAAGGGCGCACGACGCTGGTGATCGCGCACCGCCTTGCAACCATCGTCAATGCCGATCGCATTCTGGTGGTGGAGGGCGGGCGGATTGCCGAACAGGGCAGTCATGCCGAGCTTCTGGCCATGAAGGATGGACGCTACAAGCGCCTGCATATTGCGCAGGCCGGGCTGGATCAGGGGCATTATTCAGCGGCGGAATAGGCTGATCTGCATATCAGGATACACTTAATAAAGGCGGCCTTTGGCCGTCTTTTTTATTGTCTGACAACGAGCGGAAGAGTTTCCTTTGATATCTGATGTATCAGATATTGACATATCAGATTCGCTGTTTCAGGATCGGAGCGTGAATTCAGTGACAAACAGGTGTTGCCTTGGGTGATAACGTTTCCCCCCTTTCTCCGATCAAGGTGAAGAGCCTCAGAGACCATGTGCATGACAATCTGCGGGAGGCGATTATTTCCGGGCGGATCAAGTCCGGCGAAAAGCTGAATGAGAGGCAGCTGGCATCCGATCTGGGCATCAGCACGAGCCCTTTGAAAGAAGCGCTGCGCCAGCTGGAAGGAGAAGGGCTGGTGCGCACGGAGGCCCGTCGTGGGACGTTCGTGTCGTTCAATGCGCGGCAGGCCGAAGAGATGACGCTCGCTCGTGCCGCGCTTGAAAGCATCATTGCGCGGCAGGCGGCCAAGCATGGCGGCGAGGAGGCGTTCGGCTTTCTTCGCGCGGTGATTGAAGAAATGCGGGCGGCGGTCGAGGCAGGCAATGTCGATCAGCTGATCGAGCTGAACGAGAAGTTCCACGACGGCATCCATGAGGCATCGGGATGTGAATATCTGCGCCGGTTGCAAAATGCACAGCGCATGTACGACCACGCCGCAAGGGTGACTGTTCTGTCGCGCGAGGATGTGCGTCGGCAGTCCTTCAACGAGCACGAAGCAATCATGAAGGCAATTACGGCACGTAACGGCGATCTGGCTGAGCGTCTGATGCGCGAACACATCGTGAAAGCGGGAGACACGCATATCGAACTGGTCTTCTGACCAGTACATTGGGAGGAAATAATGGATCTAGCGGAATACCGCCGGGTGCTTCGGGGCATTTCGGGTGTGCACGCGACTGCCTATGATACAGATGGTGAAATCGATGACGCGCTGACGGCGAAAATTGTCGAGCGGATCGCCGGCGCCGGTGTGCATAATATCGTTACCGGCGGCAATACGGGTGAGTTCTACAGCATGACTGTGGATGAGGTCATCCGCTTGCAGGCTATCGCGGTGAAAGCGGCAAATGGCAAGGCTGCAGTGACAGCCGCAGCCGGCCGTTCCGTGCGTGATGCGATCAGGATTTCACAAGCAGCACAAGCCGAAGGTGCCGATGGCGTGATGATCCATCATCCGCTTGATCCCTTTGCGGCGCCGCATGCGCAGGTGGATTATTTCATTGCGATTGCCGAAGCCATAGACTTGCCAATCGTTGCCTATATCCGTTCGGATCTGATTCCGCTCGATGAAATGGTGCGCCTTGCGACCCATGCCAAGGTCGCAGGCGTCAAGTTTGCATCGCAAAACACGATGCTCTTCTTCGAATGCTGTCGGGCGACAAAAGGCATGGATGCGACCTGGATCTGCGGCTTGGCGGAAAGCTGGGCCTTGCCTTTCTATGCCCTTGGTGGCCGCGGCTTTACCTCTGGCCTCGTCAATGTTGCACCGAAGCGTTCGCTGGCGGTCTGGAATGCGCTGGAAGCGGGAGATTTCGCAAAAGCGCGGGCGGTGGTCGAAAGCATTGCCGATTTCGAGACCATGCGCACCAAGTACCGTAATGGCGCGAACGTGACTGTTGTGAAGGAAGCGTTGCAAATTCAGGGGTTTGAGGTCGGAAAAGTGCGACTACCCGGATTGCCGCAGCTTGAAGCAAATGATCGAGAGGTGCTCCAGACAATCGTCTCGGGCTGGGAGACTGATGGCATTGTCTGACAAATGAAACCCGGCCGTCCTGACAGGGAGAAGGGGGGCGCACCGGAAAACCAAAAAGTGGAGGAGAACATGAATAAGGGAATTTCACGTCGTACATTCATGGCGGGGGCCGGGATTGCGACCGGCATGGGTATCATGCTGCCGAAAGGCGTATGGGCACAGTCGGCGAAACTGCCGTCTTCGCCAGTAGCGCTCAACGTCATTGATGCCGCTGGCAATCTGGCCCTGACCCAACCGATCTTCGACAATTTCGCAGCCGAGCAGAAAGCGCTGGTTTCGCGCTTCACCTTCAACAAGGCACCGGCGCCGGAACTGCCGGGGAAAATCAAGGCGCAGCAGCGCGCCAACCGAATTGACATAGACATGGTGATCGTCGGGCCGGATGCGCTTTCCGCCGGACTTGCCGATGACATATGGACCGACATCATCGCGTTGCCGGATAACGGCTTGCCGAAGCTTCAGGATATCTATCTTGAACCGGCATGGCGTATGCAGGAAATGTCGAAGGGCAAGGGCGTTGTGGTTTCCTATTATCCATCTGGCCCCCTTCTTGAATATCACCCCGACAAGGTGAAGACACCGCCCAAGACCGCTGAAGAACTGCTGGCCTGGACGAAAGAAAACCCGAACAAGTTCATCTATGCTCGCCCGGCCAATTCCGGTCCGGGGCGCACCTTCCTGATGGGGCTTCCCTATCTTCTGGGTGATAGTGATCCGAAGGACCCGGTCAAGGGGTGGGACAAAACCTGGGCCTATCTGAAGGAGCTGCACAAGAATATTGAATACTACCCGGCAGGTACGGGCGCGCTCATGAAGGAACTGGGCGAAGGCACGCGCGATATGACGGTGACCACCACTGGCTGGGACATCAATCCGCGTGCGCTCGGTGTGGTGCCGAAGGAAATGGGCGTCAGCAAGCTGGAAGGCTTCCACTGGGTTTGCGATGCGCATTACTTCGCCATTCCCAAGGGCGTGTCCGAGGAAAAAATCGCAGTGCTGATGGAGTTCATCAAGTTCTCGCTCAAGCCCGACCAGCAGGCCTATTCCTACGATGCCGGTTATTTCTATCCGGGTCCTGCTGTGAAGGATGTCACCATCGAAATGGCGCCGAAGGAAAGCCAGAACATCATCGCGGAGTTTGGCCGTCCGGAATATGCCGACTGGATTGCAAATAATCCGATCGAGCTGCCGCTCGAACCGGAGGCGCTGGTCGCTGCATTCCGCCGCTGGGACGAAGACGTCGCCGCTGGTTGATTGACCGAAGGCTGGGTGGTGGGCCGTGAAGGGCTCGCCACTGGCCGCTGATAGTCGCCAATTCTAAATCATGGTGCTTGTGTCAATGTCCTTTCAAGAACTCCGGCTCGACCGGATGAGCCGATCATTCGGAACTTTCAATGCGCTGCGGGAAATCAACCTCACAATCCGGAAAGGCGAGTTCATCGCACTTCTGGGACCTTCCGGCTGCGGGAAATCGACGGCTCTCAATTGCATCGCCGGACTTCTCGGCACGACGAGCGGCGGTATCTATATCGATGAACGGCGCGTGGACCAGTTGAAACCGGAGGATCGCGGTTTCGGCATGGTGTTCCAGAACTATGCGCTGTTTCCGCATATGAATGTCCTGCAAAATGTCGGGTTCGGTCTCAAGATGCGCGGTCTGGCAAAAAGCGAGATCGACGAACGTGCGCGCGCCGCATTGGCTTTGGTGCGCTTGCAAGGACAGGAAGAAAAACTGCCGGGACAGCTTTCCGGTGGCCAGCAACAGCGCGTGGCAATTGCCCGCGCCATCGTCATCGAGCCGCCGGTGGTTCTCATGGATGAGCCGCTTTCCAATCTCGATGCGAAGCTGCGGCTTGAGATGCGCGCCGAAATCCGCCGCATCCATAACCAGCTCGGCTCAACGACGATCTATGTGACCCACGATCAAGACGAAGCCCTGTCGCTGGCCGACCGCATCGTGGTCTTGCGCGACGGTGAAATCCGTCAGGTCGGCAAACCGCACGAGCTTTACGAAGAGCCCCGCTATCGTGATGTCGCCGCCTTCATGGGTTTCCGCAACGCCTTGCCAGGCAAGGTCGTGCGCGTCGAGAACGGGCAGGCGATCATTTCCGTCGCGGGAAACGAACTCGTTGGCCGTGCGATGGATGGGCTTGAGCCGGGTGACGATGCCGTGCTGATGGCACGCGGCGATGATGTCGTGTCCGGTTCGAGTCATCGCAATGACCTGCAGGCGACCGTCGAGACCATCGAATATCGAGGGCGCGAATATGTCGGTACAGCCCGCACCGAAACCGGGATGGAGCTGATCTTTCATGGGCCGCAGGGCGTGGAGCCCGGCAGTCGTATCGTGTTGGGCGTCGATGCTGGCCATGCGCTGGTTTTCCCGGCGGAGGGCTGAGCGATGGTGGCTGAGACCTACGCGGATGCACCGCTTAAGCCCGGTTTGCGACAACGGCTTGCAAATCGCGGCTTCGACGGCGTCACCCTTCTGATCCTGCCCGCGCTGCTCTTTGTGGTGGGTGTATTCATCTATCCGTTTCTTTACGGGCTAGTTCTGTCCTTCAATCCAATTGATGGCGGCGGTGCATTGGCCAATTACCACAAGTTCTTCTCTGATCCCTATCTTTACAAGACCATCGGCGCGACGCTTTGGCTTGCGGTTCCCGTCACCGTCATCAGTGTTCTTTTCGCGCTTCCCATCGCCATGCGCGTGCGTCTGATGCCGCGCCAGCGCCTGCTGACCACGATCCTCGTTCTGCCGGTGACGCTCGGCACGGTTCTGATCGCTGAAGGTCTTTTGAATTATCTGGGGCCGCAAGGCTGGTTCAGCCGCACGCTGATCTATATTGGCCTGATCGACAATCCGCTGAAGCTCACTAATAATTACTGGGGGGTCTTTGCATCGCTGGTCATTACGGTTTTTCCGTTCACCTTCCTGCTGACGCTTTCCTACATAACCGGCATTGATCCCGCACTGGAACGGGCCGCCGCCACGCATGGCGCCAATAGCTGGCAGCGCTTTCGCCATGTCATGCTGCCATTGCTGGTGCCGGGGCTGGTGGTCGCAGCCTGCCTCACCTTCGTGCAGGCATTTGCTGTGTTTCCATCCGCTGTCCTCTTGGGCGCGCCGTCGGGACCGACCCGCGTGATATCCATCGCTGCAGCACAGGCGGCCTTCGAGCAATATGACGACTCCATGGCTTCATCCATCGCCATGATCATGGCGGCAGTGCAATTGCTCGTCGTCGGGGCACTGCTCGGTGTGCGCTCGCTCTTCTATCGCGGCTCGACCGCTGGCGGAAAGGGATAGATCATGATCCGCGATACTTCCATCCTTTCCAAGCTCTGGATCACGCTCGTTTGGCTCGTAACCGGCTTCTTCGTGCTCAATGTTCTTGCTGTCATCGTGGCCGTGGTGGTTTCAAGTTTCGGCACGCGCTGGCTGGGTACATGGCTGCCAGACGCGTTTACCACGCGCTGGTATGCAGCCGCCTGGGCCGAATTCCAGCTTGATCAAGTGCTTCTGGTCACCTTTCAGGTCGTCTTTGCAGTGGTGATCCTGTCGGGTGTTCTGGGCGTCACGGCAGCTTACGCCATGGCGCGCCGCGATTTTCCCGGCAAAAAGCTTGTGCTGCTGATCTTCCTGCTGCCGCTTCTGGTGCCGCCGATAACCTTCGGCATTCCGCTGGCAACCGTGCTTTACAAGTTCGGGGTGGGCGGTACCTTCTGGGGCGTCGTTCTCGCCAATCTCGTGCCGACGGTACCCTTCGTCATTCTGGTGATGATCCCCTTCATCGAGCAGATCGACCCGAAGGTCGAGGCGGCGGCGCGTGTGTTTGGCGCAGGCACATTCAAGCTCTTCATCCATGTGCTTCTGCCCATGCTGTTGCCCGGTGTGCTTGCGGCCATGCTGCTGGTTCTGGTGCGCACGGTCGCGATGTTCGAGCTGACCTTCCTGACCGCAGGACCGACATCGCAAACGCTCGTCGTCGCGCTCTATTATTCGGTGTTCGCTGCCGGGGTCCGCTCCGTCCAGTCCATCGACGCCATGGCGGTCATTTACATGGTCACCTCGCTGGTTTGGCTGCTTCTGGCCCTGCGTTTCGTCAATCCGACGCAGATCGTTGCGCGCAACCGTCAACCGTCCGCGCATTGAGGCACAACAGGATGAAAATCATCGCTATCGAAACGGTGCAGCTTCCGCACCTCAACAACATAGTGTGGGTGCAGGTCCACACCAATGAGGGCATTGTCGGACTTGGTGAGACTTTCCGTGGTGCAAATGCGGTTGCCGCCTATATCCACAGCGATATCGCACCGCTGCTCGTCGGCCAGAACCCGCTGGAGATCGACCGTATCTCCAAACTGCTGCTGGAGCCTTATGTCGGCTTTCGCTCGTCAGGCGTGGAAATCCGTGCTGCCTCGGCGATAGACATCGCGCTTTGGGATATTTTTGGCAAGGTGACCGGCCAGCCAATCCATCAGTTGCTCGGTGGTCTGTCTCGACAATCGATCCGCACCTACAATACCTGCGCGGGCTACACCTATAACAAAAGCGGCGCGCGCCGATATATCGGTGATGCCGATGAGGCAACGGAAGGGCCCTACGAGGACCAGCTGGCTTTTCATAGGGACGCAGGTGCACTTGCCGAAAGCCTTCTGTCGGAAGGCATCACGGCCATGAAAATCTGGCCCTTCGACCCGTTCGCTGTCGCATCCGGCGGAAACTTCATCCATGCCGGCGATCTCGACAAGGCGCTGGCACCGTTTCGCCAGATACGCGATGCGGTCGGCGAGCGGATGGAAATCATGGTCGAGTTCCACTCCATGTGGGACTTGACGTCGGCTCTGGCCATTGCGCGCGAACTGAAAGTCTTCCGACCGTTCTGGTCGGAAGACCCGATCAAGATGATGAACCCGCAGGCGCTGGCCGTTTACGCACGCCAGTCCGGCATTCCGGTCTGTGCCAGCGAAACCATGGCGACGCGTGCGCAATTTCTCGATGTCCTACGCGCCGATGCCTCCGATTATGTCATGCTCGACATTTCATGGTGTGGCGGGCTTTCGGAAGCGAAGAAGATCGCCACCATGGCCGAGGCATTTCAGCGCCCCATTGCGCCGCATGACTGCACTGGTCCGGTGGTGTTCGCGGCCTCCGTCCATCTGTCGCTCAATGCGCCCAACGCGATCTTTCAGGAATCTGTGCGGGCCTATTACACCTCATGGTATCGCGATCTGGTGACGGTGATGCCGCGCATAGAGAAGGGCATGATCTATCCGTTCGAAGGAGCGGGTCTGGGATTGGAGTTGTCTGATTTCGTACTCAGTCATCCCGATGTCATTCGGAAAAAGACGGGAGCTGAATGATGGGACCGTTTCGCTGCATAGCCGATCTGCGTGGGCAACTGATGGAAAGTCCGGTCTGGGATGACCGCAGGGGAACACTTTTCGCCTGCGATATCTATGGGCGCCGCATATATGAAATCGACATTTACGCCGATAGGGGTGTGCTTCGTGAATGGTCCTTTACAAGCGAGGTAGCAAGCTTCGGATTGACAGAAAGCGGACGTCTCGTGGTGGCGCTTTCACGTGAGGTTGTCCTGTTTGATCCTGAAACCGGCATTCGTGAACCGCTATGGGCGGGGTACGATGAGCCGGGAACATCCCGCCTCAATGACGGCAAGGTCGGTCCTGACGGTGCGTTCTGGATCGGCAGCATGGATGGCCGTCCTGAGCGGGAAGCCATCGCGCGGCTCTACCGAGTAACATGGGACGGCGAGGCTTCTGTTAAGGCCGAGGGTTTTGAGATTTCTAATGGTCTCGCTTGGACGACCGATGGCAGAACCATGTTCCATACGGATTCCCGCGGGCCGTGGATCGACCGTTATGACTTCGACCCGGAGACCGGTGAGATTAGTGGGCGCAAGCGCATTTGCGACCTCGATGAGCAAAGCGGCAGGCCGGATGGCGGCGCCTGCGATGCTGAGGGTGCTTATTGGAGCGCGGGTGTATCCGCTGGCATTCTGAATCGCTTCGACCGCGAGGGTAATCTGCTTGAAAAGGTTCCGGTACCGGTTCCGGCTCCAACAATGCCCTGTTTTTGCGGACCAGACCTGACACTTCTGGCCATCACCTCGCATCGCCAGCTGCCGGAAGCGACCCTGGAGGCCGCACCTCGGTCGGGTGGCGTATTTCTGGCGCAGGCTTCGGTTGCAGGAGCCCCCGTGGCCCGGATGAACGGAGTGTAACGTGATCGCGCAGGCACTCCTGAATATTTGTTTTGAATTGAATATCATCTCGAAGCCGTTTTACGCCCTTCGGGATATTTTCTGATCGGGAAGGTAGGGAAATGACCAGAAAGACCTATGGAGATCTGCGTTCGGCGCGCTGGATGCTGCCCGATGATCAACGCTCGTTCGGCCATCGTTCGCGCACCATGCAGATGGGATATGATCCGGTCGACTGGGAAGGTCGTCCGATCATCGCCATCATAAACACCTGGTCCGAGGCCCAGCCTTGCCACATGCATTTCAAGGATCGGGTGGAATGGGTCAAGCGCGGCATCCTGCAGTCAGGCGGATTCCCGATGGAGTTGCCAGCATTGTCGCTGTCGGAAAACTTCGTGAAGCCGACAACCATGCTCTATCGCAATCTGCTGGCGATGGAGACCGAGGAACTTCTGCGCTCGCATCCTGTCGACGGTGCGGTGCTTATGGGCGGTTGTGACAAGACAACGCCGGGTCTCGTCATGGGGGCCGTCAGTATGGGACTGCCGTTCATTTTCTTGCCCGCCGGACCAATGCTGCGCGGCAATTATGCCGGTAAATATCTGGGGTCCGGCACTGATGGCTTCAAATACTGGGACGAGCGCCGCGCAGGCACCATTTCCAAGGAGGAATGGCAGGGGATTGAAGGTGGCATCGCACGGTCCTACGGCCATTGCATGACCATGGGAACCGCATCGACCATGACCGCGATTGCTGAAGCCTTGGGGCTGACGCTTCCCGGTGCATCATCGATCCCGGCTGCGGATGCCAATCATCAGCGCATGTCCACGCAGTGCGGTCGTCGCATTGTGGAAATGGTCTGGGAAGACCTGACGCCGGAAAAGATTATGACGCCCGCTGCAATAACCAATGCGGTCACTGTTGCGATGGCAACGGGATGTTCGACAAATGCCATCATTCATCTGATTGCGATGGCGCGCCGGGCAGACGTGCCACTGGAACTGGACGATCTGGATCGCATCGGACGCACGACGCCTGTGATCGCGAATATCAGGCCTTCCGGCACGATCTATCTGATGGAAGATTTCTACTATGCGGGAGGGTTACGAGCGCTCATGAAGCAGCTTGGCGACAAACTCGATCCTTCGGCCGTGACCGTGACCGGCAAGCCGCTGACCGACGGTCTGGATGAGGCTCATATCTGGAACGATGACGTGATCCGCCCGCTTTCCAATCCGGTCTATCATGAAGGCTCGCTTGCGGTGCTGAAAGGCAATCTCTGCCCCGATGGCGCGGTGATAAAACCTGCTGCCTGCGACCCCCGCTTTCACCGCCATAGTGGCCCGGCGCTTGTCGCGGACAGTTACCCCGACTTGAAAAAGATCATCGACGACCCCGATTATCCCATGACGCCGGATACGGTTCTGGTGCTGCGTAATGCCGGTCCGCAGGGCGGGCCGGGAATGCCGGAATGGGGCATGATCCCCATGCCGAAAGCGCTGTTGAAACTTGGGCTGCGCGATATGGTGCGGATTTCGGATGCGCGCATGTCGGGAACCAGTTTCGGGGCCTGTGTTCTGCATGTCGCGCCGGAATCCTTCATCGGGGGACCACTCGCCCTGCTGAAGACGGGCGACATCGTCGAACTCGACATTCCAGCCCGCAGCCTCAACATGCTGGTTTCGAACGAGGAACTGGCGGCACGGCGCGCAGCCTGGCAGACGCCACCACCCAAATATGAACGCGGCTATGGCTTTGTCTTTTCCAAGCATGTCGAACAGGCTGACAAGGGCTGCGATTTCGACTTCCTGAAAACCGATTTCGGCCGTCCTGTCGACGAACCGGTCATCTATTGAGAGGCAGTTTCGATGTCAGATTATGTGCTTTCCGAGGAAACGCGGGCCAAGCTGAAGACGGTTTCGACGGCTTCCGTTGCGACGGCGCTTTACAAGCGTGGCCTGCGCAACCAGTTCATTCAGGGTGTGTTGCCGGTGGCGCGCAAGCGCGAGAACATGGTCGGTCAGGCCTTCACGCTGCGCTACATCCCGGCGCGTGAGGACCGGAATCCCATCACGGTTTTTCGTAATCCGGACCACAAGCAGCGCGTTGCGATAGAGACTTGCCCACCCGGTTTCGTGCTGGTGATGGATGCGCGCAAGGATGCGCGTGCGGCGACTGCGGGGTCTATCCTCGTGACAAGGCTTGCCTTGCGCGGCGCGGCGGGCATTGTTTCTGACGGCGGATTTCGCGATGTCAGCGGGATCGGCGAGCTTGATATGCCTGCTTATTGCTCAAAGCCATCTGCGCCGACCAATCTCACGTTGCATGAGGCGGTGGATATCAATGTGCCGATAGCCTGCGGCGATGCGGCAGTGTTTCCGGGCGATGTGCTGGTTGGCGATTCTGACGGTGTCATGGTCATTCCGGCTGGTCTTGCGGATGAAATCGCAACCGAATGTATCAGCATGGAAACTTATGAGGATTTCGTGCTGGAAGAAGTGCTGAACGGCGCTACCATTGTCGGCCTCTATCCGTGCACGAAAGAAGAGACCGAGCGCAAGTTTGAGAACTGGCGCGAACAAAATGGCCGTTAGCGCATCCCGAAAAGTGTGAAACGGTTTCCGGATAAGAATCGCGACAAAACAAAAAAAGGGAGGCGTTACGCCTCCCTTTTTCATGCAGCTTTGTTGCCGTGTTTTAGTAGAGCACGTTCTTGGCTTCCGGCTGGTCGATATTGTCCTTGGTGACGACGACGGCACCCGTATCGACGACCTTTTCGACCTTTTCCTTGTTCAGCACTTTCAACAGGGTTTCGATGCCCTTTTCGCCCATCTGGTAGGAACCCTGAACCACGATGGCATTGAGCGTGCCGTCCTTGACGAATTCCTGCAGGTCCTGATTGCCGTCGAAGCCGATGGCGGTCAGCTTGCCGGACTTGCCTGCCTGCTTGATCGCGCGGCCCATGCCGATGGCGGTCGGTTCATTGGCACCGAAGATGCCGACGAGGTCGCCATTGGCCGCCAGAACGTCGGTGGTCTGGTTGAGCGCCGTCGCCATCTGCGATTGCGAGTAGTAAGGACCGACGACTTCCAGCTTGGAATTGGCCTTGATGTAATCCACGAAGCCGCCGACGCGACCGATTTCCGAGCCAGCGCCCGCAACATAGGACATGACGGCGATCTTGCCGGTCGTGCCTGCCTTGTCGATCAGGGCCTTGGCTGCGGCTTCACCGGCCTTGCGGTTATCGGTGGCGAGGAACGATTGGTAGTATTTGTCGGCACCATCGGCGAGCTGCGAGTCAATGATGACGACCGGAATGCGGGCTTCCCATGCCTTCTTTACCGCAGGCGTCAGCGCATCCGGATCGGACGGGGCAAGAAGGATTGCATCCACTTTGCGGTTCACGGCATTTTCCACCATGTTCACCTGATCGGCGATGGCCGATTCAGCCGCCGGACCCTGGAAGGTCATGGTGTGATCCTTGGAATCCTTGATCGCAGCTTCGGCACCCTTCTGAACGTTCTGCCAGAAAGTCGAATTCACGGTCTTCACGATAACGGCGATTTCGCCCGCCGAAGCGCTTGCCGCTCCAGTAAGCACAAAGGCCGAAGCCATCAATGCAGAAACCAGTCTACGCATGTTTTCCTCCTGTTATCGAGCTCTTGGCTCTACCCTTTTCCGGAATGCCTGACACATTCCGTCTCCCCTCTCATCGACGGTTGCGCATCTGGTCGATCCATACTGTGACCAGAATAACGAGGCCGATGATGATCTGCTGTGTGAAAGCGGAAATGCCGTTCATGTTGAGGCCGTTCCGCAGGATTCCGATGACGAACGAGCCGATGAACGTGCCCGAAATCGTGCCAACGCCACCGATGAGCGAAGTGCCGCCGATGACCGCGCTCGCAATGGCGTCGAGCTCATAGGCGACGCCTTCATTGGGCTGTGCGGTCACGAGGCGGGACATGAGAACGCAGCCCGTCAGACCCGCCAGTGTTCCCGATACGACATAGGTGAAGGCCGTTACACGGGCGACGTTGACGCCCGAAAGCCGTGCAGCCTCGGCATTCGATCCGATGGCATAGATGTGGCGGCCGAGCACCGTGCGGTTCAACACGAGTGCGGCCACGATCGCGATCACGATCATCAGCACAACCGGGTAGGGGATGCCGGGGAAGGTGACGACCGGAAAGCCCTGTTCGTCAATGCTCTCGATGCGAAACAGCGAGCCGTTGCCCAGCACGCCGAAAGATTCGCCAAGGCCGGAGACGGCACGCGCACCGGTGATCTGAAGCGCGACACCGCGTGCGATCAGCATCATGCCAAGTGTGGCGATGAAGGGCGGCAGTTTGAGTTTTGTGATGACGACGCCATTGATGAGGCCGCAGAGCGATCCCGTCAATATACCGAGCAGCATGGCGAGCGGGATCGGCAGCGAAAGGTCCTTGACCGCAAGTGCGGCCACAACACCGGCGAGTGCCAGAACCGAGCCGACCGAAAGATCGATGCCGCCGGTTATGATGACATAGGTTGCGCCGATGCCGAGAAACGCGATTGAGGTCACCTGCAAGGCGATGGTCATCGCATTGTTGACGGTCATGAAGGCGCTGCTGGTGACGGAAAAGATCGCCGCCAGAATGATAAGGCTGCCGACAGCCGCAAATTTCTGGATGATATCCTTCTGACGGTCGTTGAGCCCCTTGGATTTTGCCGTCTGCTGGGGCTGGTCCGTAGTGATTTCGGCCATTACTGCGTCCTCATTTGTCCTGCCGGCCCCGACCGGAGGCATAGGTCATGATTTCTTCCTGCGATGTCGCGGCCGTGTTCAGGACGGCGGTGATGCGCCCCTCGTGAAAGACCGCCACACGGTCCGAAAGCCCCAGAATTTCCGGTAGCTCCGAGCTGATCAGCACAATGCCGATGCCCCTTGCGGCCAGTTCGTCCATGATCTGGTAGATCGCGAATTTTGCACCGACATCAATGCCCCGCGTCGGTTCATCGAAGAACATGATACGCGGTTCGCGGAACAGCCATTTGCCGATGATGATCTTCTGCTGATTGCCGCCCGAAAGCAGCCGAACGGGCTGGGCCAGCCCCGGCGTCTTGATATTGAGAAGATCGACATAACGCTGGCTCGCCTGCCGCTGTCGCTCGAAATCGATCACGCCATAGGCACTGCTGACCGCTTCCATATTGGCGAGTGTGAGATTGGCATCGACCGGCATCTTGACCGCCAGTCCTTGCGCCTTGCGGTCTTCAGACAGATAGGCAATGCCTGCCTCGATGGCGTCGCGCGGGCTGGAGATGGAAAGCATCTCGCCTTCAAGCACAATCGTTCCGGCATCGTGCGGATCGGCGCCGAAAATCGCCCGCGCTACTTCCGTGCGCCCTGCGCCCATCAGTCCGGCAAAGCCGAGGATTTCTCCGCGCCGGAGTTCAAAGCCGATATTCTCGAAGAGGCCGCTTCGTGTCAGTCCGCTGATGGAGAAAATCACTTCCTCCGTCGGCTTTCGGGTCGGTTCCGGAAACTTTTCATCAAGCGAGCGCCCGACCATCCCGGCCACGATTTCATCCACGGTCACAGCGTCAAAGTCCTTGGTCCAGACATAACGTCCGTCGCGCAGGATGGTGACGCGGTCGACGATCTCCGCCATTTCATCGAGACGGTGCGAAATATAGACGATGCCGGTGCCTTGCGCTTTCAGTTCGCGGATGACCTTGAACAGAAGCTGCGCTTCCTGCTCGGTCAGCGAGGAGGTCGGCTCGTCCATGATGAGGACGGAGGCATTGAGCGATAGTGCCTTGGCAATTTCAACCATCTGGCATTGGGCGACGGACAGGTTCAGCACCTGTGCAGACGGGTCGATCTTGACACCAAGCCGGTCGAGGCAGTGCTGCGCGTCCTGCTTCAGCTTGCGGCGATCGACGAAGAAGCCGCGTTTCGGCTCGCGTGCAAGATAGATGTTTTCGGCAACGCTCAGGTGCGGAACGAGGTTCAGTTCCTGATGGATGATGGCGATGCCCGCCGCTTCCGATTCAAGCGTGGAAGCAAAGCGGACAGTCTGGTCGCGATAATGGATCATCCCGCCATCCGGCTGATAGACGCCACTGACGATCTTCATCAGCGTCGATTTGCCCGCACCATTCTCGCCGCAGACGGCATGAACCTCGCCCGCCCGCAATTCGAAGCTGACATTCGACAGGGCTTTGACGCCTGGAAATTCTTTGGAAACGGAATCCAGCTTGAGCAAGATAGGCGCGGTATCGGCGCGCGCAGTCGCTGACGGCAATCCTCCCATCGCGCTTCCTCCCTCGCGCAAAGTTTCGTCACCTATGAATGGAAGAAGTAGAAGCCTGCTGGTTTCTGGTCAAGCCAATTTTGCGCGAGCAGCAAAAAACCCGCCACATCGCGGACTGGCTCTCCAGAATTTCAGTTATTAAACCTAATTGGCCTGACCAGACCATGATTTTGCGGTTTTACCTGCATCGTGAATCATTTACTGAAAAGAAGAGAAAAGGCAGCTACTGCTGGCCAGAAGAGAGCACATAAGTACTGCAATTCCGACAGTATCGCAGTATTTTGTGTCGCGGCCTCTGGAAAGAGGGGCGGTTCCTTTCTATCATTATATTCCGATTATCTGATCCCGAGGGGCAGTTTTGTACTTTGAAATAATTACGGTCGTGCTGTTGACGATCCTCAATGGTGTTCTCGCCATGTCGGAACTCGCAGTGGTTTCCTCCCGCCCAGCGCGACTGAGGGTAATGGCCGACAAGGGCAGCCGCGGCGCCCGCATGGCCATCGAGCTTGCCGATAATCCCGGCCGTTTCCTGTCCACCGTCCAGATCGGCATCACGCTGGTCGGCATTCTGTCGGGTGCATTTTCTGGCGCGACGCTGGGTGCCCGTTTGTCGGGCTGGCTTCTTGGGCAAGGCTTGTCGCCAGCCCTTGCCGATGCTGTTGGCGTCGGATCGGTGGTCGTGGTCATCACCTATCTGTCGCTGATCGTCGGCGAACTCGTGCCAAAGCAGATCGCACTGCGTGAGCCGGAAGCGGTTGCAAGCCGTGTAGCGCCGACCATGACACTGCTGTCCAAGATGGCTGCACCTCTGGTCTGGCTTCTCGATACATCGGGCCGTCTGGTCTTGAGGCTGCTTGGCCAGTCGGGCAAGTCGAGCGACGGCGTGACCGACGAAGAGATCAAGTCCGTTCTCGCCGAAGCGCATAGCGCGGGCGTGATCGAGACGGAGGAATCCCGCATGATTGCAGGCGTTATGCGCCTTGCAGACCGGACGGCACGCGGGCTGATGACGCCGCGCATGGATGTCGAAATGGTTGATGTGGACGATAGTTTCGATGAAATTCGCCTGCAACTGCACAATACAAGCCGCTCGCGGCTTCCTGTGCGCGGCGAAGATTCCGATGAAGTGATCGGCGTCTTACAGGTGCGCGACTTCTTCAATCAGCTGTCCTCCAGGGGCAGTGTCAATCTGCGCGAGATCGTCCGTGATGTTCCGGTCGTGTCGGACTTTTCCGATGCGCTCGACGTGGTGGAAGCCATTCGCGGCACGCCAACGCATATGGTGCTCGTCTATGACGAGTATGGTCATTTTGAAGGTGTGATTACTGCGGGCGATGTGATGGAAGCGATCATCGGCGCCATGCAGGAGGACCATATCGAGGAAAAGGCTATCGTGCGCCGGGCGGATGGTTCTTATCTCGTCTCGGGCTGGATGCCGATTGACGAGTTCTCGGAGTTTTTGCGTTTCCCGATTGACGACGATGCGGAATACAACACCGTTGCCGGGCTGGCGCTTGAGGAACTGAAGCATCTGCCGGATGTGGGTGAAACCTTCGTCAAGAACGGATGGGTGTTCGAAATCGTTGACCTTGACGGACGCCGCATCGACAAGCTGCTGCTGACGGCGGAAGAACAGTCGACCGAGTAATTCCGGGATAGAACATTCCCTGGTTTGTCCGAACTGTGGCGCATGGCATGGGTTCCTGCGCGTCCCTAACTATTGTTGAGCGCGCGCCTCAAGCGGCATGTCGATGGTATGCCTTGTCCGCCGAAGTGATCGTCTTGATTGAACTGCCGTACCATTGGCATTTTAGATTGTATGCATGTTATAGTTGTCAGTCGGGGGCAGGTTTGCTGTCATTCCTTTTTAATCAGGACACGAGGGGCGTCCCGATTGGAAAAAAGCTGAACGTGCTCTGGCCAGTGGTGGCGTTTAAATGGGGTCGAGAACTGAATATTGGCTTCAACTGGTCAGGTCGGCCTATGGCAGGCAGGACAGCCCGATAGCCGACAAGATACTTGCGGACCAGCTCAGGGAGATTTGCGACGGCGCGCGCTTCTCGATGCCCATCAGCACGATTCTGTCCGTGCTCATTTTGCTGGTCCAGATTGCTGCCGGGCATTTCTGGATGCCCATCATCTGGTTCGCGCTGGTCAATATCATCAATGCGCTGCGCTTTATCGATGCGATAGCCTATTATAGAAGCCCGGCTGCGCCAGTTGAGAATATCGCGGTTCTGCAGCGCCAGCTCGCCCGCTTTCAACTGCTTGGCGCAATGGCCGGTTTCGTCTGGGCCGGTATCGCCATTCTTTCCCATGGGTTCTCTGATCCGCAATCGTCGGTCTATCTGGTCATTCTGGCCGGTATCTGCGCGGGCGCCGTCACCTACGGCTCGTCCTATGCCGCCGTTGCAATCAATTTCATAACGCCGCCGCTTGTCGTGACGGTGGTGTGTCTGGTCCTGCAAGCCGACCTGCAATATGGCGTGATTGCTGTTGCAGTTGTTCTGTTCTGGCTCGGGCTTACGCGTGGCGCACTTTTGGGGCAGAACCGCTTCATCCAGACCAGCAGGTTGAAACACGAAGCCAAGCAGCTGGCTGACGAAATGGCACTCAAGTCGCAGGAGGACCCGTTGACGGGGCTCTTCAACCGGCGCGGCCTTGAAACCTCCATTCGCCTCTATCCTGTGAAAGACGGCCCGTTCATCGTCATGCTGATCGATCTCGACGGGTTCAAGTCCGTCAACGACACCTATGGTCACAAGGTGGGTGACGACCTCCTTGTCGCCATTGCGCAGCGTATCCGTCAGGTCTCGCCGGAGCGTTCCGTTCTGGCGCGTATTGGCGGTGATGAATTCGTACTCGCTTATCCCGAGCCTTCAGCCAAGATCGAGGCCGGTTTGGTGGCCGCACGCATCATCGGCAGTCTGACCGCCCATTATGAGGGGATTCTGTCGGTGGAGATCGGCGCCTGTGTCGGCATTTGCCGGCTGGAGCGTCTCGATCCGGTCGAAATGTTGCTGCGCGCCGACTTCGCGCTTTATGCGGCCAAGAAACGCGGACGCAACGAATATTATTTTTTCGAGAAGCGTCTGCAGCACGAGTGGGAGCGCAAGCAAAGCATAGAGCGAGACCTGCGCATTGCAATCGAAACCGGGCAGGTGCAAACCTACTTTCAGCCGGTGGTGCAACTCTCCAGTGGGCGCATGGTTGGTTTTGAGGCATTGCTGCGCTGGGATCATCCACAGCACGGCACAATTCCCCCGCCGGAAATCATCGATGTTGCGTGCGAAGTGGGTGTGGTGCGCCAGCTGACGAATAATGTGCTCTTCAATTGCTGCGAGATGATCGACAAGCTCACCGAAGGCGGGCGCAGCGATCTGACAGTTGCCATGAATCTTTCCCCTCGCGAACTGGCGGGGGGACGTATTCCGCACGAAATCCTGTCCCAGATGGAAAAACGCGAACTTCCGATGTCCATGCTTGAAATCGAAATAACGGAGGAAGCTCCCTTCGATCAGCGCGGGATGAGTGACAGCCTCGGAGTGCTGTCGAGCGCTGGTGTCTCTATCGCACTTGACGATTTTGGCACGGGCTTTGCTACTTTCGCCTCCTTGAAGAAGGGCCTCATCACCAAGATCAAGATCGACAAGGTTTTCGTGCGCGGCATTGCCGAATCCGAAGGTGATCAGCACATCGTGCGCGCTATGGTCGAGCTGGGCGATGCTCTTGGCATCAAGGTCACTGCCGAAGGGATCGAGACCGAGGAAGATCGCGACATGCTTTGTAAGCTCGGTTGCAATGCCGGGCAGGGCTTCCTGTTTTCACCAGCTTTGCCGGCGAGCATGGCTCTTGATGCCCTTGCCAAAGCGAGTGCCAGCTCACGGTTCGATCAGGCTGTCCGGTAGTTTAGGTGGATAATCCATCTCGATTTCGTCCTGACCGTAAATAGGGCTCTTCAGGTTGGGGCCGGTCAGGATGGGGCGGATCTTGTATTTTCCTGTAGCCAGCCCTTCGGGAAAGAACGGCGAATAGGCGTCGTCGTCGTCGCCGACCGGGTGATAGATCACAAATTGCCCGCCGCGCTTCTGTACGGGATTATCGTCGAGCGTTTCGCTCTTTCCCGGCTCGAGGGTCTTGTTGAAGAGATCATAGAGCTTATGCGTGATCTGCTGGCCGTCGGCAGATGTGAAAATCAGGTGCAATTCACCATAGCCGAGTTCCACGGCTTCGCGGCTTTCATTGGCCAGCGTCAGCGTGAACAGGTGCTTGTAATAATCCTGATCCTTGTCGACCTCGCTGTAATCCGCGAGACCGAGCTGCAAGGATTGCGGTTCTTGCTCGTTTTCCGCCTGCCAGGCTGCAAGATCGTAGGCTTCTTTCAGGGATATCCAGCCCTCCAGCGACCCGGTTTTGCCCTGATAGGCAATTTTCATCCAGTCATCGCCGGCAAAGACAAGCTTGCGCGCCTTGTCGCCCTTGGCCAGATAGGATTTTGTGGTGCTTTGCCGGTCAGGATCGCTGTACAGGGCCAGCTTTTCTACAGGAGCCTCCCAGCCTTGTTCCGTTTCATCCGGTGCCAAAGGCACTTCAAGAACGCTGTTTCCCTGTGCGTCATAGGTGACCATGCGCATGGGTTTCATCAGGTAGGGCCAGCCAGACATCTGCTCTTCCGGGCGCGATTGTTCCACAAGCCGCACCGTCTGGTCGCGATCAATCGACAGGATGTCGACGCGGTTATAATGCCCATCCAGACTACAGCTGCTTTTGATCAGCTTTCGTTCCGGGATGCGTTCGACATTCCACAGCTCGCCGCAATTCAGTTTTCCGCCAAGTTCGTCCTCGATAATCAGTGGGGAAAAGGCTTTGGCTTTTGGATTATAGAGATAAAGCGCGACGCCAACGTCGAGGCTTCCCGCTTCGCGGGCGCCCAAAGAAAAATCGGTGTAGCCATCGAAGTCATAGTCGCCGGTTTCGAAGCTGACAGGCCCGTCCAGTCCGTTGAGCCAATCGGAATCCAGCAAAACGAGTTTCGATCCATCGGGCTGGGTCAGAACATAACCCTCTTTGCGTCTTTCGATATGCGCGCTCACGCCCGGTTCTGGCAGAAGGCGAGGAAGATTTTCTTCCGCGAAAGCAGGGTTCATCAGGCCTGGCGATAGAAATGCCAGAGAAATTCCGCGTGCCGCGAGGTGGAAAAATCGTCTCATTGCCATCTGCTTGTTTGATGTGGTCAGCTTTGCTTACACGAGACATGGCTGAAACGGGAGTTGTTCTTTCCTGTCATCCAAAGCTTGGTCGCAAACCGGATGAGATGTATGGTCCCAGCAACGAAGAACCGGCGGGAGACGCGATCAGTGGAGGAAACGTAATGACCGATAAAAAACCTGACGGTCCGGTACTTTTGTCGGGCGGCAATCCCCAGATTGCAAAAGGGGAAGGGGATGCGCCGGTTCAGGCCTATATCGCTGCCATGCCGGGATGGAAAAGCGAAGCAGGTCGCCGCCTGGATGCTCTCATCGTGCGTACCGTTCCCGATGTGCATAAAGCGGTCAAATGGAATTCCCCCTTCTACGGAATGAAGGGAGAGGGGTGGTTCCTCAGCTATCATTGTTTCGACAAATATATAAAGGTGGCATTCTTTCGCGGCGCAAAGCTGAAGCCGATGCCGCCGGTTGAATCCAAGAGCCAGGATACGCGCTATTTCCACATTCATGAGCACGACGATGTGGATGAAGCCCAGCTGACGGACTGGATCAGGCAGGCAAGCCAGCTACCGGGCGAGAAAATGTAGGTTGGAGCACAGATCGAAAGACGCTCTGGGAGGGGTTTCATGACAGATGATAATGACGCTTCAAAGCTTATTGACGGGCGGATTGTCGAGCTCGATGACTGGCGCGGCGAGACGCTCGCCCGAATGCGGGCGCTCATAAAGAAGGCCGATCCCGACGTGATCGAGGAATGGAAATGGCGTGGCGTGCCGGTATGGTCGCATGACGGCATCATCTGCACCGGCGAGACTTACAAGAAGGTCGTGAAGCTGACTTTTGCCAATGGCGCAGCGCTGAACGATCCCGCCCGCATCTTTAATTCCAGTCTTGAAGGCAATACGCGCCGCGCGCTGGACATAAGCGAAGGTGAAGAGGTCAACGAACATGCCTTCATCGCACTCGTTCAAGCTGCCATAGCGCATAATACAGCCAAGCGGGCGCAGCGAAAAACCAAACGCAGCTGATTGCCCCCCTAATTTGCGAGAATTTTTGTGAAATCCGTCGGTTTGCGGCGGATTTTTTAATGCGCATTTCGATGCTCGGGTGCGTGTCTGTCGTGCAAAAGGCAGTCTCAAAGTTACGAGCACACGAAATCGCGAAGACAAAACATGTATCTATGTCTATCTTTATTTCTTATAATTGGTCATCTTGTAGAGTGTTTATTTTAGTAAATACTAATGAAAGTAACAATAATATCTATTTAATAAATTGTAATATTGTATAAGTATCGTCTCGATACAAAAATAATTGCCACTTGATCTAGGGCTTTTTTGTTGTGACGGTAAAGAGGATATTCAGATGTGTATAGCCTGTAATCCGGGTATGGTGGCGTTTCTGCGGTCCACGGCCTCAAGGCGCGATTTTCTCAAATATCTCGGCGTTGCCGCCGCGACTTCGGCCTTTGCCTGTTCTTCGCCGGGTATGGCGTTCGCGCAGCAGGCTGCAGCACCCGCGGGTGATATCGTCTTCAAGGGCGGGACAATCCTGACCATGAATGACAAGGCGCCGCGTGCCGAAGCGATTGCCATTCGCGGCAACAAGATATTGGCCGTCGGCAAGCTGGATGACGTGCAATCCGCCATCGGTTCCGGAGCGCAGGTGGTGGATCTTCAGGGCCGCACCCTGATGCCGGGCCTGATCGATCCGCATATGCATTTCGTGTTCACGGCATTCGAGGACTGGATCGATGTCAGCCCGATCACGACACCGGATTACGCGACCGTCTGGTCGAAGTTGCAGAAAGGCGTGGCTGATGCCAAGCCGGGGGAATGGGTGCGCGCGCAGCAGTTTGATGCCAGCATCACCCGCGATGCCAAAATTCCGACGATTGCCGAACTGGATGCACTTGCGCCCAACAATCCATTCTTCATGCAGGAAAGCAACGGCCATATCGCCTATGCCAACAGTGCCGCCTTCAAGGCCGCCGGTATCACCCGCGAGACGCCTGACCCGTCCGGCGCGCGCTTTGTAAAGGATGCTGATGGCAGCCTGACCGGGCGCCTGGAAGAGATGGCGGCGCAACAGGAATTCCTTGGCGTCATGCCGTCTCCGACTGCGGCGGATATGATCGGTCGCGTCCAGCGTTTTCTGGATCATGCAAGTTCTGTCGGTTGCACCATGCTGCACGATTGCGGCATCGGCATCATGGCCGGTGCGCAGGATCTCAAAATCCTCGATGCGGTTCTGGGCGAAGGCAAGGCCCCGGTGCGCTATCGTGGTATGCTCGTGTCAACGATCATGGATGAATGGGAAAAGGAGGGGATCAAACCCGGTCGCGGCAATGATCTTTTCCGCGTCGATGGCATCAAGGCGTGGGCCGATGGTTCCAATCAGGCGCAGACCGGTTATCAGCGCGAGAACTATCTGGGCACCGATGCGCGCGGCGCCCTGAACTACAGCCTTGAGCAGGTAACGGAAGTTATCCGCCGGGCGCATGAAGGCGGCTGGCAGGTTGGCGTTCACGCCAATGGCGACGCGGCAATCGACATGGTACTGGATGCTTACGAGGCCGTTCTCGGAAAGTCCTCGAACAGCGATCTTCGCCATCGCATCGAACATTGCAGCGTTTTCCACCCGGAGCAGATGGTACGTATGAAGGATATGGGGCTTTCGCCGTCCTTCCTGATCGGCCATGTGCGCTGGTGGGGCAAGGCGTTCCGTGACCGTCTTCTGGGGCCTGAGCGCGCCCGCTTCTATGATCCGTGTGCTTCCGCGCTGGCTGCGGGTCTCAAGATTTCGCTTCATTCCGACTGGAACGTGACACCGATTGAGCCGCTGCGCTATGTCGAAGATGCCGTCACCCGCGTGATGAACGAAGGTGGCGACGTGTTCTTCTCCGAAGAACGTATTCCGGTGGATGCAGCGCTGCGCGCTGTTACCATCGATGCGGCCTGGCAGTGCCATATGGAAGACCAGATCGGTTCGCTGGAAACCGGAAAGTTTGCAGACTTCGCCATTCTGGAAGAAGACCCCACCGCGCCCGATGTGAAGATCGGCAAGATCAAGGTCAGCGAAACCTGGATGGATGGCACCAGACGTTACACGGCCTGACCGCAAAATCCGGCGACAGAACGAAAACTGTCGCCGGATTGGTTCGGCTTCACAGAATATCGGCGGCGCGGTGATGTTTATCGACGCCGTCGATCAGAAACACCTCTCCTTCCGATCCTTGCCGGCGCCATTCGATAATCGCCTGATAGGCAGGCGAGGCATACCAGTTGCGTGCTGTTGCTAGATCGGGAAAAGCGATGACGATCAGATCGTCCGGTGACAGACCTTCCAGTTCATCCTTCGGTCCACCGTGAATGATGAAGTGTCCGTCGAAGGGCGCCAGAGTTCCATCGATGGCTTTCAGATAATCGACAATTCCCTGATTGACCCTGACATTGCGAAGCTGGGCGATTGCATAAGCGGTCATTTGAGGTCTCCGTTCGATCAGAATGCGGTTTGAGGGATGCGGGCGGCGCGAACTTCGAGCCAGGTAAGCACAGTCACAGCCGCGGCCTGTCCAACGAGAAAAACCCAGCCGAACAGATTGGGAAAAATCATCCCCGCAACAGGCAGGAAAAGGCTGGCTGCTACCCATGCGCCATTGCCAAGAATGACGAGGTTTACCGCCCATGCGGGAGGATTTGCGCTCCGCGACACCCAGGCCATAAAGGCCGCCACTGGCAGCAGCAGTATGCCTGCCCAGTAAAGCAACGACGCTGGAATTCCAGTCAGTTCGCCCACCGGTGCTGAGGCAGTGACAAGCGCGGCACCCATCGCTGCGCAGGTACCGGCATCGATTGCGACGATTGGCTTGAGGGCAAATATTGGGTGTGTGGTTTTCATCCTATCGACCTTTCAATTTGGCGTCCCGTTCTTCGGGCTAGCTGCATATTTGCCCTGTTGCGTTCTGGGGTCGATTACGTGAGAGGTAATTGTTGCTATGAATTTTGCGACGCATTCCAGAATGCACCTGCCAGCCATGATGGGCAGTCAAATCGTTGAAGGGATTGGACAAGCCTATGACCGAAACACAACAGACAGTCGGCTCGCTTCTCCGGGAATGGAGGCAGCGCCGCCGCTTCAGCCAGCTATCCTTGGCGGTCGAGGCCGAGATTTCGCAGCGTCATCTGAGTTTTCTTGAATCGGGGCGCTCGGTGCCGAGCCGCGACATGGTTCTGCGTCTGGTCGAACATCTGGACGTGCCGCTGCGGGCGCGCAACCGGATACTGGTTGCCGCCGGATATGCGCCCGTTCACAGCGAGCGAGGGTTGGAAGCGCCGGAATTTACCGCCGCGCGAAGCGTGATTGAAGCCCTGCTGCACGGACACAACCCGCATCCCGCCCTTGCAATCGACAGGCATTGGACCCTGCTTCTGGCTAACAAGGCGGTAGGTGTTCTCACGGAGGGTGTGGCGGAACATCTTCTGCAGGGGGAGGTGAATGCGCTTCGCCTCAGCCTGCACCCGGAAGGACTGGCCCCGCGCATCCAGAATTTTCGGCAGTGGCGCAGCCATATTCTTGCGCGTCTTGCCCGCGATGCGGACAATTCAGCCGATCCGCGACTGGCAGCACTTCTCGATGAACTGAAATCCTATCCGGTCCCCGCGCGCGCGGTGTCTTCGGGTGGGGGAACTGTCACTGATAATCCGGTGGCCATTCCGCTCAGGATCGACAGCCGTGAAGGCCCGCTGGAGTTTTTGAGCGCGACGACGGTATTCGGCACCGCCGTCGATATCACGCTGTCGGAAGTGGTCATCGAGACCTTCTTCCCCGCCAATGAGGAAACGGCAGCCGCCATGCGGCGGCTCACCGTCGAGTCGTAGTTTAAACAGCCCGCGTCAACCCGCCATCCACGCGCAGGTTCTGGCCGGTGATGTAGGCGGCGCCATCCGATGCGAGGAAGGCGATCGTCGCCGCGATTTCCTCGCTCTTGCCATAGCGCTGCAATGGAACGCTTGCCCGGCGCTCTTCCGTCTTCGGCAGGCTGTCGATCCAGCCTGGAAGAACATTGTTCATGCGAATATTGTCGGCAGCATAGGTGTCGGCGAAAATCTTGGTGAAAGAGGCGAGCCCTGCGCGGAACACCGCCGAGGTTGGGAACATGGCGCTCGGCTCGAATGCCCATGCGGTCGAGATATTGATGATGACACCAGACTTCTGCTTCTGCATCGTCGGCACGACGAGACGCGACGGGCGAACTGCATTCAGGAAATAAGTGTCCATTCCCTTGTGCCAGTCTTCATCGGTAATTTCGAGGATCGGCGCACGCGGGCCATGACCTGCGCTGTTTACCAGCACGTCGACACGGCCCCATTTTTCCAGAACAAGGTCTACGAGGCGCTTCAGATCATCATTCGACTGGTTCGAGCCGGTGACGCCGAGGCCACCCAACTCCTGTGCCAGCGCTTCGCCCTTGCCGGAGGATGAGAGGATTGCAACCTTGAAACCGTCTTGCGCAAGCCTGCGTGCGGCGGCCGCACCCATGCCGCTTCCGCCAGCCGTTACAATCGCTACTTTTTCTACTGTCATGATGCGTTCCTTTTTCCGAAATGTTGCACCAGGTCGCAACTGTCGACAACCATTATTTGACGTTATAGCGGAGAGCCATTATCGTGACGAACGAAAACGCGTAACGTTAATCAATAGAAATTCTATCGAGTTTAACTCATGAAAAGGCTTCCCTCGCTCAATGGTCTGCGTGTGTTTGAAGTCGTCACGCGACATCTGAATTTCCGGCTGGCAGCGGAAGAACTTGGCGTGACACAGGCAGCAGTGGCCCAGCAGATACGCGGGCTTGAGGCAGAGCTTGGACTGAAACTCTTTGAACGCCAACCCCGCACGCTGGTCATGACCGAACCGGCTCGTGCATATATTGCCAATGTGCGACGGGCTTTCGACCTGCTTTCGGAGGCGACCGAAATGCTGCGACCCGAGCCGCAGCACCTGACCATCAGCGTGACGCCGACCTTCGCGTCGAAGTGGCTGATCCCGCGATTGGCGGAATTTACGCACACACATCCCGATATAGAATTGCGCATTGTCGCCAGCGACAAGGTCGCCAATTTCCAGACCGATGCCGTCGATCTGGCGGTACGCTACGGCGAGCCGCCTTTCGGTCCGGGACTGAACGCGGAGCTGCTTTTCGAGCACGTGATTGTCGCCGTGGCAAGCCCGGTGCTGGTCGAAAGGCTTGATGATCCGGGGCTGCCGGAAAACCTGGAACGCTATCCGCTGCTGCACGACGCACATAATTTCTGGCCGCAATATCTGGAAAAGGCTTTTCCGGACGGCGTGTCGACATCGCCGAAGAATATCCGCTTTAACCAGACGTCACTTGCCATCGATGCGGCGATTGCCGGGCAGGGGCTGGCGCTGGCAAGCCGCTTCTTCGTGGAAAAGGAAGTTGCAGCGGGCAGCCTCGTCCAGCCAATGGCCACCGAGCTGCGGGTGGGCGCGGATTTCTATGCGGTTTCCCTGCGAAAGCCGCGTCATCCGGAATCGGTCGATGCAGTCAAAGCCTGGTTAAAAAGCGCATCCCGAAAAGTGTGAAACGGTTTTCGGACTAAGATGCGCGTTGAAACAAACTGCATCCCGAAAAGTGTGAAATGGTTTTCGGATGAGATGCGCGTCAGGTTGATGGCTCGGGCACTTCCAGCGGGGCTTTCTGGCTGCGGGTCGGTATGGTGATGCAGACAAGGCAGATGACAACCAGAAGAACACCAAACCAGCCGAGGGCGGAAAGGCGTTCGCCGACAATCACCACTGCGAAGAACGCGGCGACAACCGGTTCAAAAAGTGTGATCGTCGTCGCTACGCTGGTTTCAACGCGGCTCAACCCGTAACCGAAGCAGACATAGCCGAGGAACATCGGCACGAAGGCCATGTATAGGCCGACAGCTGCATTGTTCCACGAGGCGAGGAACGGTCCGCCGGTTGCGAGCAGAACCGGCATCAACAAAAGACCGCCTATACCGAAAGTCGCGCCCATGGCGGTTGTCGATGATATGCCGCCCTGCATCAGCTGGCGCGCGCATGAGGAATAAAGCGCATAGGTGAAGCCCGCCACCAATCCGACCAAGGCCCCCATGAGTGTGGAGCCTTCTGCAGACGAGGCATGGCCGCCGCCGTCCTCCGACATGCTGAGCAGGACCATGCCGACAATGCCGATGATCGCACCTGCCAGCCAGCGCAGCGAAGGGCGAAAGCCGCTTTGCCGATACTCAATCCCTGCCGAAAGAAGCGGGGCGGAACCGAGCGAAATGACCGTTCCGATGGTCACGCCAGCCATCCGCATGGAGCCATAGAAGGCGAGGGGATAGATCGCGACGCAGACGGCTCCCACTAACAGGACGCGCCATTGATCGGCGAGCGCCTTTCGTGAAGCGATCAGCCCGCGCCAGGCGATTGCCGCCTGCGCCAGTCCGCCAAGTCCCATGGCAGCGGCGCCGATCGCCGCCGCGCCAACCTCGGGCGCAAAGGTTGCTGCGGTGCCTGTCGTGCCCCAGATGGTGGAAGCGACGATGATGGCGGTCACTCCCAGAAGATAGCTTTTTGATGATTGCATTTTACACTGGTTTCAAAATTGTCGTGACCATGGCCTTGGCCTCGCCAAGACGCGCACTATTGCCTTCAAGGCCAGCCCGCATGATTGCTCCTTCGAGAATGAAGGAGAGCTGCACGGCGAGCTGGCGGACCCGAGGCGGATCGTCCGGGATCAAGCCGGTGAGATGTGTCACAAGCAGGCCCTCGACCTCCTCCTTGTGTTTTCTCACCGCCTTGCGGCCCGGATCGCCAGCGGGCAGTTCTGCTGCCGCATTCAGCAGCCCGCAGCCGCGAAACCCGTGTTCGTAGGCAAATTCCGCATGGTCGCGATAAGCGTCGAATATGGCCAGTATCCCATCCATCGGGCTTGCTGCCTTTTCCAGGCGCTTGTCATAGAGGCCCAACCATTCGGCATGGCGATGCTCCAGATAGGTGGCCACCAGCTCCGCCTTGGATGCGAAGTTGTTGTAGAGGCTCTGCTTTGCCACGCCCGCACGCTGGATGATCGCGTCGATCCCGGTCGCCGAAATGCCCGTATCGTAAAACAATTCCGCTGCCGCTTGCAGAAGCCGCTCGCGTGCCGGTTTTGAACTGGGTGTCGCGGGATCGCTCATCATATTTCATCCGAATAATTAGGTAGACCAGTCTACCTAATTGAAAGGTGGAGTCAATCGGGGGAGAAAAACCGTTTGGAAGTCTCACTGGAGGAGAAGTTCTGCGCCGGTTTTGGTTTTAACCCCTTGTCCCTTGGGAGAGATTCACGTATCCGCTCTATTAGGCAGATGGAACGGGAGGTCGTCCGGTGCCGCAGAGAATTTCCCCCCTGGCGCCTTTCCAATACAAAACATTTCGGGCGCTCTGGTCAGCTACATTGGTTTCCAACCTCGGCGGTCTGGTGCAGACGGTCGGTGCTGGCTGGATGATGGCAACCATCGCCCATTCGGACGATATGGTTGCACTGGTGCAGGCTTCGACAACTCTGCCCGTGATGATCTTTTCAGTTGCTGCAGGCGCTTTGGCCGATAATTTCGACCGCCGCCGCATCATGCTCACCGCGCAGGTTTTACTACTGATTGTTTCGGTTGCACTGGCGGTTTTTGCCTATCTTGGCATTCTCACACCATGGATGCTGCTCAGCTTCACATTCCTGATCGGCTGCGGCGGGGCCTTGCACAACCCGTCATGGCAGGCGTCGATGGGGGACATCGTGCCCCGCACCAATCTGCCCGCAGCTGTAGCGCTCAACAGCATGAGCTTCAATCTCATGCGCAGCATTGGTCCTGCCATCGGCGGTATCATCGTTGCGGCAGCGGGTGCTGCTTTTGCCTTCATTTTCAATGCGTTCAGCTATTGTGCGCTTATTCTGGCGCTATGGCAGTGGAAGCCGGAAACGGTCAAATCCACCCTGCCGCGCGAAACGCTGGGACCGGCCATGGTGGCAGGGCTGCGTTATGTCGCCATGTCGCCGAACCTGCTCAAGGTGATGTTCCGGGGGTTTCTGTTCGGCCTGTCCGCGATTGTCATTCTGGCGCTTTTGCCGCTCGTCGCGCGCGATCTCGTCCACGGAACCGCGCTCACCTACGGCATCATGCTGGGCTTTTTCGGGCTTGGCGCCATTGGCGGCGCCTTGCTCAGTGCCCGGCTTCGCGAACTTCTCGGCAATGAATGGTTGGTGCGCGGCGCTTTTGTGGCCTTTGCGATCAGTTGTGCCTTGCTGTCGATCAGCCGGAATATGTGGCTGAGCTGCATTTTCCTGCTGCCTGCGGGTGTTTCGTGGGTTCTGGCGCTGTCGCTGTTCAACGTCACCGTGCAGCTTTCCACGCCGCGCTGGGTGGTGGGGCGTGCTCTGGCGCTCTATCAGACGGCGACTTTCGGCGGGATGGCGGCAGGTAGCTGGCTCTGGGGCTCTGTCGCAGATGAATATGGCGTGCCAGGCGCGCTTCTGGCTGCTGCCGTGGTGCTGATGTTCGGCGCGCTGATCGGTCTGCTCCTGCCGCAGCCTGAATTTGAAGACCTCAATCTCGATCCGCTCAACCGTTTCAGCGAGCCGCAGCTTCGGCTGGATTTGCGTTCGCGCAGCGGCCCAATCATGATCATGGTCGACTATAAGATCGCACAGGAAGATGTTCCAGCCTTCCTTTCCGCCATGGCTTTGCGCCGCCGTATGCGCATCCGCGATGGTGCCCGGCAATGGGTGCTGCTGCGTGATCTGGAGAACCCGGAAACCTGGACGGAAAGTTATCACGTGCCAACCTGGGTCGAGTATGTCCGCCATAACCAGCGTCGCACCCAGGCCGATGCCGAAGTGTCGGAACGGCTCCTTTCTTTGCACAAGGGGGACAAGCCGCCGCTCGTCCATCGCATGATCGAAAGGCAGACTGTTCCGGTTCATGACGACATGCCGCTAAAGGCACATCTGGACCTGTCTTAGGGCACCGATCTGATTCAATCAGATCGGTGCCCTAAACTTTTCTTCCCAAAGCATAATCTTACCGATCCTCTTTTCACTTCGATCGGATTATGCACCAAGCGCCGATTTCAAATTAAGGCAAGTTCGGGATTTGTGTCCGTTCGGCGCTGAAGCGGCATTTCTTGGAGCAAAACCTGCTTATTTTGCATCAAATTTTGTGGCGACGGGCGGACGAAAACAAGGCGAAACAAAGGCTAGAAGCCCAGACGCTCCCGCAACGCTTTTCGATAGGATCGCGAGACGGGCCACGACTGATCGATGCCACGCATCCTGACCAGCCATTTGTCGATGGTACTTCTGTCCAAGTCCGACACATGCAGCACGTTTATGAACGTCGTGCGGTGAATGCGAAAAAAGACGCTAGCGGGAAGAATACCTGCCCATATGCCAAGCGGTCTGGAATCAAGAACGGAGGAACCATCGCCAAGCCATATCTCGCTGTAATTGCCAGCCGAGCGCACCCCGATGATTTCTTCCGGGGACACTCCGCGCATTACCCCGCGTTTGCTGACATAGATTACTGATGTCGGGTCGGGCTCTTCGTCTGACACCGCTTCCTCATCGGAGGTCGAATATTTCGCCTGTGCGATCAGGCACGCACATTGGAACATGGCCTTGATTTCTGCGCGCGACCAGTGTCTGGCTTCCACGGTCGTATCGAAACCGACGATCCCTCGCAGCCGACGCTGATGAAAAACCGGTATGCTGAGTATGCTTTGATTGCCCTGACGCAGGAATTCAGCCTGGATGGCGCGCGCGGTGCGCGGCAGCCCCCTGACATCGTGGACGGCGACGGCCTGTCCTTCGGTCAGATAGCGGTGCAGCCAGCCAATCAGCGTGGTTGGGGTTTCCTGAAGTTCGGAAATATAGGCGGTTGTATCGCCTTTGCACCATTCATGCGTGTTACAAAACCGCAGAAGATCGGGCGAATACTCAATCATCCAGGCGCGATCAGCCCGCGATGCATTGCCCACGAAGGCGAGAAACTCCGAAATCGCGTTCTCGAAGGGCTCTCGGAGCAGGTGCAGTGCGCAAACATAGGGCCAGTCGAGTGCAGGTGCGTCCGAGCACTCCTTTTCAGAATAAATCCGGTAGGCCCCAACTGCGCTGTCCAAGCTGCCTCCCAAAATGTTGCGTTATGGAAATCGGTCGTCCTTTAATAGTAAGACAGTATATTGAATATAGTTTTTCGCTATTTGCAATGGAAATCATGCTGTGGCTGCAACCATTGTGCCGGTTGATTTACCTATCAGAGTGTAGAATTATCTGGAATGGGGCGGCATAATGGGCATGAAACGGCCAAAAGCCCCGGAAAGCCTCGGTATGTGTGGTGATAGCATAATCATACCGAGGCTGCGCATTTGCCTGATTCCGCCGAAGCGGTGCGCTGGATCAGATTAGTGATCATTGCGACAGAAAGAAGTCTTACTTCATGGCCTGATGTAATGCCTGTGGATCAATTAATTTGTATGCAAATTATTTCCATATCGCAGGCATTTTATTTCAAATACTTCGCGCGGCCATGCCCTCGATTTCGACCTTCAGCTCGGGCCGTGCCAGTCCGGCGACATAAACGAGCGTGGTCGGTGGAAGGCTGTCACCCAGCAACTCAGCGCGGATTTTTTTGGCGCGTTCCGGGTCGAGCCGGTCCACGAGGAAGATGTTCAGCTTCACCAGACTGGTCGGTGTGAGGCCCTGACTGTCGAGGATGCCGACAATGTTGCGCAGAGCCAGCTCATATTGCTTTTCCGGCTCTTCGGGAACTGTACGGCTCAAGTCCATGCCGACCTGGCCTGCAATAACCAGAAGTTCCGTGCCGGACGGAATGACTGCCAGATGTGAATAGGCCGCTATAGGCGGTGCGACATTGTCAGGGTTTAAAATCCGAACGGAATTCTTTGTTTCGTCTGGCAAGGTCGCCTCTATCTTTGGAGAGCATTCAGGCCTGAAACGGGTCCGGGCCTGACATAGAAATCAACCGATATCTTCGACCTGATCGAGATACTGACCATATCCCTCCGCTTCCATCCGGTCTTTTGGAACGAAACGGAGTGAGGCCGAATTGATGCAATAGCGAAGGCCGCCGCGATCAACCGGCCCATCCGGGAAGACATGGCCCAGATGACTGTCGCCATGTGCCGAGCGCACTTCGGTCCGTACCATGCCATGCGAGATATCGTTCAGTTCGGCAACATTGGCGGGTTCGATCGGCTTGGTGAAGCTGGGCCATCCGCAATGGGACTCATATTTGTCGGCTGAGGCGAAGAGCGGCTCGCCCGAAACGATATCGACGTAAATTCCCGGCTCTTTGTTGTAGAGATATTCACCGGTCCCGGGGCGCTCGGTGCCGCTTTCCTGCGTGACGCGATATTGCTCCGGCGTGAGCTTCGCAATCGCTTCGGGGTTCTTGCTGTAGGTCATGATATGCGCTCCCTTGATATGTGCCCTGAATCTAGGACGAAGGGAGCAACTATTCCAGCCCGTCGCAAGTGACGAACTGTTGAAGAACGAAGGTTGCGTGCGTAGAAGATTTTCTTCACACGCAACAAACGCTTCAATTGCAGAGTTCAGTCAACTGCGATCATCACGTCGGATGCCTTCACCACGGCATAAGCGGCGGCGCCAGCTTTCAGGCCAAGCTCGTCGACAGCCTCATTGGTGATGGACGAGGTAACGATCACACCATTGCCGATATCGATCCGGACATGGGATGTGGTTGCCCCTTTGGTGACTTCGACGATTGTTCCCTTTAGTCGATTGCGGGCGCTTATCCTCATTGTGCAGTCCTTTCGAAGGTTGATTTCGATCGCTGAATATAGAGTGACTTCACATATTTGGAACAGAAAAACCCCCGCCGGAGCGAGGGTTCTGTTTCAATAATTTCGCGAAGATGAACCTTATTTGGCAGTGACTACTCGCTCTGCAGGAGCGGCCTTGCGGGCACCTGCGAGAAGCAGAACAGCGATGCCGCAAAGGGCCGCAAGCGTGTAGAAACCAGCATCATGATTGCCCACTGCGACATCGGCCCAATTCTTGATTTGCGGCGCGAAGAATGCACCGAGATTACCGATGGAAACAATGAAAGCGATGCCGCTGGCCGCGCCGATCCCGCCCAGATAACGGGTAGGCAGGCTCCAGAATACAGGTTGCGAAGCTGTGAGGCCCGGCACGGCAATGCAGGCCGCAAGAAGCATCAGCCATGGGTTGCCGGTGAGCCCGATGACGGCGAGCGCCACTGTTCCAGCGATGACCATGCCCATGCAGACAAGCCGATGCTGGTTGGTCTGGTCGGCCAGAACCGTGAAATAACGGGTTGCGATGACCGAGCAAAGCCAGGGAAGGGCGAGAAGCGAGCCGATAAGAAGATTCATCTGCCCATTCGATGCTGCCTGTGCGAAGCGCGATGGGAAATAGAAGGTCAAAGGCGCGGTGCCGATCTGCAGAAAGAAGTAGATGCCAATGAAAGCCCAGACGCGGCGGTCTTTCAGTACCGACATGGCTGAATGCTGGGCCTGTGTTTCTTTTGCGGCTTCTTCCGCGGCGATAACCCGTGTGAGGGCATCGCGCTCCTCGACCGAGAGCCAGCGCGCTTTTTCGGGGCGATCCGTCAGGTAGAAAAGGGCGATGATCCCGACCAGTGATGCGCCAAGCCCTTCGACCACGAACATCCATTGCCAGTTGGTGAGGCCAAAAATACCGTGATGGGTCAGCAACCAGCCGGAAAGCGGGCTTCCCAGGACGAGCGCCAGCGGAACGCCAAGATAGAAGATACCGGTCGCGCGTGCGCGCTGCTTCGCGGGGAACCAATAGGTCAGATAAAGCAGGACGCCCGGATAGAAACCGGCCTCGCAAACGCCGAGCAGAAAACGCAGCGTGTAGAAGACGCCTTCCGTATGAGCGAACATCATGGCGGCGGAGACGATACCCCACGAAATCATGATCCGGCTCAGCCAGAGGCGTGCGCCGACCTTGTGCATGATGATGTTGCTGGGAACTTCAAAAAGCGCATATCCGATAAAGAATATGCCGGCTCCGAATGCATAGGCAGCGTCACTTAAGCCCGTGTCAGCCTGAAACTCGGACTTGGCGAAACCGATATTGGCGCGGTCCAGAAAGGCCAGGATCAGCATGATTGCCAGAAATGGCAGAAGTCGCTTTGTCGCCTTGCCAACGGCGGAATCGACGAGATTGTCTTGCATCGTTGAGCCTCCTCCTCAATGCTGCCCCTCCGGGCACGATGGTGAAGCGGAAACTAGTCACAATTCTCTGATAAATATATAGCGCATATATGAATATATGGCGACGTATTTGAGGCTTTACCGATATATCCGGTGCGATGACAGCCACTTTAATCTTTGGTTCTATATGTAGGTTGAGGTATAATTTATATATGAATAATATTTTTAGTATGCGAGTTTTGATGACTTATCAACGATAGTTTCCTGCTGGAATAATCCGTGATTTTGCGTGTCGCTCACCGGCTGATCCGTACGCGCGGGAAAATTTCCATGGTCAGATAGTGCTCATCGAAGCTTGAAATATGGACGAGAGCTGACCGGTTCAGAAATTCGACCTCATTGTTGCGGAAGACGAGAAGATCGTCCTCACGAAGTTCACGCAGCATCCGGTTGATATGGATCGGCGTAAGCCCCAGCGCATCGGCCAGCTCGCTTTGTGTCAGCGGACAGAAAAAGCTGTTTTCATCGCCCGTTCCGTTGATCCGCGCCCTGTGCCCCAGTTCGAGCAGGAGATGTGCGATACGCACAAGTGCACTTCGGCGGCCTATGCTGATGAGATGCTCAATCAGAATGGCACGCTGACGCGCCATCAGTTCCATGAATGTCATGGCAAGACGAGGGGAGTTGAGAAGGCTTTCGGTGAGATGATCCAGGGAGATTTCGAGGACAGAAAGCTCGGTAACCGAAATCAGGGTATAATAGTTGAAGCCGAGCCCGGTTCGGAAACCCAGAAAATCACCTTTCATGGGAAAGTCCAGAATCTGGCGATCACCATCGGGAAGATCGCGATAGATGCAGCCCCAACCACTCTTTATTATGTGAACCGAATTGGCCCAGTCTCCCTGGCTGCTCACCACGGTGTGCGGGGCATAGTTTTTTGAGGATATGGGCAGGGCGCTAAGAACGCTCAGGTCACTTTCATTGAAAACCGCACTGATAGGCGCGCTTTCCAGAAAATGGCGCAGCGTTTTTGCTTCGTCGGCATTTACCACCATAGAGCCTACCTGCCGTTTCGCCCAGCATGAGTGCATATAAGTTTTAAGTCGAGCGCCCCCCACGGTTCGTTTCCCCCGGCTCTTCCAAGGAGGCCAGGTATCTAAAGAGTTTCAGCGAGGCCATTTGTTTTGGCAAGGTAGTAATTTCTACCACTAATTGGGTATATATCCGCGCTTTGTCTAAACCATATTTTGCCGAAACCCTTAATCTAGGTTAATGACACTCAAAGAATTTTCAGGCAGTCTTTTCATCAAAATAAGAACAAAAACAAGAATTGCTTCCGGGGTTTTGTCTAGATCTCAAGAAGAAAAATAAAACAGGTAACCGATGCGCTTCCGTGATTGTGATGTGCAAACAATGGTGTCGTGCGCATAAGTCGGATTAGAGGGCGAACAGATGAACATTTCTCCACAATTCAGTAGCAGGACGAGTGAATTAAAGAATAATGGCTTTGGGGCGTCAAAAGATAGTTCTTTTAAACCTGAACAGCCTAACGACAGCATGTTGCCGCTACTGGTCATCATAGACAACCGTGCGTTGGATCGCGAATGCCTCGCACATGGATTGACAAACCACAGCATCGAAATGTCGATCGCCACATTCAGCTCGTTCGAGCAGTGGCAACATCAGCGCAAGGGCCGCACCGCAGGTGCAGTGCTCTTCAACATCGGTGGCCAGAAGGTTTCGGACCCGGCTGTCGGAAATTATCTCAATCGCATTGTTACTGACTGCGCTCCGGCACCGGTCATTCTTCTGGCCGACAAGGAAGAAATCTCGCAGGTTCTCAAAGCGCTCGACCATGGCGTGAAGGGGTATATTCCAACATCGGTGAATGTGAATGTCTGCGTTGAAGCATTGCGGCTTGCCATGGCGGGCGGAACCTTTGTTCCAGCCAGCAGTGTGCTCGCCCTGCGTCACGCCACCGATCCGAACTCACAGCGGCTGCAACCTCTCGGCGGAATGTTCACCCAGCGTCAGGCCGAAGTGGTCAATGCGCTGCGCCGGGGCAAGGCGAACAAGATCATCGCCTATGAGCTGAAGCTGCGGGAAAGCACGGTCAAGGTTCATATCCGCAACATCATGAAGAAGCTGAAGGCGTCCAACCGTACCGAAGTGGCTTGCATCATCAACGAGCTGTTCCCGTCGGAAACATCATTTTCCGACTTGCAGTAGGGCGCAACTGGCGGCAGCGAAGCCGCCCGGCCGACGGATAGAATTGTTCCGTGAAGGAGACTTTTGGTGATTATCTCCGACGTTTCAGCAGGAAACGGGCGGCAGCCGGTGGCTGACCTGCTCGACACTATAAAACGTAGAAGGATGATGCTGATCGTACCGGTGCTTGCAGGCATTGGTGTCGGCTTCGCAGGGTATCTTACAGCACCAGTCAGTTATGTGTCGGAGTCTGTGCTGGTGCTGGATATGCGGCGATTGCAGGCGCTTCCCAATGAAAGCGCGATCACGCCACTGCCGCAGGACAGTCCGGTTCTGCGTTCCGAACTCGATATCATCAATTCGCGTATGATGGCGCGAAAGGTCATCGACATTCTGCAAGCGGAGAACATTGTCGTGCCGACGGAATTCCGTTCGCGCACGGTGTTGTCGTCTGCTTCGAATACAGGATCGCAGGCGAAGAGCGCACGCGATGTCGATCCGGCCATGCGGGAACGCCAGCAGATCGACCTTCTTCTTTCGCGGTTGCGGGTCACAAATGATGGCCGTTCCTATACGATCTTCATTTCTTATCGCGCTTCCGATCGGGTTTATGCGGCCCAGGTCGCCAATGCCTTTGCCACGGCCTATCTCAATCATCAGATCGACGTGCAGCAATCGGCCACGCGGCGTATCAGCGAATGGCTGGGCGAAAAGCTTGGTACCTTGCGCAGCGATCTTGAAAGTGCCGAAAGTGCTGCGGAAGAGTTCCGCCAGAAGTCGCGGCTTGCGGGCGATCAGGGACAGATCAGCTTTCAGGCCCAGCGCGTCGCGGCGCTGAACAATGAAATTGTCGCCGCAACGGGAGCAGTCTCGCTCGCCGAAGCACGATTGCGCACGGCATCAGAGCTGAAGAACAACAATGAAGCGCCTGCACTGGCCGAGGTGCTGGCTTCGCCTGCGATCCAGACCTTGCGCAATGAGGCAGCACGCGTCGAACGCCAGCTTGGCGAATTGCAGTCGAATGGCGCGTTGAAGAGCGCTGAAATTCCTGTGCTGAAGGCGGAACAGGAAGCGTTGAAGCAGCAGATTTCGAGCCAGGTCGGCGAAATCATCAAGAGCCTTGGCAATGAAATCCAGATTGCGCGCCAGCGGCGCAGCGGACTGGAAGGCGCATTGAAAGATGCGGAAGCCGATCTTGCCGAAGCCAATCAGGCACAAGTCAGGGCCGGGCAGCTGGACCGCGAGGCCAATGCCAGCCGCACGGTCTATGAAAGCTATCTCACGCGTTACAAGCAGCTGATCGAACAGGACGGCATTGCCGCGCCCGAAGCACAGATGATCTCGCCTGCGGAGCCGGCGATGGCCAAGGCCAGCCCGAACCTCGCCAACTGGCTGCTGCTGGGGCTGGGGTTGGGTGGACTGGTTTCACTTGCAGGCACCATGCTGAAGGAAACATTCGACAAGATCAGGCCCGCGCAGACGGCATCTCTGATGCTGCCCGGCATTCCGGCTGCGACGTTGCTGCCGGTTTCGCCGCAGCTGACTGTGCCGCTTCTCGTCAATCGCGGTCTCGATCCGGCAAGCCCGTTCGGTCGTGCAATCAAATCCGTGCACGATCGTCTGCGGGCACTGACACGCGGCCGGGATTCCTTGGCGCTATCCGTCGTATCCCTGTCCGATGGCGAGGGAAAGACCCTGTTGATCACCGCGCTCGCGCAACAGATCGCCGCGACCGGCTTAACGGTTGCAGTCATCGATGCGACAAACAAGCGGTCGGGCCTGTCGGAGGCCTTCGGGCTTCCGCATGGCGATTACGGTGCTGTTTCTACAGGGCGTCCGCTTTCCGGCGCAACGCTCGTGCATGATCACGGTTCGGGGATCGATATCATCAAGCCGAACAGACAGATGCGTGACGGAGACTGGCTGGCCGAGCTGATTGCCCAGTTGCGCGCGGATCACAAGATCATCCTCGTCGATCTGCCGGCGGTCATGGAAGACAAGCGCTCGGTTCTCCTGTCGCGGGCGACGGATACGGCGCTTCTTGTGGTTCCGTCCGACCGACAGGACCAGCTTGCGACCAATGCATTGATACAGACGATGGCGTCGTTCGGTCGCAAGCCCGCGCTGGCGGTCGTGAACCATAATTCTTCGTCTTATCGCAGCTGGATAGTGCTCCCCGTGGTGCTTTGCGGACTGGGCTTGCAGAAAGCACGGCGGAGCATAAGCGCGATCTTCGCGCGGCGCCGGAAACCAGATGCGGATGGCGCACAGGAACAGGCGTGAGGGCAAACCATGTCATACAGGATCATCAAGAAACGCATTGGTACCCATCTTCGGGCCACTATGCTTTCGGGCCTCATTCTGGTCGGCGGGACTTTTGGAGCGCTTGCGGACGGACAAGCCTATCGGGTTGGCGCAAATGACGTGCTGCAGGTAACCGTTTATGGGCAACCGTCACTCACCGGGCTTTACCCGGTCGATGTGGACGGCAATATCGGTTATCCGGTCGTGGGTAATATTTCCGTCACCGGGCTGACCACCAATGAGATCAGCGAGAAGATCGCGGGATCGCTATCCCAGCATATTCCGGGACTGACGGTCACAGCAACGATCAATCAATATGCGCCGGTATTTGTCGTTGGCGATGTGAAGGCGCCGGGAAAATATCAGTTCCGGCCCGGAATGGTGGTGCTTGAACTCATGGCGCTGGGTGGCGGAGCCGGAAAAGCGGAATCTCCAGCCCTGACTGCCGGGATGCAGCTTATTTCCGCGCAGCAGGAATATGTCGACCTGCAGATGCAGATCACTGCCATGGCAATCCGGCGGGCCCGTTTCGAGGCGGAACTGAACGGCACGGATTTTACTTATACTCTGCCGGATCAGGCGGCTGCGAACAAGGAAACCGTGGCCCTGACGCAGAAGATGCTGGACGGTGAAAAGACAGTGTTCAACGTCCGCCGCAGCAATCTTGCTGCCGAGCGTAGGGCGCTTGAAGCGCAAGCAGCGAGCTATGGCGATGAAATCCAGACCCTGCAGCAGAGTATCAAGCTGCACGACACCGAAATCGGGCTGTTGCAGGAGAATGTGGATTCCAGCAAGTCACTGGTGGATCGCGGCCTGGCCGCAAAATCCAACCTGCGCGACATGGAACGTGATCTGTCGGCCACACGGCGAGCCGCACTGGAGCTTGCTTCGTTTCTTGCACGGGCGAGACAGAACCAGCTTGCCATGGAGCAGCGCATCGCCAATCTGGAAGAAATTCGCAAAAGCGAAGCGGCTACCAATTTGCAGGATATTGACCTCAACATTGCCCGCATGGAGCGCCGCAGCAATACACAACTCCAGGCTATGGCCGAGATCGCCAAGTCTTCCGGTAATATTTCCGCGGCCACGCTGCGCCAGAAACTGGTGTTCTCGATCAGTCGTATCGTGAATGGCAGCTTTCAGGATATCGTCGCCAACGAAAGCACGGAAATCAAACCGGGTGACATCCTGCGCGTCGAGCTGGATATGAGCAGGGTTGGCGGCTCGCCGTCATAGGTTGAGAGTTTCACTTCAATGGAAGTTTAGGAAGGCGCGGCGTCTCTTCGTGCTTCGGGACGACGCTGCGCGTCTCCCCGGCATGAGGGATGCCGAGGAGACTTGTCCAGGATCGACAATGTCGAAGAAAACGTCGCGCTTGATCGGAAAAGCGGGTCCCGCTTTTCCGGGGGCTTCAAGCGGCGACAGGATCGGCGGCTTCCTCCAACCAATCGCGATAGACTTCACGCAGGCCGTCCTCCAGACGAATTTGCGGCTTCCAGCCCAGCGCCCGCATCCGCGACGTGTCGAGGAGTTTGCGCGGTGTACCGTCCGGTTTGCTGAGGTCGTGTTCAAAGCGACCTTCGTAACCGACGACGCGGGCAACGGTCAGTGCCAGATCCTTAATCGAAATCTCTTCACCCGTCCCGATGTTCATCGGCTCGACGCCTTCATAGAAACGCAGCATGTGCAGGCAGGCATCGGCAAGATCATCCACATGCAGGAACTCCCGCAAGGGCTTGCCGGTGCCCCAGAGCGTCACATGGTCGGTCCCTCGCACCTTGGCCTCGTGAATCCGGCGGATCAATGCCGGCAGGACATGCGAGGTGTTGGGATCAAAATTGTCGTTTGGACCGTAAAGATTGGTCGGCATCGCCGTCATGAAGTGATTACCATATTGCCGTGCGCAAGCCCGCGCATATTCAAGCCCCGCGATCTTGGCGATGGCATAGGCTTCGTTGGTCGCTTCCAGCGGGCCTGTCATCAGGGCATCCTCGGTGAGAGGCTGCGCTGCGTCGCGGGGATAGATGCAGCTTGATCCGAGCCACAACAGGCGTTCGACACCGTTCTGATGGGCAGTGCGGATGAGGTTCATGCCGATGGCGAGATTGTCATAGAGAAAATCTGCCGGATATTGCGAATTGGCAAGGATGCCGCCAACGCGGGCGGCAGCGATGATGATGACATCCGGCTTGCGACCGCTGATGAAATTCTCCGTCGGTCCCTGCCGGGTCAGATCGAGTGCGCTGTGCGCTGCAGTGATGATGTCGCAATCCGTGCCTTGCAGGCGGCGCAGAATGGCCGAACCGACCATGCCAGTATGCCCGGCAACGAACACCTTCTTGCCTTCGAGTGAATAAAACGGAGCGGGGGTGATGTCAGCCGTAGAAGTCATTGCGTCCAACCTCCCGCATGATGTTGCGCAAATCCCAGTCGACCATCTCGGTGACAAGATTGTCGAAGCCGGTCGTATGCTGCCAGCCGAGGCGATTTTTCGCCTTGGATGCATCGCCGAGCAGGAAGTCGACCTCGTTCGGACGGAAATAGCGAGGATCGATCTCTATCAGGCAATTGCCGGATTTTCGGTCGCGGCCGATTTCTTCCACGCCGTTGCCGTGCCACTCGATCTCCTTGTCGACGGCCTTGAAGGCGTGTTCGACAAACTCGCGCACCGTGTGCGTTTCGCCGGTCGCCAGCACGTAGTCGTCGGCGGTGTCTTCCTGCAGGATACGCCACATGCCCTCGACATAATCACGCGCATGACCCCAGTCGCGACGGGCATCGAGATTGCCGAGCCGAAGCCTGTCTTGCAGGCCGCGTTCAATGGCCGCGACAGCACGGGTGATCTTGCGGGTAACGAAGGTTTCGCCGCGAAGCGGGCTTTCGTGATTGAACAAAATGCCGTTGGAGGCATGGAAGCCATAGGCGTCGCGGTAGTTTACCGTCGTCCAGTAGGCATAGAGCTTTGCCGTCGCATAAGGACTGCGCGGGGCGAAAGGCGTCTGTTCGTTCTGTGCCTGGGGCGAGCTGTTACCGAAGAGTTCCGACGTGGAAGCCTGATAGAAACGGCATGTCTTGCCGAGACCCAGAATACGCATGGATTCGAGCAGACGCAGCGTGCCGAGCGCATCGGCATTGGCCGTATATTCAGGCGTTTCAAAGCTTACCTGAACATGGCTTTGCGCGCCGAGATTATAAATCTCGTCGGGCCGCACTTCCTGAATGACACGGCACAGATTGGTTGCATCGGTCAGGTCACCGAAATGCAGGCGGAAGCGAATGTCCTCCTCATGCGGGTCCTGATAGAGATGATCGATACGCGCAGTGTTGAACGAGGAAGACCGCCGTTTCAGACCATGTACGCGATAGCCTTTTTTGAGCAGAAGCTCGCTTAGATAAGCGCCGTCCTGTCCGGTCACACCGACGATGAGAGCTGTTTTCTCTTGCAAGGGCTTCCCTCCGACCAAAGCTTTCCAAAGCTGCAATGAAACCATGTTAGCGATTTCCTGCGTGGGCAGAACGGCTCCAAAACGGCAATTGCGGGCCGGAACATCCCTCTTCGGATGAGGCTTGAGGCGCGCCCGGTATGTCCGGTTTCACCCAAAGAGGTAGGCAGTTCGCCCGGTGTCGGTGCGTGCCATGCCTTTGTGTTTCTTGCGGTATCTGCTGCGCAGTTGCGATGCTCGTTTCAACGGGATCGAACAACAGGATGTGAAATCATGCGTGTGGTGCTTGCCAATCGTTACTTCTACCCGGACCAGTCGGCGACGAGCCGGATGGTGACGAGCCTTGCCCATACGCTTGTGCGTGAAGGCATCGAGACGACAGTGCTGGCAAGCCGCAGCTATCACGACAAGCGGAAGGACGTGTTGCCCGCGCGTGAAACGATCGACGGCATAGATGTGCATCGCATATGGACCTCGGGCTTTGGTCGGGGCAAGCTTGTCGGGCGCGCGGTCGATTATGCAACCTTTCATCTGTCCGCGGCCGCCTGGTTTGCATCCAATGCCCACAAGGACGATGTCTGCGTCGTCTGTACCGATCCGCCGCTTCTTTCCGTTTCGGCAGCGCTGCCTGTTCGCCTGCGACGCGCAAAACTGGTCAACTGGGTGATGGATCTTTTTCCCGAAACGGCAATGGAACTCGGCCTCATCAAATCCGATACCGTTTCCGGTAAGCTCGCCCTGATCCTGCGCAACTGGTCGATGCGCCAGTCCGCACTGACAATCTGTCCGATAGAACGCATGGCGCATTATCTTTCGACGCGGGATATTCCGGCGGAAAGCCTGAGCGTGGTTCACCACTGGGCCGACCGCAATGAAATCGTTCCGGTGGAGCCGTCGCAGAACCCCTTGCGCCGTGGCTGGGGGCTTGGTCGAAAATTCGTCATCGGTTACTCGGGCAACTTCGGGCGCGCACACGAGTTCAAGACGGTGCTTGATGCTGCGGAGCGGCTCCGGCATATGAAAAGCATCGTCTTTTTGATGATCGGCGAGGGGCAGCAGCGTGGTTTCGTCGAAAGTGAAGTCAAGCGACGCGGCTTGACCAATGTGATGATGAAACCATTCCAGCCCGTGGAAAAGCTCTCCGAGAGCCTTGGCGCGGCCAATGTGCATCTGGTTTCGCTGAAGCCGGAGCTGGAACATTGTATCGTGCCCAGCAAGTTCTATGGCGTCCTTGCGGCGGCCCGTCCGACAATCTTCATCGGTGATACGGAAGGCGAGATCGGCACGATTGTCCGCGATTTTCAGTGCGGTATGGCGCTGAGACCGGGCGATGTCGATGCGTTGATCAACGCGATCCTTCATTTGCGGCATTCGCCTGTGGGGCGCATGTCGATGGGCAACAATGCCCGCTATCTGATGGAAACGGCCTATTCGCGTGAATATGGCGCAGCCGTCTGGCAGTCGGCCATCTCGCGGCTTGAGGAAAAGGTGGTGCCACAGGCCATGCCGGTTCTCGACCGGCAGTTCCAGCCGAGGGAATTATGATGGATGGGTCGGTCGTTGTCAGCCAGTTGGGCGCCCGCCGGCACTATGCAGTCCCGCGGATTTTTGCGAATAATCAGAAGCTGGCACATTTTTATACGGACATATGCGCTTTTCAGGGATGGCCACGTTTCCTCAACAGCTTGCCCTCCAATGCACTCCCATCCTCTGTTCGGAGATTGATTGGACGCAAGCCCCAGGGAATTCCCCAACAACAGATGACAACCTTTCCGGGCTTCGGACTGCATTCCGCAGTACGCAGACTGGCGAACCAGACCGGGCCGAAATCCACTGCCAATGCAATATGGGCTGGTGAAACCTTCGGAAGGCTGGTCGCCGAAAGCGGATTTCACGGCGCAAGTGGTGTCTATGCCTTCAGCGGTGAAGCTGTTGAACTGTTGTCGGCTGCACGAAAAATGGGTCTCTGGACAGCGGTCGATCAGGTGATCGCGCCGCGCGCCATCGTCGACCAGCTTGGTTATGAAGAGGAATTGTTGAACCCGGGTTGGCAATTGCCGCTCGAAAGCGATGGATATTCCGAGGCTTTCGCGGAGCGTGAACGAGCTGAATGGCAGCTGGCCGATGTGGTTGTGTGTCCATCACCTTTTGTTGCCCGTCATGTGGTTGAAGAAGGTTGTGCTCCCGAAAAAATCGTGGTGGTTCCGACAGGTGTCGATACGCGTTTCCAGGTTGAACGGAAACCACGGGCACCAGGCAAATTGCGCGTGCTGACAGTGGGCGCGGTTGGCTTGCGCAAAGGTTCACCTTATGTCGGCGGGGTTTCCCGATTACTGGCGGGAGAGGTGGAATTCCGGATGGTCGGCCCGCTGGAACTGTTGCCGGAAGCACAGAAGAAGCTCGCCGCCTCGGTCGAATTGACAGGCCCCATTCCGCGCAGCGAGATGCGCAAGCAATTTGAGTGGGCCGATGTTTTTCTGTTGCCTTCGTTATGCGAAGGGTCGGCGATTTCCGTTTATGAAGCGCTGGCCGCTGGGCTGCCTGTAATTTGTACGGAGAATACGGGCAGTGTCGTTCGCAACGGTATCGACGGCTATATCGTGCCTATCCGGGATGTCATGGAGACAACGGAAATCCTGCGGGAACTTGCAGGCAATCCGGCAGCGCTGGAACGGATGGGCGAAAGCGCCCGCGAACGCGCGGCTGATTTTACTTTATCGCGTTATGGCGAACGGTTGACCTCAGCAATCTTTCGGGAGAAGGCGGCATGAACATTGTCCACGTCATCGGTTCCTACGACCCTGCCAAGGGCGGCCCGCAAGCCGTCGTGGTGCGGCTTGCAGCAGCGCAGGCAACGCTCGGTCATGAAGTGACAATCGTAAGCTATAGCGATGATGAAGTGAGCGGTCGCGCCGTCAGCGCCACGGCCACAATCCCCGGTTTCGACAAGGTGTGCACCCTGCTTCTGCCAATGCCTGACCTGCGGGAAACCTTGTTCGGCGGGGCTGCAGCAAAAGCAATGGAGATGCTGCTGCGCTCGGCAGATTTTGTGCATCTTCATGGCATATGGGAAACCAATCTGTTGCGGGCATCAATGCTTTGCCGCCGCTATCGTGTGCCATATTGCGTATGTTGTTGCGGTATGCTCGACGTGTGGAGCATGCAACAGAGCGCATGGAAGAAGAAGATCGCGATGATGCTCGGCTTTCGTCGTATGCTCGACGGTGCGGCCTTCATCCACGCACTGAATGCGGATGAAATCGAGCTGATGCGGCCGCTTGGCCTGAAATCACCCTCGATGATTATCCCGAACGGAATTTTCCTCAATGAAGTCGAGGGCGACAAGGATATTGCCGTGCGCGGATTGCCGGAACGGCCCTACATACTTTTTCTGTCGCGGCTGCACTACAAGAAAGGTCTTGATATACTTGCCGATGCCTTTCGTCGTGTTGCCACCTTGTTCCCTGATGTGGATCTGGTTGTCGCGGGTCCCGATGGTGGTGCGGAAGAAGATTTTCGGCAGCGTATTCGTCAATACGGGCTTGAGACGCGGGTACACATGACAGGCGGGCTCTATGGTCCGGCGAAGATCGCTGCCCTGAAACAATCGGCCTGTTTTTGCCTGCCAAGCCGTCAGGAAGGATTCAGCGTCGCCATAACCGAGGCGCTGGCCTGCGGCGTACCGGTTGCGATTACCGATGCGTGCCATTTTCCGGAAGTCGCTGAAGCCGGTGCCGGTGTGGTCTGTTCACTCGACCCGATGGCTGTGGCTTCAGCGCTTGAGCAAATTCTGGAAGACCCGGATCGCGCGAAACGCATGGGTGCGGCTGGTGCCAGACTTGTGCGGGCCAACTACACCTGGCCACGCATCGCTCTCCAGACAATTGCGGCCTATCAGAGCTTTCAATCGCAAAAAAGCGGCGCCGTTGCGGGCCGCAAGGCGCTCCGGTCCGTTCCTGCTTCCTGATTGTCAGGGCTTCCGTCGGGGTCTCACGGGCTTGGCCGGATTGCCGACATAGACCATCCATGGTTCCATATCACGGAAGCCGACCCCGCGTGCGCCAAGAACTGCGCCTTCACCGATGGTCACGCCCGGCCCGACAAAGGCTTCAGCTGCAACCCAGCCATAAGGCCCGATGTGAATGGGTGCTGCTATGAGGGGAAAATCCGCCTGATCGATATTGTGCCCCGCCGTGCACAGATGCGCGCGTTGTGAAACGATGGCGAATGGGGCAAGCGTTACGTGCGCTACGTTATAGCAGAGCACACCCGGTCCCAGCGATGAATGAGCACCCATGGTCAGATTGCCCGGCCACCAGATACGCGCACTGCCGCGCACGATGGCGGTCTTGTGAACCTTCGCGCCGAAGGCGCGCAACACCGCGCCACGCCAGCGCCACAGGAAAGATGGCGTCCATGCCGCCAGTAACAACCAGCTTGCCTGCCAGCACAGACGCTGAACACGGTGTCCGAGTGTGAAGGTCGCGCCGCCTTCCATGGGGCGCGACGCGTTCATTCTGCCTGAAATGCCATCCAGTTGGCGCGATTTACCGGTTTCTCCGGCGAACGTCCCTTTGTGGTCTGACGTCACGGTCATGATGACCATCCTTCCTGAAACCTGGCCCCCGCAATGCTGATCGCGCCACTTTGTGATGGCGGAAGCGGGAGCTGGATTGATCGATTGCGGATTACGCAGAACGACAGAACGGGAATGAGGAACAATGCCATGTGAATCCAGACAGGCACGACCCAATCCGTGTGATGAGAAATTGAGTGCATGGCCGGAACAATGGAAAGCATATACACCAATTGTCCGAGCATCTCGCCTGCCATTGCCGTTTCCCAAAGTCTGCGCATGGCCCAGGCAAGCAGCAGGAATTTCAGGGCTCCGAAATACCAGAATGACAAGAACGCATCGACCAATCCCGTTTCGGTCGAGCCTGTCAGAGGGTTGTAATCGCGGCTGGGTCCCGGGACATCGAGATAGAGCGCTTCCTTGATGCGACTACCCACAAGTTGCGCCGGAACGAATGTAAAGACGATACGGTTCCAGTGATATTTGCCGTAATCAAACTCGAGCCGCCGATCAATTTCATCAATACGTTGCACGGCATTGCGCATTTCCGGACCACCACGGTCAAGGGTAGCGCGAAAATTGGCGGCATAGTCGATCTCCAGAATCTCATCGAGAACAAAGCTCGCATCCGCACGGGTTACCTGTCGATAATCGCCCATACTGGTCATCAGAAATGTGCCAGCCAGAATGCTGATTGCCATGATTGTTCGAGGTACGACAATCCGTCGGTAGAACCAGAAGGCGAGAAGGAACATGAGGACCAGCTGGATGGTCTCTGCGCGTTTTCCTGTGACCAGAATACGGTCCAGATAGAAAACCAGATCGAACAGGATGATCGCGATGGCGAACCAAGACGGACGCCGTGCGAAACACAGGACGGCGATGGCCAGGCCATAGGGCATGAGCTGTGCAAAGAAGAGGTACACCACCGGCATACCAGTCATTTGTACGCCGATGGAGACGTCTCCTGGAAGGCGGCTAAGGAGGAAATAGAAGACAGCGCCGAAAGCCGACAATCCGGCTGCAGCCCAGAGCAGTCTGCGTTCGCTGAAACTCATGCTGAGAAACTGAATCGGCTTTCTCGTCAGACGCCATCCAAGCATCAGCATTGCGAACGACAGAATGCCCATGATCATCGTCTTGGCGTAAGCGCCGGAAGGCAGAAACTGATCATATACGAGGGCGGGAAGCTGCGGCAGCAGGAAGCCGAAGGTCATCACCCCTGCAAGAAACGGAAACTGATACATGCGTTCCGGTCTGGAGAAGAGACCGCCAGCCAGAAGGCAGAGGACGCAACCGACGAAAATCCAGGTGAGTGAGAGGTTCATTGTGTAACCCCCGCATCAGCGCATACATCCGAAAGATCGGGTGCCGGTTCATCCGCGGAAAGGTCGTGTGGGAAGATGCGGCCTGAAATCAGATACCAGCCAAGTTTCACATATTCCTTGACGACGAGTTCCATGTCCGTGGGTGTTGTCGGAAAACCGGGCCGACCGTCATCGCCGCCGATGGGAGACGAGATGAAACGCATCTGGGGGCAGGCGGCGCGAAAGCTCGCTATGGCGCGGCGCGAGTGATACCAGTTGGTCACGATCAGCGCACTTCTGGCCTGTATTTCGCGCATGAGGGGCGCGGAAAATCGGGCATTCTGCCAGGTGCTGCCCGATTGGCATTCCACAAAAATCGCCGATGGTGTCACGCCTTTGCGCACCATGATCCGTTTGTTGGAGAGACAATCCCCGTCGCCGGTAACAAGGATCACCGGTGAGCGGCCTTCCTTCCAGAGACGTGCGGCCTCCGCCGCGCGGGGTGGTCCGTCTCCGCCGGGTACGACGATCACATCAGCTCTGCCGCCATCATCCTGCAAGGTCAGAACAGGTTCCGAGAAGAACATGGCGACCAGTCCGAACAAAACGGCACAGGGCAGAATAATGGGCAGCATCATACCATACGCCGTTCTGGTGCTTCGGTTTCCAAAGGGCGTCTGACTGATGATGATTCAGCCAGAAGCGCCGATTGGCGCTGGCGTTGCTCTTCCATCTTGATCACGATCATGAACTCGTAAGCCGAAAGCAGGCGGCAATAGAGATAGCCGGGCTTGCCGTCGAGGAAGCCACCGCGCAGCACATACATGTAGAAGAAGCGCAAGGTCGGCCGACACGGCAAATTGTAGGACAGGGATTTCATGGCGCGCCGACGCCGTTCCGGATTGCCTGACAGGAGGCCACCCCAATCGACGCGCCGCTCAAGAAGCCGCGCTGCTGACAAATCCGCTTCAACGGTGGAATAGAGATTGTGTTTGTCGTACCAGGCGGCGAGCCCCTTGTTGAAGCTGTAATGGATGAAATGCGCCTGTAACTGGCCGCTCGGACCTCCGGTTGCGCGTGCATGGATCGAACGCTCGAAGCGTACGCGATCCGGCCTGACCAGCCGGGTGATCCATGTCGGATAGAGGCTTGCATGGCGTATCCAGCGCCCCATGAACATGTTCTTGTAGCGAAGCCGGAAAAACACTTCCGGTCGGTCGAGATCAGCGGTGACCGACAGTATTTCATCTCGCAGATCCGGCGGTGTGATTTCGTCCGCGTCGGGTGTATAGACCCAAAGATGTTTGAACTCGATTTCCGTCAGCCCGTACATGCGCTGGCGGTCCTCGGTGTCATAGACGCGCTGATAGACGCGCGCGCCCGCTGCTTTGGCGATTTCCACGGTACGATCAGTGCTGAATGAATCGAGCACCACGATATCGTCGCACCAGTCGAGTGAGGCGAGGCATGCAGGTAGATTGACTTCCTCGTTAAGCGTTCTGATGAGGACGGACACAGTCATGAAGTTGCCCCTGGATAAGTGATGTTCGGTTTGGTGGTCGGGTTGGCCTCGGCCATCGAAGCGGTAACGATCGGACGTGCGCCTCTGGTCATGCGCAGCACGAAGAGCGTGTGCGCTGCGGCAGGGATCGCCAGCGCCAGAAGCATCGGCCAGACGGGTATGTCGAACCGGATGGCGATGTAGGCGATGGCTCCCGCCAGAAGATTGAGCGCCATGACCGCTACGGCTGTTTGCCCGCAGGAAAGGCCCGCATCCATCAGCAGATGATGCAGATGCTGCCGGTCCGGCGAGAACGGGCTTCTGCGTACAGACATGCGGCGCACGATCAGGCTCAGCGTATCAATGACTGGCACGATCACGATCCAGATCAGGACGGGAAAGGCGACGGCGGCGGTTCCGCTTGCAAGGATGAGGATAAATCCGGCAAGGGCTGCACCGAGAAATGTGCTGCCGCCATCGCCAAGGAAAAGGCTTGCTCGGGTGCGCCAGCGATGCCGCATGTTGAAAACCAGAAAGCCGAGGCAGGCAGCAGCAAGGGCGAGCGCCTGGAGCCCGAGGCGATGTTCGCCGATCCCGAAGCCGATGACGGCCAGCCAGAAGAATGCGGCAGCACTCGCCGACCCTGCCAGTCCGTCCACGCCGTCACTCATATTGACCGCATTGACGAGGCCGACAATGAAAGCAAGCGCGATAATCAGGAAAAGCGGTCCGGTCAGGACCTGTATAAGCATTTCCGGAGTGGACGTGGCGGCAGTTTCGATGCCGTCGGAAGCAAGCCCGAGATAGGTCTGCGTCACCCCGGTGATAGCAATTATCAGGAAGGCTGCGAGCAACTGGATTGCAAGGCGCGGCGCGACAGGCAGGTTGAAACGGTCATCGAGAACACCGGCGACGAGGATGAGCACAAGCCCTGGCAGCAAGGCCATGGCATTGGCATGTCCTGAAACGCCAAACGCCAGAAACGTGGCTGCGGAAAACGAGAGGAAAATGGCAATGCCCCCGCAAAGCGGGACATTCCCGTCATGCCTCTTGCGGGCATCAGGAATGTCGATGAGATGCCATTCGCGTGCCAGCCCCCGAAAGCCGAGGCAGAAAGCGACGGAAAGAGCGAAGGCCAGAAGCGTGATCCAGGAAAGACTCGTCATGTCTCCTCCGAGGCGCGTGCAAAAGATCAAACTCCCGAAATTTTTACGCACTGACACTGCTATCCACGACTTGGCTTTAGAGCGTGCCGCATACTCCTTTCAGGTCAGGTGCTAACACCAAGGGCGACATTTCGTGCCTGTGGCAAAGGATTATTCTGAGCGAGGATTGGAAAATTGCGCCTGCGGACGCTTTTGCCCGCGCTGTCATGAATGGGGGATGAAACGATGATGCAGAAAACGCTGGCGGTGCCAGAGAATACCTGTTGGAGCGGATCATGAATGGCAGTCGCAGGGGTTTCCTCATGGCGGCGCTCGAACAATATGCAGGGCTGCTCTTCAATTTTGTGACGGTGGCTGCGGTGTCACGTGTTCTGGGGCCAGCCGAAACCGGAATGGGTGTGATAGGCTTGAGCCTTACGGCAGTCGTGTTTTCGCTGCGCGAATTCGCCAGTCCCGAATTTTTGATAAAGATCGATAAGGTACGCGATCAGGACATCCGGACTTCGCTTACTTTTCTGATGGGTGTAACGGTTCTGCTGTCGCTGATCCTGTATTTTGCACTCGGATACTTCGCCGAATCCTATAACGATCCGAAGTTGAAGCTTTTTCTCAGCATCACGATTGTGGCCGCGCTGGTCGAAAGCCTGTCCTTACCGATTGTCGCATTGCTGAAGCGCGACATGGCCTTCGGAACATTGGCGCGCATCCGCACCGCCGGGGCCGGTCTGGGCGCATTGGTAACCATTGCCATGGCCTTCAGCGGTTTCGGGCATATGTGTTTTGCCTTCGGACTGCTGGCAAGCGCGTTGATAACAACGGGGCTGGCTGTCTCGATCCACCCTTTGAAAAATCTGTTCCGCCCGTCATTGGCCAGTTTCGACACGGCCTGGCGGTTCGGGATTTATCTTGGAGGCAATGCTGGTCTGAACAAGATTTGCATGACGCTTCCGCAGCTTCTGCTCGGGCGTTTCATGCCCATATCGGCAGTTGGCATTTACAACCGTGCCGACACTTTGAGCGGTCTGCCGGATCGCATCATCCTTTCAGCCGTCTTCACCGTGGCGTTCCCGATGCTTTCGGCGCAAGTTCGTGCCGGAGCGGATATCAGCCAGTCATACATCCGCGCCTTGTCCTACATTACCGTCGCCTACTGGCCGGCACAGGCATTGCTGGCGCTGCTCGCCTATCCGGCAGTGCACATCGTTCTTGGCCCCGACTGGACTGAATGCGTGCCCATAGTGGCGATCCTCAGCCTTGCCTGCCTTTTCTGGTTTCCTGCGATTCTGACCTATCCCTTGCTGATGGCATTGGGTGAAAACCGCGAAGCTTTCCTGTCCAATCTCATTTCGCGGCTGGTCGCACTCACCGTTATAGGCACGGCTGCATTTTATGGGCTGCTTGCCGTCGCGCTTGGACAGTTCATCAGCTTGCCCATACAGATGGTCATAGCCATCGTTTTCGTGCGCAGGCACGTGGCCTTTTCCTATGCCGTGCTTGGTCGGGAATTGCTGAAAAGCGGTCTTGTGACTCTGATTGCGCTGGCCATACCGCTTGCAATGGTTGCCGCTGATGGCTTCTCGCTGGAAATCCCTTGGACCAGAGGCGTCGTGATGGGCCTCATCGCGGTGGTGAGTTGGCTGGGCGCGCTATTCCTGGTGCGCCATCCCTTCGCTGCCGAGGTCGAGCCATCGCTGAGCTGGCTTTTCGGAAAGCTTCGGGCGCGGCTTGTGCCCCGATCGGCGTCGACCCCTGCAGAATAGGACGGCCTGTCATGGACAAATGCAAATTGGAACAGCCGACAATCGACGTTGTTATTCCCAACTTCAACTATGGTCGCTATCTTTCCGCCTGCGCCAACAGCGTCTTGCAACAATCAGGCGTCAATGTCCGTCTGCTCATCATCGACAATGCCTCGACAGATAATAGCGTCGAGGTTGCAAAGAGCCTTGCGGCCGACGACAGCCGCGTCCAGCTGCTGCTCCGTCAGAAAAATCTGGGGCCGCATGCTTCGTTCAACGAGGGCATAGACTGGGCCGCATCGGAATATTTCCTGATCCTGTGTTCGGATGATCTGCTGGCGAGAGGGGCTCTGGAGAGGGCGACAAGAATGTTGTCGCAACGCGACGACGTTCATCTCGCGCATGGCGCGACGGGCCGGATAAAAGCCGACGATGGTGAAGCTCGTGTGACGGGTGCCACGTCCCCCGCTTCGGACGAGTGGCGGATATGGTCCGGGGAAGAATTCATTGAGTTTGCCTGCCGGCATGCGTTTAACCCGGTTACAGGTCCGACTGCGGTTGTGAGGACTGCGATCCAGAAACAGATGGGATATTACCGCACGTCGCTTTCCCATACTGACGATCTCGAAATGTGGCTTCGCATTGCCACACGCGGTTCCGTCGCCTCTACCGGCCAGATACAGGCTTTTGCGCGGTCGCATCCCCAGAACCGGTCGGCGACGGTGAATGGTATTCTGTCCTGGAACCGCGAGTTCGAGGCGGGATTCCGGTCCTTCTTCGATCATGAAGGCGCCAGCTTGCCGCATCAACACCGTCTGTTTGCAATGGTTCAGGATTGCCTTACCAAACGGGCTTATTGGTCAGCGATCTCCAATCTGGCGCGGAGGCCGAAAGTGGCGGGTTCGCTGATGGCATTCGCGCTGAAGCGGGAGCCCTTGCTCGCTGTCATGCCACCCTTCGACTATCTGTTGAAGCGTTCCGCGTGGCGAAGCGGACGTGGCGCCTAGAACGCATCCCGAGAAATCCGAAACGATTTTCGGATCAAGGTGTGTGTAAAAACAAAAAGATAGGGCATTTCCAAACACGTACTAGTTCGGTCGTAGTGACTGAATGGCTGGATCAGCCGTACTCCTGACATTGTCGAGAAATGTGGTGTGAAGAAGCTCTTCCTGTCGTGCCAGCCGGCTGCGATAGCGCTCCACACCGGCTTTCACCTGCGTGGTCAAAATCGTTCGATGCTCGAAAGCAAAGTCGACTTGGGAGAGGATTGTTTCAGGATCAAAACTGTCAATCCGGTGGCAGAATGCCGCCAGTCCGGTATCGTGCAACAAAGCGTCGTTTTTGCTCGCATAAGCCATGGAGATTGTGGGGCGTCCCATGGCCAGCGCGCAGACGATGTTATGGTAGCGGCTTGCGATAACGACGTCGGTTCTGGCGATCTGCTGCATGAGTTCGTGCAGGGAAGCGGATGGTTCAAATGCGACTTTGTTCGCTTCCGCCGGAGCGAGCTGCGCCAGTATATCGCGGGCCGCCTCTATGTCGCCCTTGTCTCCGATCAGCAGACGCACCTGACGCCCGCTGGCCAGAAGCCTGTTCACCAGTGTCGTCACTTTGGAGACATAGTCCCTGTAGATGGCATCGCCATCCTTCTCCATCTTTTTCCACCCGCGATAAGTCATCACGCCGATGCCCACACATTGTTCCGGGCTATCCCGGTTCTGATCTGGAACCGTTGGCAATGCAAAGGCGATATCAGCACTGACGAAATCCTGAGCGGGTTTTACGCCCAGCTGTTTCATGAAGTCATGAGAGATCTGATCTCTATAGGAACGAAAAGACGCCAGCATTGCAGCCTGACGGATGAAGAACCTGCTCCATCGATGATCGACCGGTCCGGCGCCGATCGACACGAAGATCATGCGCGTGCCGGTCAGTCTGGCCGCCAGCGACCAACGCAGTACTGCAAAAGGCCAGCCAAAGGGGTTCTCGTTGAAATCATCCAGTATGCCCGTACCCGGCACAATGATGAGATCGAGCTGAGAAACAAGCAGAAGCGCGCAACTGAAACCAACTGTTCGTCGGGGAAAATGCAGCATCGCTTTGTTGGCTGCCCGGAGCAGCCAGTTGGATGGATCGGGCTGGGAGACCGGATGAGCCGAAAGATCGAATGTCTGCGCAACGATATCGGGTTTGGAGCAGATGCAGACAAGCTGTGCGTCGGGACAGTTACGCTTCAAGAGTTGCAACATGGCTTCCAGCGAACCGTCATTGCCGGTATTGCCGGAACCAAACTGCCCGAAAAGTCCTATTCTCATGCGCGTGTCTCCCGCTGCACCGACAAGCTTAGGCCAGACCGACCTGCAGGAAAACTGGCAGAAGGGTGAACACCATACTCTATTGTAGGATGGGGTGTACCCCTCATAGCCGAAATGCGTGGCAGAGCAATTTCGATACACTGGCCAGCGGTATATCCATTGCCCCCCGATATACCGGAGTAAGGCTTCGAGGGAGTTGTTCCCTCGAAGTCTTGTCTCCCCTGAGGTGTTTCTGTGGCAACAAGGTTCTGGCCATGAAATGTGCTTACTTTGTCCGTCCTCACATAGGCGGGACCTATTCGGTTTTCACGCGTCTGCGCGCCTCGCTTGCCCAGTCGGGCATAGAGCTTCGCTGGCTTGCTGCAGGCGCTGCTGGCGATACGGTCAATGTGCCGACAGGGCAGGGGCTTGATGATGCGCTTCGCAAGGGGGATGCCATCGACCGCATGGGTGTGCTGGATGAAGAAACTCGCGCAAGGCATATGATCAGCTTCCTGCGCGAAAACCATTTCGACGCCGTTTTCGTCAATGTTCTTGCGAACCGTTTCGAAACCAATCTGGCGCGCTATCTGCCCGCCGATATTCTGCGCATCATGATCGTGCACAATATCACACCCGGCACCTACGCGGCGGCGCGGGCAATCCGTGATCATGTTCACGCAACTGTCGGCGTTTCAAAACGCTGCCGTGACGATCTCGTGCGCCAGCATGGTTTCGATGCGTCGCGCACGCTTGTCATCCCGCATGGACTGAACCGGGACATTCACTTGTCGCGCAATGTTCAAAAGCCGGATGAGTCCGGCCCGCTTCGCCTGCTTTATCTGGGGCGGATGGAAGACAACTCGAAGGGCATTTTCTGGCTGCCGAATATTCTGCGCGAGCTCGATTGCTCCTATCACCTGACGGTCGCCGGTAATGGTCCCGACCTGGAACAGCTGCGGCATCGTCTTGCGCCTTTCGGTGACAAGGTTAGTTTTAGTGGCTGGGTTGCGCCTGCCGATGTTCCCTGGCTGGTGAACCAGCATGACGTCATGATCATGCCGTCACGCTTTGAAGGTTTCGGTCTGACGCTCATTGAAGCGATGAGTCAGGGATGCCCGGCGGTCGTCTCGAAGATCGCTGGTGTGACCGATACGATTGTCACCGATGGCGAGGACGGGCTCTTGTTTCCCGTCGGCGATTTCCGTCAGGCTGCGCGTCATATAAACCGGCTTGCACGCGACCGAGAGCTACTTGCCGGCATGGCAGCCGCCGCCCAGCAGAAAGTGGAAACGGTCTTCGACAACGATATTGCTGGTCGAGCCTATGCCGGTCTTCTCGAACATCTCGCGGAGGATCGCCCAGCCATTGCGCCACCACTGGCGCTTTCGCAATGGTCGATGCCGAACGCACTTCATTCCAGTTTGCGCAGTCGCTTGCCAAAACCGGTAAAGAACTGGCTGCGTCAGGTGCGCGAGCGCCTGCATACGAGATGGTCGGCAGCATGATCTGTGAATAAGAAAGGAGAAGGGGCATGAACCTTTTCACATCGCAGTTCCGCAATTCTCAGTTGCTCGCCAGCAAGGCGCACGCGCTCATTCCGGGCGGCTGTCACACCTATGCCAAGGGTGACGACCAGTATCCGGTACTCGCGCCCGGGTTCATCCAGCGCGGGTCCGGTTCGCATGTCTTCGACGTCGATGGCCATGAATATATCGAATATGGCATGGGCAATCGTGCGGTCGGGCTTGGCCATGCCTACCCGCCCGTCGTGCGCGCCGTGCGCGACGCCTTGCAGGACGGATGTAATTTTACGCGCCCAAGTGCCATCGAAGTCGAATGCGCGGAAAGTTTTCTGGAGCTGATCGACAGCGCCGAGATGGTGAAATTCTGCAAGGACGGTTCGGATGCGACCTCCGGCGCGGTGCGATTGGCGCGTGCCTATACCGGACGTGACATGATTGCCTGTTGTGCCGATCATCCATTTTTCTCGACCGATGACTGGTTCATTGGAACGACGAAGATGAATGCAGGCATTCCAGCTTCGGTTTCGGCTTTGACGGCAACTTTCCGTTACAACGATATTGCAAGCGTTGAAGCCCTGTTTGAGGATTATCCGGGGCGTATCGCGGCCATTATCCTCGAACCTGCAAAGGCTGACGAGCCGCAAAACAACTTCCTGCAGGAAGCAAAGCGCATCGCCCATGAAAACGGAGCCTTGTTCATTCTGGACGAGATGATTACCGGCTTCCGCTGGCATATGCGCGGCGCGCAGAAGCTTTATGATGTCGAGCCGGACCTGTCCTGTTTCGGCAAGGCGCTGGGCAACGGTTTTGCAATATCGGCGCTGGCAGGTAAGGCGGAATATATGCAGCTTGGTGGTCTGACCCAGACCGACCATCCACGTGTGTTCCTGCTTTCGACCACCCATGGCGCTGAAACCCATGCCATGGCTGCGGCGATTGCCACGATGACGATCTATCGCGACGAACCGGTGATCGAAAGGCTCTATGAGCAAGGTTCCAAACTGGCAGAGGGTGTGAATGCAACGATTGCCAGTCACGGCCTGCAGAACCATGTTCGCCTGTTCGGGCGTCCGTGCTGCCTTGCCTATGGAACGCTCGACGAGCAAGGGCAGCCGTCGCAGGAATTTCGCACATTGTTCCTTCAGGAGACAATCCGGCGCGGCGTTCTGATGCCATCGCTGGTGGTGAGCTATACGCACAGTGACACCGACATTGCGCGCACGGTGGATGCCATCGACGGTGCGCTCGACGTTTACGTCCGGGCGTTGAACGACGGTGTAAGCTCTTATCTGACCGGACGTCCTTCACAGGTGGTCTATCGCCGCTTCAATGAAGCGCCGACCTATCCGCCGACGATGCGATGAAGCGTTTTGTAGTCGCCATTATCGCCACGATCCTGCTGTTAATGGCAGCAGGATCGTCCAATGCAGCTGCTTCGTTCCCGATCAAGATCAGCCAGGATCGGCGCATTTTCGAGGATGCGACGGGTAAACCGTTTTTGCTGCAGGGCGATACTGCCTGGTCGCTGATCGCCGAACTGACGCGCGAGGATGTCGAGATCTATCTGCAGGATCGCCGGAAGCGCGGTTTCAACGCCATTCTGGTCAATCTTGTCGAACACTATTTCTCCCGTGATCCACCCGCCAATGCCTATGGTGAAAAACCGTTCAAGGGCGATGCCTTTGGCGATCTCAACCCGAAATATTTTGACCACGCCGCTTGGGTGATCGGGCGGGCGGAGCAATTGGGGATAGTTGTTTTTCTGGCTCCCGCCTATCTGGGCGTGAACGGTAACAGTCAGGGTTGGTTCTCGAAGGCTGAGGTTGCCGGTCCCCAGAAAATGCGCGTCTATGGCGAGGCGATCGCCCAACGATTTAAGGAATTTCATAATATAGTCTGGGTCTTGGGCGGTGATTTTAATGCGCCGGATCAGCGGCTTGTCTCTGAAATGGCTGAGGGTATAGCGCGCGTTGATCCAGACGCCCTCCAGACGGTGCACTCTGGCCGCAAGACGAGTACGGCGGAACTCTGGGCCGATCAGTCCTGGCTGAGTTTCGATACGGTTTATACCTATGACGATGTGCATGCCACGGTTTCCGAGCGGCGCAAACCGAACAAAATGCCCGTCATTTTGCTGGAGGGGGGCTATGAGTTCGAGCGGGAGACGACCGCGCAAATGATCCGGCGCAACGCCTATGGTGCTTTGCTTGCCGGTGCTGCCGGACAGTTCTTTGGCAATAATCCCATCTGGCATTTTACCGGGCCGGGTGTTTTCACTGCTGATCGCAGCTGGCAGGAAGCGCTCGACAGCCCAGGCGCGCAGTCGATGACGGCGTTGAAGAGGCTCTTCGACAAACTGCCCTGGCCGCAACTTAAACCAGATGGCGAAGGAGCTGTTCTGGTCAGCGCGAAAAGCTATGCCGTATCGCTGCCTGATGGCACTTTGTCGGTGGTTTACGGGGACGCCAACGATTTCAAGGTACAGAAAAATGTCGTGAAAGATGGCCGGAAGGCCGTCTGGTATGACCCTGTTTCCGGCAAGTTTGCCGATGCAGGCCAGCCGAGGGTGGAGGGGCCGATTGCCACCTACACGCCAAAGCAGGTGCAAAATTCCGGCGGCGGAACCGATTGGCTTCTGCTGATCGGCAGCAACGAGCGTCTGCGACCCATCCAAAAGAGGTAGGCGATACGTCCTTTCACGCTTTTCATAAACGCTTGTCCTAATCGGGCATGCCTTCGGTCAAGTCGTCGCTCCTGTCCTCTCTGACTAACATGCATTTATCAAAGCTTGAGGAGTCGGACATGAAAGTACTGGTTACGGGCAATCAGGGCTATATCGGATCGGTCATGGTACCGGTCCTCATGAATGCGGGGCATGAAGTGTCCGGCTATGACATCGGCCTTTACGAACATTGCCTCTTTGAAGAAGGCGGTGCCGTTATGAACGTGCCGACCATCCGAAAGGACGTGCGCGATGTGTCGCCGCGCGATCTGGAGGGGTTTGACGCGGTCATTCATCTAGCCGCACTCTCCAATGATCCGCTGGGTAATCTCAATGAGGAATTGACCTACGACATCAATCACCGGGCAAGTGTCGCCGTGGCGAAAGCGGCCAAACGGGCAGGTGTCGGGCGTTTTCTGTTTGCATCATCCTGTAGCAATTACGGCATCAGCGATGCTGATTTGATCGACGAAACTGGAGAGTTGAAACCGGTAACGGCCTATGGCCGGTCCAAGGTGCGGGCGGAACAGGAGATCCGGGAACTGGCAGATTCAAGCTTCTGCCCGGTCTATCTGCGTCCAGCAACGGCTTATGGTGTTTCGCCGTTCCTGCGCTTCGACATCGTGCTCAACAATCTCGTGGCATGGGCGGTGACGAAGGGGCTGATCTATCTCAAATCGGATGGCACGCCCTGGCGACCCATCGTGCATATCCGCGATATTTCCCGCGCCTTCATGGCGGCTATGGAAGCACCGCGCGAAAAAGTCTGGAACGAAGCTTTCAATGTCGGTTCGACGGAGCATAACTACCGCATCCGCGACATTGCGGGCATCGTCGCCGAGAATGTTCCCGATTGCCGTATCGAATATGCGGATGATGCCGGACCGGATACACGTTCCTATCGCGTCAGTTTTGAAAAGCTGGCGCGGGTGCTGCCAGAGGCAAAACCGGAATGGGATGCCGTTGCTGGCACGCGCGAACTGCTTGCCGCCTATAGCCGCTCGACGCTGACACTTGAGGAGTTTGAGGGCCCGCGCTTCCAGCGCATCGCGCATATTCGCAAGCTGATTGCGGAAGGGGTCTTGGATGCCGATCTGCGGCGCGCTGACGATGAACCGCAACCGCTTCGGGCAACGGCGTGATGGATACGGGGGCCGGGCACAAGGGCGTTGAAATTGCCATTCCGCCATTGTCGAACGGGATGGCCATCTACGATCTTGCTGCCCGCCTCTATCCAGTCTGCCGCAGTCTCGCCGGTGATGGCGCGCGCGAAACGCTTGCCATCATCGGGGAACATCTGCCGCTGACGGTTCATCAGGTTCCAACGGGCACTCTGCTTTATGATTGGAAAGCGCCGCAGGAATGGATCATCCATGAGGCCTATATCGCGGACATGAACGGCAATCGCATCGTCGATTTTGCCCGGCATAATCTGCATGTGGTGAATTTCAGCGTGCCTGTGCGGGTGCGAATGCCGCTCAACGCGCTGAAGGAGCATATTCATACACTGCCCGACCAGCCGGACCTCATTCCCTATCGCACCTGTTACCATGCGGAGGGCTGGGGCTTCTGCATGACGCATAACGGGTTTCTGTCGATGCAGGACGGCGACTATGACGTCGTGATTGATGCGGAGCGCCGCGACGGTTTTCTGACCTTCGGCGAGTTCATTCACCGGGGGGAAACCGACGAGACGTTCATCCTGTCGGCACATCTTTGCCACCCGTCGCTGGCCAATGACAATTGCTCTGGGCTGGCGCTGCTGGCGCGTCTTGGCGAAGTGCTGCAATCACGGCGCACGCGCCTGACCTACCGGCTGCTTTTCGGCCCGGCGACTTTCGGCGCTCTTGCATGGCTAAAGCAGAATGAAGAGCAACTGGGGCTGGTCCGGCACGGGCTGGTCCTGTCTTGCGTCGGCGATGCTGGTGGGCCGAATTACAAGCGCAGTCGTCGCGGTGATGCGGAGATTGATCGCATTATGGGCCATGTCCTTGCCGGTTGCACCAATGCGACGCTTCATGATTTCTGGCCATATGGCTATGACGAGCGCCAGTTCTGTTCGCCGGGATTCAACTTGCCAGTCGGTATGTTCCAGCGCAGTCTTTATGGCACCTTTCCGGAATATCACACATCAGCCGACAATCTCGATTTCATCAAACCGGACTATCTTGAGCAATCGTTCAACATGGTCTTGCAGGCTGTTGAAATTGCTGAGCGAAACTGGCTTCCGCTGAACACGTCGCCAAAGGGGGAGCCGCAGCTCGGGCGGCGTGGCCTTTATGGAAACATGGGTGGAGACAGTCGCGCCGCGCAAAACGCCATGGCGCTGCTGTGGGTGCTCAATCTGGCGGATGGCGAGCACTCCATTCTCGATATGGCAGAGCGTGCGAAACTGCCATTCGCAACCCTTGCCGATGCCGCAGACCGGCTCCGCGATGTAGGCTTGTTGGTGGAGAGCTAAAGCAGCGGCCAGGCCAGATCCTTATCGGAAATGACGCTGGGCCTGTTCGGCCATGGTATGCCGAGCGACGGGTCGTCATAGCGTAAGCCTGTCGCATAATCAGGTGCATAGGGCTTCGAGATCATGTAGCGCACGAGGACGTCAGATGTCAGGGTCTGGAAGCCATGTGCGCAGCCTTCGGGGATGTAGAGCTGGACGCCGTTTTCGGCGGATAGTTCCACGCCGGCCCAGCGCCTGTAGGTGGGTGAATGCGGGCGCAGATCGACCAGAACATCCCAGATGACGCCCTGCAGGCAGGTGACGAGTTTGGTCTCCGAATGTGGCTCGTTCTGGTAGTGAAGGCCGCGCAGCGTTCCTTCTTCGCGTGAGAAAGACAGGCTGTGCTGCGGAAAATGTGTTTCCATCTGTCGCTCCGCGAAGGCGGCTTCGCAATAGACCCGCGCGAACCAGCCGCGCTCGTCCTCAAGCCTTTCCGGCTCGATAGACCAGGCGCCATCGATGTTGAGCGAAGTGAAACGCATGTTTTGCTCCGATTTCCATACATGCGCATTCTGACAGCGGGATTATCGGGCGATAGAAGTTTCTTCGATGCATCCAAATAGCCTTCCGGGCGAGGCCAACCTGTCCGAATGAGGTAGGCGCCTACGCCCACGTCGCCATAGGGTGAAGATCGGGTACCTACTCCTCGTAGTCCGTCCGGTGAATGTTGCGCCCGATCGTATGTACGGCTCGCCCCTGATGACAGTCTCGGCAATTTTTAGGCCGCTTAGTAGTTTTGATTATCCGACGTGGATCGGAGTTCAACCCCATCAACCCGTAACGGACCAGTCCGAAGGTTCGTTGAGGCGAGGAACGACGTATGACCATCCAGACGCCGGATATTTCGCGGAGCACGAGCATGGCGCAAGAGCAGACCGGCTGTCGCCTGTGCGGTAAACTACTCAAACACACCTTTGTTGATCTTGGGATGTCGCCGCCTTGCGAAAGCTTCATTACGGCGGATCGCCTCGACCGCATGGAGCCTTACTACCCGCTCTACGCGCTTGTCTGCGATCATTGTTATCTGGTGCAGTTGAAGGAGTATTTCTCGCCTGCCGAGATTTTCACTGAATATGCCTATTTCTCGTCTTTCGCCACCAGCTGGGTCAGCCATGCGAAGACCTATTGCGACGAGATAACCGAGCGGCTGGGACTGAACGAAAACAGCTTCGTGGTCGAGATCGCCAGCAATGACGGTTATCTCCTGCAGCATTTCCTGCCGAAGGGCATCCCGATCCTCGGCATCGAACCGGCGGCCAATGTGGCAGAAACGGCCATTGCCAAGGGCGTGCCGACGCGCGTGGATTTCTTTGGTTCGACGCTCGCTGCCGAACTGGTCGGCACAGGACGCAAGGCCGACCTCCTGATCGGTAACAACGTTCTGGCGCAAGTCCCTGATCTCAATGACTTTGTGCGCGGTCTGCAGCTGTTGCTGAAGCCGGAAGGCGTGATTACGCTGGAGTTTCCGCATCTCGCCAATCTTATCGAACAAAACCAGTTTGACACGATCTATCACGAGCATTTCTCGTATTTCTCGTTGCTGACGATCCGGTACATGGCGCACCGCCATCACCTGAAGGTCATCGACGTGGAGGAACTGTCAACCCATGGCGGATCGCTCCGGGTGTATCTTGCGCATAACAGCAGCAAGCGGAAGGCAGGACCGCGTGTGGCCGCCCTTCTGAAGCGCGAAGAGAGTTTCGGCCTCAACGAGATTTCGACCTATGAGCAGTTTGCCGAAAAGACCCGGCGCACCAAGCGCGATCTCCTGTCCTTCCTGATTGCAGCCAAGAATGCCGGCAAGCGCATCTGCGGTTATGGCGCGCCGGGCAAGGGCAATACGCTTCTGAACTATTGCGGCATTGGCACGGATTTCCTGGATTTCACGGTCGATCGCAACCCCTATAAGCACGGGCGTTTCACGCCAGGCATGCACATTCCGATCTACGATGTGTCGGCGATCGACAAATACCGGCCCGATTACATCCTCATCCTGCCGTGGAACTTCAAGGACGAGATCATCCGGCAGATGCAGCACGTGGTCGAATGGGGTGCAAAGTTCATCATTCCGATCCCACACGTCACGTTGATTGACCCGGCACTACTCACAGAGGAGCGGTAAGTCATGAAAGTCGTTCTGTTCTGCGGCGGTCTTGGAACCAGAATCCGCGAATATTCGGAGAACATCCCGAAGCCGATGATCCCGCTCGGCCATCAGCCGATCCTGCATCACGTTATGGAATATTACAGCGACTACGGGCACAACGAGTTCGTTCTGTGCCTAGGCTACAAGGCCAATGTCGTGAAGGATTTCTTCCTGACGATCCGCCCGCAGACCTTCGCGGACTGTGTGGTTTCCGATGGCGGGCGCAATGTGCAATTGCTTGAGGAAGTGGATCGTGACTGGAGCGTGACGCTGCTCGATACGGGGATCTGGCGCAATATCGGCGAGAGGCTCTGGAGTGCGCGGTCGCATGTGGCGAATGAGGATATGTTCCTTGCCAATTACAGTGACGGGCTCAGTGATGTCGATCTCGACGATATGGCGGAACGTTTCCGTGCCAGCGGCAAGATTGCCTGTTTCCTCGCCGTCCGCCCGCCGCTGACCTATCACCTTGCAGATATTGCCGAAGGCGGCGACGTGCGGGCTTTCCGGACTTCGAACACCTCCGATATCTGGATCAATGGCGGTTACTTCCTCTTCCGCAAGGAAATCTTCGACTATATGCGCGAAGGCGAGGAACTGGTGCTTGAACCATTCGGCCGTCTGATCGCCGAAAACCAGCTGATGGCCTATAAATATGAGGGCTTCTGGCGCTCGATGGATACGCTGCGCGATTGGCAGACGCTTGAGGACATGGTCGAAAAGGGCGACATGCCCTGGAAGAGGCACAAGGCGGAAGAGGCCGAACGACGCGCTACCAATGTCGCGATAGCGCTATGATCGATCTGCGCTCGCTCGCAAATCAGAGCCGTCCGCTGCAGTTGCTTTGTCTGGGCGCGCATTCCGACGATATCGAAATCGGTTGCGGCGGCACGCTTCTGAGCCTGATCGAGAGCGGCACGCCATTGCATGTGGAGTGGTGTGTTTTGTCGGGAAATGAAGAAAGGCGCGCGGAGGCAGAGGCTTCCGCGCGCGATTTTCTGCGCGGGATAGACAGTTTCAACATTCATCTTGCCTCGTTCGAGGATAGTTATTTCCCGGCGCAAAGCCGTGAGATCAAACAATGGTTGATCGAACAGCGCGGGCGAGGGCAGCCGGATATGGTCTTTACTCATCGCCATGGCGATGCGCATCAGGACCACCGCACGGTCAACGAGCTGACATGGAACCTGTTTCGGGATCAGGTGATCCTTGAATATGAAATCCCGAAATGGGATGGCGATCTGGGCCAGCCCAACGCCTATTCGGCGCTACCGGCTGTGATCATGGATCGTAAGATCGACCTGTTGATGAAACACTTCGGCACGCAGCGCTCGAAGGACTGGTTCGACGCGGAAACTTTTCGCGGGCTTGCCCGGCTACGCGGCATGGAATGCCGCGCGCCTGAAACCTACGCCGAGGCGTTTCATGCCCGTAAGTTGCGGTTGTTTTAGTTTGCAACTGGCTCTGCATTTGTGTCGACACGGACGACCACCGACATGCCGGGCACTAGACGTGCCGCATCCGGTTGATCTTCATTGATGGCGATGCGAACGGAAAGGCGCTGCGTGATCTTGGTGAAGTTGCCGGTCGCATTGTCGGATTTGATGACGCTGAATTCGGAACCGGCAGCAGGCGCGAAGGCTTCGATGTGCCCCTTCAGCTCGGCATGACGCAGCGCATCGACGGTGAAAGTGACCGGCTGGCCAATCTTCATGCCGTAGAGCTGAGTTTCCTTGAAATTCGCCATTACCCATTTGATCTTTGGTACGACGGAGACGAGCTGCGTTCCCGCTGTCACATATTGACCGAGGCGCACGCCCACTTCGCCGAGCGTGCCGTCACGTGGTGCAATGATATGGGTGTTCTGCAGATCGATCCGCGCCAGTTCAACGGTTGCTTCCGCATTGGCGATATCGGCATTGAGGCTGTCGCGATTGACGATGATGGACTGCAGGTCCTGTTGTGCGACGGCCAGCGCTGCCTGAGCTTCCTCGACGGAGGCCTGCGCCTGAAGCAGGGTTCCGTGAGCCGTATCGGCAGAACTTTGCGTGGTCACACCGCGCGGCAGCAAAGCCTCGACGCGCTTTGCATTGGCTTCGGCCACCTCAAGTGCTGCCTTGGCGCCGGAAATCTGTGCCTGCCGCGACTGGATCGTCGCTTCAGCCGAACGCTGGCTCTGTTCTGAATTGGCCAGGGCTGCCTTCTTGCTGTTGAGTGCGGCCAGCGCCTGATCCAGCTTTTGCTGATAGCTGCGGCTGTCGATCTCAAACAGTAGGTCGCCCTGTTTTACTGTTTGATAGTCGTTGACATTGACCTTGGTGACATAACCGGCGACCTGCGGACTGATAACCGTCACCTGTCCACGGACATAGGCGTTATCGGTTGTCTCGACGGTGTGTTTGAAAGGCGGCAACTGCCACGCCCACAGCACCATCAGAACGCCTGCAAGGCCGATGATGAGGGCGAGACCACCGCGAATATACTGTTTTCCAACTGACATTTTCAAATACTCGTCGATTTAACCAGCCACAGTAGCGTTATGGTGGGTGTGCATGTTTTCATAGAAGCGATAGGCGATCAGGCAAACGAGCGAGAGGCCCGCAATGACGGAGATTGCGAGAAAAGCATCGTTATAGGACAGCACCGTCGCTTCCTTGGTGACCTGTTGTCCGAGAAGCGCCAGCCCTTCGGCCTTCGTCAGTCCCTGATCAGCCAGAACCTTTGCATAGGTGCCGGAGAGCGCCTGAACGCGCTGGGCGACAACGGGGTTGGACATGACCAGTTGCTCCACCAGATAGGCGGAATGATACTTTTCGCGGATCGCGATGAATGTGCTGAACACGGCAGAGCCGATAAGACCGCCGATGTTCTGCGTGAACAGGAAGATGACGATGAAACTCGTCATGTAGGTCGGTCCTTGTTTCAGCGCCTTGGTGATGCCCGCAAGCATGGCCGGGGGCAGGAACAGAGCGCCGCCGAAGGCTATCAGGCCCTGACTGAGATAGGCGTTGTGCGGGCGGGTCAGGTTTGTGGCATGGCTGTCCAGAAAGGCACCGACCGCGATGAAGACCAGCGCCAGCCCGAAGATGAACGATACGCGTTCAAGCTTCATCCACATGCCGCAGGTAATGCCCCCCGCCAAGGATGCAGCGAGAATGACGAGATAAAGGCCACGGCTCTGGCCGTCCTGCAGGCCGAATGCCTGAAAGAGGCCGACCGCACCGGTTGTCTGCTCGGCAAGCACGATGCGGAATATGAAGAGGATCAGCGTGAAGCGCAGGATTTCCGGTTGGAACAGCCAATGCAGGTTCATCAGCGGCTGCTCGCGGTTGAGTTCGATTGCGGCAGCGCAGGCAAGAACAGCGATTGAGATCGCCAGACATATGCCGATCCAGGGGGCTTCGAACCACCAATAGTTCTTGCCCTGAACCAGTACGACCGCGAGAAGCCCAAAGCCGATGGCAATCAGTCCGTAAGCGACGAAATCCAGCCAGTGCAACACTTTTGCACGCGGCGCTTGTGTCATCGGCAGGATATAGACGACGGCGAAGGCTGCGAGCGACAGGCCGATTTCGACCATATAGAGCTGCTGCCATTGGCCGATATCGAAAAGTAGCGGTGAGATGACACGCGCCAGTGGGCCTGCCGCAGCCGAACAGGTGAGCGCGAGGCTGAGGCCCCAAGTCATTTTCTTGGCGGGCGGAAAGGCTTCGAGCATGTAAAGAAAGCCGATGGTCGAGATCGGCGCCGCAGCAGCGCCCGCAATGAAGCGGATCGGGACCGCCGACCAGATATCATAGACAAGCAGATGCAGCAGGGAAGAAATCAGGAAAACGGCAATCGCGATTTCCGCAAAGCGGCGCAGACCGAACTGGGTGCGTATCTTGATGAGAAGGATCGTCAGGCTGGCATAGGGAGCCATATAGGCTGCGATAAGCCACGAGGTTTCCGTCAGCGTTGCGCCGAGTGATCCCTGTATCTGCTGCGTGTTGGCCGAGATGAAATACATGCTGAGACCGCGCGTCGACCACATGAGGACAGACGCGGCGATGTAGATAGCGGACATGTAAACCGGCATATGCGGAACGGCAGGCGTTGCAGCCGGTTGGCTTGCCGGGGAAGCCTGTTGTCCTTGCTGATCTTTGTCTTCTTCCGACATGGTTCTAGCGGTCTTTCCCCGCGAGTGTCGTTTCCACCGTTTGGCTGATTTCCTGAAGAACAGTAAGGGCGGTTTCAAGTGCCTTCTGATCGAACTTCTGCAAGAGCTCCGACCGGATGTTGCGGGTGATTTCCTGCAACTCGCGCACCTGCGCCTGCGCTTCACCCGTCAGCTCGATACGTTTCGCGCGGCGATCGCTTTCAACCGCGGCGCGATAGATCAACCCCTGCTTTTCAAGCCCATCCAGAAGGCGCACCACGGAAGGGTGCTCGATTTCCAGAGCATCTGCCAGCTCGCGCTGATTCCAGTCGCGCTGCTGGGCGAGAAGCAGGAGTACGCGGGCACGTGCCAGCGTCAGCCCGCGTTCCCGGACGCGGGAATCGAACAGGTTACGCATTTTGCGCGCGGCCGTGGAAAGCTCCATCGTGAAAGCCGCTTCGAGATCATGTTTTGACTGAGACATTGTATAGCTATCTATTATATGTGTAGCTATATATAATGTTTAGAACCTGCTAATCAATGGGTTTGATGGCACTCAGATGCAGGAACGGAAAAATATTTGCGGCTTCGGGAATAAATCGCGGTCGTCGATTGTCTTATCTCCATATCGCATGTCGCGATTGGAACCCCGTGAGGCAGATCATGAAAACGTTTGGTTTTATGTCCGTACTGGCAATCGCTACCGTGGCGGCGTCAGCCGCGCTGGCCGCGCCATCCGTCAAGACGATGGAAAGCTCGAAGGGGCAGGTGCTGGCAGGCGCCAAGGATATGACGCTCTACACTTTCGACAAGGATAGCAAGGGTGAATCCAGCTGCTATGATACTTGCGCGAAGAACTGGCCGCCCTTCATGGCGATGAAGGGAGCAAAGGCTTCCGGCGCATATACGCTGGTCAAGCGCAAGGATGGCAGCGAGCAATGGGCGAAAGACGGAATGCCGCTCTATTACTGGGTGAAGGACAAGAAGCCCGGCGATGTCACCGGAGACGGCGTTAATGGAGTCTGGCACGCAGCAAAGCCATGAGGCCGATGTGAGCCATCCCGCTCCCGAAAGTTTCGAGGGCCAGCTTCTGGCCCTCCTGCCGGTCATGCGGCGTTACTCGCGCAGCCTTGCCAAGTCCGATGCCGAAGGCGAGGACCTTTTGCAGGATTGCGTGGCGAAGGCGTTGTCGCGGCGCGGCCAGTGGCGTGGCCTCAATCTGCGTGGGTGGATACTCACGATGATGACCAACCTCTATCGCAATGGCTACAAAAGCCGCGCCCGGACCCGACATGAAACGCTGGATGTCGCGGAAAATGTCAGTGTCGCTGCGACGGAGACGGATCCGTTCCAGCTGCAGCAGCTTGAAGAGGCGATCAACACCTTGCCGGACGATAACCGCGCGGTGCTGATGCTCATCGTCGTCGAAGGCTACAGCTATGGCGAGGCGGCGGAAATGCTGGGCATACCTGTCGGAACGGTCATGTCGCGGCTTTCACGGGCAAGACATCGCGTTGCCGAACATATGAGCGGCTCGAATATTGTAACGCTTCGGAGAAACCGATGACAGAACGCAATTCTCCCATAACCGAAGCGGAACTGCTCGGCTTTGTCGACGGGCAATTGTCCGAAGCAGAACATGCGCGCATTGCCGGGCTTCTTGAAAGCAACCCCGAGCAGGCGGCGCTGGCTGCCGAATGGCGCAGACAGAACGAAGGTATCAGGCAACTCTTTTCCGGTTATGCCGAGGCAAAGAACGACGATCCCGGAATGATCCGCTCAGCGGGGATCCGCCAGTTGCGAACCTATCGTAGCACTGTTGCCGCAGCGGTTCTGGCGGCCTTGTTGATCGGCGCCGCAGGCGGCTTTGCAGGTGCGCGCCTGTTTGCGGAAGCCGAGCCGCAATTGGCGAGCGTGCAGACTCTGCCACAGCAGTCGCAGGCGGCATATCTCATCTATGCCAGCGAAGTACGGCATCCGGTTGAGGTCTTTTCCAACGAAGAGGCGCATCTTGCGACATGGCTTGGCAAACGGCTCGACATACCCGACCTTCGTGTTCCCGATCTCCGCTCGTTGGGTTTTCAGCTTGTCGGTGGGCGCCTGTTGCCGGTTGACGGCAAGGCGGGCGCCTTCTTCATGTATGAGGACGAGGCAGGAAAACGGCTTTCGGTGATCGTCGGTCGCAATCCGGATAACCGCGATACGAGCTTCCGTTTTGCTTCAAACGATGGTGTCGAAACTTTCTACTGGATCGACAACGATCTTGGTTATGCAGTAAGCGGCGAGATTTCGCGCGAACGGCTGCGGCAGGTGGCGGAGGAATGCTACCGCCAGTTTCCGGGCTGACCTGCTTATCGGTCGTCGCTGAAAGCGTGAACCATCGCATCCTTTGAGCTGCCACTCGCGATCAATGCGGCAAGCAGGATGCGCGCCTGACCCGGGCGAAGCGTATGTGCGTGAATGGCTCCGGCTTCGCCAAGATCATATCCGCCGCCGCCGCCGCCATAGCCGGGTGTCAATAGGCCTTCCGGTACGCGGCTTGAAACTGCAACGGGAATATTGCGGCGCGAGCATTCGCGGACAGCTTCGACAACGCAGGGTGTGGTATTGCCCGAACCGAGCGCTGCAAGAACGATGCCGCTGGCACCGGCTGCAATGCTCGCCTCTATGTGGAGGGCATCGCAGCCGGGATAAATGGCAATCGTGTCGATCCGGCGGTCACCGACAGGAGCGGGAAGCGTCGGGCTCTGGATAGGGATCATACGTGCAGAGCGGAAGGCGTCGGCGCTGTCGCTGCTGAACTTGTATGCCCCCCAAGCCGGTACGATCCGTCCACCGAAGGCAATAAGGACGCCTTTGTCGGCATTGGCCGGATCGCAGGCAAGCCGAATGGCGGTGGCGAGATTTTCCGGCCCATCCGCCTGCGGGTGGTCGGCGGTAAACTGTGCTCCGGTGAAAATCACGGGTTTGCTGATGCGGCGCTGCAGATGCACCAGCAGCGCCGTTTCTTCCATGGCATCCGTTCCGTGCAGGACGACGATGCCGTCGACGTCGCCATCCTTGAGGCAGGAACCGACGGCATCGCTGATGCGCTGCATGTCGGAAAGGGTGAGGCTTGCAGAATCCTTCGCCATCAGGTCGACCGGGCGAAGCTCCGCTTCAAGGCCCGGTACGAATTCCAGCAGATCCTCACCGGACAGGACCGGTGTGCTTGCTCCGTCTTTCCCACGCTTGCTGGCGATGGTGCCGCCAGTGGCGATCACCGCTATGGAAGGCTTTGCAAGCGTCATATTTCCGAATCCTCTCACTTACCGGGAATGCTGGCGTCTACAGCACGTTCGGTAGCAAGTCGATGGATGCGTTCACGCATCATATACCAGCCGAGGATGAGGGCAGGGCCGATGATTGCCAGTGAAGCAATCGTCCATGTGCCGACTGGATAGTCGAGCGCCATCAGGACAAGCACGCCAAGCAGGAATGCGAGTGTGAGGATGCCGGTGTAAGGTGCACCGAACATGCGGAAATCCGGGCGCACGATTTCGCCGCGACGCGCAAGGTGCCAAAGTTTCAGCTGACAAAGGACGATAACACCCCATGCCGTGATGATGCCGAGTGCGGAGAGATTAAGCGCGATTTCAAAAGCTGCCGCAGGCACGACAGCATTGAGAACAACACCGATGACAGTGACGACAGCGGTAACCGCGATGCCCATATAGGGAACGCCGTTCTTGTTCATTTTGGCCAGCGAGGCTGGTGCCGAGCCGGAAATGGCCATGGAGTGCAGGATGCGCCCGGTGGAATAAAGCCCGGCATTCAGCGACGACAGAACCGCAGTCAGGACGACGAGGTTCATGATGATATCCGCACCTTCGACGCCGATCTTGCCGAAGAAGGTCACAAACGGGCTCTCGCCAGCAGAATAGGCTGTGTAGGGAAGAAGCAGCGAGAGCAGCAGAACAGAACCTACATAAAAGACGAGAAGGCGGAAGACCACGGTGCGGATTGCGCGGGGCATGACCTTGCGCGGGTCTTCGGTTTCTCCCGCTGTGGTGCCCAGCAACTCGATGGATGCATAAGCGAAAACCACACCCTGTATGATGATGAATGCAGGCAATATGCCGTTCGGGAAAAGGCCTCCGCTATCCGTGATGATGCTGAAGCCAGCCGAATGACCGTCAATCGGCGTGCCGGAGACAACGAAGTAAATGCCGACAACCAGAAAGGTCACGAGCGCAATGACCTTGACAAGACTGAACCAGAATTCCAGCTCGCCAAACACTTTCACCGACAGAAGGTTCATCGACAACACGATGACAAGGGCCGTCAGTGCGAACACCCATTGGTCAATGCCTTGCAGCCACGGCACATAGTGCTTGAAGAAATTCATATAGAGCGCGACAGCCGTTACGTCCGCGACCGACGTCATGGCCCAGTTGAGCCAGTACATCCAGCCTGCCACGAACGCCAGTTTTTCACCGTAGAATTCGCGGGCATAGGAGACGAAGGAACCGGAGCTGGGGCGATGCATGATGAGCTCGCCCAGTGCACGCAGCACCAGAAAGGCAAAGAATCCGCAGAGGGCATAGACGAAGACCAGGGCCGGACCTGCCATTGCGAGGCGTCCGCCTGCACCGAGAAAGAGCCCGGTTCCGATTGCGCCGCCGATGGCGATCATCTGGATCTGACGCGGTTTCAGGGCTTTGTGATAACCACGGTCCTCTTCAATGAACACTTCGCGTTCGGCCGGGGTGGCCTTCATGGTTTCGATCGGCATTGCTCCTCCCTGAGAGCGCGGTTTCGACAGGCGACCGTTCGGCGTGAAAGGCCAATTAGGGCGCGCCGCCGGTCATTCAATGAGGGTATGGAATTCATCCCTATTTGATGGGTATTCTGTAAAGCTGCATGACAGATTTTGAAGCCGGTTTTAACGCATATCGCAGAACGCGCGTCAAGTATTCGGCTTCAAATGAGAAGCATCGCATGCATTTCCGAAATAGGCTGGCAGGGAAAAAATCAGCAGGAATAAAGTGTTACCGGCATGTGCTTATCTGGCATGAAAATGCCGCACCAAGCCAGATTGGCATGAATAATCTGCGCGAATCCTGTGTAAAGCGGTGGTCCTGCAATTGTGGTGTCAGACCTCATCCTTGCCGATGATCGTCGTTACAGCAGTCTTGACTTTGCTCAGATGCGCTTCCATCGCAGCGCGGGCATCAGTTTCCGATCCCGCCTCAATAGCTTCGACAATCAGGCGATGTTCGACATTCGAAGCTTCGCGGCGGCCAGACATCAGGTTGACGAGTTCAGATTGCTGGATCAGCGCCTCGCGGGCATCAGCGACAATCTTGGAGAAGACCTTGTTTCCGGAAGCCTCGGCAATCGCGCAGTGAAATTCGGAATCGAGCAATTCCCATTTCTGTGGGTCCGTCTGGCGGTCCATCTTGTCGCAAAGTTCAAGCAGGTTGGCGAGTTGTTCGGCGCTGCGTCGTAAAGCTGCCCAACCTGCCGCCGGCACTTCGATGAACGGGCGTGCCTCGATCAGATCACGCGCGGAATAGCCGCCATAACTCAGTTCGCTCGCGGGGGAAGCATTCAGGACGTAGGTGCCACTACCTGTTCGGGTCTGGGTGAGGCCCAGTGTCTGTAGTGACCGCAGCGCCTCGCGCACGATTGGGCGGCTGACACCGAACCGGCCAGCGAGTTGAGTTTCAGAGGGCAGGCGGGTGCCCACGGCAAGGCGACCGGATGTGATGGCCGAGCGAATATCGTCGAATACAACTTCAGCCGCATTCTTTCGTGTGACCGGATGTGTGTCCGATAGCCAGTCGGCCAATTCGCTCATGTCCGAACCTCCGTCAATTGCTTCGCTCCTGTCAAGCAGCTAGGCAATTTTCAGAAGGATATCAATCCCAAAGCGGTTCAAAAAGGCAGATCAAGAGACACAAAAAGCCCTGCGCTCCAGCTGGAGCGCAGGGCTTTCCTATTGGAACTTATCAGGCCGCTGTGGCGGCCGTGTTCAACTTGTTGGCCGACAGGATGCTGATGAACGCTGCACCATAAGCTGTGAGCGGCGCCATCTTGGCAAGCGCGCTCGCAATGGCGTCGTGGTGGCTCAACTCTTCCTCGGAATCGTGGCGGAAGGATACGCAAACAGTTTCGCCATCTTCACCGATGAATTCTACCTGATAGGAATTTTCCTTGCCGCATCTTTTGACCAGAGCATCGACAATTTGCATGCAATCATTCTCCTTCCGAGCCGCATGAACGCGCTGGAATGAAGATGGTAACATAAAATTTTATCTTTTTGTCCAATCTCAGTTCCGGCTTGACAGGCGGGCTGCACCCAGTGCCGCTGCGAACGCAATGGCAAGCATGACAAAGGTGAATTCGGCAACCGCAGACCATCCATCCGCAACCCAGAAATAGCCGCCTGCTGCACCGGCAACACTGGAGCCGAGATAGTAGGCGAGCAGATAGAGCGATGACGCATGTCCCTTTGTGTGGAGTGCCAGCCGACCGACCAGAGCGCTGGCGACCGAATGGCTGACGAAGAAGCCGACTGTCACGAGGATGATACCCACAATGATGACAGGCAGCGGTGCAAAGAGGGTCAGAAGACAGCCCGCAGCCTGTATGGCAAGCCCGATGGGAAGCACGGTGAAATAGCCGAGCCTGTCGCCCATTCTGCCAGCAAGCCATGAAGCTGCAATGCCGAACAGATAGACCGTGAAAATGGCGCCGAGCGCTGTCTGGCTGAGGCTATAAGGCGCCGTCACGAGGCGGAAACCGATATAGTTATAGATGGTGACGAACGAACCCATCACGAGAAAGCCAATAGCAAAGAGCAGTGGCAAGGCCGGGTTGCGGATGTGACCGATCCACGCGCCGAGGTGAAACCGTGCATTGAAGCCGGGACGCGAGACGAAGTTCTGCGAGGCGGGCAGCAGGAGGAGGAAACCAATGGATGCGGCTAGTCCCAGCAGGCCCATACCTGCCAGGCCGACACGCCAGGAGAAATACTCTGCGAGCGTTCCGGCGATGACACGGCCCGCCATGCCGCCGAATGCATTGCCAGCAATATAAAGTCCCATTGACGCGCCAAGGCCACGCGGGTCGATTTCTTCTGCCAGATAGGTCATGGCGACCGCAGGCACGCCGCCAAGCAGCAGGCCCTGCAGGGCGCGAATGACGAGCAGCATATGCCAGTCCGGCACCAATGCACTGGCTATTGTGCAGAGTGCGGAGCCGAGAAGCGAGGCGAACATCAGTGTCCTGCGTCCGAAGCGTTCGGATACAGCTGCGGCACAGAAAATTGCAAAGGCTAGAAAGCCTGTCGAAACAGAAAGCGACAAGGAGCTGGCTGCAGGCGTGATGTTAAAATCATGCGCGAAAAGCGGCATCAGCGGCTGGACGCAGTAAAGCAGGGAGAAGGTCGCAAAGCCGGACAGGAACAGCGCGATGCTCGCATTGCGGAATGCCGGCGTGCCCTTGACGAGATAATTTTTCTGTTCGGTTGCCGTGGGAGCTGAAACGAGCTTGAGCTGGCTTTCCGGTGTTCTGACGCTGTCGAGGCTGCGTTCTGCGAGGCGTGACATGACTTTGCCTTTTCAAATCCTCCCGCTTTTTGATCTAGTCAAAGATGTTTCATTTGTCCAATATATGGAAGTGACGATTGTAATAGCTTTTGGATATGGCGATGGAACTGCGTCATCTGCGTTATTTTCTGGCCGTGGCCGAAGAGGGCAATTTTACACGCGCGGCTGCGAAGCTCGGTATCGGCCAGCCACCGCTCAGCCAGCAGATACGCGACCTCGAAAACGAGATCGGTGTTGCGCTATTTCATCGCGTGCCGCATGGAGCCGAACTGACCGCAGCAGGAACGGCATTCCTCGGTGAAGCGAAGGCTTCTCTTGCTGCCGCCGAGAAGGCGAAGCTCGCAGCGCAAGGCGCGGCACGGGGAGAAACCGGCAGGCTGGCATTGGGCTTTACCGCTTCGTCTGCCTTCAATCCGGTCGTCAGCGGCACGATCCGTAAATTTCGCGCCAGATGGCCCGATGTCCGGCTGACCCTGACGGAGATGAACAGCCATCTTCTGATGGAAAAGCTGGTCAGGGGGGAAGTGGACGCCGCCTTCATCCGACCCGGTTTGGAAAACCCCAAGGATGTGCGCATGAAACGGCTGGCTGATGAGCCGATGCTGATCGCCCTGCCGAGCCATCATCCGCTTGCCGTCCATCCCAAGCTGCCGATTTCAGCTCTGGCAAATGAGGCATTCGTGCTTTTCCCGCGCATTGTGGGGCTTAGCCTTTACGACGATGTGGTTGAGGCTTGCCGAAATGCAGGCTTTGAAATGATCGTCGCGCAGGAAGCACCGCAGATGCCGTCGGTCGTAAACCTGGTCGCCGCCGATCTTGGCGTTTCGATTGTTCCCGCTGCCATTGCCCAGATCAAGCTGGCCGGAGTGACTTACCGTCCAATCGAAGGCGAGCCGCTTCTGGCTCGGCTGGGGCTGGTTTCGATGAAGAACAACCGGTCGCCGCTCATCGATAATCTGACTAGCCTGTTGCCGGATCAGTAATCATGTCCGTTCCGTCGCCGGAAGCGATAGTTTGCTGGCTGTGTCGGCGTTGACCGTCACTTTTGGACATGTATGATGGTTGTCGCGGCGACGTACCTGGGAGGGGACGCTGCTTTTCCATCCTTAAGATAACCGTTCACGAGGGCTCTGACGCCCACAAGCTGAACGGTCGAATTTTGCCCTATCCCGTCCGATTGGAGATTTTCGTGAAAAGACTTCTGATTACCGGTGCTGCGGGCGGACTCGGGCGCGTAATGCGAGATAAACTGGCCGGCAAAGCCGAGCTGCTGCGCCTGTCCGACGTTGCCGATCTCGGCAAAGCCAAACTCAATGAAGAGTTGGTTCAATGCGACCTCGGCGATTTAGATGCAGTCATGCGTCTTGTCGAAGGTTGCGACGGTATTCTGCATCTCGGTGGTATTTCGACCGAGGCGTCTTTCGGCAAAATACTCAACGCAAATATCGTCGGGATGTACAATCTGTATGAAGCTGCGCGGGCGCATGGCCATCCGCGTATCATTTTTGCCAGCTCAAACCATACGATCGGTTTCTATAGACAGGACGAATATATCGACGCAAAGGCGCCCACACGTCCAGACGGTCTTTACGGCATTTCAAAATGCTTCGGTGAGTCCATTGCCAGCATGTATCATGACAAGTTCGGTCAGGAGACGGCAATCGTTCGCATCGGCTCCTGTTTTGAGGAGCCGCGCAATCATCGCATGCTTTCGACCTGGATGTCGTATGACGATTTCGCCGGTCTGATTGAGTGTGTTTTCCGGGCGCCGATGCTGGGATGTCCCGTTATCTGGGGTGTTTCGAACAACGATTCGGCGTGGTGGAACAACAGCCATGCCCGTTTTCTCGGCTGGCACCCCAAGGACAATGCGGAACGTTTCCGGGTCGAGCTGGAGAAGACAACGCCGCGACCAGCGCCGGATTCAGCACTCGCGGTCTATCAGGGCGGTACATTTGTCGATGAACCGATCCATCAGGATGATTGATCGGAACCTTTCTGTTTAACGGCAGAAGCCTCGTAAGGTCAGGGCTCCTCCGGTTTGATAACACCTTGGAGTGCATATTTTGCTTTACGTACCTCAAAACGAAAGCTAAGCTTTTTATCGTGACGCTTTGGGAGGAGTTCACGTGCAGCCAGAACTATCGGCAAAGAGCATATTAAAGACGCAAAAAATGCGGCAGTTCGCTGTGGGCGGTTGCGCATGAGTGCGCCAGATAAAGATGACGGGCCAGCACTGTTGGAAGCTGTGTCGCTTTCCAAATCATTCGGTCCTGTTCAGGTTCTGAAAAATATCGATTTGCGCATTTTCGGCGGCGAAGTCCATGCGATCATCGGCGAGAATGGAGCCGGGAAATCGACGCTGATGAAGTTGCTTGCAGGCAATGAGCGTCCTACGAGCGGAGAAATCCGCATCGACGGCAAGCCGGTTACTTTCTCGGGGCCGGTGGAGGCCGAAGCGCAGGGCATTGTGCTGGTGCATCAGGAAATTCTCCTCGCACCCGATCTGACCGTCGCGCAGAACATCTATCTTGGTCGCGAGCTTAACCGTGGACTGGTTGTCGATGATAAATCGATGCGCGAAGGTGCGCGCAAGGCCATTCATGATCTGGGCGCAGATATCGATCCGGATGCGGTTGTCGGCTCCCTGTCGATTGCGCAGCGCCAGCTGGTCCAGATCGCCCGCGTGCTGCTGGTGCCGCATCGTGTGGTGATTTTTGACGAACCGACCGCTTCGCTGACACCGTTTGAGACGGAAGCGCTGCTGAAAGTCATTCGCGACATTCGCGCAAAGGGCGTCGCTGTTCTTTATATCTCGCACCGCCTGCCGGAAGTGAAGGAAATATCCGATCGCGTGACCGTGCTTCGCGACGGCAAGCTTGTTTCAGCACATCTGTCTTCGGAATTACAGCCGTCCGACATGGCCCGCCTGATGGTCGGTCGTGACGTTTCAAAGCTTTATCCTGACCGCGCAAGCCAGCATGACAACGCTGCCATTCTCGAAGTCGATAACTTCAGCGTACCCGGCTACGTGCAAAATGCGAGCTTCCATCTCAACCGGGGCGAGATACTCGGCTTTGCCGGTCTGGTCGGCGCCGGACGCACGGAGTTGATGGAAGGAATCGTAGGCCTGCGTCCCGGCAAGGGGGACGCGCGCCACAATGGCAAGCCGGTTCATTTCCGCAATGCGCATGAAAGCCAGAAGGCGGGAATTGTTTATCTCAGTGAGGATCGGAAGGGCAAAGGGCTGCTTCTGTCCAAGGACCTGGGCGTCAATCTCACGCTAGCTTCATTGAAGAAATTCGTGAGCGGTTTGCAGATTGATCGCAACCGGGAACGCACTGCACTCGATGATGCGATCCGCGAGTTCGATATTCGCACGGGCCGCAAGGACATTCTGGCAGGTCAGCTTTCGGGGGGGAACCAGCAGAAGCTTTTGCTTGCCAAGATGATGATGCTCGATCCGTCCATCGTCATCATTGATGAACCGACACGTGGCATCGATGTCGGCACAAAGGAGCAGATTTATCAGTTCATCGCCAATCTGGCCGATGACGGGAAATCAATCATCGTCGTTTCGTCGGAAATGCCGGAACTGATCGGTATCTGCGACCGCATCGTCGTGATGCGGGAGGGGCGGGTTGCCGGTGAGGTGACAGGCGACCGTATGACGGAACATGACATCGTCGTGCTTGCAACCGGCGTTGAAGCCGAAAATGCCGCATAAAAACAATAAAGTGGGAAGTAGATGACACAGGTTGCGACCGATAAAAGCTCAGTGGCGAGGACGTCCAAGGATTGGGATCTGCGGGCAATTGCCCCGTTCATCGCGCTCGCCCTGCTGCTTGTTCTGGGCACGATTGCCAACCCGAACTTCATCAGCATCGACAATCTTCTCAATGTCGCAACGCGTAGCGCTTTCATAGCCATTATCGCGCTTGGTGCCACCTATGTGATTTCATCCGGTGGGCTCGACCTATCCGTGGGCGCAATGGTGGCGTTCGTCGCCAGTATCATGATCCTGTTCATGAATAGTGGGGTGATTGCCGATCCGGTGATGATGCTGATTGCCGCGGTGATGCTGGCGCTGATTGTCGGTGCAGCCTGCGGCCTGTTGAATGGTCTGATAACGACGGTTGGCGGCATCGAGCCTTTTATCGCCACGCTCGGCACTATGGGCATCTATCGTGGTCTCACCACATGGTTGTCGCAAGGTGGCGCGATCACCTTGCGCAATCCGGACATTCAGGCGCTTTATCGCCCAGCCTATTTTGGTTCTATTCTTGGAGTGCCAGTGCCGGTTATCGTGATTTTCGTGACGGCAGCGCTTGCGGCATTCGTCCTTTATCGGACCCGCTATGGCCGCCATGTCATTGCAGTCGGATCGAACGAGGATGTAGCGCGCTATTCCGGCATTTCCGTCAAGAAAGTGCGCACTATAGCCTTCATCATTCAGGGCCTTTGCGTCGCTGTGGCCGTGCTTCTTTATGTGCCGCGTCTGGGTTCTACGTCGGCCACGACCGGCCTGATGTGGGAACTGCAGGCGATTACCGCCGTCGTTGTCGGCGGGACGGCGCTGCGCGGCGGCGTGGGCCGTATCTGGGGCACGATCTGCGGCGCGTTCATCTTGGAGATCATCGGAAACATCATGATCCTGTCGAACTTCGTCAGCGAGTATCTGCTCGGTGCAATTCAGGGCGCGATCATCATTATCGCCATGCTGGTGCAGCGTTCGCTGTCGCGAAGATAGGTCTAATGCATGTCTCCCAAAAGCGGGAAGCGGTTTTGGGATAAAGACATGCATGAAAACAAAACCTTAAAGCGTTTCTTACGAGTACGATGAAATGCGGCACGCTTTACGGATTGGCGGAATTGTTGGGGCGATTCCAGCCTGAGAGGAATGAGAGCCCCGTGTTTACTGGGAGGAAGACTATGCGAGGGAATTTGATGAAGCTTGCTTTCGCCGCTTTGACGGCGGGTGCGCTTGCCTTTGGCAGCGCAGCAAGCGCACAGGACAAGAAGGTGACGATCGGCGTGTCGATCCCGGCTGCCGATCACGGCTGGACGGCAGGTGTCGTCTATCACGCCGAACGCGTGGCGAAGCTTCTGATGGCTGAGCATCCGGGCCTCAACGTCATCGTCAAGACGTCGCCCGATGCGGCATCGCAGGCCAATGCGTTGCAGGATCTGGCCGTACAGGGCCTCGACGGGCTGGTTGTTCTGCCAACCGATCCAGATCCGCTTGTCAACGCCATCAAGGAAATCAAGGACAAGGGAACCTTTGTCGCTCTGGTCGACCGTGCGCCGAGCAGCAACGACAATTCCATCCGCGATCTTTACGTGGCGGGTAACAACCCGGCACTCGGACAGGTCGCCGGCGAATATATCAAGAAGACCACGCCCGATGCCCAGGTCGTCGTCATTCGCGGCCTGCCGATCCCGATCGATCAGCAGCGTCAGGACGGTTTCGACAAGGGCATTGAAGGCTCCAACGTGAAGGTTCTGGATCGCCAGTATGGCAACTGGAACCGCGATGATGCTTTCCGTGTCATGCAGGACTTCCTGACCAAATATCCGAAGATCGATGTGGTCTGGGCACAGGATGACGACATGCTTGTCGGCGTTCTCGAAGCCATCAAGCAGGCCAACCGCAGCGACATCCAGTATGTTGTGGGCGGTGCAGGCTCCAAGGACATGATCAAGAAGGTGATGGATGGCGACAAGCTTGTGCCGGTTGATGTTCTCTATCCGCCAGCAATGGTTTCAACTGCCATGGAACTCGCCGCCGGTCATTTCTATGACCAGATTCCTGTGAGCGGTAGCTACATCCTCGATGCAACACTCGTCACCAAGGACAATGCGAAGGATTTCTATTTCCCGGATTCGCCGTTCTAAGGTACTTGAATACCGTGCGCCTGTCTGGGCAGGCGCACGGCTTTTCTTTTCATTCCCGATATGCAGCGCGAAGCGCGCTCTCAAATTGCTCGATGCCGGTTGATGGCGGGGTCCGAGCATATTCAGGAGAAATTTGATGAAGACGATCAAGGGTCCCGGGATTTTTCTTGGGCAGTTCGCAGGCGATGAAGCGCCGTTCAACACATGGGATGGCATCACCAAATGGGCTGCCGAAAAAGGCTATGCCGGGGTGCAGGTTCCCACATGGGCCAGCCAACTGATCGATCTGAAAAAGGCTTCTGAATCGAAGGATTATTGCGACGAATTCGCCGGGGTCGCTCGCCAGAACGGCGTCGAAGTCACGGAGCTTTCGACCCACTTGCAGGGCCAGCTCGTTGCGGTGCACCCGGCCTATGATGAAGCTTTCGACGGTTTCGCAGTGCCGGAGGTGCGCGGCAATCCCAAGGCGCGTCAGGCCTGGGCGGTTGAGCAGGTAAAGATGGCGATCCGCGCCTCGCGCAATCTCGGCATCGGCGCGCATGCAACCTTTTCCGGCGCGCTGGCCTGGCCGTTTGTCTATCCATGGCCGCAGCGTCCTGCCGGTCTGGTCGAAACCGCATTTGAGGAACTCGCCCGACGCTGGAAGCCGATCCTCGATCATGCCGACGAGCACGGGGTCGATATCTGCTATGAAATCCATCCGGGCGAAGACCTGCACGATGGTGTGACCTTCGAGATGTTTCTGGAGCAGGTCAAAAATCACCCGCGGGCCAATATGCTTTACGACCCGTCGCATTATGTCCTGCAGTGCCTCGATTATCTGGACAATATCGACATCTACAAGGACCGCATCAAGATGTTTCACGTCAAGGATGCGGAGTTTAATCCGACCGGGCGGCAAGGTGTCTATGGCGGCTATCAGGGCTGGGTCAATCGTGCAGGCCGCTTCCGCTCGCTCGGTGACGGGCAGGTGGATTTCGGCGCTGTATTCTCCAAGATGGCCGCGAACGATTTTGACGGCTGGGCCGTTGTCGAATGGGAATGCGCGCTGAAGCATCCTGAAGATGGAGCGCGTGAAGGCGCGGAGTTCGTCAAGGCGCATATCATCCGCGTCACCGACAAGGCATTTGACGATTTCGCATCCGGCGGCACCGATGACGCTGCCAATCGCCGTATGCTCGGCCTATAAGATACAGGGATCGATATGACCATCGAAGCAAAGACCACGGAAACAGCTGCTCCCCGTATCCGCCTCGGCATGGTGGGTGGTGGTGCTGGCGCGTTTATCGGCGGCGTTCACCGTATGGCGGCGCGGCTCGACAACCGGTTCGAACTGGTGGCAGGCGCTTTGTCGTCATCAGCGGAAAAGGCGCAGGCCTCGGGACGTGAACTGGGGCTGGCCGAAGACCGCATTTATTCCAGCTACAAGGACATGGCCATTCGTGAGGCGCGGCTGAAAAACGGCATTGAAGCCGTTTCCATCGTAACGCCGAACCACGTTCACTATGAAGCTGCCAAGGAGTTTCTGCGGCGCGGCATTCACGTCATCTGCGACAAGCCGCTGACCTCGACGCTTGCCGATGCGAAGAAGCTGAAAAAGGTTGCCGATGAAAGCGACGCCTTGTTTGTTCTGACGCATAATTACACCGGCTATCCGATGGTGCGGCAGGCACGCGAGATGATCGCCAATGGCGATCTTGGTGATCTTCGTGTCGTACAGGTGGAATATGCGCAGGACTGGCTGACCGAAGCGGTTGAGGCAACCGGTGCAAAGGGCGCTGTCTGGCGCACCGATCCGGCGCAATCGGGACTTGGCGGCGCGACCGGCGATATTGGCACGCACGCGTTCAATCTCGCCTCCTTCGTGACCGGCCTGACGCTTGACAGTCTTGCCGCTGATCTCGACAGTTTTGTCGAAGGACGTCGCCTGGATGACAATGCGCATGTGATGCTGCGTTTTGCGGGTGGTGCCAAGGGCATGCTCTGGTGCAGTCAGGTTGCGCCCGGCAATGAAAATGCGCTGCGCCTGCGCGTATATGGCACAAAGGGCGGCATCGAATGGGCGCAGGAAGACCCGAACTATCTCTGGTTCACGCCTTTTGGCGAGCAAAAGCGGCTCATCACGCGGGGCGGTGCCGGTACTGGCTCTGCGAGCGCCCGCGTGACCCGCGTACCGGCTGGGCATCCTGAAGGTTATCTGGAAGCTTTTGCCGCGATTTATTCGGAAGCGGCCAATGCCATCGAAGCTCATCGCAACGGCAAAAAGCTGGACAGTGCCGTGATCTATCCGACCGTCGATGACGGATTGAAGGGCGTTGCTTTCATCGATGCCTGCGTGCGCTCGTCACAGAAAAACGGCGGCTGGGTCAAGCTTTAGAAATTGACATGTAATAGAAGAAAGGGCGCTGGTGGCGCCCTTTTTTGTATCCGTCGATTATTGGCTTCAAACGTAGCGATTGACGACGTTTTCGAGATACTCCTGGCGGCCGGATTTCGGCTGCGGATTGATGTCCTTCGTTTCGACTTCAGCCGTGATCTGGTCCAGCGAGAGGCCAGTCAAAAGCTTCTTGCCGAAATCGCCGTTCCAGCCTGCATAACGCTCATCGAGCGGCTTGGACAATGCGCCGTCTTCAAGCATTGCGGCGGCTGCTTTCAGCCCGCGTGCACAGCAATCCATGCCACCGATATGGCCGATCAGCAGGTCCTGCGGATCGAGCGACTGACGGCGCAGCTTGGCGTCGAAATTCGTGCCACCGGTGGTGAAGCCGCCTGCAAGCAGGACCTGATAATAGGCGAGTGCCATTTCCGGCACATTGTTCGGGAACTGGTCCGTATCCCAGCCTGACTGATAGTCATTGCGGTTCATGTCGATGGAACCGAAAATGCCAAGTGCACGGGCAAGCGCCAGTTCATGCTCGAACGAGTGACCGGCGAGAATGGCGTGGCCCTGCTCGATATTGACCTTCACTTCGTTTTCGAGGCCGTAACGCTTCAGGAAGCCATAAACCGTCGCGACGTCGTAATCATATTGATGCTTGGTCGGCTCCTGCGGCTTCGGTTCGATCAGGATCGTGCCCTTGAAACCGATCTTATGCTTGTATTCGACTACCAGATTGAGGAACCGTCCCATCTGGTCAAGTTCGCGTCCAAGATCGGTGTTGAGCAGCGTTTCATAGCCTTCGCGACCACCCCAGAGCACGTAGTTCTCACCACCGAGCCGTTTCGTTGCGTCGATGCAGCTTTTTACGGTCGCTGCGGCAAAGGCGAACACATCGGGATCTGGATTGGTTGCGGCCCCGCCCATATAGCGGCGGTTGGAAAAGAGATTGGCTGTGCCCCAGAGAAGCTTTACGCCGGTTTCGGCCTGCTTCTTCTCGAAGATATCGACAATTTCATTGAGATATCGCGTGTTTTCCGCAAAGTTGCGCCCTTCGGGCCGCACATCTGCATCGTGGAAGCAATAATAGGGCGCGCCAAGCAGGGAGAAAAACTCAAAGGCCACATCAGCCTTGAGCTTTGCTGCATCCAGCTCGTTGGAATACCAGGGACGGTCGAAGGTGCGTCCGCCGAACGGGTCGCCACCCTCCCAGGCAAAGCTGTGCCAGTAGGCGACCGCAAAGCGCAGATGGTCTTCCATGCGCTTGCCCAGCACGATTTCATCCGGATTATAGTGACTGAATGCCAGCGGGCTATCACTGTCCGGCCCCTCATATTTAACCTTTTGAATGTCGCCGAAAAATCCGGTGCTCATTGTGTCCTCCCGTTCGAATGTCGTCATGTCTGATTGTTTGCGGCAGCGTCACTAACCGGCGAGGGCGTGAAGTGCCGGATAAAGGGCGTGATAGCGCTGATAGGCTTCCTCATAGGCAGGGAGCAGGGCGGCTTCCGGCTCTATCGTGCGCTCCGTACGCGGTGGCGTGCAGACGGCAAATGGATCGACGCCGGTTGCCGCAATGAGGCCCAGTCGTGCGGCACCAAAAGCGCCACCGAAGTCGCCTTCTTCCGGCAAGGCAATCGGTACATTCAACGCGGTCGCGATTGCCTTCAGCCAATAGGTGGAGCGCGAGCCACCACCGACGGCGGTCAGCGACTTGATATCGGTGCCAGCCGATTGCAGCGCGGCGAGATTGTCACGGATAGCGAAGGCGACGCCTTCCAGAACGGCTTGCGTTAATGCGCGCTGATCGGATTCATGCTCAAGGCCTGAAAATACGCCGCGTATCTTCGCATCGTTATACGGGGTGCGTTCGCCCGAGAGATAGGGCAGGAATGTCGCGCTGCCCGGTGCATTCAGCGTGTCGCCGAGTGCCTTATCGAGTTCATGTGCCGTTTTGCCGACAAGCCGTGCATACCAGTCAAGCGCGCTCGCTGCGGACAGGATGACACCCATCTGGTGCCATGTGTCGGGCAAGGCATGACAGAAGGCATGAACCGCACTTTCAGGCTTCGGCTGATAGGCACCATTTGCGGCAAAGAGTACGCCTGATGTGCCGAGCGAAACGAAGGCATGGCCGGGCTTGACCGTACCCATGCCGCAGGCCGAGGCCGCATTGTCGCCAGCGCCGCCCGCCACGACCGGTTGACCGGCGATACCCCATTCGGCGGCAAGTTCGGCCCGCAGCCGTCCGGTTGCGTCCGTGCCTTCGGCAAGGCGCGGCATCTGGTTTTCATCGAGGTTGGTCTTGTCCAGAAGCTCGCGCGACCAGCGGCGTGCACCGGTATCGAGCCAGCTTGTACCTGCCGAATCCGACATGTCGGAGACATACTCCCCGGTCAGCCAGAGGCGAAGGTAGTCCTTCGGCAGCAGCACCTTACGGATGCGCGCGAAAATCTCCGGTTCGTTATTGGCAACCCAAACCAGCTTCGGTGCGGTAAAACCGGGAAAGACAATATTGCCGGTGATGGCGCGAAACGCCGGATCGGCATCGAGTTTGGCCGCTTCGCGATAGCTGCGCGTATCGTTCCAGAGGATGCAGGGACGCAATACCTGATCCTGTTCGTCCAGCAGGGTGGCACCATGCATCTGGCCGGAAAGGCCGATACCGGCAATCGCCGAAAACTCTTTCGGATGGGCCGCGCGCAGGCCATCAATTGCAGTGCGGCAGGCCTTGATCCACTGTACCGGGTCCTGTTCGCTCCAGCCCGGATGGGGGCGGGACACGTCCAGTTCGCCATGGGCCGAACCGATCACCGTCTGCGCGTCGTCGATCAACAGCGCCTTGACACCGGATGTTCCTAGATCGAGCCCGAGATACATATTTGCTCCTGTTGGAAAGGCGTTGTGGCCCGCGCGTCAGTCGAAATGCGGCAGGTTGTCTTTAAGGAAAATTTCGATGCGGATGTGTTCCTGTCCCGGAACGATCGCCAGACGATCCGCAGATGCTTTGAGAACCCGGATGGCGCTGCGGATTTCATGGCCCGCATCCTGCGCCAGCACCGCATGGATAATGCCATCTGTCAGCGCTTTTGAGGTCACGCTGTCGCGTTCGTGCGCGATGACGAGCGGTCGATTGGATGTATGCTCAGCCAACGCCTTCACAAGACCGCTGTTGCCAGCGCCGAGGCTATAGATCCCGGCAATGTCGCTGCGCTCGTCAAGCAGCTTGCCGACAAGGTGTTCCACACGCGATCCTTCATCGAAGCCTTCCAGAACGGGCAATATCTCGCGACCCGGAAAGTCTGCTTTCATGGCTGCCGTAAAACCGTCGAAACGTTCCTGATGATCGCGGACTTTCAACGAACCGGCGACCACTGCAAGAGCCCCCTCCGTTCCGTTGGCAAAGAGCCCCAGAAGCCGCGCTGCCGTGCGTCCGGCTGCGCCGTTATCGACGCCGACATAATGCGTTCGTGTGGAATGCCCAAGGTCGGATACGAGCGTGACGGCGTGAATGCCTTGCTCACCCAATTGGGCGCAGGCTTCGCGCACGGGATCGGTGTCGACTGCCACGAATGCAACGCCGTCGGGCTTGCGTGAGGCACATTCGTCCAGTGCTGCGACAAGTGCTGCTTCATCGAAGGCCGGAACGAGTACGACATTGACCAGTACACGCTCAGCCAAAGCCCGTTCTGTCGCGGATTGCAGTTCCGCGCGCAGGCTCAGCATGAAGGTATTTTCATTGTCCGGCAAAATAAAATCGAACTGATAAAGCCGTCCGCGTGCGAGGTTGGCAGCGCCCACATCGCGCACATAACCGAGCGTGTTCATCGCTTCCATAACCCGGTCGCGCGTCTTTGCTCTCACACCCGGACGTTCGTTCAGCACACGGTCGACCGTGGCAAGGCTGACGCCCGCTGTTCTGGCTATATCATGGACTGTAGGTTTCATCCTCGCTCCTCGATGCGGACCATAAGATCAAAAATGAGGTACGTAAATCAAAAAATGCTTGCTATTCATTTTTCTTCACGTATCAATGGTTCCCGAGGATGGGGCAGTGTGTCTTTTGCATGCTGTCCCGATGGAGTGATCTTGGCGCACCGCGCCTATGGGAGGATCAGCCATTCAAGGAATAAGCAGCTCTGAAGAGGGCTGTTTTATCGTGCCGAACTCCGGGGGCGGAACACGTTCGGGGGCGCGGTTTGGTATCAGCCGGTAGCAAGCCGGTGTTGTTTGGAGGAGATTTGCATGAAACGTCGTAATTTTCTGACCGGCGCGCTGGTTGCCGCGGCTTTGGGCATTGGCGCCATGGCGTCCACGCCGGTCTATGCTTCGCCGGAAAACCCGGTCATTGGCTTTTCCATCGACGATCTTCGCGTCGAGCGCTGGGCGCGTGACCGCGACTATTTCATTGAAGCGGCGGAAAAGCTGGGCGCCAAGGTCAATGTACAGTCGGCTGACGGCAACGAGGAAAAGCAGGTCAAGCAGGTTGAAAACCTGATTGCGCAGGGTGTTGACGCCATCGTCATCGTGCCCATGAACTCCAAGGTTTTCGATGCGGTTGTGGCTGACGCCAAGGCATCCGGCATCAAGGTTCTGTCCTATGATCGACTGATCCTCAATGCGGATATCGATGCCTATATCTCGTTCGACAACGAGCGCGTCGGCTTCATGCAGGCCGAAGCCGTCCTGAAGGCCAAGCCGGAAGGCAATTATTATCTCCTTGGCGGCTCGCCGACGGATAACAACGCCAAGCTTCTCCGTGCCGGCCAGGAAAAGGCTCTGAAAGAAGCTATCGATTCCGGCAAGGTGAAAGTCATTGGCTCGCAGTGGGTGAAGGAGTGGAGCCCGACGGAAGCGCTCTCCATCATGGAAAATGCTCTGACGGCTGCACAGAACAAGATTGATGCGGTTGTCGCTTCAAATGACGGCACCGCCGGCGGCGCCATTCAGGCTCTTGCCGCGCAGGGACTGGCTGGAAAGACTGCTGTTTCCGGTCAGGATAGCGACCTTGCCGCCGTCAAGCGTCTGATTGACGGTACGCAGACCGTTACGGTCTACAAGCCGCTGAAACTCATTGCTTCGGAAGCTGCCAAGCTGACCGTCCAGATGGTCAAGGGTGAAACGCCTGAGTTCAATTCCAAGCTCGACAATGGCGGCAAGCAGGTCGACACGCTTCTGCTGACGCCGACTGCCGTGACCAAGGACAATATCGACATCTACGTTCAGGACGGCTTCTACACCAAGGAGCAGATTGAAGGGAAGTAAGCTTTTCCGGCGACTTATCCTTGAGAGAATAGTGGGGCCGGAAGTCTGGAAATCATGATCCAGCTTCTGGCCTCACCGACTTGTCGATGCTGTCTGTGACAGCGTTGTCCGGAGCATTTCCGCCAGAAGATGGTGTGGTTTGAAACCGGACGGCTCATGCTGCTGCGTTACTGCAAGGTCATATGCGATGTCCGAATATCTTCTAGAGATGCGCAATATCGGTAAGGACTTCAACGGCGTGAAAGCGCTTGACGGTATTTACCTGAAAGTGCGCGCGGGGGAGTGTGTCGGCCTTTGCGGTGAGAACGGCGCGGGCAAATCCACGCTGATGAAAGTGCTTTCCGGCGTTTATCCCCATGGCACCTGGAGCGGGGAAATTTTCTGGGAAGGCCAGGAACTGAAGGCGACGGGCATCCGCGACACGGAAGCCGCGGGTATCGTCATCATCCATCAGGAACTCATGATGGTGCCGCATCTGTCGGTTGCGGAAAACATCTTTCTGGGATCGGAGCCGACAAGCGGAGGCTTCATCGATTATGACCAGATGAATGCGCGTGCGACGGAACTTCTGGCGCGCCTCAAGATCCATGACATCAATGTCGCGCTTCCGGTCTATCATTATCCGGGTGGCAAGCAGCAGTTGATCGAGATCGCAAAGGCGATCAACAAGAATGCGAAACTGCTCATTCTGGATGAGCCGACATCGGCGCTGACGGCATCCGAAACACGCGTCCTTCTCGATCTCATCAAGGACTTCAAGGCGCAAGGCATGGCCTGTGTCTACATCTCCCACAAGCTGGATGAAGTGGCCGAAATTTCCGACACGGTGACGGTCATTCGCGACGGAACGCATATCGCGACGAAGCCGATGGCGGAACTCACCACGCCAGCCATCATCACCATGATGGTGGGGCGCGAGATGAAAAACCTGTTTCCGCGCGAGCCGCACGATATTGGCGAGGTTGTTTTCGAGGCGCGCAATATCAACTGCTGGGATGTGACCAATCCGGATCGCAAGGTGGTCGACAATGTTTCATTCGCGCTGCGACGCGGTGAAATTCTCGGTATTGCCGGGCTGGTGGGCGCGGGGCGCACGGAACTGGTGTCCAGCCTGTTCGGTGTCTGGCCTGGAGCGCATGACGGTCAAGTCTTTCTGGAAGGCAAGGAGCTGAAAATCCGCACACCGCGCGATGCGGTTCGACAGGGCATCTGCATGGTGCCGGAGGACCGAAAGAAGGATGGCATCCTGCCGATCATGCCTGTGGGCTATAATATGACGGTCTCCGTGCTGGATCGCTTTTCCTTGCGCGGATTGCTCGACAAGGAAGCGGAACTGGCCACGATCCAGCGCGAAATTCTGCGCCTCAAGGTGAAGACTGCCGATCCGATGCTGGAAATTGCATCCCTGTCCGGTGGCAACCAGCAGAAGGCGGTGCTGTCGAAGATGATGCTGCCAGACCCCAAGGTGCTCATTCTCGATGAGCCGACGCGGGGCGTCGATGTTGGTGCGAAATATGAAATCTACAAACTGATCTTCGCACTCGCGAAACAGGGTGTCGCGGTGCTCATGGTCTCTTCCGAAATGCCGGAAGTTCTTGGCATCAGCGACCGTGTTCTCGTGATCGGCGAGGGCAGGCTGCGTGGCGATTTCCCCAATGAAAATCTTACCCAGGAGAAGGTGCTTGCCGCTGCAATCGGCAAACCGATGACCAATGCGGCCTGATCCTCGAATAACTCTTTGTTTTCACGCATTTTCCTTATGCAAAACCGTTTCACATCTTTGCTGGAAATGCTCAAATTTGACCGGTGCATGATATGACATTGACGGGCAAAAGCCTTCGGAAGTTTCTGGCGGATTATAAGATTGTCGCGCTGCTGATTGTGGTTGCGCTCATCTGGGCATTGTTTGCGATCCTTACCTACGATCCTGAAATGGGACGTTCGCAGTTCCTGACGGCACGCAACTTCTCCAATCTTCTACGCCAGATGGCCATTACCGGAATGCTCGCATCGGCGATGGTTTTCGTCATCGTTGCCGGCGAAATCGATCTTTCTGTCGGCGCACTATTAGGGCTTCTGGGCGGTGTCGCCGCTGTTCTCGATGTGATCTACGGATGGCCCTTATGGGCGACGATCAGCACGGTTCTGGTTCTCGGCGTGGCGCTTGGCGCTTTTAACGGCTGGCTGACTGCCTATCTCGGCATACCGTCCTTCATCGTCACGCTCGGCGGCCAGCTTGTGTTTCGCGGCATCGTGCTTGGCATCATGGGTGGCGTCACCATTGCGCCGATCTCTCCGGAGTTCAAATATATCGGACAGGGCTATCTGCCGGGCTGGCTTGGCAATCTCTGCGCTATTGCCCTGTTCGGCGTGCTGATCCTGATGACGCTGCGCACGCGGGCCAGCAAGCGCAAGCATAATCTCCAGACACTTTCATCCGGGATGGAAGTCGCAAGGCTTCTCGGTATTGGTATCCTGATCCTCGGTTTTATCCTGATCCTCAACAGCTATCAGGGTGTGCCGGTTCCGGTGCTGATCCTGCTGGTGATCCTTGGCGTCTTCACTGTCATTGCAAAACAGACCGTGTTCGGTCGCCACATCTATGCGGTTGGTTCGAACACCGAAGCGACGCGCTTTTCCGGCGTGAACGTCAATTTCGTCAAAATGGCCGTCTTCGCACTGATGGGGTTGATGGCGGCGGTGGCTGGCCTGACAACGACCTCACGCCTCGCGGCAGGCACGCCATCGGCAGGCATGGGCGGCGAACTTGACGCCATTGCCTCCTGTTTCATTGGCGGCACCTCCATGCGCGGCGGCGTTGGTTCCGTGCTGGGTGCACTGGTCGGCGCGCTCATCATGTCGAGCCTCGACAACGGCATGTCCATGCTCGGCGTCGATACGTTCTGGCAGCAGATCATCAAGGGCAGCATTCTTGTTCTGGCTGTCTATCTCGACATCGTATCTTCCGGCACGCGGCGTGGATAAGTACGGGTCTATATATTAGACAAATAAAATATATTGAGCCCCACCAATCAGCTGGCTAAACTGCGGCCATGACGATGCTCAAGGATATCGGCGGTCTGCTCGCTCTGACAGCCCGTCTTCTGGCACGGTTCTGGCCCCAGTTGCTGCTTATCGGTACGCTGGGCTATATTGCACGCGACTTGCTGCTCGATGCTGCGGTACGCGCGGGCGGATACTTTCCGCTCGCCGGAATGGTCGTGCTTTCGCTGGTCGTACTTGTGAAGCTGCTCGTCGTGGTGACGATGTTCGCCACGCTGCGCCCCGGATTGCCAGCGCTTGCTTCGTTGCGCCAAACCGCTACGGCAGGAACCGCACCGTCGCCCGACAATCGCAAGGCCGACCGTATGCTGATGGTGACGGCAGCCGTCATTCTGCCGTTCTTCGCCTATTACGCCGCATGGGGCTTTCTTGGCGACACAGTGCGCGAATATTCGCGGCTTGCTTTTGAGCGCACAGCCTTTGGCGAGAAGATGCACATATTCGACCTTGTGCGTTCCGGTAGCCTGATCGCGGCAATTTTCGTCTGCTGGCTGATCCGCTGGATTGCCAAACGGGCGAATGAGAAAGTCCATTCACCTTGGTTGCGGCTGTTGATTGTCGCCGCCGACGCAAGCTGGATATTCATAGGTCTGTTTGCGCTCGACAAGTGGAAGGATGATCTCATCCGCTGGATTGGGGCCGGGTCCCTGCTCGACAGTTTCGATGTCAGTGCTGCATGGTTTTCGATGAGCGCTTACGCTGCCGAAAATTTTGTGCCCGTGGAGTTCCAGCAACCGAGCTTCTGGGTACAGGCGCAGAATCTGTTCTTCTATGCGCTCCTGCCGATGGTCTGGCTGGTGATGGCCGCAATCATCTACGGCTATGATCTGTCCGCCAGGAAAGCACCGGTTCCGCCAGCCCCATCTCGCGGAACGACCTTCCGGAAGTGGTTGAGCGACTTCACTGCACATTATCTGGGCGGTTATCGCAGCCGCTACCGGCCTGTATGGACCTGCCTGAAACTGGTCGTCGGGGCAGGGCTTGGAACCCTGCTGTCGTTTATCGTTCTCTACCGTGCCATAAGCTGGACCGGCGCATGGATCTGGTACGGTACGACCCATTATCTTGGACCATACGATATCGAAATTTGGCAACGCATCGCCAATGTTCTGGCTATTCTGATCGGTAGCCCGACGGAGCTTGATGGCGGCATCCTGCTTGACGCAATACGTATCGCACTTCTGGCGGCAGTCCTCGAATATGCGTTGGTGAGCCAGAAGAACAGGGCTATTTCAGAACCAGATGCTCAGGCTGTTTCCCCAGCATAGAGAGCGATAGCGAAAGCTCTCCGACGTTTTCGGGAACAAGAAAGCTCTCGACGATACGAACCGGGGCGCTGCCATTTTCATTGGCAAGATCGTAGCATTTCGGCTTGTCGGCGGCTTCCGGTTTCAGTTTTTGGATTACTTGATTGGATACATACAACGTCGACCAGCTGCGGCCTTCAGTGTCCGTCGCAGTTACGAAACAGGGGATCAACTGTTTCAACTGTTCACCGTCCTGAATAGTCACTTCGATTTCTGCAAGCACGATATTCGTCTTTGGCAATGTGCCTGGAAACTTGTCCAATGCGACCAGTTTCCAGTTGGCACCAGCATAAGTCTGCACATCGCCACGCGGCACGACAATCGGCTCTTGCAGGTTCTGCTCGATCCATCGCAACAAACCGCCGTCGGAACGCACGAAAACAGCAAGGGGCAGGGCGATAATCAGGAGAGCAAGGCATATCCAGAACGATTTTCGCTCGCCTGAAGAGGCTGCTTCACTCATTGGCTGACCTCCAATTGCCAGGGCATGATGGTCCCCATGCGTTTGATCGCGATTGACTGGCTGACATTGTCCTGCGCCGTGGAGTTCATGCTGATCTGCACCTGTTCTGAAAGAGGGGTCAGTGAAGATTCGGCAATGAGCAGCTTTCCACCTGCGATCTGGTCACGCGGCAATTCAAACACCATCAGTATAGGACGTGGAATCCCCGGCTCCAGTCGTTCTGAGCCGACTATACCGGGCGCATAAGTCGGACGTTTGCTCATGGCGTAGCGGATACCGTTCGGCCCAAGCCATTCGACAGCCGCGAGGCCAAGGCTCTCGATCTTTGCTTTGGCTGCGGCCTCGATGACCAGCCATTCGCCATCCGTATTATAGGCGCGGGTGCTTCCGATGCCGGGTGTCGTCAGTTGCCGGGCCCGATAAACATTCACGATGCCGACGACAAAACGACTGGTTTCTGCTGGCTTTCCCTGCTGTCCTTCAATGGTTACGGAGGAAAAGATATCGCTGTAATAGGGGGTGGAATGCTGCATGCCATATAGCGCGGCGGCGGCCACGCACAGCATGAGAGTGTTTTTGAGCCAGCCCATCATCCTTCGCTCTCGGCAGATGACATATGAACAGGCAATTGGATGACCGCGATGGGGTCCCGATCAAGCCATGTAGAGGCCCCATAGAGATTATCCCGCTTCTTGTAGATTTCACTGCCAATGAGGAGCCGCACTTTCTGCGGCGGAGTTTCACCTTGCGGCCATTCCCATACTACGGTCAGCTTTTCCGGCATGCCGGGATTGATCGGGCTCGCAATCCATTTGTCCTTGATGATGTAAACGATTGGGTCTTTCAGCGCCGGATTTGGCGGATCGAGGGTGAGGAGCCTTCGCGATGCATAGGCTGACGACGCGGAGCGATTGTCCAGACTGACATCGACCATGAGGTAGTTCTTGGGCTCGTAAGGTTTCACTCCGGTCGGTGGAACAGAGCTAAAGCGCGCGCCGGTTATCGCCACGTGCCAGCGCCCGGTATCGACCATCTCGCCGGGGTTCAGTTCCCGCATAGGCTCGGGATTGGCTGCTTCATAAATTGCTGCTGCATAGGAGAATACGCTTGCGGCGGCCGTGCCGATACCCGCAATGACGATGGCAGCCAGTCGCTGCCGGAAGCTTCGACGCTGTTCGTCCGCCATGACACCTCCCTCTGTGCTGGCGATTCAAACGACAATACAGGCCCCCGGCCAAGCCCCCCGGTTCCTATAGCATATCAATGCTCCAGCGTCATCTTTTGGCTTAACCTAGGTTAACCTTCCTCGACGAACACCTCGTCGCGCTTCTTGCGTACCGATGGAAGCAGCACGACCACGAGAACGGCCGCAGCTATGGCGAGCAGAATGGCGCTGATCGGGCGGGTGAAAAAGGTTGCCGGGTCGCCGCGTGACAGGATCATGGCGCGTCGCAGATGTTCCTCCAGCAGCGGGCCGAGAACGAAGCCAAGCAGCAGGGGGGCCGGTTCGCAGCGCAGTTTGGCCAGCAGATAGCCGATGAAGCCGAAGAAGGCGACTGCGTAGAGATCGTAGACATTCGAATTGACGCTATAAACGCCGATTGAACAGAAAGTCATGATAATCGGAAAAAGCACATAGTAGGGCACTGTCAGAAGCTTTACCCACAGGCCGATCAGTGGCAGGTTCAAGATGATGAGCATGAGATTGCCGATCCACATCGACGCAATCACACCCCAGAACAAGGCGGGTTGTTCTGTTGCAACATTTGGGCCGGGCACGATGCCCTGAATAATCATGGCGCCGATCATCAAAGCCATGACCGGATTGGCTGGAATGCCGAGCGTGAGCATCGGAATGAAGGATGTCTGCGCACCGGCATTGTTGGCGGATTCCGGTCCTGCAACGCCTGCTATCGCGCCCTTTCCAAACTCTTCCGGCGTATCGGAAATACGCTTTTCCACCGTGTAGGAAGCAAAAGACGCCAGAATGGCGCCACCGCCGGGCAGGATACCAAGCGCCGAACCGATGACCGTTCCGCGCAGGATTGGCGCAGTCATGCGCTTGAAATCGTCGCGCGTCGGCATCAGTCCTGTGACTTTGGCCATCAGCACTTCGCGCGCATGTTCATTTTCGAGATTGCGCAGAATTTCAGCGATGCCGAACACGCCGATAGCAACGGCAACGAAATTGAGGCCATCCGCATATTCTGTAATGCCGAGCGTGAAACGCGGTGTGCCGGTGTAGATGTCAGTACCGATAAGACCGAGCAGCAGCCCCAGTACAACCATCGCCAGAGCCTTGATGATCGAACCGTGCGCCAGTGCAACGGACGACACCAGCCCGACGACCATCAGTGAGAAATACTCAGCCGAGCCGAATTTCAGGGCGATTTCTGTGAGTGGCGGAGCGAAGATCGCCACCAGAAAGGTGGAGACAGTACCGGCGAAGAATGAACCGATTGCGGCGATCGCAAGTGCTGCACCGGCACGCCCGCGGCGCGCCATCTGGTAGCCGTCGATGGCCGTCACCGCCGACGAGGATTCTCCCGGCATGTTGATGAGAATTGCGGTTGTCGACCCGCCATATTGGGCACCGTAATAGATGCCAGCAAGCATGATCAGTGCGGAAACCGGATCGCCAATCTGGAACGTGATCGGAAGAAGCATGGCAATGGTCGCGGTGGCACCGATGCCCGGCAAAACGCCGATCAACGTGCCAAGCAATACGCCGATAAGGCAAAAGCCGAGATTGGCAAGCGTCGATGCTGTTGAGAAGCCAAGCGCAAGATTGTTGAAAAGCTCCATGCTCGTGCCCCCTTTAGAACGGCCACCAGGGCCCGAAACGCTGATATGGCAGCGCGAGCGCGTAGCTGAAGACAATGACCGAAAAGACCGTGATTGCAGCGGCAAGAATGATTGCTGCAAGTGGTTTCATACGCATCGAGGCGAAAGAGGCGATGAGACAGGTCAGAAACAGCGACGGTACGAAGCCGAGGCCGCGCACGGTCAGGCCGAAGAATATCGGCGCAGGCAGAATAAAGAACAGGCCGCGCCAAGCGATCGGGCCGATAGGCTCGCCGGAGACACGTGTAGCCTGAATAAGGATGACCAGTCCAAGCAGGATTAGCACACCGGAAAGGACAAGTGGGAAATATCCCGGTCCCATACGTAGCGATGTGCCGAGGTCCAGACCAAGCGACTGATAGGCAAAAAAGGCACCTGTCAGTGCGAGCAGTGCACCGCACAATCCGTTGGTCGGATCTATTGAGAATTTCCTTGAGGGCTCGTTCATGGCCAATCGTCTTTCGGATTTGCCGTTGAAAGGGCTATGCCGGAAGATCGGCATATGACGTCGGTCGTGTATCCCGTCGACTGCAGTTTGATGTGCAGCCGAAGGGAGAACGACAATCAAGGCGCGTCAGATGACATGCCTTGATTGTTTCCTGTACGATCAGTCCGCGTATTGTCCTGCAGCTTCGATAATAGGCTTCCAGCGCGCGATTTCGGATTCGAGCTTGGCCTTTAACGCGGCCGGTGTTGCATCGGATTCCGGAGACGGCTTTGTGCCGAGTTCGGCAAAACGGGCAACCACATTCTGGTCTTTCAAGGCCACCTGAAGCGACTTCGACAGACGTTCGGTGACTTCCGCCGGGGTTCCCTTGGGGGCATAGATGCCGTGCCAGATGCCCACTTCCATGCCGTCCAGACCGGCTTCCTTGGTAGTCGGAAGGTCTTTCAGTACGTCCAGACGTTCAGGCGAGGTAACGGCATAAGCCTTGATCGTGCCGGCCTGAATCTGCTTCGTCGTGTTGGTGGTCTGGTCACACATGATGTCGACCTGTCCACCGAGAAGATCGGTCATGGCCGGGCCGGTTCCCTTGTAGGGAACTGTAACGAGCGGCGTTTCAATCGCGCTCATGAACAACATGCCGCAAAGATGCGATGCCGCGCCGATACCGGCATTGGCGACCGTCGCCGTATCCTTGTTGGCCTTGGCATATTCGATCAGTCCCTTGAGATCGGTTGGCTCAAGGTCTTTGCGTGCAACAATCGTCATCGGAACTTCCGTGACAAGACCGACATATTCAAATGCATTCAGCGTGTCATAGGCGAGCTTGCGGTAAAGCGTGGCGCTTGTGGCCATGCCGATATGGTGAAGCAGAAGCGTATAGCCATCCGGATCGGCGGTTGCGACACGCCCGGCGCCGAGTGTTCCACCTGCGCCGCCAACATTCTCGACGATAACCTGTTGTCCGAGATCCTTGGACATGGATTCTGCCACAAGTCGCGTGACAGTGTCGGTAGGCCCACCGGCTGAGAAAGGCACGACCATGGTGATCGTCCGTTCCGGATAATTTTGTGCCTGTGCGGTGAAAGCTGCGGTGGAAATAGCAAGTGTTGTCGCCAGAGCGGCGATAGTTTTCATCATAGCGTCCTCCCAGACTATGTTGCGGCGGGCGTGCCGGTATTCTGAATTTGGTTCCCCACGCCTCTTTGGGCGCTTCGGGCAATCAGATGCGATACTATTCAATGACTGCAATAAAATGTTTCTGCACCGTTGTTGCTCTTGAATCGGCAGAATTATTCGGTGCGCTTGAAAAAGAATGTAGATGTATCCCGGCGGCTTGCCAATGCCTGACCTTCAATGAAAGCGCTTGTACTACCAAAGTCTGGGTAGCTCGCTTGTCATGTTTTCGCTGTGCGCTGGCGTATCGTCTTGAAGGTTCTTTCTGATCGGGGCTAATCTTATGCAGTTTTGATTGCGGGAAGCTCAGCATTCAAGACGAGGTGATCGACGAGGCTCCTGGCCGGTGTGGTTAGTTCTTCTAAGGATTGCACCGCTATTGCCAGATTTCTTCTTGCCCAAGCATCGGAGATAGCGACCGTTGCAATGGGGAGTGTCTTTCTAAGGCGTCGGGCGGCGGTCTGCGGAATGATCGCAACACCTACGCTGGCAGCCACCATATTACCGACCCCTTCAAACGTGCGGAGTTTCGTCCTGATTTTAAGCCTGCCGCCTAGCCGGGTTGCCTGAATTTCGAGGTGCTCCTGCAGTGCGCCAGCTGATAGACCGATGAACTGTTCCTGCAGGATGTCAGAGAAACTCACGCGCTTATGTTCAGCCAGCGGATGGCTTCTGGCAGTGATCAGTACCAGCTGATCTATTGCAAAAGGAACCAGTTCCAAACCCGCAGTTTCCACCGCATCCGATAAAATTCCGATCTCTACAAAACCGCGCAAAATGGCACGAGCAATATCGCTGCTCTGTCGTTCTTTCAACTCCACATCGATGCGAGGATTTTTTGCCATCCAGGCGGCAAGTTTTGCCGGAAGATATTCGGTGACGGTAGCGGTATTGGCCGCGACGCGAATGGCTGTGCGCATGGCTTTGGCATGTGAGCCCAATTCGCTATGCAGGTCGGCCATCTGCCGCATGACCGCTCTTGCGTGATGGACAAGGGCTTCGCCTGCTTCGGTAAGGGCAACGCCGCGTCGTCCCCGCTCCAGAAGCAAAACCTGCCCGGAGGCCTCCATGTCACGCAGGCGCTCGCTTGCCGCTGGAAGCGACAGGCCGACTTCAGCCGCACCATGAGTGATGCTGCCGGTATCGGCGACAGCGAGGAAGAGGCGAAGGTCGGTAAGATCAAAGCGCATAAGCAATGTTAGCGCGAATTCTGCCTATGGGAAAGCCGAAGGCTCGATAAGGAACTTCCGCATTCCGTCTGATGGCCAAGTCGCTATAGCAGGGGCATGACTTATTCTTTATCCTTGATCCTGACGATTGCGGTTACATTCCTCGGTGCCGGCTTTGTCAAAGGCGTGACAGGAATGGGGCTGCCCACAGTCGCCATGGGCATATTGGGCGCGCTGATATCTCCGCTCGCAGCTGCAAGCCTGCTGATTATTCCGTCGTTCATCACCAATCTTTGGCAGCTTCTGGCGGGGCCTAGCTTCGGTCAGCTTATGCTCCGTCTCTGGAGCATGATGCTTGCCATTGCAGTCGGGACCATTGCGGGAACTGCGGTTCTGGTCGGGGGGAACATTGCAGTCACCACATCGATGCTGGGCTTTTCGCTCGTTATCTATGCAGCCTACACGTTGTTCGCCCGCCAGCTACAGGTGTCGGAAAAGCTTGAACGCCTGCTGTCACCTGTCATCGGGCTGCTGACCGGCTTGATTGCGGGCGCTACAGGGATATTCGTCATACCGGCTGTGCCCTATCTGCAATCGCTAGGATTCAGAAAAGATGATCTTGTGCAGTCGCTTGGGCTTTCCTTTACTGTCTCGACTGCTGCACTTGCGGTCGGGCTTTCGAGCAGGCAGGCATATTCCGGTGATCTCCTGCTGGCGTCTGTTCTGGCCATTGTTCCTTCACTGGTTGGCATGTTCCTAGGGCAGGCTTGTCGCCGCAAAATCCGATCAGAAACCTTCCGTCGATGGTTTCTGATCGGCCTTATGATCCTCGGGCTTGAAATGACATTGAGACCATTGTTCTCGATGAGTTGATGAACGGGGAACAATTTTTCCATTCCGGCAAGCGGATACGGATTTGCTTTCTTGTTCGAATCCGGCAAGGGCAGGATATTGTCTCACCCCCAAGAGAACAGTCTTTAGCTTCAACGGGTTTTCGCTGAAGCGTCCCCTATCATCGGCCTGATTGACGGAATGACCCAGAGAGATCCAGAACAACACCAGTCGCGTGCGCTCCGACTGTTCAAGCCGGTTCTTGCCGGTGCAACGCTGCGAGAACGTTCGATTGCTTGCCTCGGTGCCTTGATTGGTATCGCGCTGACCGGATTCATATCGAGCATGCTGCTGGGAAGCGGTCCGCATCTGCCTTTGATCGTAGCGCCGATCGGTGCTTCGGCGGTTCTGCTTTTCGCAGTTCCAACCAGCCCGCTGGCGCAGCCGTGGTCGATCATCGGCGGCAACACGATTTCCGCCTTTGTGGGACTGGCCGTCACCCAGTTTGTTGATGATCCGGCTTTGGCGATCGGCCTTGGCGTGGCGCTCGCCATCGCGGCAATGTCGGTTACCCGTAGCCTCCATCCGCCCGGCGGCGCAGCGGCGCTGACTGCAGTTCTGGGTGGTTCTGCGGTTGCCAAGTGGGGATTGCTGTTTCCGCTTGTGCCGGTCGCGCTGAACTCTTGCCTTCTGGTCGGCCTTGGTATCCTTTTTCACAAACTGTCGCGTCGGAAATATCCGCACGTGGCGGCGGCTGCTCCGGTAAACAAGCACAGCACTGAAGATTTGCCGCCTTCGGTCCGGATGGGTATCCGCGAGGAAGATATCGACCGCGCCTTGCTTGCACTGGATGAAAGCTTCGATATCGATCGCAACGATCTTGGACGTCTGCTGCGGCAAGTGGAGCTTGAAGTGTCCATTCGTTCCCACGGCGACCTGACCTGCGCCGACATTATGTCTCGTGATGTCGTCAGTATCGATGAAGATGCAACGGCGAGTCAGGCGCGCGACCTGATCTTGCGGCATAATCTACTGACCTTGCCGGTACACACGGCCGACGGTCGTCTGAAGGGCGTAGTCGGTTTGCGCGAATTGATGCATCCGGGTGACGATTTCAGAAACTATATCGTGGAAGCGCCCACCGCTGCGCAAGCCGATCCGGTGATGAGCCTTCTGCCCAGCCTGACCGATGGATTGGCGCATGCTGTCGTGGTTGTTGATGAAATGCGCCGCATCATCGGTTTGGTGTCGCAAAGCGATCTTCTGAGCACACTCGCGCGTTCACTTCCCGATGAAAAGCGGGCGCCTCTGAAAGCGGCATAACCTGCCGGGCCTGCGCTTCTCTATTGAATTGGAATGGTTTTCCGGGCAGGGTTTCCTGACCCGGAAATCTGCAGCAGGTGATTATGTCCGTCCAGCGCGCGAGCTTCTATATTCTACTGGCACTGGTCACCATCGCCTTTGCATGGCTGCTGTTGCCTTATTATTCGGCGGTTCTCTGGGCAGTCATTCTCGCCGTGGTTTTTTCGCCAGTACAACAGCGCCTGGAACGTCTGCTCGGCGGCAGGAAAAACATTGCCGCTCTGCTTTCAGTACTGATGTGCATCTGTCTGGTCATCATTCCAATGCTCGCGATTTTCGGTTCGCTGGTACAGGAGGGGAATTCTCTCTATCAACGCCTGAGCAGTCGTGAGTTTGATCTGAACAGCTATATCTCACGCATTCTGGGCGCCTTGCCGGATTCGCTGGAGGAGTGGCTGACCCGGTTCGAGCTAGGTGATTTCGCGGAATGGCGGGCGCGCATATCGTCTGCGATCATGCAGGGCAGTCAGCTTTTTGCCGGAAAACTGGTCAGCTTCGGCCAGAACACGCTGCAATTCTTCATCGGCTTCGGCATCATGCTCTATCTGCTGTTCTTCCTGTTTCGCGACGGTGCGGACCTTGGACGGAAGATCAGGCAGGCCATTCCGCTCAATGATGATTACACGCGGCAGTTTCTGGAAAAGTTCATCGCTGTCATCCGCGCGACGGTGAAGGGCAATATCATTATTGCCATCATTCAGGGCACGATCGGTGGCGTGACTTTCTGGTCCTTGGGCGTTGAGGCGGCTTTGCTCTGGGGCGTGTTGATGACATTCCTTTCCATGCTGCCAGCGGTCGGCGCAGCACTGGTCTGGGTGCCGGCAGCGGCCTGGTTCTTTGCAAGCGGAGAATGGATCAGCGGAGGTATTCTGGTTTTCGTGGGCGTATTCGTGATCGGACTGGTCGATAATCTCCTGCGCCCGCCTCTGGTCGGAAAAGGCACCCGCATGCCGGATTATGTCGTGCTGATCTCCACGGTTGGGGGCATTTCACTGATCGGGATCAATGGTTTTGTGGTCGGGCCGCTGATTGCCGCGATGTTCATTGCTGCGTGGTCGCTTCTGGCAGAAGAGCAGAAGGGGAATAGCTCCGCTCAACTGCCAAAGAACTAAATCTTACGCGACCTTCAGCTCCGCGATGGGAAGTCCGGTTTCGGTCATCTTGTTGTCGACACCATTTTCATCGAGAAACTGCTTCATCTCGGCATAGGTCTCGAACCATGCCCGGTTATACTTGTCGAACAACGACTGGTCCCAATAGTCTTCCAGCCGGAAAGGCTTGTCGCTGAAGACGTCATAGCTCGGTATCTTGTAGGTTTCGGCAAATTCGGCTGTACGGCTGTCATAGGTGAAATAGATGGACGGCACGCCGTTGGCCAGCGCCATCAGATTACCATGCAGGCGATAGCCGAGAACGAGCTGTTGCCTGCGCACCAGTTCCTCGTAATCGGCAACGACATCCGAATAGAACATGCGATGGCGATAGAGGTTTTCTATTGTCTCGTCGAAATACCAGTCCGCTGTCCAGCGATGGTTCTTGAGCGCTGCAATGGCCTCCTCCTTCTGCTCCGCAGTGCCGAAGACCATTTTCTTCTCATCGATCTCGCCCTGAGCCATCAAGGTCACATCGAAGCGCCCGGCCATGGTTTTGATAAGGTCGCGGTGACGCGTCAGATATTGCTCGATATCCTGTGCATAGGCTGGTGAAACCTCGCGGCGAACCGTAACGCCGACTTGAGTCACGTTTTCCAGTGGTGGCAACTTGATACGCAAATGCTGGTTGTTGCGGCGAAACGCAGTCGGACAACCGACGATGCGCACATTGCGGATGCCGATATCGTTCAGTACCTGCGCCGTGTAAGCGCCGCGCACACCGATGGATGTCGTCGAATCTGCAATGATGCGCAGGACCGCCTTGGTCTCTTCGGAAAGCTGTATTTCCCCTCTGACCGGCGCTTGTGCTCCGATACCGAATGCTATGACCGGCAGTTTAAGCCGTTGCAAGACCGGGATCGTGTCGCGCCAGTTCATATCCTTATTGATATAGTTCGAACCGCGCAGGATCACATAATCATACTCTTCACGCAGCTGATCAATTTTCTCAGGTGAGAAATTGGTGATCGGAAGTTCGGAAGCCTTCTCGTAATTCATCAGTTTCAACGATGACTCGAACACGAAGGCATCGCCGATATTGTGATAATGATTGATGCTGCCCTGAACGTCGGTGTGACGATACCAGCGGACATTGTCGTGATCGTACACTTCTCCCGCAGGGATCATGACGAGGGCGCGTGCCATACGGTCTTCCTTCTGTTTCACTAAGGTCAAGCCAGGCTCAGCTTGCCTGAGAAAGAGCAGTTTGCGTAACTGCCGGTTTCTGTCTGCGGGGTTTTGACCCACGCAGCCGGTTGTAGAGGTCCAGATGTTCCTTTGCGCAATCGACATAGTGGACCGGATTGCGGATGGAATGATGCAGTCTATCCCATATGCTCGGCTCGCTGAGCACTTCTGTAAAACGGTCGGCCAGATCCTCGGCGCTGCGAACACGGAAATGCAGGCCGTCTTCGCCATCGCGGATTTTCTCAGCCATGCCGCCAATATTCGAGCAGATGACCGGACGGCGATGGTGCAGCGCCTCCTGAATGACAATGGGTGAATTTTCCCACCAGATTGAGGGCATGACCACCCAGTCGACCGACTGCATGAGGCGCGGCATTTCAGCATTCTGGTACGCACCATAGAAACGCACACGCGGACCAGCCTCTTCAATCAATTTCTGCATGCGTTCCTGAAAAGCGGGTGGCTGCTTTTCCAGATTGCCGCCGAAGATCATCAGGCGGGAATCCTCGCCCCATACCTGTTCCGGCACACGCGATACGGCATCGACCAGAACGTCTATGCCCTTGAACGGGTTGATCTGACCGAAAAAGGCAAAGCGACTGCGACGCGGGTTCGGGCCGGTCAGCTCACGCGGAGGGGTAACATCACGGATGGCGATGCCGTTCTCGATGACTGCCATCTTGTCGGGGTTGAGGCCCCATTCCAGATAGCGGTTGGCAAGGAACTCGCTCGGCGACACAAATGCGTCGGCCAGTTCCAGCATGCCGCGCACGAAACGTTCGCGCTTGAGAAAACGCGCTGGCGGTATCTGCGGAAAACAGCCGTGGCAATCGATAGGGGACGCCTCGTTGCAGAGCTTGGAGGTGCCAGCTTTGACCATCTGGCCATCATTGTTGCAGATCGACAGGAATTCATGAAACGTCACCAGAATGATGCGATCCGGCAGTGCCTCGCGGATGGCATAGAGCGTTTCAAGCCCGAGGCCGAGAACATGATGGAAATGCACGATGTCCGGATCGAAGTCGCGGACAAAGCGCAGCAGGTCACGGCGGATTTCATCGGTGTTCTTGTTCGACAGATAGAAGTGATCGTATTCGTCGGCATGGAACAGGATTTCGTCGCTGGCGCGCCGCATGCTCATGAGAGCCGTCGTGCCATGCCGAGGGATCGGATGAGCGGCTCGGGCCAGATAGACTGACTGCACATCGGGAATGCTGTTCAAACCCTTGTGCAGATTGTAGGAAGCGATTTCACCACCACCGAGCGAGATCGACGGGTGAGCGTGCGAGATGACGAGAACACGGAGTTTATCGCTCATGCGGATTCCTCCACCTGTACGTTACGCCTGCCAGCGAGAATGGAGGACCACCGTGCATCGAAGACCTGCCGGTCAATGCGCTCAATGAGCGCTATGGTCGATGCCCTGTCAGTTACGGATGTATCGTCTGCTCCCAGCATCTGCGCTGATGGTAACCAATAGGAGCGCAAGCCCGATTGTTTGAGTTTCAATCCGAGATCCAGTCCCTTTTCATGGGTGCCGAGATAACCGCGCGTGAAACCGCCGACTGAAAACAGGGCTTCGCGTGGAAGAATGCAGCACTCGAACGTAGCCGTTGCGACTTCCGTCAAGGACATTCCTGAAACGGCGTCGATCGGATAACCGGCGTAGCGGCTGATCAGAGCGCGATCCGCCGACATGCCGGATTGCGGTCCTGCAACCCAGGTTCCCGCCCAGCGAATTGAATCATCCTCATAGGCAAGGGTGGGAGACAGAACGCAGTCCTTGTGCGCTTCATAGGCGCTGATGAGCTTGTTCAGCCATCCGGAGCGGCGCGGCAGCAGCGATCCGGCCAGAAATATGACCTGATCTGTCGAAACCGTGCGGGCGCCGACTTCCAGTGCATCGTAGAGGTCTTCCGACCCCGTAGCTGAAACGAGCCTGATGCGCAGGCGGTAGAAATCCGCAAGACGCCTGATTTGTACGCCGACGCGATCAATGATCTCGGTTGCAGCTGCGATTACGATTGGCGCGATGCGGGTTTCGGGATCGAGCGCGAGAAGCGCCAGCAAAGGTTCGACTTCCTCGACGCGCTCATCGATACCGATGATGATCGCAGGCCCTATCGCATCTTCGAAGGGGCCGAGATCGACTACACCAAAGACTTCCGGCGCGGGACGGTTGACGCCGCGCAGCAGCGGCACGAGCTGCTGGTCGACAATATGGCGCAGCGCCCATGCATTTGGATCGGTCGCGCGGATTTGCCGTACGATAGCGTCACGCGAGGTGACGCGGGTTGGCGTCAATGGAAAAAATGCGCGCCGTCCGTCGCTGATTGCAAGTTCTAGATAGAATGGCGACGTGCTGTTGCCTGCAAGCTCGGGTGCGAAGGCAACGAAACCATGCGCGTGACGGCTGGGGTCCAGCCCGGCATTGAATGGCGGCTGATTGTCGAATTCGTGGGTGACGTCGGGCCGGTCGATGCGGGTCCAACTGGTATCGATCTGGATTTCACCGCGATGACGGCGCAGCTTCACACTTTCCACGTGGCTATCGGGATCGAGCAGCCAGCCCGAAACCAGCATGCCGCTGCCTTCCACCCGGAAGACATTGTCTATCCCCATCCGGACAGGAAAGGGAAGGCTGGATACCGTGTCGGCACCATCGAAACGGTTTGCGGCGGAACGCATGCGCAGCAGGATGTCTGTCGAGCTGCGTACCCGCGGCAGAATTGCCCGGATATGGCCCGGCGTTTCACGCGAGCCGGACAGCAGCCTGCGGTCGTAGACTTCGGTAAAACGCCAGCCCCTTCGCCCGCGAAACAGAAGCCGTTCGATATCAGTCGGTTCGACCGGTTCGTTGGCAAGAAGAAGGCCTGCAAATCCGGAAGCTTCATCATTGAGATCTGGCCGTGCGAAAACGCTGACTGCGCATTCCGCAAGTGATGGATTCTTGCCGCTGATCAGCAGCCGGGTTACGGCGGGCGTCAGATCCTGCGCCCAGCCCTGAACGAAAATCTCGCCTTCATCGCTGCCGCCGATGAGTTCGATGCAGCCGTCAGAACGGGCCCCCGCCTGCAGCAGAACGGTGATGGCCGAAAGTTTCTTCCGGCTGATAGGGCCGGAAATCAGACCTTCCACCAGTTCATCGATGACGCCCGGCAAGCTCGGTCCGGCTAGATCGCCGATCATGGCGACAAAATCGGCAATAGAAGCGGAGCGCGATGCGAAATTGTAGCGGGCGACCTTTGCCCGGTGTTGGAACATGATCGTCTTGAGAGTGCCACGGCGCAAAGCAGCCGTTGGCACGATGGCGACGAAACCATGTGTTCCGGCAGGTGAAGGCTCCCTGAGTGGCCATGTAATCAGGTTCGTCTTCACGCTCATGGCAGGATCGCCATTCAGGAACGCTGTTACCTGATCGTTTGTTGCACTGCCGATGCCGAGCACCAATGCCAGCGTGTCTTCGATCGCGCTGCCGACGACCATTTCACCCTCCATCATCATGGGAGGGCGATCCGGTGCACGAGTTGGTCTTGCTGTCGGCTGCTGCGTGATAGGTCTCTCGTCTTGCGCCATAAGGTTTTTCCTCAGGGCATGACCGCAAGGGTCAGCAATGCGCCTGCGACAAAACCCGTCAAGACGGCAGCCAGCAAGATCAGGAACTTGAGGTCGCCGCCGCTTCGCTTGCGCACGTCATCCAGACGCTGTTCCAATCCTGCAACAACGCCGTCCATGCGCATGATGTGCACGTCAAGTTCGGTCATGCGCTGATGGAGATCGGTTCGCAGACCGTCGACGGAGCTTGCAATGTCCAGCAGTTCTGCCGGGGCGGCATTGCCGGATGCATCAAGGGTAGGCGCGACGCGCTGCAACGAACGTTGGTTGACTTGCAACTGGCGCTGCGCTGCCATCAGCATGTCGAGCTTGTCCAGAATGCGCGTCATCGGCGCGGCGATAAGCGCTTCGGCCGCCTGTTCGTCGGGCTTCGGTACACGTAGCTTCTGCTCCGCGCCAGACGCATTGGCGGCGACGACAACGAGTTCGCCAGCCCGAGCAGCGGCAAACTGCGGCAGCATCACTTCAAAAGCATGCTTGCCATCGCCGATACCGTTGCGCTTCAGATCAGGGCGATCCTTGTCGGCGGGGGCTTCAGCAATAGGCTTATCGTCCAGCAGAACGCGGATCAGAAGCCGTTCTGTCGGAACGGATGGATCGAAGGCCCAGCCATAGAGACGGCCTTCCTCGATGGCGTCAACGCGTCCTTTCATGGCTTCGGTCCTTTGAGGCGCGGCAGCGGCATTGGGGGCCGCTGCCTGTTTGGTTTCCCCCTCGGATGGAACTTTGGTCGCGATGTTCATGATTTACCTCTTATGCTGCCTCGACACGCGCGATACGCAGTGTCCCGATCAGATCGAGATAGCGTGCAGCAGTCGTGTCGATGGTGTCCGGATGACGCGCATTCTCGCTGAGCGACTGGCGCAAGTCCGGGTTTTCCGCCATTCGACGCATCGCCTGGGCGAGCGCGAGCGGATCATTTGGCGGAACGGTAAGGCCATTGACCTCATTCTCAATCATTTCGGCCATTCCGCCGATATTGCTGCATATGACAGGACGGTTTTGTCCCTGTGCTTCCTGAATGACGAGCGGAGCATTTTCCCACCAGATCGACGGCATGATGGCGCAGTCGACGGACCGGATCAGCTGGGCAATGTCCTCACGACGATAAGCACCCCGACGCTGGACAAACGGCGATGTCTCGGCAAAGAGCCGGTCGATTTCGCTGACAAAGCTTTCGCTTTGAAATGGCGCTGCACCATGCACGCGCAATTCGAAATCGAAACCCTCGGAAATAAGCTGCTGTGTTGCTTCAAGCAGGACCGTTGCGCCCTTCCACGGATTGAGATTGCCGAAATAGCCGAAGACCGGTTTGTTGCGCTCGACCTGCCGCGTTTCGGCTGCGGGGCGTTCCGGTTGGCCATTGGGAATGACGCTGATCAGCTCTTCCGCAAGTCCCCATTCGACATAGCGTTGTTTCAGAAACTCACTCGGTGAGACGAATGCATCGACTGCGCTGAGGAGCGATTTGATATGCCGTTCACGCAGTACGAATTTATCAAGCGCGATGTCCTTGAAACAGGCATGGCAGCGGTCAGGACCGGCCCCATGACACAGTTCCTTTCCAGTGGTGCGAACCATCAGGCCATCATGGTGACAGATGGGGTAATAGTCGTGCAAAGTCAGAATGATGCGGCAATCCGGTAAAGTTCGGCGCACGATATGCGGGAATTCGGCGCCGAGCAAAAGCAGATGGTGCAGATGGACGACATCAGGCCGGAAATCCTGCAGTAGTTCGACAATGTCGGGAACGATCCCGTAAAGGTCGATCTGGCTCATGTAGAACCGGTCGAAATGACCGGACCAGAGCAGGATTTCATCGCCGCCATTACCGATGCTCTGAAAGCTCGTACCGGGCCGAGCCTCACGATGCACCTTGTTAGTGGCACCCATGAACATGGCTTCGCAACCGGCGCGCTGATAGGCGCGGAAAAGATCGTGCGCGAAAATTTCAGTTCCGCCGGGGTGCAGAGATGGATGGTTATGGGCTGCTATGAGCACACGCTGGGCCATCAGGCAGCACCTCGCGAGGCGATGAAAAGATCCTGATAGTGATCCGCTTCGATGCCGCGCCAGTGACCGAAGGATTTTGTCTCCAGTGTCAGTTTCGTGCCGGCAAGCGCACGATCCAGAAAGCCGTTTTCAAACCCGACCGCGGCAAGCGGCGGCAATTCCGGTACGAACCAGCACGGTCCGTTGCCATGGCGTTCAAATGCAAGTCGTTTGTCCCGTTTGCCAAGGCGGTCGCGCGCGGCCACATCGTCCACGACGAAGGCCGTCATGAATAATTTTCCACCGGGAACGAGGACGCGAGAAATCTGGTCGAGATAGGTCTTGACCTCGTCTGACGTCAGATGCGTGACCACCGATGTCATGATGATGAAGTCGAAGCTCTTGTCCGCGAAAGGCAGGACGAGATTGAGCCCGTTGACCGCCCCTTTTGGGTTATAGAGGTCGTGGGCAATATCGATGTGTCGGAACTCGAAGTTCGGATAACGCGATGTGATGTTCTGGCGACACCAGTTCACGCCGCCTGCCACGGGATCAATCCCGGAATAGCGCGCTTTTGCCGAGTCGAGATATTGCGTCAGCGGCACTGCCATGCGACCGATACCCGAACCGATATCGAGCACACGGGCATCGGGTCGAAGCCCGCCCTTGCGAATGAAATGACCGAGAAATTCGGCGCCGACTGCACGATAATCCCCGTCGCCGACGAACACGCTGTTCGGGTCGGGGGAGGGCAAAAAGCGGTTCTTCAAAACAGACTGCATCAGCCAATCGATCTGCGCATCCGGTATTGCTGGTTTGGCTTCAAATTCTGGCTGTTTCAGCGCTACCACGTCCGTCAAGCGGCGCTCCTTTCAGATTTGGTCATGATCACATTGGACAGGTCGGCAGTGCCTTCCTGTTCCTGGGGCAGGACCATCAATTCGGTAATGTCATCATCCCAGCGCTGTGTGTGGAGCCAGGAATTATATTGGCTGGCGAGGCCGCGCATGTAATCCGTGCTGCGGCGGATCGAACGGCGCTCGAAATGGTAAAGTGCTACGGCGGGTTCATAGAATATCTGGAAGCCAAGTTGCCTGATCTTCAGGCAGAGATCGCTGTCCTCGTAGTCGCCGATGACATAGTCTTCCGTAAAGCCGCCGACGAGATCGAAGATATCCTTGCGTGTTATCAGGCACGCACCGGTAACCCCCGGCACCTCCCTCGAACGAAGCGCAGGCGGATAGTTGCCCGGCATACCCTTGTAATAATGGTGGTTCAGCCAGACACCCTGACGGTCGCGGGCAAAATAAAGCCCCGCATGTTGAAGCGAGCCATCCTCGAAAAGAAGGCGAGGGCCGATTGCTCCGAGCTTGGGCTGATCGAACAGAGGCTGGATCAGCTGCTGCAGCCAGCCATTTTCCGCAGGAACGACGTCGGAATTCAGCATCACGATAGTCGCTCCAGTCGCAATGCTGGCGCCTGCATTGCAGGCACGCGCATAACCACCATTGCGGTTCATGATGGCGAGCTTGAATGGCATGTCGTGCAGAATGTGCAAGCCGCCCAGCATATGCTCGGTGTCGTCCTGAATTTCAGGAGAATCCAGCACGAAAATGAACTCTGCATTCTCCATCAGCCAAGGGTCCGTCGCCATCGACGAGAACTGGAAACGCAGAAAATCCAGGTTGCGGTAGAGTGGAATAACGATGGATGCGAGTGCGGAGGCGGGCGTTGTTCCGTAATCCTTCACTTCGGATATCCGCACCGTTGCGGCGAGCTTCTTCTCAACTTCGGTGAGAGCTGGTCCCAGAATATGCGAGAAGACGTGAGGCCTTGCTTGCTGCGGCGGCACGGACCGCAAGATGCGATTACGCTGCGCCGATGGCTCGAAGGGTTGCGGTGCGGGGACGAGGGGCGCGGTGGTGCCGGACGCGAGACGCATCTGGAACCGCGGCTGCAAGAGCGGCCCAAGATTCTGCACCGAAGGAAGCCAGGCTACAAAGCCCGTCACGTCCTGCTGTGGCGTATCTTCCCGCTTGGCAATTTTGGCTGGAAACTTGTGAAAGTTCGGCTTCAACGACAGTGCGCTTCCGTTTTCGGGAATATATTCGATATCGGTAAGCATGGCGGCGGGGTCATGCATCCATCCGCCAACAATCAGTCCGCCATCGAGCGCCAATGCGAGATCGATTTCCGCTGCCGGATGGGTGGCAGATTGTGCGATCTGACGAACGGGGAGCGGAGTGCGCGTTTGCAGGTCGATGGCGACCGCAGCACCGGAAGGGCTTAGTTTGCCGAGCTGGCGAACAAGAAATTCCCGCAAAGCACCATTGCCCTGCCATTTGGTCCACCATTTGGCGAAATCTGTTTGTTCACCGGTCGTTGCCGCAAGCTTGCGAACGGCAACGCCTTTCTGGCCGGTGAACACCAGCAGCAGCGATGACGGCAGGTCTTGCGCTGCTTCCAGCAGAAAATGGCATGGCTGCCAGGCATTACGAGCCTGCCTGCCCACCACAAATCGTGGCGGAATAACCGTGACGCTGCCGGGTGTGATGCCATAGATGGCCGAAATCTCGCCCAGCATCGGGTCGACTGCGGTTTCAAGAAGGTGATGTCCCTGAACCGGTTCGCCGCAATGCTGGGCCTCGCGCGGTTCCGGCGTCAATACGAAAGTCAGGTCACGCACGAGGGATGCGAAAGTCTGGTTTCGCGACAGCCGGAAAGTGCTGCGCCACGTGGTCAGAATATTGGTCAGAAGCTTGATGTGGCCGGGTAAGGTGAGGTCGCTCACGACATACTCGACGTCAAAGGGAGCAAGCTCATTAGCTGGATACACGATAGCCTGAGCCGTAGGGCCGAGAGAGCCTGCGGAGAGCGAAAGTTCGACGGGTTCTTTACCCGTGCGCATGGCCCAAAACATGCGTAGGCCGCCATTCTCGAGCGGAATGCCAACGCTCAATAACGGAACCGGTTGGGCCGCCATTTCAAATGTGCATTTGGTGGTTGTGCGAGCCGGGCCTGGGATATCCCAGATGACCACAGCGACATCGGCGCAAAGACGGCAAATAGAGAGGTTCTCGGTTTTGCTTTCAGTGTCCGCCGAATGATCGAGGTTCAATGTGAGGCCCTTTCATTCTTGCAGGAACGTTCGGCTTGCAGGAAGTTCCGGGCACGCAAAAGCTAGGGAAGATGCGTGCCCGGTAAAGACGAAACGTGCCCGACGGGAGGATTGCCGGGCACGCTCTCAATTGTTCAATCAGTGAACAGTGAAGTACTGGTCGGGATGAGCCTGTACATCGTCTGCATTGGTGTTCACGAGGGTAACGGAATCGCCATTGCCGAGATCGACAACGACATTGCCACCAACCTGCGTGACACGATCGGCAAGATCGTCTGCGGAAGCGATATCAAGACCATTGATACCCTTCTGAATTTGCAGAATGTCTTCGCCGGGATTGAAGTCGAGAATGACGTCGTTTCCGCCGCCACCATTGAACAGGAATGTATCGCTGCCATTTCCGCCGATGAGAACGTCGTTTCCGGCGCCGCCATCGAGGATATCGCTGCCATTCCCACCGTAGAGAATGTCATTATGCGCGCCGCCAAAGAGCAGGTCGGAGCCGTTGCCGCCCTGGAGAATGTCATCTCCATTGCCGCCATACAGCACGTCGCTGCCATTGCCGCCGCTCAGGACGTCGTTTCCTTCATTACCGAAGAGAATGTCGTTCCCGTTTTCGCCGAACAGGGTGTCGTTACCCGTGCCGCCGAAAAGGATGTCACTCCCGTTACCGCCGAAGACAGTGTCGTTACCATCGCCTCCGAATACGAGATCATCACCGCCATGGGCGCGGATGAAATCGTCAAAGCGGGAGCCGAACAACACGTCGTCGTAGGCGCCGCCTTCTAAAGTGGCCATCTGCTTCTCCTTGTGTTCCTGTATGGGGTTTCCACAAGCCGGAATGCTCCGACCATTATGCTCTTAGTAGTCTGCTCTGCATTAACTGGAATTGCAACATTGGTAATTGGTATAAATTTGGCAACGATAAGTAACAAATTATTACCATTAATTTATATTACAGTTATGTAAACAAAAATATGAATGATATTTATAGTCATTATAATTTCTATTTAATTTATATTTACAGAGAAAATAGTTCTAAATTTGAAATATCGAGGTGATGAAAAGAAAAATGAAAATATTTCAATGAGATGACGCCGCGCATGAAATGTCATGCGCGGCGTCCCTCCTTTTCAGAATTTCAACCTATGATCGAGTTTTACTTTGAAATTATCTGATCATTAATCTTCACGGAATGCCCGGTTCAAACTATCAGTGATAGGTGAGACCAAGTAATCGATGGCGCGACGCTCCTTGTGCACGATGATTACCTCGGCGGGCATGCCAGGATAAAGTCGGGCAGTCGGATTTGCGGCAAGTGACGCCGGAGTAATTTCGGCTCGCGCGACGAAAAATGCGGTATCTGTCTTTTCATCGAGCGATTGATCGGCGGCAATATAGGTCAGTTTGCCGTCTAGCGGTGCCATCGAGCGTTGATTGTAGGCGGTTAACCGGATCTGTGCGCCTGCACCAACCGAGATGCTGTCGATATCACGCGGGCTGATTTTCATTTCAACGACCAAAGGTTCGTTCTCAGGAACGATATCCATGATCGCTTCGCCCGGCGCGATGACGCCGCCCGGTGTTCGCAGCCGGATGTTCGCGACGATACCATCCTGCGGCGAGCGAACTTCCACGCGACGCATCACGTCCTTGGCGGCAACGATACGTTCCTGCACATCTGAAAGTTCGACCTGGCTGGAGGTGATCTCGCCAGCGATTTCCGACTGGAGATCGCTTTCGATCCCTGTCAGGGCGAACTCTGCACCGGCTTTAGCTTGTTCGGCTTTCGCCTTGTCACCGGCATATTCGCCGCGGTCGCCCGCAAGCTGGCTAAGGCGTGTATCGATTTCCGTGAGCTTCGATTTCTGGGCAAAGCCCTTTTCAACGAGGCTGGCAATCGCCTTGCGCTGTTCGCTGATAAGCTCGATCTGCCGGTCGGTGGCCGCTATCTGCGATGTGGAGGCCTTGGCCTGTTCAGTATATTGCTCGATGGTCTTCTGCTGGATGTCGATCTTGCTCAGTTTCTGCGCAAGTCGTTTCTGGAAGAAGATGTTTTCGGCGCGAATGGCGTTCTGTGCATTCTCGCCGTCATCGGCGAAACCTTCCGGAAAACTGATTTCTTTTTCGCCGGATTGCTCGGCGCGCAGGCGGGCCAGTTTTGCGATCAGGCCGATGCGCCTGCTCTCCAGAGATTGGAGATCGGAGCGTGCCTTGGTGTCGTCAAGCCGGAGCAGGGGTTGGCCGACTTTGACTATGTCGCCTTCCTGCACGAGCAGACGATCAAGAATGCCACCTTCGAGATGGCTGATTGTCTTGCGCTTGGAATCGACAATCACCGTGCCCATTGCGACTGCCGCACTTCCCAGATTAGCGGAATAAGCCCAGGCGAAGAATCCACCGAAAGCGACACCGATTGTGGCGAGGCCTGCAATGATGAGACCGCGCAGCGGTGATCTCGAATCCTCTCGTTCCAGATCAAGCGCCCATTCAGGTTTGACACTGCCGAAACGGGTGAGAGTTTTGTGATCCGACGATTCTGCTCGCGGCGCGAGCAGGCTGGAAACACGACGAGAAATGACTGATTTACCCATCATGCGTTCGCTGCTCCCATTTGCGGGCCGTTATTGGCAGGTGTCAGTGATGCGACGACATCGGTGCGCGGACCGAACTGTGAAATCCGCCCGTTTTCGAGTACCAGCAGCTTGTCGGCGACCTGCATGATAGATGGCCGATGTGCGATCATGATGACAATGGCGCCGTCGTCGCGGGCATGTTCGACGGCTCGAATCAGTGCACGTTCGCCAACGGCGTCGAGATTTGAATTCGGCTCATCGAGAACGATCAGGCGCGGGCGGTTGTAGAGGCAGCGGGCGAGCCCGATTCTCTGGCGCTGACCGCCAGAGAGGGTGAGGCGACCGTCGCCGACCGGCGTGTCATAGCCGAGCGGCATGCGTCCGATCATCTCGTGCACATCGGCAAGGCGCGCGGCTTCCAGCACGCGATGCGGGTCGCTGTCACCCATGCGGGCGATGTTGTCCTTGATGGTTCCATCAAGAAGTGAGACCGACTGCGGCAGATAGCCGGCAATCTCACCGAAAGAGCCACGTTCCCAGAGATAAACGTTATTGCCGTCGAGGAAAACGCCGCCTGACGTGGGTTTGACGATACCGATCAACAGTCGGGCCAGCGTTGATTTACCGGCAGCCGAAGGACCGACGACGCCCAGCACTTCACCTGGCGAAATCGAGAAGGAGATGCCCTTGATGATCGGAACGTCGACGCCCGGCGCGGCATAGATCAGCTTGTCGATCACGAGATCGCCGTTGGGTCGCGGTGTTGGCATGGTCTGGCGAACGGCCAGATTTTCCGAAAGCAATGACTGAACGCGTTTCCAGCTGGCAATTGCGCTGACCCACTGGCGCCAGTTTTCAACGATTCGATCGAACGGCATCAGCAAACGACCGATGATGATGCTGGTCGCGATCATGGCGCCGGGGGTGATTTCCTGCTGCATGGCAAGCAGCGTGCCGATACCGAGCGATCCAATCTGGATGATGAAACGTGCCGTGCGGGCAATCGAGGATAGGGCACGGGCGCGTGTTCCACCGAGGTCAAGTACTTCCAGCGCCTGAACCTGCATCGTTCGCCATCGACGAGCGAGCGCCGGAAGCATGCCCATGGCTTCGATGACTTCGGCGTGGCGCAAGCTGCTGCCGATTTTGGAAACCGCTTCTATGTTGGCTTGATTCGCCTCCTGAATCAGATTTCGGGTCAAAAGGTCGGTGAGCAGACCACACGCCACCAGAATGATGACGGCGACGAGACCGATCACGCCCAACATCGGGTGAAGCAGGAACAGAACGCCGAGGAAAATCGGCGACCATGCCGCATCGAGCGGAGCATTGATGGCCGGGGATGTAAGGAAACTGCGCAACTCGTTTAGATCGCGCAACGTCTGCGTCGCTTTCGGCATCCCCTGATTCACAGAGGCCTGCACCGCTGCTGTCAGAACCGCTAGGTTCAGGCGGCGCACGAGCGCGCTGCCCATGGCCTGGAAGGAAAGCGAGCGGATATATTCCAGCACGCCGAACACCAGCATCGCACCAATGGCGAGCACGGTCAGCATGGTGAGCGTGTCCATGCTTCGGCTGTTCAGCACCCTATCATGAACCTGCAACATATAGAGAGGTACAGTGAGTTGTAGCAAATTGATACAGGCGCTCAGCAGCACTGCATAAAGTAGTCCCGACAGGAAAACGCGGCGGGCCTTGAAAATCAGGCCTTTGGGCGTAGTTACCGAATCGTCCTGCCCCTTTTTGTGCGCAGGGCTCTTGCCAATCGATTTGAATTCGCGAGTATCATTCATACGCTATCTGCCTTGGAATGGTCACAGGTGGCGGATATCCCTAAAAACTGTGTGCTAGTTCTCAAGATCAGTAAAGTAATACTGCAGAGAATGTGACAGAAAAAAGGTTCTTACGGCGGGGAAATGCGAAAGGAGCAAAGAAAATATAGCTGCAAATTTCTTCAAAATTTGAAGTAAAATTGAAAATGGAGAGCAAAAGATGCAAAAACTTCTACACGAGGGAGTGGAAGTCGAAACATCAGTCGATGGCTTTACTGCCGTTGATTTTCCTGAAGTTACCGCCGAAAAACAGGAACGCAGACATCCGGTCCATACAGTCGTTATCACGCATTTCGAACTGGCCCGGATGATAGAACGAGTAAACCGCCGCTTTGTGAGCTTGCTAAAAACCGAGCTGACGAAGTTGGGCGTGGAAGATATCGGCCCGGCCCAGACCCTGGTTCTGATGGCTATCGGCGATGTCGAGCTCACTGTGGGTGAATTACTGGATCGCGGACATTACGTCGGTTCCAACATTTCCTATTATCTTAAACAGCTTACCGATGGTGGGTATGTTGATCGTGTCGCCTCGCAGAGGGACAAACGGTCTGCCCGTATCCGCCTGACGGACAAGGGTGAGCGGCTGTGTGCAAGCTTGCGGAATGCAAGCCGGGCCTACAACCATATCCTCACTCGCGATGATGACGATCTCAGAAATCTCGAGATCGCCTATCAGACTCTGCACAGACTGGAACTCGTGTGGGGTAACGCCGCACGATTTGGCATTTGATGTGTTGCGACGCTTTTCGGCCACTAGCCGAGCACGTTTCGTAACATGCGTATAGCATTTGTGCACAGGCGCGGTTTCGGCCAGTTTGCTGCTTTAGCCGAAAGTCTGGCTACCAGCGGACATGATGTAAGCCTGATCTGCGAGACAGTGGACCGTCGCCTCCCAGCGGTCCGCGTCATCCGCCACAGAGTGGAATCTGGTCCTCGCACCGGCGGTGCGATGGCCAGATATCTCGAAGTACCCGATCATCATACGAGGATCGGGTACCGTGTGGCCGAAACCCTGGAATCCATGGCTCATCAAGGCCAGGCGCCCGATATCGTCATCGGTCATATTGGTTGGGGCAGCATGATGTTCGTCAAGGACGTGCTGCCGTCAGCACCAGCTCTTGGTTATTGCGAGTTCTTCTATCGCGCCAATGGTGCGGATGTAGGATTTGCGCCCGGCGACCGACCAGACATCGAAACTCGCAAGCGTCTGCGTTTGCGCAACATGGCCCAGCTCGTCACCCTTGAAGGAATCGATGGTGGGTTTAGCCCGACACACTGGCAGAAAAGCCTCTACCCGCGTTCCGTGCAGAATCGCATCGCCGTGGTGCACGAAGGGGTGGATACAAAACTCTTCTATCCAGACCGTCACGCCACGATTCAGCTACCCGATGGACGCACGCTGAAGGCAGGAGAATCGCGCGTGATTACATTTGTCGCACGCGATCTCGAACCCTATCGTGGATTTCCGCAAGCGCTTGAAGCCGCTGCCAAGGTCGTTCGGCAGAACGATGATGCGATCTTCGTGTTTGTCGGCGGTGATGGTGTCAGCTATGGAACGCCACCGCCCGGTGGCGGATCGTGGCGCGAGCATCTGGTCAAGAATTTGGATCTGCCGCCGGATCGCATCGTATTTCCTGGTACAATTCCGCACGCCCAACTCCGTAAGCTCTACCAGATATCCACCGCACATATTTATCTGACATATCCGTTTGTCCTGTCCTGGTCGGTGGTGGAAGCGATGGCCTGCGGCGCGCTTATCATCGGTTCGGACACGCCGCCTGTTCGGGAAGTGATCCGCTCAGGTCAAAACGGGCTGCTCGTGCCGTTTTTTGACTCGGATGTGTTGGCGGAAGTGATCATGAATGTCCTTCGCGATCCCGATGCATGCCTCCAGATGCGTGCAGCCGCACGCCGGACAGTCGAAAATCGGTTCAGGCTGTCGGATTGTTTACAGCAGCAAAAAACCTTGATCGATGCAGTATTGAACGGGAGATAGTCAGTATGTGGCGACAATCGGGCGTGCAAACAGTGATACTAAAATATAAAATGCCGTATTTCTGCGTGTTTACGACGTAAACGCAATATATATGCACATTGTTTCAAATTTTGAATTAAACTTGTTTCAAATATTCGCAATATTATCATATAGTTGATGCTATAAGGCTGTTGACAATACATTGACTGTATTTTCTCATTGCAAGTGCAGGCCGAGACTCCCAAGTCGGCCATCACACAATGGATGATTATGTTGAGCACACCACTTCCTGCGATCTCGGCGCGGAAATCCCGCCGATATGCCATTGCTTCGATGCGTGATCGTGAAGCGCTGGAAGCGACGTCTCTGGGCGGGCTGACCACTTTTGTTGAAGGGGATGGAAAACGTCTTCGGCTGGCGAATACATTTCCGCTCATCGCGATTGCTGCTTCGCAAGAGGGCGAGGACGAACTGAAGACGGTTCTGCAACAGGTTTATCGTCTGAGCACCATTCCGGAACTTCCCGTTGTGCGAATCGACGATGCGACGGCGGAAACCGTTCCCCTGCTGGTCACCCAACTGCTTGAGAGCAGTTTGGATCGCCTTGTAGGCCACGTCAGCAAGGTTCACACCGAGCTCGCCATGCTGCGTCGCGAGCGTGAGACAATGTTTGAGAATTACCGGGCGATTGAAGACGCGTTTCACGCTCGCAACTGGGATTCCTCAACGGAAATCTTCAGCCATGCCCCTCTGGTCGACCCGAAGGACGAAGGCTTTGCGCGTCTGCTGCGCGAATCGGAGATCGAACAGCTTTTCCCGGTTTCGAGCTATGCCGTTTCCGGTTTTGCCCTGCATTTCCGTGAGTTGCCTGCTAATCGCAATGGCCAGCTGATCGTTACGCTGGACTATCTTGAAAACGGTGAAGGGATCGCCGAATGGCTGGTGCCTTACGGTGCGCTGCATTCGGAGTGGAACTTCTTCTCGCTTCCGAAGGCGTGCGATGGCAGCCATCGGACATTGCGTCTGCGCATCTCAGCTTCGGGCGGGGTTCCACCAGAATTGTCGTTGGGCAATGTGATCGCCAATGAGCGTTATGCGGCGCGTGCGCGTATTCCACATGCTGATCTTGACATGCGCCCTCTGGCATTGCGGATTTTCACCGGCCTGCCGGGCGTCCGTCCGGCATCGCTGCCGAATGCCATTGTACCGACTGCGCTGATCAATGGCCGCAAGGTTGATGATTACCGTCTGCCCGTTGAATTGCTGCGTAACGTGGCCAACGTGTCCGTCACACCTATTACGCCCGACTTTCCGACTGTGCGGTTTCTTGAACATGAAGATGCCATCGGCTGCCATCCGCTTGAGGATGGGGTCACCGCAGCTGCAATCCGTCGTGTGGTCGCGCCGGGCACAGTTCGAGTTTCAGCGCGGGCTGTGATCGATCATCCCGAAGGCCAGCCCTGCGCAGTGGGACTGCTGCTGGTCAATCTGGCGTCGGATGTGAAGGAAGAAATCGATGCGATTTCCAGCCTCGACCGCCGCCGCCAGCAGGTGTTGTTCAGCGGCTGGTCGGAAGTTGCACCCAATCATCCGATCGACATCAACTTCATGCTTGAGGAACCGATCGACCGCACGATGGATCTCGTCGTCCTGAGCAAAGCCGCAGCAGGTTCCGTGGATTTTTCCTGGCTCAAAGTGTTCAACTTCCGGCTGGTCAAGCACATTGAGGCGCGCCCCAGTCAGGAAATAACCAAAGAGGCCGCGAATGTACGATAGGTCGAAAGATTTGATCGTTGTCGCCATGCCGCTCTATGGTCATGCGGCGCTGGCTCTCGAAGCGCTGGAAACCGTTCTCGCGTCAGAAACGGTTTTCCGCACGCAGATCGTGGTGTCTGTCGATGGTGATCCGCGCCGCGAAGTGTTTGATAGCCTGACGCTTTATGCGGCGGCTCATCCAAACATTCACATCATCTTCGGCGAGAATGCAGGGCCCGGCGGTGCGCGCAATCGTGCTGTCGACTATATTCTCGAAGAGATGCCGGATGTTAAAGCGGTTTATTTCGTTGATGCCGACAACCGGGTACAGCCCCACACCATCGATACGCTCTATCGCAAGCTTTTGGCGTCGAATGCGGGCTGGGTTTACACCAATATCGATACCTTTTCGGTCAACTGGCGCGCTCATTATGGCGACAGCTATTCGCGCCTGATCCACTGCATCACTGATAATATCTGCGATACCGGATCAATGATTTCTGCGGAGGTTTTCCGCAGCGGTGTCCGTTTTGATGATGATCGTCAAAATGGCTTTGAAGACTGGGAGTTCTGGCTGTCCGCCATTGAGGCAGGCTTTGTCGGTGCGCCTTGCCACGATACCGGTTTCGAGTATCGCCTGCGCGCGGAGAGCCGTTTCAAGGAAGCCAATCGTGACCGCTCCGGCTCAATCAGTTTCCTGCGCAAGCGGCACAAGGCGCTGTTCCGTCGCCCGACACTTGTGGGTTTCGAGCATGAAGAATGTCCGCGCTATGGCGTGATCCGCGCAGGCGAGGGGACAGTCAGCCTTTTCACCGACCTCAGCCTTGGCACCTCAGATCTTAAATTTGATGATGCCATTCGTGCGTTTTGGGGCAGCGTATCCGAACCGGATAATTTTCACTTTCCTCCATTTCTCGCCTCGTCCAATACAGAGACATTGAAACTTCTGGCGCGTTCACGACTGTTGCCGAATATCCTGTCGCGGCTCGAAAAGCTTTCTGAACAGGCCAATATCGTCTTTGTGGAACTCACCAATGTTGAAGACGAGCGGCGCATTGACACCGAAATCATGCCTTCCGGCACGCGCCAGCCGCACGCTGATCTGATTTTCGTCTCGACGAAATTGATCAAGGACATCATCGAAAACGATGCGCTGGATTGGTTCGCATCACTGGGCACGCAGCAATTGTGGCCTACATCGGCGCGGATGAAAGTGCGTTTCCCGTTCCCGCGTGTGCGTCAGCGCCGGGCCTTGTCACGGCCTGAACAATCGATGCTCAATCTGGTGACGTCGATTGCGACGAGCCCGCTCAAGCAAAGTGCGGCCATGCGCTGGACATGGCGTCCGCGTCGCCTGCCCGCTCTTTCTGAAATGTATCAGGTGCTGCGCAATGAACTTGGTGGCGGGCCGGTGCTGCCACTTGCGCATAATGCAGCAAGGAAGAAAACGGCTGCCGTTCTGGTGCCGAATGCCTCGTTCGGCGGGGCGGAGAAGGTTGCTTATGCCGCCGGGCGTGAGTTGAAAAACCAAGGATTTGAAACCCACCTCTTCGTGCTTGGCAATGAGCGGATGGATGTGCTGGACGAGTTCGACCAGTCCTTCGACTACCTGCATTTCTGGAAGGATGGCATTCCCGCCTGGGGAGACACAAATCGCTTCTTGGGGCAGGATTTTATCACCGACGATCATCCGCTTGATTGGGGCATCCTGCGTGGCCAGCTTTCAGGATTCGACCTTGTTGTGAACAATCACGTCATGGCGGCGCATCCGTTGATGGGTAAACTTCGCTCTGAAGGCACCCGCACCGCCTGCTATCTGCATGTGGTGGATGAAACGGTCTTCCGCCGCCAGGCGGGGCAGCCCTATGCCGCGATTGCTTTCGAACATGCCTACGATGCATTCCTGACCTGTTCGGATCAGTTGAAAATCTATCTGCACAGCTTTGGCGTGCCGTATGAAAAAGTGTTCTCGGTGCCAAACGGAGCCAGTTTTTCAATCGATACAAAACTGCGTACGCAGGTCACCGCAGCGCGCAAGCAGGGGCGCAAAGGCGAGCCGATACGAATGCTCTATATGGGGCGCCTTGACCGTCAGAAGGGTATCGACCGGTTGCACGATGCAATCGTCAAGCTGAAAGAGCAGGGTATTCCCTTCGAAGCGCAGGCAATTGGCGGCGAAATCCTCTCCGACGATCCAAGTGCCTCTTGGATGACGCGCCTGAAGGATGCGGGTGTGAAAGTCTCGCCACCAGTCTTTGACGGCAAGGACATTGCGAACCATCTTGCATGGGCCGATGTTCTCTTGATGCCATCGCGCTGGGAAGGTGCGCCGCTGATGATTGCCGAAGCACAGCAGCTTGGCTGCGTGCCGGTTGCGACGGCGGTTGGTGCTGTCGATGAGCTGATCAATCATGGCCGCGATGGCATTCTCATCCGCAATGGCAACGACGCGCAGATCGTCTCCGACATGACGCGCATTCTGACCATTCTTGCGCAGGATCGCGAAGCCCTGATGCGAACCGCTGAAGGTGCGCTCGCCTCCGCTGCTCACCGCACATGGAGCTCGGCTTTCTCCGAATTTACCGATTGGGCGAATGAAATTCGTCCCGCTTATCCGAAATCCCGGTCTTCCCAGCCGGATGTTGCAGATGCTGCCAGCACGATTGCCGTTCTTCCCGGCCGTGCAGTTGCCTGATTATATCAGAAAGGTCGACCTATGAGCCGCCCAACCAATCCAAGAATCCTCGTCACAGGCATTCCGAGCCATCTGACGCGCCTTATCCAACGTGCGGATAAAGCGCAGGTCCATTATTCGGAAAAACAGCGGGATTCCGAATCCAGGGATAATTTCATCCAGGAGCTGAAGAATATCAGCAATACTGGCAATTATCTGATCGGCGAAGGTGCGATGACGGCGCTTCTGCCGAGCGCCAAGCACATCCCGTTCTGGCATCTCTATAATTGCGTGAACAATGGAACGGGTCTCGAAGAGGTCAACAAGGATTTCGATATCTGCGTCTTCACCTGCGCAAACCTTCTGCGCAAGGGCCTGTCCGCAGATGCGGAAGCGCTTGTTCTATCCAAACTTAATATGCCCGTCGTCATGCTCGGCATCGGCATCCAGAACCGTCCTGACATTGAAGGCGAAGACGGCCTGCCAGCGGGCACGAAGAAGCTTTTGGAAGTACTCAAATCCCGCGAGCATTATTTCCTCACGCGCGGTGAAAATGCTGCCGGATATCTCCGCGATCAAGGCTTTTCCTATGTTCGTCCGGTCGGCTGTCCGTCGCTCTATTTCCGTCCGGATAATATGCGCAAGGCGATCAGCCGTCTGCCCGATGTGAAGGTGGGCGAGGGCCGTACCGTTTTCACCGGTTATATGGGGGCGGAACTTGAAACCATTGGCGATATGAACGCGCTGAGTTCGGATGACGGTCGTTCAGCCTATGTGGTTCAAGATGAGCTGCTGCACTTCGACATGCAGCTTGAATCCGATGCCAATGGCCGCGCCTACGATTCCACAACCGGCGAACTCGTCGGTCCGTTGACCTACAAGGGCTCGGACGATCTCAAGAAGAAGATCAGCGTTCACGCCTTCCTCGATACTAATCAATGGCGCGCCTGGTGCTCGACTATGGATTTCTCCTTCGGTCGTCGTTTCCACGGCAATGTTATTTCCATGCAGGCTGGTGTGCCGAGCCTGATGGTCGCTGTCGATGACCGTATGCGCGAGATGCTGAATTTCTCCGGTCTGCCAAAGATTGACGCCCGCGATCTCAACGCTGCCAATGATCGGCGAGCTTTCGTCAGCGATCACATCGCCGCGATGAATATTCCCGAAGTCATCGAGAACTACTCGGCGCGAGAACGCAATTTCCGAAACGTGCTTTCAGATATCGGTATTGGATAACTCCCAGTCCAACCCGTTTCACAACTCCAGCGAAGATGGATCACCATGCGCATAATGATCACCGGCATTCCGTCATATCTGATGCGGACCGTCGAAAGTGTTTCCGGGGCGAGCGTTAAGCATCGCCCCTATTTCGAGCCCATCCGCAGCAAGAAGGATGTGATCGATCAGGTCAAGAAGATTGCCAATACCGGCAATTACCTCATCGGTGAGGGCGCGGCTAACGCCGTGCGCGGCCATGATGTGACCTATGTGCCATTCTGGCATCTGGCCAATAGCCTCAACTCGCCGGACACCTATGCGAAGCTAAATGAAAGCTTCGATCTCTGCCTGTTTGCATCAGCCAATCTTTTGCGTCCCGGCTATGCCGCAACGACCGAATCCTTCGTCTTTGAAAAGCTGAACATGCCGATTGTGGTCATGGGCATCGGTATTCAGAAGAAGGAAAATCTGAAAGCGGAGTTGCCGGAAGGTACGCGCCGTTTCCTCGAAATTCTGCGCCGCAAGGAGAGCTTTTTCCTCACGCGCGGGCATTTCACCGAAGAGTTCCTGAAAGATGCGGGCATGAAATATGTCCGTCCGACGGGCTGCCCATCGCTTTATTATGCGCCGGATCAGATGAAGCTCTCGCTGAGCCGCCTTGCCGATCCCAGCCTTGCAGACGCGCAGAAAATTTCCTTCGGCGGCTATCTTGGCAGTGTGGCGGATACGATTGTTGATGCCCATGCACTGCTCGAAAAGGACAGCGTTGCAAGCTATGTCATTCAGGATGAGGTCATCGTCTACAACATGAACATGGCGGGTGAAGATCATTCCGAAGCCTATGATCAGGCCGCAAGCCGCATCACGGCGCCGGTCGATTACAAACACATGGAAAAATGGCAGCGCAAGAACGAGCTGCTGGTGTTCTTTGATACGCACAAATGGCGCAGCTGGATTTCCAGTCAGGATTTCGGCCTGAGCCGCCGTTTCCACGGCACGATCATCGGAATGCAGTCGGGTGTCCCGGGACTGATGATCGCTGTCGATGATCGCATGCGCGAAATGCTCGGTTTTGTTGGCTTCCCGCATATCGATGCGAGCGTCTGGAATCGCGAGCCGCAGAAAAAAGCCTATCTGCGCGACTTCCTTTCCAGGATCGATGTGCCAGCGGCCATCAATCGTTATTCGGAATGTGAAGCCAATTTCAACGGCGCGCTGAAGGATATCGGTATCCGATGATGGAAACCTGCAAGAGCATCGGGAGTGGGGTGGTGGCAGCGGTGGCGCTTTTAGGCGGCATGTTGTTAGCAGCCCAATCTGAGAGCGCTTTTGCCGATACGCGCTTTGGCGTCAACAGGGTCAACATGGCCTGGCTCAAGCCGGCAGAGCGCGAGCTGATTTTCAATCAGATGATTGAGAACGGTGTGGTGGCGGTTCGGCTGTCACTCACACGACCGCTCGATCAAAGCATCGATGCCGTACGCCTTGCCCATGAAAAAGGCCTCGCTATTCTGCTCGAAATATCGCTCAACAATGCAGACTTCTATCCTGAAGGAACGAAGCCCCGTTCCGGGCGTGGGCGTATCTGGGACATGTATCGGCTTTCCGACATATCCCCCGAGCACTTTCAGCAGGCGATGGGTGACGCCTTGCAAAAGATTGATGCGCTGGGTGTGCCGCTGGTCGCGGTTGAACCCGGAAACGAGATCAACTGGGGCGCTTATAATGGCGATCTTGCCATCCTGCCCAAGGAAAAGATGAAGACTGCCCGCTCTTTAAGCGAGATGGACGAGCTTCCGCTGGTCGAAAAAGGTGCTGAAAAATACGTCGAACTTTTGCGTATTGTCCGGGTAGAGCTGGCGAAAACCAGGCATAGCACCAAGGCAAAGGTCGTATCTGCGGGTTTGTCCGACATCCCCTTCATCGATGCCGACCGGCGCGGGATAGATACTGTTGACCCCGCCGTCTTTACCGACCTCCTCAAGAAGTATGGTCTTAATGACGCTGCTGATGGCTACGGCATTCACATCTATCCCGGCAGCAGCGGCACGCGGGCTGCGCGCGCGAAACACATCGCCAGTGCGCTGTCTTTCTGCGGTGGAGCAGATGGCAAGCCTTGCTGGATCACCGAATGGGGCTTCGCAAATACCTCAAAAGCCTGTCCGGCCAATGACAATAATCGTGAACAACTGGTCGAGAAGGCACGCGACCGTTTTCGGCAGATGATGGACAGCGGCCAGATCGCAGCCGCTTATTATTTTGATTGGGATGCAAGCACTTACGGTGTGTGGCGTTGCGGTTCGCTGACGCCAGCCGGTAAGGCTGCAACGGTGACGAAATGAAACTCAAGACTGTAATCATCGGTGGTTCAAACACCGTCATGCTGCCCGGCTATCTGCCGACGCTTTTATCGACGATGGCGAAACGCGGCGTGGAACTCGACATCGTCGCTGATCTCGCGGTTGGGGGCACGACGAGTGCTCTTGGCCTTTATCAGCTCAAGCAGTTTGAACAGCTCGAAGAGTGTGAGCTGTTGCTGATTGAGTACGCGATCAACGATGCCTTTGTTTATGGCGATGAACGGCGTCCATTCCGTCATTGGGCACGGTTTTACGAAGGGATCATTCGTTACGCGCTTGAACGCAACCCAAACTTGCGTATTGCAACGCTTGTGTTCGGCGCACGCAATGGCTCATTTCTGAATTCCGTTCCCTCGATTGATGCAGGCATCAACTACATTTCGCAATGGTATGGAACGACCACGGTTGATGTTTCGCGAATGCTGATGCAGCAATATGGCCGCGATGTCGTAAGCAATCCGGCTTTCTATCTCGATCAGGGTCATTATGCGCGCCCAGTTTCGACAACCATCGTTGCGAACTTGATTGCAGATGTTCTCGAACCGGCTTTGTCTGTTCCACATCGTCCAAAAGCGCTGCCGTTCGCTATCGACCCGGACCATTTCGCCAATGCACGCGCTTTGAGCGGCGAGCAGCTTTGCAAGCGGCTGGGGCGCGTGCCGGTCCAATACAGCAATCGCCGTTTTTCGATTTCGGCGCTCGATCTTGGTCTAGACAGAATGCGCTTTGAGGTTGATAACGGACAACTGCTGGCGCTTGGCTATGTCTGTGATCCGCGCATTCCACCGCTCGATGTGGCGATGGGCGGGGAGGTGCATCGCGCGGCAATGATGAAAGGCGGCGTACGCGACGGAACCTACAAGTTTCTGGTTTCGATGCTGAGTTTCGAGTTTCTTTACGGCACTAAATTGCTGGAAGCACGCGGAAATGTGGCGCTTACTCTATCTGGTGCCGAAGAGGGCGTGGAACACAAGCTGCATGTTCCCAAAGATAGTGCCCATCACGAGGAACTGCCTGCGGAGCCGGTGCTTCCGATAACCGGCATGCTGTTTTCCGGCAATTTGAAAGTCATGTCGCTGGAGAAGAAGGCCGCTGTAAGCGCTGTTCTATCAGAAGCGGCCCAGTAGCTGTTATTCTACGAAAATGTTGACGCTGGCGGCCCGTCCGGCAGCGTCGACCACGGTCAACGTCGAATATCCGGTTCCGTCCGGTTGCCAGTTTGTTGTCCGCCGCCGCTCAATCTCAGCAATGGGCTTGCCATTGGCAAGCCAGCGAAACGGTGCGCGTCCGCCCTGTAATTTCAGCACCAGCGGCGATGCATTGTCGGTCAGAGCTTTCAGTTCGACATGCGCGCCATCAGGTGGAAACACGATGCGCGGTGCAGGCTCAATCGTGGCTTTGAGAACCGGCAGAGGATCGCTGCTCGATGAAAAACGTATCTGCGTCACCGGAAGATCAGCGCGTGCTGTGCGAAATGCGCCAGCAGGCGCACGCGGTAACGGCACGGAAGCAACGCCCGAACGCACAAAGGCTTCAAACAGGATGGGCGCTGCCGAAGCATAACCAGCAAGGCCCGGCACCGAGCCGCCATCCGCACGCCCGACCCAGACACCCAGCACATAACGCCCATCATAACCGACCGACCATGCATCGCGATAACCATAGGACGTGCCGGTCTTGTAAGCGAGGCCGAGACGCTTTGCGCCTTGCGGTGGCACGACACCGGCCAGAATATCGCCAATCTGCCACGATGCCTGCTCGGTGAGAATAGGGGCCGATGGCTGCACCGGCTCTGAGCCTTCGGTGCCGTCACGAAGGGCTGCACCGCGACCACCATTGGCAAGGCCTGTATAAAGCTGCACCAGATCACGCAGGCTGATGCCCGCGCCACCAAGCCCGATGGCAAGGCCCGGCGCTTCGCCTTTCGGCAATTGGAGATTAACCGCTGCCTGACGAATACGCGTGGTGAGCCGCGCAGGACCGACTGCATTGAGCAGGCTGATGGTCGGCACATTCAACGACATTTGCAGCGCCTGACGGATGCTGACATCGCCCTGATAGCTCATATCGAAATTGCGCGGACGATAACCCGCAAAATCCTGCGGGCGGTCCTCGATGATGGTTTCCTGCGCAATCAGTCCCTGCTCGAAGGCCAGCCCATAGATGAAGGGCTTGAGCGTGGAGCCGGGCGAACGCACGGCGCGGGTCATATCGATCCAGCCCTGCCGCTTGCCATCGAAGTAATCAGCGGAGCCAACCTCACCCAGAATATTGCCATTGCGGCTGTCGGCCAGCACGATTGCCACAGAGACTTTTGGCCCAAGCTTCGCAGCAGCTTCGCGCGCCACAACTTCAAGCCCAGCCTGCACAGATTTTTTAAGCGTTAAGTGGTGACGTGCCTCGGTCGGTGCCTGCTTCAATGCAAGATCGGCAAAGTGGGCAGCCAATGCGGGCAGCGGATGACGCATCGCGGATATGCGCTCACGCGATGCACGTTCGGCTTCCTCGCTTGTGAAAACTGCAGAGGTTACCATGCGTGTTAACACACGATCACGCGCAGCAACCGCGTTCTTCATCTCGCGATCCGGGCGGCGGCGTTCAGGCAATTGCGGCAAAGCCACAAGAAGTGCTGCTTCCGAAGTGGTGAGGCGAAGCGGCTCCTTGCCAAAATAGGCAAGTGATGCCGACCGCACGCCCTCCAGATTGCCGCCATAAGGTGCAAGCGTCAGATAGCGTTCAAGAATTTCAGACTTGCTTAACCGCCGTTCGATCTGGATTGCACGCGCCAGTTGTCGGAACTTGGAGCCGAAGCTGCGGCTTTCGCGCGGTTCGATCAGGCGGGCAAGCTGCATGGACAGTGTGGAGCCGCCGGAAACAATACGACCACTCCCTGCAAGCTGATAAGCGGCCCGAAGAAGCGCTGTGAAATCAATACCACCGTGATCGTAGAAACGCTTGTCCTCATAGGCGATCAGCATTTTCACGAATTTCGGATCGACATCTTCGATGCGGGTATTGAGCCGCCAATAGCCGTCCGGCGTTGCATAGGCGCGGAGCAAAGCGCCGTCACGATCCATGACTTCGGTGGAAATGGTCAGCCGTTCCGGCAAAGGCGGAGGATAAGCGCGGTCGAGCCAGTCAAGCCCAGCGACCGTTCCTACAGCGGCGATGCCGAGAAACGCGGCACCGCCAATCGCTATTTTCCACCGCCTTTTCATTCGTCTGGCCGCGCTATGGCGCGGCCACCTCCATCATGCCCGTTGCCGTGCGCGCTGCAAATTGCGGACGATACATATCCTCAACCGTTGCTGCCGGATGGGTGTAAAGACCCGGCGTCACCGCACGCACCACATAAGCCAGCGTGATCGGCTGCTTCTCACCTGCCGAGCGGTCGAAAGCGGCCACAAAACGATCATTGCGGAATTCGAGATGCGCGGCCTGTGTGCGGGTCAGCCATGGGAAATTGCCAAGATCGGCACTGGAAACAAGGCCCGGATTATCGATCTCAAAACCGGCTGGCAAGAGATCAGTCACAAGCAGACGCGACTGCCATTGCTGCAGATCATCGATTTTCAGAACAACCACATAGCGCTCATTCTGGTTGACGCCGGTGACATTGGCCGGTTCGCCATCAAGCGTATAATAGGTGCGCTCGATTGCGAAACCTTCACCACCCGCAGGCAGTGACTGAGCGGGTGCAGCAACAGCCGTGACGACCGCATCGACCGAGCCTTTGCCGGTATTTGTGACGACCAAAGGCTGCGCTTCAAGGGTCGCGCCGTTGAGACGCTCGGAGAACGCACCTTCATGCGCGGTGCCATTGATGTCGAGGCTGATTACACCATTGTCATCCTGAAGCCCACGTGCTGCAAGCAGCATCCATGCCTGATCCTGCGTGCTCAGATAACGCGCGCGCTCACGTTGGAACTCGACCAGCGTAATCAGCGACGGCAGCACTTTCGGCGCAGGCTTGGTTTCCGCAGCAAGCGCCAGCATGGCCGCACCATCACGCAGCGGCGAACCATAATCGGAGCGATTATAGTCGTAGCTGGACTGGCTGGTTGCAAGCTGGAGCGACGCATTGAACACGCGTTCCGAACGCGGCTGATCACCATAAAGGGCAAGTGCTGCACCAAGCTGGGCAACGGCCATCGGGCTTGCGAAGTTTTCGAGCTGGGTATCGGCGAAGTAACGCAGATCGCCAACAGAAGCCTTCTTGTTGCGGGAGAGAACATAGAGCGCATAGGCAATGTCGTTGCCGCGTTCCTTGACGTCGGTGGTATAGCCGAGCGCATTCTGCAGATTAGCAAGAGCCGAAAGCATCGCCTGCTGCGGCACGTCATAACCCTTTTCGCGGGCACGCGTGAGGAAGTCGGTCACATAGGCGTCCATCCAGAGATCGCCCGACCCCGGCGACCACAGGCCAAACGAACCGCTTGAAGACTGGTTGTTCAGCACGCGGAAGATCGAGTCCTGAACGCGCTTCTTGAGCTCTTCCTGACTTTCCAGACCCGCTGCGGCTTCTGTGCCTGCCGCCATTTCGCTCAAATAGAGCAGCGGTAACGCGCGGCTGGTGGTCTGCTCTGTGCAACCATAAGGATAGCGGTCGAGCGCCATCAAAAGCGCTGGAACATCAAATGCAGCGCTTCGCGTCACACCAACGCTGACAAAAGCACCATCAAGCAGGCTTTCCGACAGAAGGCCGCCGTCGACTTTCAGGCTTCCGCCATTGGCCGCGAGATTGACGACATGACGGCTCGTGACCGGCAGATCGACCGGACGCACCGGCAATGCCAAGGCCTGTTCAACGTTGAGGCCTGCATCGTTGGAAAGCCAGATCGTCACACCACCGGCACCCGTGGCCACAGCATTGAGCGGAACGGTGATCGACTGCCGTTTGCCACCTGTAAGCGCAATGCTTTCAGGGTAGGAGCCAACCTCGACACCGAGATTATCGGTGGTCTCAAGGCTCACACGATAATCGCCGTCCGGTGCATCCGTATTGGCAATATCGAAGCGGATATTGGCCTGATCACCAGGGGCCATGAAGCGTGGCAGACCAGCGGTGATCACCACCGGATCGCGGATGATGACATCGGTCACCGCATGACCTACAGCCTTCTTTGTCCATGTAACAGCCATGACACGCGCGGTGCCGTTGAACTGCGGTATGTCGAAGGTGATTGTAGCCTTGCCATCGCTATCCAGTTCAACCGGACCGGAGAACAGCGCAACCAGTTTTTCGGTGGGCGGGCTGCCTTCGGCTGCCATATTGCCACCGTCGCCACCTGTGCGCAGCTTGCCGGTGACACCGAGCGAGCCATCGATCAGGCGACCATACATATCGCGCATTTCAAGGCCCAGCTGACGCTGGCCGAAAAACCAGTCTTCAGGGTTCGGCGGCTGATAGCGGGTTAGGTTGAGAATGCCGACATCGACCGCCGCAACCATGACATAGGCCTGCTCGCCACCCGCATTTTCAACCGAAACAGGGATGGAAAGCGTGGACCGCGGTGCGATCTTTTCAGGCGGGGTCAGCTTGACTGCAAGCTGTTTGTCGGCAGGATCGACCTTCAGCCATTTAAGACCAATCGCACGCGCAGGCATACGGCTTTCAATCGCCTCACCCGGTCGGAACAGCGTTGCTGTTACATAGGCGCCCGCACCCCAATCCTCACCAACTGGAATATCGATGGTCGTGCCACCTTCCGGCACACTGGCCGTGATGGTCTGGAGCAGCTTCTCTGCACCAATGGTGATGAGTAACTCACCGGCAAAACGTGGGGATACTTTTAGTTCAGCCGTATCACCCGCCGCATAATGTTCCTTGTCGAGCGCGATTTCCAGCCCGTCCGGTGTTTCGGTCGAAGTGGAGCTCACATACCAGCCCGCGTCAAATTCGTAGCTTGTGGTCGGACCCGAGGCATCAGCCGTTTCGATTTCAAGACGATAACGACCCCAATCAACCGGCAGGCTGATTTCAGCCTCGCTATCGGTTTTTAGATCAATCTTGCCGTTGGAGACAGCCTTGGTGAACGTCACCGGCTCGTAGTTCCAGCTGTTGCCGCTGCGATACCACTGATAATTACGCTCGATCTTGACCAGCGACCATTGAGCACCATCAAGCACCTTGCGATCGCCCTTGCTGTCAGAGGCGATCACGCTGAACTTTGCGGTTCCGCCCTGCGGAACTTCATCGCCGGAGAAATCAGGACGGATACCGATGAGATCGGTTTCCGGCTGAATGGCAACATCGATCTTACGCTCAACCGCACGACCGCCGGTTTCGCGCATGCGAACGGTGACGGCTGCATTGACGAGACGCGTCGTTGACGGCATTTCATCGACTGCAACCGGGAAAGTCGCCTTGCCGTTGTCATCAACCTTCGACAGACCATCGAGCGGCAGACGCGTAGCTTCGCCCTGTTCTTCATCGGCGAGGCCAAAATAATAGCCCTTGAAGCGGTCCCACTGGCGTTTGGTCGAAAGCGTGACTTCGCCTTCAAGCGCGAGACCGGCTGCAGGCGCACCATAGAGGAAACGACCGTCCACGGTGATATTGGCGGTTTCGCCAACAGCGATTTCCGGCTTGTCAGACGTCAGATCGAACTCGATCCGGTCCGGCACGAAATCTTCAACCAGGAACATCTGCGTGGCAATCGCTGGCTGTTTGGGATCGGTATAGACCGAAACATTCCAGGTGCCGCGCATGGCGTTGGTTGGCAATGTCAGGTCGATGGCATGACCACCGGCCAGTTTGCTGTCGGAAACGAGACGGCGATCTTCCACGCCATCGGGACGCGTGAAGATGAAGGTGAGCGGCAGATCATCGATTGCGGTTGCGGTGTCGTCACGCGCAAGCGCGCCTACATGCACAACTTCGCCAGCGCGGTAGATACCGCGCTCTGTCCATGCATAAAGATCAAGTGCTTTCGGCACGGCACGGCCCGTCACACCACGATCGGAAAGATCGAAACCGGCGCGCGCCATATCGAGGAATGTGAAATCCTCATCATGCTGACTTGCCATCAGCACCGCTGGCACCATGCCGTCCGTGCCGCGTGTCAGTCCCGGCGTAAACGTCGCACGGCCATCGCTGTCGGTGGTCGCTTCGCCCAGCACTTCATTGTTGCGTGCAAGCAGCGCCAGCTTCACGCCTTTAAGCGGCTCTGCGCTTTCCAGCGAACGGGCAAACACATTGATGCCGTCCTGTCCGGTATAGGTCGAAAGGCCGATGTCGGAAACGACAAACCACTGCGTTGCCTTGGTGCCATATTCATCATCGGACTTCTGAACCAGCGGCTCGGCGGTCAGCACATAGACGCCGGGCTTGCGTTCCGGCAGTGCTTCATCAACCGGAAAACTGGTCGTTGCTTCCTTGTTCAGCTCATTGCCTGCAACCTCGATCTCACCTTCCCAGACAGGCGAACCCATCTGTTCGGAAACCGTGCTGATGTCATAGCCGTCCAACTGGCGCAGGAACTGATAGCCGGAGAGAAGCTGTGCCAGCGAACGGTCGCCGACGCGGTAGAGCTTGACCTTGGCTGTACTCAAATTGACGCTGACCAGCGGAATGCCGCGACGGGCTTTCGCAGGCAGCACAAAGCTGTCGCCGGTAAAGCGCACCGATGGCGCGCGGTCCTGCACATAGATCGAAAGATTGACCGGAGCTGGCAGCACTTCACCAACAGCCGATGGCAGGCCCTGACGGAACGTCACGGTGTAATTGCGGCCATGTTCCAGACCCTCGACGCAAATCTGACGATCCTTGGCTTCAACTGCCTGCGGCGCGCCATTGTCAAGCTTGACGAAGCTTGAATAATCGACACCACTCTTGACCAGTTCTTCCGAGAACTGCGCGCAAATGCGCGGGGCGGCATTATCATTATCGACCGTGTTGTTGACGATGCGGAAGCCTTTGCGGGCTTTCAGATCTTCATAGACTGCACGAACGGATGCGGAATTGACGAGATCAAGGCTCGCTTCATAAGCCTGCAAAGCCGGGCGCGATGCATCGCGCTTTTCCAGTGCCTGCGCCATGACGGCAAGCGCTTGCGCGCGCTCATCCTTGGTCCGTGAGGTCTGGTAGGCAAACCACGAGGCCGACGTCGCATCACGCTGGAACTTTGCGCGTTCCTGACCGTTGGATGGTTCAGTGGCAAACGCTGAAAGCGCATATCCGGTCCAGATTTCGCTTTCATCCGGCGACATGCTGGCAGCCAGGCGGAACTTTTCCATCGCCGTGCGCGGATCGCCATTCAGGCCCGCTGCACCTGCTTCATTTCGCAAAGTGCGCAGGCTGTCGGAGCTTTCAAGGCCATTGATTTCGCGCTTCAGACGACGGGCTTCGTCAATCAGATTGGCGGCGAAGAACGAGATGCTGGGCGGAGCGCCAATATCTTCTACTTCGCGGGCTGCAGCGGATTGCGTGACGACCTTACCCGCAATAGAGCCAACGGACTGATTGAGCTTGTTGAAATCGGATTTCAAGAAACACCACTTGACCTTCGGATTATAGGTGAAGGCGAGGCAAGCATTGTCACCCAGACAAATGTTTTTGCACTGGTCGAGCGAGACATTCTTCTCCGTACGCAAGTCGAAGCCGAAATAATCGCTATCTTTGGTGATCTCTATCCGCCGGGTTTCGGCCGCTTGTGTAGTGTGTGGAGCTGCCGACAGGCAAGCTGTGACTGCAAAGGCCCAGAAAAGCCGGTTGAAACCAAAAAGCATTTGCATCCCCTCACGACGACCGGTGCCATTTCCAATTCTATTAGAAAAGGCGAAAAGAATCCGGCTCATGTGAAGCCTCACCGCGACAAACTGTCAAGGCGAATAGGGATTATCTACAACTATTAGGATAAGTTTAGGGAATAATACGCTCTACGAGGTAAATGCCTCGCAGAGCGTGCACGGGTAATCTAGATGATCCCACCATTGGCGCGCAATATCTGGCCATTTACCCATGCACCGTCGGGTCCGGCCAGGAACGCAACCACCCCTGCAATGTCTTCCGGGGTCCCCAGACGTTCGAGCGGGCTCATCTTGGCCATGCGTGCGACCAGCTCTTCGGATTTTCCATCGAGAAAGAGATCGGTCGCAGTGGGGCCGGGCGCAATGGCATTGACGCTGATGTTTCGACCGCGCATTTCCTTGGTCATGATCGCCGTCAAGGTTTCGACTGCGGCCTTGGTTGCGGCATAAACACCGTAGTTTTCCAATTTCAGGCCGACGACAGTGGTGGAAAAATTGATAATACGCCCATTGTCGCGCAGTCGTTTACCAGCCTCCCGCATGGTATTGAAGGTGCCCTTGAGGTTGACCGAAACGAGCTTGTCGAAATCTACGTCCTCTGTTGTGGCGAGAGGCGACAGGGTCATGATACCGGCATTGTTGACGAGAACATCTACGCCGCCGAAAGCGTCTTCGGCCGCATCGAACATTCTCTTTACTGCGGCAGGATCGGCAACATCAGCCTGTGCTGCTCGCGCAATGCCGCCCGAAGCCTCGATCTTGTTGACGACGGCGTCGGCGAGAGCGGCATTGCCTGCATAGTTAACGATGATAGTAAAACCGTCGTGGCTCAGTCTTTCGGCAATGGCAGCGCCAATGCCGCGCGATGCTCCAGTGACGATGGCAACCTTGTTTTTCATATCGGACATTGTCTGCTCCGTTCCGGTGGTTTGGGTTTGTACAACCCACAGCAAGATCGCACTTTTCTAACACCGTTTAATCGGGCATTATTTGTCATTACTATCCGAAAGTAGCGAACAATCAGATGGACCGGTTTGATGCGATGCGGGTTTTTACCCGTGTACTGGAACGACGCAGTTTCACATTGGCGGCGGAAGATCTAGGGATCCCGCGTTCAACCGTCACCGACGCGATCAAGCAGCTCGAAAGACGATTGGGCACGCAATTGTTCCTGCGTACCACGCGTCACGTTAATCCAACGCTTGATGGTCAGGCCTATTATCAGCGCTGCATAGAAATCATAGCTAGTATCGAGGATGCCGAAGGCGGGTTTTCTGGCGCAAAGCCGAGAGGTTTGCTCCGGGTGGAAGTGCAGGGCACGCTCGCGCGGCATTTTCTGCTACCGGAATTGCCAGCTTTTCTGGAAAAATATCCGGATATTGAACTTTATATGACCGAGGGCGATCGGTTCGTCGATCCGGTTCGGGAAGGTATCGATTGCGTTCTGCGTGTGGGTCTCCTGCAGGATAGCGACATGATTGCCCGGCGTGTTGCGATGCTGGATGAGGTTACCGTCGCATCTCCTGCCTATCTTGCACGATTTGGGGAACCCCGACATCCAGATCAACTGACTGATGGCCATCAGATGATCGGCTTCCGAGCCAGCGGCAGCATAGTCCGTATGCCCCTGGAGTTTATGGTCGACGGCAAGTTGCGAACAGTGACGATACCGGCTCCGGTTTCGGTCAATGCCGCTGAAAGCTATACGGCTGCGGCCAGCTTGGGCCTTGGGATCATTCAGATACCTCGCTATCATGCGATACGACATATTGCGGATGGAAAATTAGTACAGATACTCCACGCTTATCCGCCCAGCTCGTCACCGGTATCTGTTGTATATCCGCGCGATCGGCAACTTTCTCCCCGGGTCAGGGTATTTATCGACTGGATTGCCGTGATACTCGCCCGTCAGAATAATTGAGGCCGTTAACCCCTCATTAAGAATTTGGAACAAGATGGCTTCTTACGTGTTAGAATAGAGCCTGCAGAAATGCAGAAAGCACATCGCTACGCACCACGGGAGGGAGGGCAGAGATGAGCAACATTCTATTCTGGACCGCTTTGGTAATCGTTCCTGTGCTTCTGGGCACAGCCTACGCTTATGTGCAATCGATACGGCATAGGGACGACTTCTAGAACGCAAGCATAGCTGACGGAAAGCTGCTCTTATCTTGAAGCAGGCGAGTGGTCGTGTGCTTCAAGATAATTCTATTGCATAGAATTTTGTATCGACAGCCATCCGCGGAAAATCTTCCGGTAAATCTGTATGGGAGATTTCCACGAAGCCGTTCTTTTCATAAAACCGATGTGCGCCCAGAAACTTCTCGGTCGTTCCAAGCAATACTTTGGTAACGCATCGTTCGTGAGCGTGCGAAATGAGCGTTGCAAGCAATTTGTGCGCAGTACCGAATTCGGAACCGCGATAAGCCTTGGCGACAAACATTTTCCGCAAAGCAGCCTGACCTTGCCCTATATCCTTGAGGGCTATGGTGCCGACGATGTGACCATCGGCTTCGGCTACCCAAAATTCACCGCTTCCCTGACGATAGAACCCCTCCACGTCTCGTATATCAGGTTGGTCGTCTGCGCTGATCGGAATGTCGAACTCGCATTGTTGTATTGGCAAGATTACAGCAAAAACACTGTCCGCGTCGCCCGTCTGGAATGTTCTAATTCTGATCAAGTCCGCTTTGCTCGTCATTGTGCTGCCGTTCATCTCGCCCGCGAATCTACATTGATTTAATTGTTAATGAATCCGCTTCTCGGATTCTGGGTCAAGAGACGTTCAAATCTGTCCGGCTGACGGGGTTTTCGTAGATAAAGCTAATATTGGGCTCTTTTAGAAGGTTTTGATCACATTCAGTTGGTGTTCGGTTGCTTACACCAATTTCAACCAGAGCGCGCTGTGCGCGGTAGCGTGTGAATCCCCCTATTCAGGGGGATCAAGGCGAATATATGAGCAAAATTAGCAGTTTACGCTATAAAATATATTTCATGCTATTTTACTCGGAAGAAAAGGTGTCATATTTTGGTAATCGATATGGTTGCTTTGAAATTTTGATTATCTTTGTTTTGTGGAAGTAGTTTCACTTTTGAAGTGATATTTTACGTTGCCTAATGAAAGAAAATACCCTTCTATTGTTTTGAGTAGAGCACTGCAAAGAGCTGAGGGGTTTCAATGCATTGTCGCAACATCGGCTCGCGCGCCATCCGTTTTCTGTCCAGCACAGCGCTCATATCCTTAGGAACGGTTTTGCTACAAAGCACTCCCGGCATGGCTGCATGTTCGTTTTCGCCGACGCTAGGTGATGACACGTTCATTTGCGACAGCGGCACATCTCCCGGCGGTCTTACCGACCTCAATGGTAACAATACATTGCTTTTGCCGACTGGAGGGACAGGCACCGTCAGCGGAGATGTAGCGTTCGGCTCCGGTGTGGACCGCGTGGAAGTCCATTCCAGTTCGATTGTAGGGAATGTCAATCAGGGCGATGGTCTCAACAGCTTTCTCATTACGGGCGGAAGCGTTACAGGCAATGTTCGTCAGGGAAATGATATTGACGAGTTCCGTATAACGGGCGGCGAGATTGGTTCGCTCAATCAGGGTAACGGATACGACCAATTTTTTATGTCGGGTGGACGTATCGTCGATGCCTTTGACGATGGCGATTATGCAGTGATGACGGATGGACGCATCGGACGCGTCAATCTCAAGCTAGATGATAATTATTTCAACATGTCTGGCGGAACAATTGACCGCAACCTGATTGCCGGACTTGGTAATGATACGATTATCGTTTCTGGCGGTATGATCGGCGGCAATATAAGCATCAGTAGTGGAACCGACAGTGTAACCATGACGGGCGGCACGGTTGCAGGTGATGTTCTGCTCGGTTTCGGTAATGATCAGTTTTCATGGAGTGGTGGCGGCATAATCTATGGGAAGATTGATCTTGGCCCGGATAACGATACGGCCGTTCTTGCCAACCTTACCGATGCCAATATAGGCGCTACTGCACGGCTTAGCGGCGGCGAGGGGAATGATGTTCTCACGTTCAATAATGTGAAAACAGGAAAAGTCTCCCGTTTTGACAGCTGGGAAACAATCAACCTTACTGACGATACGCGCCTTGTTTTCGACAGCGCTCTTACGTTGGGCGACGCCGGAACGGGAACGGGGACGCTCAATATCGATGCGACGAGCACCGTCTATGGCGGTGCTGCAATGGGTAGTGTGAACCCGTTCGCAGTAAGCCAACTGGCTAGTGTCTTCAACGCCGGGCGTATTGACCTCACCAATGGAGGGACGAGCACTACTGACACATTTACGATCAAGGGCAATTACGTCGGGCAGAACGGTCTTCTGTTTTTAGATACCGTTCTGGCTTCTGATGGCGCCCCTTCGGACAAGCTTGTGATCGATACAGGTGTTGCATCAGGTAACACCGCCATTGCGGTTACCAACGCGAGTGGGGCAGGCGCTGCAACAAATGCGAACGGCATTTTGGTCGTACAAGCATTGAATGGTGGTTCCACCAGTCAGAATGCTTTTTCACTGAACGGTCGTGCTGCTGCCGGTGCCTACGAATATTTTCTGTTCAAGGGCGGTGTAACGGCGAATACCACCGAGAACTGGTATCTGAGATCAACTTTGGTTCGTGGAAGCGAACCGCCTGCTTCGACGGGGGGAACATCCGTTTCGCCGGAAGAGCCCGAAACAACTGCGCCGCCACCCGCACTCGAGCAGCCTCCAGCGACTTTGCCTGTCGACCCGGATACAGAAACGCCGGTAACAGAAGATGCTTCCGCTCCCGATGCGCCTCCACCTCCCGTATCGGCGGAGGCTCCTAATCCACCCGACAATACGACGGGTCAACAACAGAATGTTGTCCTTCCATTCGACGGAGCCGTTCCGCCTTCACCTGGTGCAACGAGGGTTAAAGGCGACGTGATTTCTCTCTATCGCAAGGAAGTGCCGGTTTATTCAGCATTGCCGCCTGTGGCGTACCATCTGGCGCTTTCTACGCTCGGTACGTTTCATGAACGTCGCGGCGAGCAGGATTTGCTGAAAACTGCCGGATATCTGCCTGCGAGCTGGGGCAGAGTCTTCGGGCAGGATATTGATATGAAATGGCGAGGAACGGTTGCACCGGGTCTCGACGGAAAGCTCTTTGGTATTCAGGCGGGACAGGATATTCTGGGTCGCGAAACGGATGGCGGACATTTTGACCGTTTCGGTCTGTTTTTCGGTTATGCCCGCGCAACAGGTGATATCACCGGGCAAGCGCTCGGCTGGAACGATCTCGCTGTTGGCGATCTCGAAGTTACGGGTACGAGTTTCGGCGGGTACTGGACTCATATCGGGCCGCAAGGCTGGTATCTCGACGCCATACTTATGGGAACGTGGTTCGGTGGTGATGCAACCTCGAATGAAGGTCAGAGTATTGACCTCGACGGGCATGGGGTTACGGCTTCGCTCGAAGGAGGCTATCCTGTCGCCCTAAGCGAAAGCTGGACACTGGAGCCGCAGGCGCAACTGATCTGGCAGCATCTCTCGCTTGATGATCAAGCTGATCGTTATTCCTCGGTAGCGTTTGATACAGATAATGCGTGGACGGGCCGGATCGGGTTCAGATTGCAGGGTGAACAAGAAACTTCGGTCGGGAAATTACGGCCATATCTGAAAGCCAATCTTTGGCAGAATTTTTCATCGGATCAGACTGTGCGTTTTGCCACTGATCCGATTGTGACTGATCTCAAGGGCACATCGCTGGAACTGGGTGGTGGGCTGACCTTGGATATTACCGAGAAAGCCAGTTTGTTTGCGACTGCAGACTACACGACCAATCTTGGTGGCGAACGCAACCGGATATGGGAGGGTAACTTGGGGCTGAATATAAAATGGTGAAGGCAATGGCGATCGGAGATGATCGCCGTAATGACAGAGGAGGGAACAACGGTAATGGGTAGACGTGCATACGAAAAGCTCGCGAGAATCTGTGCATCCCTAAACACATCCGAGCAGGAGCTGGCCCACTCTCTCGGTATTTCGCGAGTTGCGCTGAAAGCGATAGATCGCACTGATGCGCCGCTTTATCTTCGATTGGCATTGGCCGCTCTGGTATCGGAAATGGATCCGGATCAAGTGCTGAACTCCAAACGAGGGAGCTCAGAAATGGAAGCACCTCGTCAGCTCTTGTCGGTGAGGTGATCATCAAAAGTTATGGGTTTCAAAGGTGTTGTGGTGGCAAAATCTTTCGCCTTGCTTCTTTTGATTGGACTGTTCTGTTTCCCGCAATTGGCTGCCGCGTCCTGCACGCGTGCAGCCGGTGCTGCGGATATGATGACGCAGCGCCAGCTTTCGGCACTGCGCGCGCTGGAACGCAGCCGTGGTTGCAAGGGTGGCGACGAACGCGGCGGTTTTTTCAATCCTTGCCGCGATCTTTCTCAAAAAATAGCTGAAATACAGCGGCAGCTTTCATCCAGTTCGCTTTCTTCCCGATCATGCGTAGAACAACCGGCTGCCAGTCCGGCAGCAAAAGTGAAACTTGATCGTCCCAAAGTTGCGTCTGTCGTAACGAACGACAAGCCATGGGTGCCGAATGGTATCAAAGGCGCCCTGACTTATTGTGTGCGTTTGTCGGATGGTTATCTATTCCCAGCTCCGCATTCACAGTTTCAGAAGTCCGACAGCGTGACGGAAACAGTGGCACAATGCCGTTTTATTTGTCAGGGGGAGAATGTCGATCTCTACGTTCTGAATGATCCGAACGGCGAAACGGCCGATATGGTGTCAGTCTCGAACGGTAAGCCCTATGTCGAGTTGTCTACCGCATATAACTATCAGGGAAGCGGTGATTTCAGAAGATGCAACTGGGCCGGTTATGTCGACAAGATCAGTGAGCTGCGGGCCAGTAGCAAGGGCGGTCGCGCGTTCAAAAATGTCGTCGTTCCCATGCCAGATGCTCGACCGACTCGTAATGATGACGTAGCTGCTTCAGCGGCGTCTTTTGCTCCCATAACAGACCGTAGTGTACGTGTTGTCGGCCCTGCCTTCATTTTTGATGACGGCGCGGGAAACATGAAGCTTAGTGCACATTGACGGTGATGCACCAAATCCTCAAGTTCAATTTGAATGAGACGTGTCGCGATTGGGACTGAACCGCTCGCTTTCCGTCTGTAACCTCCCTGAAACGGGCGTTGTCAATTTGCGTCCGGAGACCATCGATCATTGCATTGTTTGAAATCTGTCAGTGTTGTTCGACCTGGAGGAGGTAGACATGAGCAAGAACCGTGGCGTCGTTTATTTGCGGCCCGGGACAGTCGAAGTGCGCGATATTGAAGATCCAGCGTTAGCGGCACCGGACGGGAGGAAGCTGGACCACGCCGTTATATTGAAGGTAATCTCGACAAATATTTGTGGTTCCGACCAGCATATGGTTCGCGGACGCACGACTGCGATGCCCGGTCTCGTGCTGGGGCATGAAATTACCGGTGAAATTATTGAAAAAGGCAGCGATGTCGAGATGCTCGATGTGGGCGACATCGTTTCAGTCCCGTTCAATGTCGCTTGTGGTCGCTGCCGCTGCTGCAAATCCCAGGACACAGGTGTTTGTTTGACGGTCAACCCGTCGCGTGCCGGTGGCGCCTATGGATATGTTGATATGGGAGGCTGGATTGGTGGGCAGGCCCGCTATGTCATGGTGCCCTATGCCGATTTCAATTTGCTCAAGTTCCCTGATCGCGAGCAGGCGATGGAAAAAATCCGCGACCTGACGATGCTTTCTGACATCTTGCCGACCGGCTTTCACGGTGCGGTGAAAGCCGGCGTCGGGGTTGGTTCGGTTGTATATGTCGCGGGTGCGGGACCGGTGGGGCTTGCTGCTGCGGCATCCGCTCGCATTCTGGGCGCTGCGGTCGTTATGGTCGGTGACTTCAACAAGGAACGGCTCGATCACGCGCGGAAAGTGGGCTTCGAACCAATTGATCTTTCGGCAAGTGATCGTCTCGGCGACATGATTGCAGAGGTCACAGGCAGCAACGAAGTGGATAGTGCTATTGATGCCGTTGGGTTCGAGGCGCGCGGTCATAGCGGTGGCGAGCAACCGGCGATCGTGTTGAACCAGATGATGGAGATAACTCGTCCCGCCGGGGCAATTGGTATTCCGGGGCTTTACGTCACCGAAGACCCTGGTGCTGTCGACAATGCTGCGAAACAAGGTAGCTTGTCGTTACGGTTTGGTCTCGGTTGGGCCAAGGCGCAGTCATTCCATACCGGACAGACACCCGTTCTGAAGTACAATCGCCAACTGATGCAGGCGATCCTGCATGGACGCCTGAATATCGCCGAGATCGTAAACGCTCAGGTCATTTCACTTGAGGATGCGGCGAAGGGCTATGAGAGCTTTGATCAGGGTGCGGCGAAGAAATTCGTTCTCGATCCGCATGGCCTCGTGAGCAAGGTGGCCTGATTCAAGTCGATTTCGAAATGCAGGAAGGGCGCTCTCACGAGCGCCCTTTTCGTTTGGGATTGTTTCAATCTGTAACGTTACAGATTCATAGATCTTGAGTGCTTCATGCTGAATATCAAACGAGATAAAACACAAGATGATCCTTTCACACCAAAAAATTTCTTTCAGGAAAACAACAAAAGATCAATCTGTTAAACTCTGCCTGAGTGCTAGATCCCACTTGTCAGAAATTAAGGACTTGCAAGCGAGATGGTTTTGAATACCATATCTGTAACGTTTCAGATTTGGGAGGATATGGAATGTTACCAGAAAGAGCAAAAGTTCTCGCCATATCTGTTTGTCTCGCTATGACAACGTTGACAATGGCAGATTCAACTTCTGCGGCTAATCTTGAAGTTACGCATTGGTGGACATCAGGTGGTGAAGCGGCAGCTGTCAAAGTTCTCGCTGAAAAATATGACGCGCTCGGCGGCGACAAGTGGGTCGATGGGGCGATTGCCGGTAGCGGTGCTACAGCCCGCCCGATCATTATCAGCCGTATTCTCGGCGGTAATCCAATGGGAGCGACCCAGCTCAATCATGGACGGCAGGCTGAAGAACTGGTTCAGGGCGGATTGATGACGGATTTGACCGAGCTTGCCGAAAAGGAAGGCTGGGCCAACTTCATTCGCCCGAAGAGCCTCTTGGAATCCTGTACTTATGAAGGGCGCCTCTACTGTGTGCCGCTGAATATTCACTCATGGGAATGGATGTGGATCAATCCGCAAGCCTTTCGCGAGGCCGGAACCGAACCTCCAAAGAACTGGAATGACCTTATAGCTGCAGCTCCCAAGCTGAAGGAAAAGAACATTGTGCCGTTGGCGACCGGTGACGGTTGGCAGGTGAATGGCATGCTGACTGTCCTGACAACTGCGATTGGCGGTAAGGACCTCTATCTAAAGGTCAATAAGGACAAGAACGCCGATGCGGCACGCGGTCCTGAAATGAAGAAGGTTTTTGAAGCGCTGGCTCAGGCGCGCTCATTGGCTGACCCGGGTTATGTGGGCCGTTCATGGAACGAGGCGACCAACATGGTGCTGACCGGCCGCGCCGGTACGCAGATCATGGGAGACTGGGCGCAAGGCGAGTTTGGGACAGCAGGCAAGGTTGCAGGCAAGGATTATGACTGTTTGCCAGGACTCGGCGTTCATCAATATCTGGATACTGGCGGTGATGCGATCTACTTCCCGAAGAACAAGGATCCGGAAGTCACCAAGGCACAGCTCAAGCTGGCAAGCATGCTCGTTTCCAAGGAAACGCAGGTTGCCTTCAATCTGGCCAAGGGTTCGCTGCCGATCCGTGGCGATGTGGATCTCGATTCAGCCTCGAGCTGCATGCGTGCGGGTATCGATATTCTGAAGAACCCGGACAACATCGTTCCCTCTGTGGAGCAGTTGCGTGCGCCGGATACCCAAGGGCAAATCGAAAGTCTGGCTGCCGAGTTTTTCTCCAATCCAGACATGACGGTCGATGATATTCAGGAACGTTTTGCGGAGATTATCGAACAGGCACAATAGTCACGTTCAAGTCCTGCGCTGTCGATGAGGACGACGGTACAGGACACTCCGAGAACCGGAACAGGGAGGAGTATCATGGCCGTCATGGAAGAGGGCAGTCGTGGAAAGCCGTCGGGAATATTTCGCAATCTGAATGCAAAGGTTGCAGCACTTCCGATGATCGCGACGGTTCTCGTGGTCTTCATTGGCTGCACGCTCTGGACGGTTGTTTATTCCTTCACGTCCTCCAAATCGCTGCCTATGTTGAATTTTGTCGGCTTCGATCAATATACGCGCCTGTTTTCTGCGACCCGCTGGCATGTGTCAGTCCGCAATCTGGCGATCTATGGCGTCCTCTGCATGGGCTTTTCCCTTGTGGCCGGGTTTGTCCTTGCTGCCCTGATGGACCAGAAAATCCGCTTCGAGAACACATTTCGCACGATTTTCCTCTATCCCTATGCCCTGTCGTTCATTGTGACGGGCCTTGTCTGGCAGTGGATTTTCAATCCGCAACTCGGACTGGAGAAAGTCATTCGCGATATCGGCTTCGACAATTTCCAGATGGCTATCCTGTCGAGCCGTACCTACGTCATCTATGCAATTGTCATTGCCGGGCTCTGGCAGATGACGGGGTTGGTCATGGTTCTGATGCTGGCCGGGCTGCGCAATGTCGATGATGAAATCTGGAAGGCTGCACGAGTTGACGGCATTCCGAAGTGGAAAGCCTATCTCTTCATCATCCTGCCGATGATGCGCCCCGTTCTGGTGACGACCGTCGTTCTTATCGCGACAGGCATCGTCAAACTATACGATCTGGTGGTTGCCATGACCAATGGCGGTCCCGGCATAGCGTCGGAAGTACCAGCAAAATATGTTTACGACTTCATGTTCGGCTGGGCCAATTTGGGGCAGGGGCTTGCTGCTTCTACCGTCATGCTGACCACGGTTCTGATCATTCTCGTTCCTTGGACAATGCTGGAATATAGTCGGAGGAAAGCGCGATGACGGAAGCTGTCCTCAACAGGAAGAGGCCAGCCGAAACTGAGGCTGTAGCAGCCCAGGCTCGTCCGGCACAAAAGCGGGCTTCGCAGCCGTGGGGTCGTAAGCCAAAACGGCGCTTTGCACCGGCCACCATCATGCTCTACAGCATTTTGTTCGTTGCTGCCGTCTATTATCTGTTGCCGCTTTACGTGATGGTAGTCACTTCTCTGAAGGGTATGCCGGAGATCCGGCTCGGCAACATCTTTTCACCGCCAGTCGAAATCACCTTTGAGCCATGGGTCAAGGCATGGAGTCAGGCTTGTACCGGCCTTTATTGTGAAGGCATTAGCGCGGGTTTCTGGAATTCGATTAAGATCACCGTGCCGAGCGTGATCGTTTCCATCACCATTGCTTCGGTCAATGGTTACGCGCTGGCCAACTGGAAGTTCAAAGGATCGGAAATATTCTTTTCGGTCTTGTTGTTTGGGGCGTTCATTCCGTATCAGGTCATGCTTTATCCTCTCGTGATCATAACCCGCGAGCTTGGTATATTCGGCACGCTGACCGGCGTTGTCTTCATCCATACCATCTTCGGCATGCCGATCTTGACGTTATTGTTCCGCAACTATTTCGCCGGCCTGCCGCCGGAACTCTTCAAGGCAGCGCGTGTCGACGGAGCCGGGTTCTGGCGCATTTTCTTTCAGATCATGCTGCCGATGTCGCTGCCGATCTTCGTGGTTGCAATCATTCTGCAGGTGACCGGTATCTGGAACGACTTTCTGTTCGGCGTGGTGTTTGCAGGAACGCAGAATTTTCCGATGACCGTCCAGCTGAACAATATCGTCAACTCCATGCAGGGCGTGAAGGAATACAACGTCAATATGGCCGCCACCATTCTTACCGGGGCCGTGCCATTGCTCGTCTATTTTGTTTCTGGTCGGTATTTTGTACGCGGCATTGCCGCTGGCGCAGTGAAAGGATGAATTCATGAACTCCAGCGTTTCCATCCAGGATCTGTCGCTCGGCTTCGGCTCGGTCAATGTGTTGCAAAATCTCAATCTGGAAATCGGGGAGGGAGAATTCCTCGTTCTTCTGGGGCCGTCCGGTTGCGGCAAGTCCACTCTGCTCAATTGTGTAGCGGGCCTTCTCGATATCTCCGAAGGCAGCATTTTCATCAAAGGACGTAACGTTACCTGGGAGGAGCCGAAGGATCGCGGCATCGGCATGGTGTTTCAGTCCTATGCGCTTTATCCGCAAATGACTGTTGAGAAGAACCTTTCCTTCGGTTTGCGGGTTGCCGGCTTGCCGAAAGGGGAGATTGATAAACGCATCAAACGCGCGGCCGAAATTCTGCAGATCGAACCCTTGCTGCAGCGCAAACCTTCGGCACTGTCCGGCGGACAACGTCAGCGTGTTGCGATCGGTCGTGCGCTGGTGCGCGATGTCGACGTGTTTTTGTTCGATGAACCGCTTTCCAATCTGGATGCAAAATTACGTTCTGAGCTACGCGTTGAGATCAAGCGCCTTCACCAGAAACTCGGCAATACCATGATCTACGTCACGCACGACCAGATCGAAGCCCTGACATTGGCGGACCGCATCGCAGTCATGAAAGGTGGGGTGGTCCAACAACTGGCTGATCCGTCGACGATTTACAATCGCCCAAAGAACAGGTTCGTAGCGGGTTTTCTCGGCTCGCCGTCGATGAATTTCTTTACGGGAGAAATTACGGCTACAAATGGCAAGCCAGTCTTCCATGTTGGCGAGACCGCCGTTCAGCTTGATGGATATGACGGTGGGCTGACACCCGGACGTAAGGCCACTCTCGGGGTTCGTCCTGAGCATACTAGACTTGATGTCGAAGATGGTTTTGAGGCGACCGTCGATCTGGACGAGCCGATGGGTGCCGACAGTTTGGTCTGGCTTCGCCTGAACGGACATTCGCTATCCGCACGGGTGGAAGCGGGGAAGCGCTATCGGGCAGGTGAGAAGGTCAGGATTGGTTTCAAGCCGGATGCCCTGTCGCTTTTCGATGCGCAAACGGAGGAGAGGCTTTAGATGAATAGCGAAGAACGCTCCCCTTAAGAGCCTCTCCTGCGAGAGGCGAAGCTATTGGCTTTCAATGGACGGCACGAGGGCTTGCCTCGGACCGTGCGGGGATTTTTTTGCTCGCAAGAAAGCCCGACACAATTCTGGATAGAGTTCTGAGGACGAGGACATGAACGGATATTCCTATCAACTTTACAGCTCCCGCAACTTCCAACCGTTGGAACGCACGCTCACCATGCTGCGGGATCTCGGCTATCGTCGGGTGGAAGGCTATGGGGGGATTTATGGTGATCCTGTTCGATTAAAGAAGGACCTCGACGCATTGGGACTTTCCATGCCTACCGGGCACTTTGGTCTGGATATGCTGGAGAACGAAGTCGACCGTGTTCTGGAGATTGCCAAGGTCGCCGATATGAAGGCTATTTTCTGCCCATATCTCGATGCAGACCGCCGCCCGGATAGTGTTGCCGGTTGGCAGGAGTTCGGAAAACGCCTTGCTATCGCTGGAGAGCATTATCGCAAGGCGGGCTATGCATTTGGCTGGCACAACCATGATTTCGAATTCCGCCCGTTGGCCGACGGTTCCGTACCACAGGAACATATCCTCGATGCTTCCCCCGATCTTGCATGGGAGGCGGATATTGCGTGGATTATCAAAGGTGGTGCCGACCCGCTTGAATGGATCAGGCGCTATGGCGACCGAATCCTTGCGGTCCATGTCAAAGATATCGCCATAGCCGGTGAAAAAACCGACGAAGACGGCTGGGAAGACGTCGGACATGGCACTGTGGACTGGGCTGAATTGTTTACGGCTTTGCGCAAGACGCCCGTCCGCTATTTCATCATGGAACACGATAATCCGTCGGACGACACCCGATTTGCGAGCCGTTCCATCGAAACCGTAAAGAATTTCTGAGTTGGAGAACGAAATGACCAAGACACTTGGTGTCGGCATTATCGGTTGTGGTAATATATCCGCTGCCTATCTGCGACTGTCTCCCATGTTTCGAGGTATCGAAATAATGGCGTGCGCGGATATAAATCCTGCTGCAGCAAAAGCGCGCGCAGACGAGTTTGGTGTAAAGGCGCAGACTATCGACGAGCTGCTTCAGAATGACGGCATTGATATCGTCGTCAACCTGACAGTTCCCGATGCTCATTATGCTGTCACGAAGCAAATTCTGGCCGCAGGCAAACATGCATACTCAGAAAAACCTTTGGTTCTCTCGATGGAGCAGGGGCTGGAACTGAAGGCGCTTGCCGATGGTCGTAACCTGAAAGTGGGGTGCGCGCCGGATACGTTTCTGGGTGGAGCCCATCAGCTGGCGCGGCGCGAAATCGATAATGGTAATGTCGGTCGCATCACCTCCGGTACATGCCATGTCATGAGCCATGGCATGGAGCATTGGCATCCGAATCCGGACTTTTTCTTCCGAAAGGGCGGTGGGCCGATCCTTGATCTTGGACCGTATTATATCGCCAATCTCGTTAATCTGATTGGCCCCGTGAAGCGTGTCGCCGCTTTGACTTCTGTAGCTACACCGACGCGGACGATTAGCTCTGAACCACGCAAGGGCGAAGCCATTCCTGTGGAGACGCCAACGACCATTCACGCATTATTGGAATTCGAACAGGGCGCAACAGTAACACTATCAGCCAGTTGGGATGTCTGGGCGCATCGCCATGCGAACATGGAGTTGTATGGCACCGAAGGATCGCTTTACCTGCCCGATCCCAATTTTTTTGGCGGAGAAGTTCAAATGGCTAAGCCGGGCGAACCAGTAGAGCCAGTTAAAAATTGGGAGCATCCATTTGGCGTTGCCAATGAACAGCATTCTCAAGGTATGATGGCTAACTATAGAACGGCTGGTCTGGCAGATATGGCGGCTGCTATTCTGAATGGCCGCGATATACGTTGTTCACTGGAGCGTGCACTGCATGGGGTCGATGTCATGCTGGCTATTTTGAGATCAGGCGAGGAAAAGCGTTTCATCGACATCGAAACGCGTTGCACGCGCCCGGAAGCACTGAACATTAAAGCGGCTGAGGCTTTGTTGCGGCCAGTTGAAAATGGAAAGAAACGGGCGGCGAACTGACTTTGCATCGCTCCTCCCGAGCGATAGGAGGCTATTCCGGGCTCACGGGTCCGGAGTGGCCTCCGCCCATTCTTATCCGATGGTCTGCAAGGACCTCACATCGATGCCGTTAATCCGGCCCAGAATGGCTTTGCCAAGCTGCTGCCCGGCCAGCTTGAAACTTTCCTCGACGACAATCAGCCCCGGGCGAAACCAATGCAAAATCTGCGTCGATTGTTTGGCTGCGACATCGACTTCATTACCGATACTCAATCCCGCATCTTCTACACCGGCAACAATTGCCAGAGCGGCTGCACTGCCAGAGCAGATAATACCGTCCGGTCGATCAGGCCTTTTCATCAATTGAGCTATATGCTGTCGCAAATCCTCAAGCGGTGTATCGAGATCAACGTCTTCGAGCGGCGATCCACCACAGTGAAAGGCACGCAGACCTTCATAAAATCCACCTACCATATGCCGGTAATAGGTGAGATGCGCGGGTGGAGTCAGTAAAGCGAGCCGCTTTCGTCCGCGCGCCGCTAGTTTGCCAACCATATCCAGCGCGAAAGTGAAATTATCAAAGTCGTGAAAAGGGTGCTCAATGCCCGTATCAGTGCGACCATGGGTGGCAAACGGAAAATCATGTTCCGTCAGATAATGGACGCGCTGATCGTCCGGTTCTGTACGCGAAAAAATAATACCGTCAGCTGAACCCGTTTCCACGATGTAGCGGATTGGTTCGATTGGTGCCCGCGAATGAAAATAGGGTGTCAGAATGAGATGGTATTGCGTTTCGGCAAGAACATCCGCGACGCCATGAATGACCTGGCTGGTAAAGCCCATGATCTCGTCCTGTGTGTTCAGGACAAGGGCAATGACATTCGTCTTGCCGGTTCGAAGGCGCACCCCGGCACGATTGGGGCGATAACCGATCTGTCGGGCGATCAGTTGTACGCGTTTTCGTGTTTCCGGACCGATTTCCGGTGCATCCTTTAAAGCACGCGAAACCGTGGTCACGCCAAGGCCGGTCATGAATGCAATTGTCTTCAGCGTCGGACGTTCATTTTCAAAGAACGATTTGGCTGGATTTTGCGGCTTGGAAACCTGCGGGCTCCGTTTTTCATTCATGCGTATTTCGTCCGGCAGCGAGGAACGATGTGTACGGGAAAAGCTAGAATTCGCTTTATCTATCAATAGCTTGTTTTAACGGACTTGTCATCTTTTATGATGTTGAATCGATATTTTCAGATACCATTTCGAACGGTTTTTATTGCGTTCCGCACGTACTCGCTGAGGCATGCTTTCCATCGTCTCGGTGCTTGTCATTGCCAGCGATAAGAACTTCTCCTTGAACGCTGTTTTGACTAGATTGTCATGAAAAAATTTCAGTATAATAGGACAATTCTGGATATGTCATGATGGAGTTGGTAGACGCATGTGGGAACCCATGTTGGAAATGCGCAAGGGCGTCACCAAGCATAGGCTTTTGACAGATAAAATTGTCGACGATATCGAGAAGGGCGTTCTTTTGCCGGGCACGCGTATGCCGACCCATCGCGATTTGGCGCACAAGCTCGGGCTTTCGGTGCAGACGGTCAGTATCAGCTACAAGGAGGCAGAACGGCGCGGTTATTTACGTGGTGAGGTTGGCCGGGGAACCTATGTCTGCAACCGGGTGACGGAGCGGGCTGATCGTTTCATGCTTGATCGGGATCCCAGCGGAACCGCGGATCTGTCGATCATTCGCGCCGTCTATACAGAATCCCACGAGAATGCATCGCGCCGCCTGCTGGAGGAAATGAGCCAGTCGGACAATGCGAGCTTCATGCGTCCATGTCGACCTATTGCGGGGCTGGACCGACATCGCGCGGTCGCGCGTGACTGGTTGCGCGGCCTGTCAGTGGATGTCGATCCGGGTCGGATCATCATCACGAATGGCGCTGCTCATGGCCTGTTTCTGGCAGTCGCAGCGGTTGTGCAGCCGGGTGAGGTTGTACTGACGGAAAGCCTGACCGATCATGGCATCATCGGTCTTGCCAATGTGCTTGGCTTCACGCTGCGTGCGCTGCCGACGGATAGAGAAGGTATATTGCCCGATGCTTTTGAAATTGCATGTAAGGCGGGAGATGTAAGGGCGCTGGTACTCATCCCGACGCTTGGCAATCCGACCAGTCATTTAATGGGCGCTGAAAGGCGCATTGCTGTTGCGGATATTGCCCGGCGATACGGCGTTTGTGTCATCGAGGATGAAGTCTATAAGCCGATCCTTGAAGAGCCTCTGCCATCAATGCCGGAACTGCTGCCAGAACTGGGCTTCTTCGTAACCAGCTTCACCAAGACGGTTATGACCGGCTTGCGGACAGGCTATCTTGTGGTGCCAGCGCATTATTCCATCCGCGTAACGTCGATTTTGCGCGTCACGAGCTGGAGCGGCGTCAATCTCGTTGCAGAGATGGCCAGCCGCTGGATCGAGGACGGAACGGCGACCGGGCTTCTGGATATTCAGCGCAGCGAATTGCGTTCAAGGCAGACATTGGTAGCCGATATTCTTGAACCGCACATTGCAGGCAGCAATCCGCTGTCGCTTTGTGCGTGGTTGAAGATCCCGCGCAACTGGTCGGAGGATGGTCTGGTCCGTGCTCTGGCAAGCAAAGGCGTTGCTGTCACACCTTCTGATCCGTTCGTGGCGGGCGGTGAGCGGGGGGATGGGGGCATCCGCATCTGCCTCGGCGGAAGGCTTTCGCGATCTGCCTTGCAGACAGCTCTTGAAACTATTCGCGAAACCTTCGCGCAACTGCCGCCGGTCTATGATGTCAGTTCTATAGCCTGAGCTCTATAGAACTGATTGCAGAAACTCTTTCGTCCGCTCTTCGGTCGGAGACTGGAATATCTGTTCGGGCGTGCCCTGTTCGCAGATGCGTCCCTTGTCGAAAAAACAGACACGATCAGACACTTCGCGTGCAAAGCGCATCTCATGGGTGACGAGGAGCATTGTCAGATCATGTTCTTGTGCCAGACTGCGAATGACCGCCAGAACTTCGCCGACAAGTTGCGGATCAAGTGCCGATGTAGGCTCGTCAAAGAGTAGAACACGCGGACGCATAGCCAATGAACGCGCAATCGCAACGCGCTGCTGCTGGCCACCTGAAAGCTGAGAAGGGTAGTGATCTTTCTTGTCTGTCAGGCCGACAAGAGCAAGAAGATCGAGTGCACGCGCCTCGGCTTCGTCCCGCTTCATACCGAGAACGTGTACAGGCGCTTCGATGATATTGCGCAGCACAGACATATGCGGAAACAGGTTGAAGCTCTGGAACACCATGCCGACATGCGATCTGATTTTACGCAAGTGGGCTTCGCTCGCCCGAAACTGTCCTTTGCCGTTTGGTTGGTGATAGGACATATCTGCGAGTTCGAGCGTACCCTCCTGAAACGGCTCCAGTGTCATGAGAATACGGAGCACCGTCGATTTTCCCGATCCTGATGGGCCGATCAGTGTTACTTTCTCGCCTGTCTTGACCGAGAAATTGAATTGATCCAGCACAGTCAGTGCGCCGAAACGCTTGGCTACGTCCTGAAAGCGGATAATTTCCTGGGTCATTTGAGAGCGATCCCGTTCTTTGGAAGTGTGCGTTCGAGCAGGCGTATGAGCGCCGAGCAGATGAGGGTCAGCATGAGGAAGATCAGGCCGACCATCGACAGTGGCACCAGATATTCGAAGGTGCGGTCGCCGATCAGATTGGCGAGGTTCAGCATGTCAACGATACTGACGACAGACAGAACCGGGGTCTCCTTCAGCATCGAGACAAGGTAGTTGCCCATAGCCGGGATGATCCGGGGTATGGCTTGCGGAATGACAATGTCGCGATAGGTGCGCCAAGGCGTAAGGTTCAGGGCGCGCGCTGCTTCCCATTGTCCGCGCGGAATGGCTTCGATACCTCCGCGATAAACCTCCGACGTATAGGCCGAATATTGAAGGCCAAGCGCCAGAGCGCCGGTCAGGAATGCGGGCAGAACAATGCCATAGACAGGCAGCACGTAATACAGGAAAAACAACTGCACCAGCAGCGGCGTATCGCGCAGAAACTCCACAACGACAACTGTCGGCCAGGATATGATTTTGTATGGGCTGCGGCGCAGAAGCGCAAAGACGAGACCGAGCACTAGCGCAATGGCAAAGCCGGTGGCTGCCGCTTTCAGGGTTACCGTCAGACCAATTGCCAGAATTGGCAGAATGGAAATCGCAAAGGATAGCGTGGACGAGGTGTCCCATGCATAGCCGTAGATCATGCGAAACCTCCTGCCATTGTCTGGCGTTTCAGTCGTCGCTCAAGCCAGCGAATAGCGGAGGCGAGCACCAGAGCCATTGCAAAATAACCGAGTAGTGTCAGCGAATAGATCGTCACATTGTCGAGCGTCAGATTGCGCAAACGCTGGGCCTGGAAAGTCAGATCGCTGATGGCGATAAGCGAGGCGAGTGCTGTATCTTTCAGATTATGAATAGCCAGATTGCCGAAAGCCGGCATCATCTCGACAACTGCCTGTGGCAGGACGATGTGAAACAATGTGTGGCCTCTACTGAAGTTGAGGGCTCTTGCGGCTTCATGTTGCGCTTCAGGAACGGCCTGCAAGGCACCACGCACGACCTCAGCACCATAAGCACCAATGTTAAGGCCAAGCCCCATAATGCCGGTCGTGATCGGATCGAATGAAATGCCGATCAATGGCAGGGCGTAATAGAGCCAGAACAATTGCACGAGCAGTGAAGTACCCCGGAATATCTCGATATAGATCACCGCAATCGTGGAAAGGATCGGCCCACCCGCAAAACGGGCAATGCCGGCTGCGAACGCCAGCAGAGTGCCGATAGCCATCGAACTGAGGGCAAGAACGACGGTGATTTGTGCGCCTTTGAAAAGGGCGGGAAGATACTCCGTCCAGTGCATATGGTCTTCTCCCGATAGAGATGAGACAAGGCCCGCCGAACCAATCATCATGGCACGGCGGGCGACAAAAGCGTTATTTTGCGTTGCAGAGGCTGGCTGTATCAACAGTCCGCGCCGCTTCGACGCTCTCTTCGCTAAGCCCATAGGTCATCAGGATTTTCTTGTAGTCATCGGTCTTCTTGAACTCGATGAGTTCCCTGTTGAAGGCGTCGTAGAATTCCTTGTCCTCCGGACGGAAGCTGAAAGCGCCAAAACTGCGCGCGGACTTGCCATCCACAACCGGGTCGGTAAACGGATGTGCCTGTTCCAGTTGTGGCGAATTTTCAACGAGCTTGGCCACTGTCAGCTCTGTTGCGGCATAGGCATCCGCACGACCGGTCTGAACCGTGGATGGAGCGTCAGCATTGCCCTGAATCATGACGATCTGCGATTCATCGATACCCATTCCATGCAGGAAATCGATCTGATCGGCACCCGAAACGATTGCGACTTTCAGAGACGGATCTTTCTTGATGTCGTCATAGGAATGAATGTTTTTTGGATTGCCTTTTGGCACCAGGAGACCTTCACCATAGCTGGAATTTGCAACCGTGAACTGAACCTGTTTGCAGCGGTCGGGCAAAACATTCTGCTCGGCGGCGACAAACTCAAAGCGTTTGGCCTTCAATCCGGGAATAAGCGAGCCAAAAGGCGTAACAGTCCAATCGACTTCTTCAATTCCGAGTTTTTTGAAGATTGCTGCGGCAACGTCCGGGCCGATGCCTTTGGCTGCGCCACTCGCGTCCATATAACCATAGGGCACTTCGTTGGCAGTCGCTCCTCGCACAAAGCCCGCGCTTTTCAGATCGTCAATGGTGACGGCCTGTGACGGGATTGTAAGAGCTGCAAATGCAGCCGCGGAAAGCAGAGCGGAAATCGTATGAAGTTTCATGCGCATGGTGTTCACTCCTCTTTATGGATGCCGGTTGTTTTTGGTCCGGCTTTTCAATTGGTTGGTACTGATTGATTTAAGACGAAGACGGCTCCTCGCTGATCGTGGCGATGACCGAAAGGCAATCACCCATCTTGATGAGACCCGGAAAGTGCCGTGCCGCGAGAATTCCGTCGAGTGCGGCGCGGTACTCCTGCGGAGCCACGCCGGTGCGCGCCACATTATGAACGCGGGCAATGAGGTCGCCCTTGCGTATTTCCGCGCCAAGATCGACCAAAGGTTCAAGTAAACCTTCGGTATCGGCAAAGCCGAAACATTCCTGCGATGGCATATCGAGCCATGTGGTGGGCGAAAACTCCACTTCACCATGCAAAATGTCTGCGTGACGCAGAAGGTTGTGAATGCCGCGCTTGGCGATTGTTGCCGACCGTGCTGAAATCGTGCCACCGCCGGAAAGCTCGGTCGTCACAAACACCTTCCCGGCTTCCTCAGCGGTCGTGTCGTACATGCCTACAGCATCGATCTCGATCATTCGCATGGAAAAGGGGGCGGAGAATGCTTTGACGGCAGCAAAGCATTGGGCTTCCTGAGTTGCATCGGGCAGGGCATGTGCTGCGGCATAGGGCAGGAAATCGAGTGTTCGTCCGCCGGAATGAAAATCCATGACGATATCGGCTGTGGGCAGCAGATAGCGGGTGAAATAATCGGCGATCTTTTCAGTTACCGTGCCATCCGGGCGGCCGGGGAAACTACGATTGAGATTGCCTTTATCTATCGGCGATGTGCGTGTTCCGGCCATGAAGGCCGGGAAATTCATTGCAGGAACAATGATAACGCGTCCGTTGATCTCAGCTGGTTTCAGATTGGCGGCTAGATCGTAGAGTGCAACCGGCCCCTCATATTCATCGCCGTGATTGCCACCCGTAAGAAGGGCTGTGGGTCCATCGCCATTGCGAATGACGCAGATGGGCAGCATCAGCGATCCCCAGGCGGAATCGTCTCTGGACCAAGGCAGCCGCAAATGCCCGTGCTGTACGCCGTCGCGGTCAAGATCGACAGTCGGCGTGATCGGGGAGGGACGTGATGGAGGCGAGCTAAGCATCATCGCAGCGTCCTAATCCTTGACCACGAGCTTGCGTGGCACATTCGACAGGCATTCGACGCCGGTTTCGGTGATCACGATGCTCTCGGTGATCTCCAGCCCCATGGTTTCCAGCCAGAGACCTGTCATGAAATGGAAGGTCATCCCGGGCTGCAACTCGGTGTGATCGCCGGGGCGCAGGCTCATGGTGCGCTCGCCCCAATCCGGCGGATAGGACAGACCGATTGAATAGCCGGTGCGGTTGTCCTTGATGATCCCGTATTTCTTCAGCACAGCGAAGAAGCCGTTGGCGATATCTTCGCACGTGTTGCCGGGGCGAGCAGCAGAAAGTCCCGCTTCCATACCTTCGAGCGTTGCTTTTTCTGCATCAAGAAAAGCCTGCGTCGGCTTGCCGAGAAATACAGTCCGCGACAGTGGGCAATGATAACGCTTATAGCAGCCGGCGATTTCGAAGAAAGTACCTTCTCCGGTCTTCATCGGTAGATCATTCCAGGTGAGATGCGGGGCGGAGGCATCAGGTCCAGAAGGCAGCAGTGGCACGATGGCAGGATAATCGCCGCCGAAATCGTCAACGCCGCGCGTGCCTGCATCGTAGATTTCGGCAACCAGATCGCATTTACGCATGCCCGGCTCGATTTTATCGACGATGCGCTGGTGCATGGCTTCCACGATGCGACCAGCTTTGCGCATATAGTCGATCTCGGTTGCACTCTTCACCGCACGTTGCCAGTTGACGAGTCCTTGCGCATCCTTGAACCGGGCATTTGGCAGGTGTTTCTGCAGGGCATGATGCGCTGCAGCCGTGTACCAGTAATTATCGAACTCCACGGCTATCGTCTTGTTGCCCCATCCCTTTTCCTCAAGGATTGAGGCCAGAAGGTCCATCGGGTGGCGTTCCAGCGATTGCACGTAATGGTCGGGATAGCCGATAATGTTGTCATGGCTGATCCACGCGGTGCGTTTAGCACCGTTGCCATCCTGACCGCGACCATACCAGATCGGTTCGCCTTCCATCGAAAGCACAACGCATTGATGGACATAGAAGGACCAGCCATCATAACCGGTAAGCCAGTGCATGTTGGACGGGTCTGTGACGATGATGACATCGAAGCCTGCCTTCTCCATGGCGCGACGGGTTTTGGCTATCCGCTCATCATATTCCGCGCGGGTGAAGTTGAGTTCCACACTCATCGACTGGCTCCTGCAGTTTTGGTTGAATCAATTTTCGTGCCTGCGTCGCGCAGGCTGGCGCGCTCCGTCGCAAGACGGGCGATTGCAGTATCCTGAACCCCGGTGCCCGTGAGGTCGCAGAAGGTTATGTCCTCTGCCTTCCGCTGGAATGTGGGGGCATTGAGAACGATCTGGCCCAGTTCCGGAAAGACAGTATCCGCTGCAACAATCCCAGCCGAAATTGCGTGGTGCAGTTCGCCAAGCCTGCGTGTCTGGGAGAGGCTGTCAGCGACATAGATGATTGATCGCTGGAACAGAGCAGGGTCGATTTCGTTCTTATGTTCGGCATCCGAACCCATCGCAGTAACGTGCTGGCCGGGTGCAAGCCATTCAGCCTTTATGAGTGGCGTTTCCGATGGCGTGGTCGTGACGATGATGTCAGTGCCATCACAAGCTTCCTTTGCATCTGCAATCGCCGTCACCGGTATTCCGAGCTTTTGGGTGAAGTTTTGCGCGGCTTTTTTCGCGCTATCGAAGTTGCGTGCCCAAATCCGCGCCTCGGTGATGGGGCGCACGAGCGTCAGCGCTTCAAGCTGCATTCCAGCCTGCATGCCCGCACCGAGGATGGTGGCGACACGGGCATTTTCCCGCGCCAGATATTTTGCTGCGACAGCACCGGCAGCCGCTGTACGCACATCGGTCAGATAGCCATTATCCAGCAACAATGCTTCGATAAGCCCTGTCTTTGCCGAAAACTGGATCATCAGCCCATTGGTGGATGGTAAGCCGATGGAAGGATTGTTGAAAAAGCCGGGACTTACCTTAATGGCAAAGCTGTCTAATCCAGGAATATAGGCGGTCTTCACATCGACTTCGCCACGTTCTGCGGGGATATCCAACCGAAGAATGGGCGGCATGCTGACACCGCCACTGGCGAGTGCCCGGAAAGCATCCTCCACGCACGCCACGCTTTCAAGGTCGAGGGCTATGATCTGTCGCAGATCAGCTTCGGTTGGAATTCTCATTTCAGCCATCAGCCTGCCCTCCGATAGCGGTCTTCCACTATTGCGCGATGTTGTTCGGGATCGATATTGCCACCAGAAACAATGATGGCGGTTGGTCCTGTCGGCCTGATCTTGCTGCTCAACAAGGCGGCAATACCGACGGCCGCGGCCCCTTCGATGACTTCGCCTTCTTGCGTTGCGGCATGTCTGATCCCCGCTGCGATCTCCTCTTCATCGAGCAGGATCACATCATCAAGCAGCGAGCGGCACATCTCAAAAGTCCAACGGTTATCGAGGCCTATGCCACCACCGAGGGAATCTGCCAGTGTATCCAGTTCTTCAACATTGACTGGTTTACCCGCTTCAAGGCTCGCTTGCATCGCCGCACCGCGTTGCATGGAAATTCCAATTACCCGCGCTTGCGGAAGCTTTGCTTTCACTGCTGCAGCCACTCCGGCGGCAAGGCCGCCACCAGAAAGCGGAACAAGCACCGTGTGCAGTTCGGGGAGATCTTCGACAATTTCCAATCCCACAGTTCCCTGTCCGGTAATAATGCGCGGATCGTCGAACGGTGGGATGGCATTCATGCTTTCATCACGCACAAGTCGCACGACTTCTTCCATCGCATCGTCCTGGGATTTGCCGATGATGCGCACATCAGCACCAAGCTCACGGATCGCTTCGACCTTATTGCGCGGTACAAGCGATGAAAGGCAGATCGTGGCGGTCAACCGCTGCGTGGATGCCGCATGAGCCAATGCACGCCCATGATTTCCGGTAGAGGCTGTGACAAGCCCCCGCTCGCGTTCATTCCCGGACAGGCTGAGAACAGCATTTGTTGCACCGCGAAGCTTGAAACTACCCGTTGGTTGTCGGTTTTCAAGCTTGAGAAAAACCGGCACGCCTGATCGCCTGCTGAGACTTTCGGAGTGGATCAGCGGTGTTCTTTGGACATGATCATTCAGCCTGTCTTGGGCTTGCTCTATTTCGTTGAGACTGATCATTTGCGACACACTTCCCGACATCCGCACCGCCGTTCAAAGCGGCGTGACAATGGGGAGCGCTGCACCAAGCAAAGCACGTCTTCGCTGCAGGCGAGCAAATTGAGGGCGCAATAATACGCTACGTGCGAAACCGTAAGGCCGCATCCTCGTTCCCCATATGTTTGATTTTTTGTTCTTGGCTCTATGTGTGAAAGACCTATAGGATCATGTCAATAATTATATTGGATCATTACAATTTTGATCTGTCACGACTTTTCGATGTCGGAGCCTTGTCAGCGGCGCAGGGGCGTGCCAATGAGAACAGGAATGTTTGTAGATGCTGGATCAACAGAATGAAAGCCGCCTTGAAGCTCGACGCCGTCGATTTGCGTATTCTCGAAGCCGTTCAGGAGAATGCGCGGATCACCAAGCTTGCGTTGGCGGAGAAGGTCGGGCTTTCTGCGACACCCTGCTGGCTGCGACTGCGCAAGCTGGAAGAGGCGGGGATTGTCACGGGCTATCATGCGCGCATCGCCTACCGTAAAATTGCTCCCACCGCGCATGTCATTGTGCAGATCACTCTGGGCAATCATCGTCAAAGCGATTTTGACCGGTTCGAAAGAGCCGTCACAGCAGTACCCGAAATCGTGTCCTGCTGGTCGGTTGGCGGTGGAGTGGACTATTTTCTGATGATCGTGGCGCGCGACATTGATGGCTATCAGCGTCTGATTGACCGTCTTCTGGATCAGAATATCGGCATAGAACGCTACTTCACCTATATCGTGACTAAGCTGGTCAAGGACGAGAAAGCGAGTGCACCTTTGTCGCTGTTCAAGGAAGTCGCGGACTAGCCCAAACAGACTGTCTGGCTTTTAAATTTAGTCCAATTCGAATGTTCGTCGGGCTGCCTTTGGTCCGAATCCAGAGCTATCCTGTGACAAACTTCTTCCTGAATTGGGAGAAGAACAATGAATGCCGTTCTGGATCATCCGATACAACATGATGGGCTTGGCAGGCTTCGCGATAAGCATCTTTTTCGTGAACTGGGCTATGTCGATGGACGCTGGGTAGCGGGACCAAAGGCCGAAACCTTCCCTGTTCTCGATCCTGCAACGGGTCAACGGCTTGCCCGTGTGGCTAGTCTTGGCGAAGCTGAGACGACGCTTGCGATCGATGCGGCAGTAAAGGCGTTTTCGGCCTGGCGTGATAAGCTGCCCCACGAACGATCCGCGGTCTTGCGGCGTTGGTTCGAGCTGGTCACGGCAAATCGCGAAGATCTCGCATTGCTGATGACGTTGGAGCAGGGCAAGCCGCTGGCGGAATCGCGCGGCGAAATCGACTATGGCGCATCTTTCATCGAATGGTTTGCAGAAGAGGCCAAGCGTCTTAACGGCGAAACCATAGCGAGCCATCTCCCAAATGCCGAGATGCTCGTGCGCCGCGAGGCGTTGGGTGTCGTAGCACTTGTAACGCCATGGAATTTTCCGCATGCCATGATCACCCGCAAGGCGGCTGCAGCGATTGCCGCCGGTTGCCCGGTCGTCGTGCATCCGTCTTCTGAAACACCGCTTTCTGCACTAGCCCTCGCCGAACTGGCCGAACGTGCGGGAATGCCTGCGGGCATATTCAATGTGCTGACGGGCAAAGCCGCGCCTATCGTCGATGTATTGTGCCGCGACGAGCGCGTACGGGCGCTGAGCTTCACCGGTTCAACGGACATCGGCAGGCTGATTGCCACCAAATGTTCGAACACGATGAAACGGCTTGTCATGGAGCTTGGCGGACATGCACCTTTAATCATCTTCGATGATGCCGATATCGAGCGGGCGGTTGATGTTGCTATGGCCGCCAAATTTGCGACGTCCGGTCAGGATTGCCTTGCTGCCAACCGTATCTTTGTCCAGCGCGGTATTCTGAAAGCGTTCACAAAGGCTTTTGCTGTACGCATTGAAGCGCTGAAGGTCGGCAATGGGATTAATCCGACGGTGGAGATCGGGCCTCTGATGCACAGCCGGGCGGTGGACAAGGTCGAAGAGCACGTGCGGGACGCTGAAAAGCGAGGCAGTAAGATACTCGTCGGCGGCAACCGGCTGAGAGAGAATTCGCTTTTCTTTGAACCGACATTGCTGGTCGATGTGCCTGACGATGCGGCGATTATGCACGAAGAGACATTCGGACCGGTAGCTGCCGTCACGGTTTTTGACGATGAGGACGAAGTCATCGCCCGCGCCAATGCCACACAATATGGTCTCGTTGCCTATGTCGTAACGGCGAATGGCGCCCGACAGCTCCGTATGGGGCGCGCACTCGAATATGGAATGGTAGCCATCAACCGCGCAAAAATTACCGGCGCACCGATCCCTTTCGGCGGCTGGAAGCAATCCGGTCTTGGCCGCGAAGGCTCCCATCAGGGCATCGAAGCCTTCACCGAACTCAAGTATCTCTGCATCGATACCGCCGCGTGAAAGCGTGGCGACAGGAAAGGAACACAACTATGTTGAATAATAGCAATGAACTGACCGCTTGGGATCGGGATCATTTCTTTCATCCGTCCACGCATATGGGGATGCATGCCCGTGGTGAAACGCCAACGCGCGTGCTGGAAGGCGGCGAGGGCGTGTACATTGCCGACGTGAATGGCCGGAAGAGCCTTGATGCCTTCGCGGGCCTTTATTGTGTCAATGTTGGTTATGGCCGCACAGAAATTGCGGATGCGATTGCAGAACAGGCGCGCAAGCTTGCCTACTATCACGCCTATGTCGGTCATGGCACTGAAGTGTCGATCACGCTTGCCAAGATGATCATCGACCGTGCACCAGACCATATGAGCCGCGTCTATTTTGGTCTGTCCGGTTCGGATGCCAACGAAACCAACATCAAGCTGATCTGGTATTACAACAATATTCTTGGCCGCCCGGAAAAGAAGAAGATCATTTCTCGATGGCGCGGATATCATGGTTCGGGCGTGATGACGGGAAGCATGACGGGTCTTGCAACCTTCCATAATGCATTCGATCTGCCGCGCGCTCCGATCTTGCATACGGAATCCCCTTATTATTTCCGTCGCGCGGACCGCTCGATGAGCGAAGAGCAGTTTTCGCAACATTGCGCCGACAAGCTCGAAGAAATGATCCTTGCTGAAGGTCCGGATACGATTGCTGCCTTTATTGGTGAGCCGGTTCTGGGTACGGGGGGCATTGTGCCGCCACCGGCTGGTTACTGGCAGAAGATTCAGGCCGTTCTTGATCGCTACGATATTCTGCTCGTTGCCGATGAGGTCGTTACCGGCTTCGGCCGTCTTGGCAGCATGTTTGGTTCCGACCATTACGGCATGAAGCCAGATCTGATTACCATCGCCAAGGGATTAACCTCGGCCTATGCTCCGCTTTCCGGCTCGATTGTATCGGACCGCATGTGGCAGGTGCTGGTTCAGGGATCGGACAAGATGGGGCCAATTGGCCATGGCTGGACCTATTCTGCCCATCCGATCTGCGCTGCAGCAGGCGTAGCCAATCTCAAGCTCATCGACGAGTTGAAACTGGTTGAAAATGCCGGCTCCACAGGCGCCTATTTCCGCAAGGCACTGCAGGATGCTCTTGGCGATCACAAGCATGTCGGCGAAATTCGCGGCGAAGGTCTGATGGCGGCAATCGAATTCGTGGAAGATCGCGACGACCGCAAATTCTTCGATCCTTCGCTGAAGATCGGCGCACAGGTTTCAACGGCACTTCTTGCCAACGGCGTTATCGCTCGCGCTATGCCTGAAGGCGATATTCTCGGATTTGCTCCACCACTCTGCCTGACGCGTGAAGAAGCAGACAAGGTTGTTGCCGCGACGAAAAAGGCAGTTGCGACCGTCTTTGCTTGAGCCAGTAAGAGCCGTGGCTGTCGGATATTCAATGTCTGACAGCCACGGCTTTTCTCTTTGTTCGCCAGAACAGAAATGTCGCCTTGTCGAAGCCGTTCCATTCGCCATATGTGTTGGTGAGGCATTGAGGAACCATTCCTATGACGACGATTGGCTTGAAGCGTATTTATGAAGCTCCTTCACCGAACGATGGCTACCGTGTACTCGTGGATCGTGTTTGGCCGCGCGGTATGACAAAGGAGAAGGCGGATATAGATCTTTGGGCCAAAGATATTGCCCCGACCGCCAATCTTCGCAAATGGTTCTGCCATGATCCGGCGAAATGGAATGATTTTCAGATAAAATATCGCGAAGAGTTGGAAGGTAACAAGCCAGCACTGAAGGATTTGATCGCGACCGCCAAGGCAAGAGGTGGGCGACTAACGCTCTTATATGGCGCGAAAGACGAAGAGCATAATCAAGCTGTCGTCTTGCATGAATTCATGCAAACTCTGTAGACGGCCTCAAAGAGTGCCACAACCGTGGCACTCTTTGGTATTCAATCTCAAAATCACCACTTGGTGTGGACCTTGAGTAGCGCTTTACGCCCTTCACCATAGCCGCAGACATAAATGCCCTGACAACCAGCGACATAGTTCTTGTCGAACAGATTGGTGACGTTGAGGTCGACCCCCCAATTGTCTTTTTCGTAACCGAGCTTCAGGTCGGCAAGCGCCACAGCTGGCACCTTGAGTGTATTTTCCTCATCGGCATAAGAGGAACCGAGGTAGCGTACACCGCCGCCGAGCGTCACCCCTTGAAAAGCACCGTCTGGCACCTTGTACTCGACAAAGACGGAGGCCTGTTGTTCCGGCAAGAGGTAAGGACGATTGCCGATAATATCGGGGTTGCTGTCATTCTCTTTGATTTTCAGGTCGTAGGCAGTAACCGAAGCAGTCACTTTCCAGGCATCGGTGATATTGGCCTGAACTTCCAGTTCGAAACCGCGCGAGTTGACCTTGCCAAGCTGCTCACGCGCGAAGCTGGAGCCAGTGAGGGCATTCTCCTTGGTCAAATCAAACAGTGAAGCGGTGATCAAGCCGTCGAACAATTCCGGACGGTATTTGACGCCCACTTCATACTGTGTTCCCGTCTCCGGTTGAGCATAGCTGCCATCTGCCAGCGTTTCGATGATCGGATTGAAGAAGGTCGCGACGCTGACATAAGGCGTTATGCCATTGTCGAACTCGTAGCCCAGTCCAGCGCGGCCTGAAGCTTTGCCCTTGTTATATTCGTAGCTCGGCAATCCTGCCGCGTCAGTTTTGACATAGTCGTAGCGACCGTTGAATGTTGCGATCCAGCCGTCGCCGAACTCTACTCGATCCTGTGCGTAAATGCCGATCTGGTGACGTCGCAGATCCTGATCGATATAAGGGTCGAACATCGGGCCCTGTGGTTCACCATATACCGGATTGAAACCATCGATAACAGTCGCCCCGCCGGTCTGCTGCATCTGTTCAATACGGAAATAACGGTACTCGACACCAAACAGAAGATTGTGTGTCAGAGCATCGGTCTCGACTGTTCCCTCAAGCTGGTTGTCGGCAAGGAAGGTATTGACCGTCGTATCGTGCCTGAAATTGATGCGCGCAATGTTCGGATTTCCTGGTGCCGGCTGCGGCAAGAAACCTTCATAACCATAGGCGTAAAGGGTGTGTTCTTTCACATGTGAAAAACCATAGCGAACGTTCTGCCGTACAGTCCAGTCATTGTCGAACTGATGCTCGAATTCATAGCCGATGGAGGCCTGCTCGCGCTCGTAGGAATCAATGTCGGGCTCGGTGAAATTTCGCTTGCGCGAAATCTTGCCGAACTCGGTTGGAACGACAGTGCCGTAGTAGGGAAGAAAGCCTCCGCCATCGTGGGTCAGATCAAGATGGGTATAGTTGCCGAGAATGGTCAGCTTCGTCGCTTCGTCCGGCTTGTATTCAATGCTTGGCGAGATGACGCCGCGAAATTCCTTGGCGAAGTCTGTATAATTATTGCCACCCTGAATCTTGCCGTTCACACGGTAATTGACCGTATCGCTGGCTTTGTCGCCGATGTCGAAGCCAAGATAGGCATTACCGTAACTATTGATGCCCGTTTCTAGATATCGCAGCCGCTCGTCGGTCGGACGCTTGCTGATATAGTTGACAATGCCGCCCGGATTGGACCCGCCGTAAAGGGCAGACGATGCACCACGCAGAACGTCGATACGTTCAATGCCAAAGCTATCGATCAGGAAACCACCGAAGCCGTAGCTGAAGTTCTGCAAACCGTCGAGATAGGTGCCGTATTGGGTGGCTTCGAAACCGCGAATATAGAGCCAGTCGGTATCGTTATCGACACCGAAAGGCTGTCCGAGCACACCTGGCGTATAGCGCAATGCTTCGTCCAGCTTTTGCGCGCCGATGGCATCCATCTGCTTGCGCCCTACAACTGATACGGATTGTGGAATCTTTTCGATGGCAACGCTGTCTTTCGAGCCGGTTGTCGTTGCTGTTGGAACAAAGCCGTTTACCGGCGCAACACCCTCATCACTACGACCATTTCCCGTCTGTACGACAACCGTGTCAAGGCGAACCGTATTGTTAGCCTCTTGCGCATAGGTTGTCGAAACCGGCAGAAACGCAAATGCTGCGTTGCCGGCCAGCAGCATCAGGAAGTGTTGCTTTATCGATGTGGTCATTCGGTGCAAGCCCCTTGAGAAATCCTATATCTGACCCAACTTGCCAACGTCCGATAAGACAACAGCCAGGTGCGGCGAATGCGTCAGCGCTGCAACGCATTGCGAATTAATATGAGTATTTACATCAAGATATTGCTAGAAGATTGTTCGTTATTTCGCCTAATTGAATGATCTTTGGCTAATGTAAAATGTCCTCAAATATCGCTCGCGCTGGGTTTACTGTTGGTGTTGTCTGACCCAGGCGGCAGGCGTAGTGCCGGTCAGTTTCTTGAAAACACGGGTGAAATGCGCCTGATCGGCGAAGCCCGTGAGAGCTGCGATATGGGGTAGGGACACGTTTGGTTGCAGAAGCAGCATCTGCGCTTGATCAATGCGCTTCCGCATCTGCCAGGCGTGCGGTGAAACACCTGTCGAGGCCTTGAAGGCGCTGCAGAAATAGGATTCGGACAATCCGGCGAGCGTTGCCAGTTCTTGAAGGCGGATAACGCGCGCGTAATTATCCTCCATGAATTCAGTAACGCGGTGAAGCTGTCGCGGTGAAAGCTTGCTGTTAAGTGTCCTTTGTTCCAACTGCGCTTCAAAGAGTTCTGTTACAAGTGCGGTTAGCAGGCCCTCTCCATAAAGGTCATGCATCGGTGCTTTTGAAATGCATTCTTCGGCCAGCAAGGAACCAATCTGTTCGATCTTCGAGTTCGAAAAGAACAGGCGAGGCTTTTCGATGCTACTTTTGTCCAGTACGTGACCGAAGCGTTGTTGTAGAGCAGCAATATCGAAATGCAGATCGAGATGTTTTAGTTTTCCCGGACGTGTTACGCGGCTCCAGATCGTCATGCCAGCAGGGACGTAGCAAAGCCTTTGCCGCGGTTGAACACTCGCCAGCGTATGGTTGGTTTGTTCGGGGCGGATTGCCAGTTCCCCTCGGCTTTCAAGCACAAGAAAAAGGCGCGGCGCTTCCGAAACATATTCTCCGCGTGCGCCTGGTCCGCAATCGACCGACCATACGTCGGCTATTGCGCCATTCCAAACGCGATAATGGAGATCGTCCAGTAAGCTGACGTCTTCAATGTGACTTTTCATATGCGGATGGAAGCCCAAACTCTTCTTCCCGATGATGTTTCTCAAAACATGTATATCTTTCTCATATTTTGCTATCAACCTTCGATGAACTGCTTTATTGCAGGCCAGATATCTAGGTCCTGACCCTAGAGTTGACCAAAATCAGGAATGAGAATGATGACCTCCGCTCTGTTCGAACTCGAGAATGTCACCTTTTCAGCCGCCGGGCGCGTCCTGTTGCAACCGCTGACGATGTCGATACCGGTGGGAAGCCTGACAGCGCTTATCGGGCATAATGGTTCAGGCAAATCAACACTTCTGAAGATTTTGGCTCGGCAGCAGCCAGTGTCCGGCGGGACTGTACGCTTTGCGGGTAAGGCGCTTGGTGATTGGGGTGACCGTGAGTTTGCGCGTAAGCTTGCCTACCTGCCACAGCAGACTGCACCTGCGGCAGGCATGCTGGTCAGGGAACTTGTCGCTTTGGGGCGCTACCCCTGGCACGGTGCTCTAGGGCGCTTCGGCGCAACGGACCGTCAGAAGGTGGAAGAAGCCATCGAACTGACCGGGATCGGAGCCTTCGCGGACCGATTGGTCGATACCCTTTCGGGCGGTGAGCGTCAGCGCGTCTGGCTCGCCATGCTGGTTGCTCAGGATGCGGAATGCCTTCTGCTTGATGAACCGACTTCGGCGCTGGATATCGCGCACCAGATCGAAGTTCTCTCGCTTGTGCGTAAGCTGTCACACGAAAAGGACCTGAGCGTCTTCGTCGTCTTGCATGATGTCAATATGGCCGCACGCTTTTGCGATGAAGTGTTTGCACTCCACAGCGGCAGATTGATCGCACAATCCACGCCTAAGGGAATTATGGTGCCAGAACGCCTGGAGGAAATCTATGGCATTCCGATGGAAGTCATGCAGCACACTTCTACGGGACAGTTGATCGCTTCGCCGCGATAGGCTGTCAGTCCCTACCTTCTTCGGGCGTTCCTAACGGAAACAGATGACGGAATGGTCGCGCTTCGTCGAGTGCGCGGGCATAGCTCGGCCGTGCAAGCAGACGTTTGCGATAGGTCCACACATTGGCGAATTTTTCGGGAATGGCATAGGTCCAGTCTGCGTAGAGCAGGGCAGGCGCCGCAGCGCAGTCGGCAAGGCTGAAATCATCCCCCGAGACCCATTCACGCCCTTCCATATGTCGATCCAGAAACGCGTAGGCTGTATCGAAGGCTGCTCGCCAGCGGTTGCCCCCGTCGTCATGCTCGCGACCAAGTGCGATATAGACGAGGCGTTGCTGCGGGTAGTTTATGTAATTATCGAAGAAACGATCCCACATTCTCACGTCTGCGCTGACAAGCGGGTCTGACGGGATCAGTTGTCTGGTGTGGGGATAGGCAGCGTCGAGATACTCGATGATACCGGTCGCTTCAAACACCAGTTTTCCATTATGCGTTAGCACGGGGAATTTACCGAAGGGCCAAAGGGCGTTGAACTCGCTCGCTACCGGTTCCGTACCATCAAGAATTCTTGCTTCGAAAACTATGTCCTTTTCATAGAAGGCGGTTATCGCTTTTTGGCAGTATGACGAAAAGGGATGAAGGTAGAGTTTCAAGGTCATCGTGGTCCTCCCAGACAGATGGCAGATGAACTTCAATCGCCGTTGGCGCGATAGTCCGCGCGATTGATGCCATGACGCTGCATCTTATCGTAAAAGGTCTTTCGCGGAATACCGAGCGCCTCAATCGTTTCCTGAACATTGCCATTATGGGCGGCAAGCGTTTCGCGGATAAGCGTTTCTTCGTAGCGCTCGAGCCGTTTTGGAAGTGTTTCTTGATTGCCGACCATCGATTGCAGCAAGTGAGCCGGTTTCGCAACGCCAAGCGCTACGCGGTCGGCAAAATGTGCCAATTCGCGGACATTTCCCGGCCAGCTATGGTTCATGAGATGTCGGTGTGTCGCTGTATCGATAGCGGGCACATCGCGATTGAAGCGTTTCGACGCTCGCGTCAGGAAATGTGCGAAAAGCAACGGAATGTCGTCTCGTCTTTCTCTCAGCGGCGGGATGGAAAGCGTGACGACATTCAGCCGGTAATAGAGGTCCTCACGGAAGTCGCCTCTCTGGGCGGGGTCACCGAGGTCGATCTTTGCTGCAGCCACAACCCGCAGATCGACCGGGCGAACCTCATTCGTGCCGAGTGGAGTGATTTCGCGCATCTCAAGGACGCGCAGCAGTTTCACTTGCGTTGCTGCAGGCATGCTTTCAATTTCATCGAGAAACAGCGTGCCACCACTTGCATGTTCAACCCGTCCGAGCCGCTTTTTCTGAGCTCCCGTGAAAGCACCTGCCTCGTGACCGAACAGTTCGCTTTCAATCACCGTTTCGGGCAAGGCCCCGCAGTTGAGTGCTACGAAATTGCCTTTGCGACGATGGCCCCAGTTGTGCAGCAACTGTGCGACGACTTCCTTGCCACTGCCAGTTTCACCAGCCACGAGCACATCAACATCCGTATCGGCTATATCGCGCAAGGTACGGCGCAGATTTTCCATCGCCGGTGTCTGGCCGATCAACGGCAGATCACCCTCCACATTCTCGGCGGCTTCGCGTAAGGCGCGGTTTTCAACGATAAGCTGTCGCTTTTCCCATGCACGACGGATGCTGTGCACGAGCCTGTCGGCTGCAAACGGCTTGGCGATGAAATCATAGGCACCGTCCTGAATGGCTTGCACCGCCATCGGAATATCACCGTGGCCAGTAATCAGGATTACTGGCAAATCGGGGTCAATGGCTTTGATCCGGGCAAAGAATTGGAGACCGTCGATCTGCGGCATGCGGACATCGGTAACGACAACGCCATCATACTCAAAAGTAACACTGTTCAACGCATCCAGTGCGCTTGGAAAATCAGCAACCTCAAAACCGGCAAGCTCAAGCGTTTGACGAGTGGCGCGGCGGAGGGCCTTGTCATCGTCGACAAGGATAACGAAGGGTGACTTGTCCATCATGCTTTTCTCAGTTCAATGCGGAAAGACGTGCCTGCGGCATTACTTTCGGCAGAGATGGTCCCGCCATAGTCAGTGACGATCTCCTTGACGATCACAAGACCTAGACCGAGACCTTTTTCCTTCGATGTATTGAAAGGCGAAAACAGATTGTCGCGAATATGCTGCGGCATACCCGGTCCATTGTCGGAAACCAATATGATGACTTTGTCACGATCTACATGAGTACGGACTTCTATTTTTCCATCATTCTGTTTTAAATCAATGGCTTCCAGTGCATTCTGGAACAGGTTGATGAAAACCTGCTCCAGCCGGATTGAATGACCGATAACTTGCAGTTCCGGCGGTGGTAGTGCGATATCGAGCTGATCCATGCGCCCAGAGAACCTGCTTCGCAACAGTACCAGCGCACCCGAAATGACCTGACTGAGCGAAGTCGGTTCGGAAGGAGTACGTCCCTTGCGGGCAAGTGCTTTAAGGTCACCCGTGATTGTACCTATGCGGTCTGTTAATGCGGCGATTTCACTGAGGTTTTCGGTTGCGTTGGAAAGGCATTTCCGTTCGATGAAGGTTTTTGCGTTGTCTGCATAGGCGCGAATAGTTGCGACGGGCTGGTTGATTTCATGCGCCACGCCAGCCGCTACTTGCCCCATGATGGCCAGGCGATTGGCGTGCACGAGGTCCTGCTGCACCCCTTGCAGCATTGTTTCGGTGCGACGATGGTCGCTGATCTCGGCTTGCAGTCTGTCGCGTGCCAGACTGAGATCGCGGGTGCGCTCTTCCACGCGTTCTTCCAGTTCCATCTGTGTACGCTGTGCATTGGCGATGCGTGTCGCGATTTTCTGTCTGCGACGTAAAAGAAGTCCGGCAACCGTTGCGATGGCTGAAAGGATGATAAAGGTGAACAACCGGAATTCACGAATGGCGGAAGGAATCTGCGGGCGAATTGGCGCGAGACTGTACATCTGCCAGGGAGTGGAAGGCACGATCGAACGGATCGCAAGAAAGTCGGTATTGCGCGCATTGCCGGGCAGCAGCGCATCAATCAACTGTACATCCTCGCCGTCAATTGACTTGATCGACAGGGGCAAGGGTTTAAGTGGCGCGTCACCAAACTGCAGGCTATCGCGGATAGACTGAATCTGCTCCTGATTGATCGAGCCAATGGTCATGAAACGCCAGGACGGCAAGCTTGTAATCAGAACGATATTTCGTTCATCCGTCACGAAGGTCGGTCGTCCGGCATTGTTCCAGTCACTTTCCAGCCTGTCGAACTCCAGCTTGACAACGATCACCCCCAACGGACCGCTTGGGCCATCGATGCGACGGGATATGTAAAGACCGGGGCGATTGCTGACATTGCCGAGCGCAAAGTACTCTGCATCCCCGTTTTTCAAAGCGTTGTGAAAATAGGGGCGAAACTTGTAGTCGTTGCCGACAAAACTCGTTGGTCCGCGCCAGTTGCTTGCCGCGATGGCAATGCCGTCCATGCCGACAAGATAAATGACGGCCGCTTGAGTCCCATCCGCCAATGCTTCGAGTTTCTCATTCAAGGGATCGATTGTTGTGGCTGTTTTGTCCAGTAATGCAGCTTCCAGCGCCTTATCCTTTGACAGCACCAGAGGCAAAGCACGTTGCTTGTCGAGAACAGCGCGCAACAATGCAGTGTTGAGGTTGGCATCGATCCTTGTCTGCTCGCTTAATGCGAGGACGGCCTTGTCTCGTGCCATGTCGCCGACGACCCAGAATGCAAGCGCGAAAACCGCAGCCCAAAACAATCCGAACAACGCCCATGTCCGTCGGTTGATGTTTGTGGGTCGGGTGCGGCTGTCCGCTGGGGAGGGGTTCGAACTCATTGCTCTCATTGTGCAATATTTCACACAAATAGGAAATAAAAATGTGCGGATAATCGCACTTCTGCTAGATATACTTCGATGCGAAAACTCACAAATTTAAAGAAAACAACACGTTAGTGATCTATCTCCAAACTGGCACGGACATTGCAATCAATCAGTTCAGCAGCGGCTGGGACCGCTGGAATTCGAGACTGAAGGCTTGGGAGGCTGGACAGGTTCCGGACTGAGCCGAACGGAGGACATCATGATTGCAGTACCGACAGGTGCCGCGGCTGCGCCGCGCGGCCCAATCCCCTTTTACAAGCATCTTTATGTACAGGTATTGGTGGCTATTGCTGCCGGTATTCTGCTTGGCCATTTTTACCCCGAGCTGGGCACGCAGTTGAAGCCGCTTGGCGATGCGTTCATCAAGCTCGTGAAGATGATTATCGCGCCTGTCATCTTCCTGACCGTTGCAACCGGCATCGCCGGAATGACCGACATGAAAAAGGTCGGTCGCGTTGCCGGTAAGGCAATGATCTACTTCCTGACGTTTTCGACGCTTGCCTTAATTATTGGGCTTATTGTCGCCAACGTCGTGCAGCCGGGCGCCGGGATGCACATCGACCCGGCTTCGCTTGATCCGAAGGCCGTTGCCAACTACGCCGCCAAGGCACATGAGCAGACCATCACCGGCTTTCTGAGCAACATCATCCCGACAACGATTGTTGGAGCATTCGCAGACGGCGACATTCTGCAGGTGCTGTTCTTCTCGGTTCTGTTTGGTATTGCGCTGGCTCTGGTCGGCGACAAGGGCAAGCCTGTCACCGATTTTCTTCACGTCCTGACAGCACCCGTTTTCAAGCTGGTTTCGATCCTCATGAAGGCCGCTCCAATCGGGGCTTTCGGTGCCATGGCATTCACCATCGGCAAATACGGCATCGGCTCGATTGCCAATCTCGCGCTTTTGATCGGCACATTCTATCTCACGGCCCTGCTGTTCGTGCTTGTCGTTCTGGGAGCTGTCGCCCGTTACAATGGCTTCTCGATCCTCGCGCTTATCCGCTATATCAAGGAAGAGCTGCTGCTGGTTCTGGGCACATCTTCGTCTGAAGCCGCACTTCCCGCGCTGATGGACAAGATGGAGAAGGCTGGCTGCAAGCGCTCTGTCGTTGGCCTCGTCATTCCGACGGGCTATTCGTTCAATCTCGACGGCACAAATATCTACATGACGCTGGCAGCCCTCTTCATCGCGCAGGCGACGGATATTCCACTGTCACTGAGTGATCAGATACTGCTTCTACTGGTGGCAATGCTGAGCTCAAAAGGTGCAGCAGGCATTACGGGTGCCGGTTTCATCACGCTTGCGGCGACACTGTCCGTCGTTCCAGCCGTTCCAGTCGCGGGCATGGCCCTGATCCTCGGTATCGACCGCTTCATGTCAGAATGCCGCGCTCTGACCAATCTCGTTGGCAACGCGGTCGCAACCATCGTCGTGGCACGTTGGGAAAATGAACTCGATACCGACAAGTTGGCCGCAGCGATGAACGGAACGCCTGTTGTCACAGACCTTGTTCCGCAGCTGGAACCTGCCGAATAACGGCATATCAGACAGTAAGAGAAACGGCCCGCTTCCGGCGGGCCGTCTTCCATCTAGCGCTCTACAGGTTTGCCTTGCGTTATCAACCGAGCGCTATGCTGGCCGGAGATGTAAGTCCAGAGCCAGCTCCAGGCGACGGCGGCACGGCTTCGCGTTCCAATAAGGAAGAAGATGTGCGCAATGCCCCAGAACCACCAGGCGATGAGTCCCTTGAGCTTGAAGCGCCCCATATCGACCACAGCGGCGCCTCTGCCGATGGTCGCAAGATTGCCCTGATGCTTGTAACGGAATGGCATCGGTGGGGTCTTTCCTTCAATGCGGCTTTTGATGACCTTCGCAACATAGGCACCTTGCTGCTTGGCGGCAGGGGCAATACCCGGAACCGGCTTGCCGTCCGGTCCCTCGACCCATGCGGTATCACCAATGACGAAGATATCCTCATGGCCAGGTACATTGAGGTTGGATAACACCTTCACGCGCCCTGCTCGGTCACTCTCGGTGTTGAGCCACGTTGCAGCTGGAGAGGCAGCCACGCCTGCTGCCCAGATTGCCGTCCGGCATGGAATGAACTCTTCGCCGACAGTCACGCCCTCGGCTGTGATGTCCTTGACCGGAATTCCGAGCCGTACTTCCACCCCCAGTTTTTCGAGCGCTTTCAACGCATAATTGGACAGGTCTTCTGGAAACGCCGCCAGAATGCGCGGACCGGCTTCAAGCAGCATCACGCGTGTCTGCCGCGTGTCTATATTGCGAAACTCCGGCCATATGGTTTGCTTGGCCAACTCAGCGATAATGCCTGCTAGTTCAACGCCCGTCGGCCCGCCACCCACGATGGCAAATGTCAACAATGCTTGCCGCTTTGCTTCATCGCTTTCACGTTCTGCACGCTCAAAGGCGAGAAGCAGGCGACGGCGAATGGTGGTTGCGTCCTCAAGTGCCTTCAGTCCGGGTGCTAGCGCCTCCCACTGATCATTGCCGAAATAGGCGTGTCTTGCACCGGTGGCGAGTACAAGCATGTCGTACGAAATTTCGGTGCCGTTTTCGAGCAGCACCTGACGGTGTTCGGTGTCAACATCGGTGACTGTGCCCAATAGCGTGGTCACTTCCTTGCGATCTTTGAACAGATGCCGGATCGGCCAGGCAATTTCGGACGTGGCGAGGATAGTTGTTGCCACCTGATAGAGAAGCGGCTGGAACAGGTGATGATTGCGCTGATCGATCAGCGTTATTCGCACGTCGACGTTTCTAAGATCGTGGATCAGTTGCAATCCGCCAAAACCGGCGCCGACGACAACGAGATGGGGGGCTCGCTTTTCATTCATTACTTCAGCCTGCTTTCATCCTTAAAATGCTCGTCAATCACCCTGTTGCAAGAGGAGGATCGTCGTCAGACATATTTTATGTCTGTGTCCTGCTTTTTCCAGACATCTTACCCCGATATTGATCTATTTTAAGTTTTCATCACAGAACGGTGTAAAGAGATTGTCTCCGTTCCAGAATAGAACAATTCCAGAAAGCACTTTCAACTTTTTGAGCGATCTTGTGTTTGCTGTCATTTCTTTTAACATTTTGTGTTTGCGGCCTCTTGTCTTTGGTGTTTCCGCTCTAGCTAACCCTAGGTTGTTATCGGAGCTTGGAGGGACGGATGCATTGGCTTCAGGCAATATTTCAGCAGGCACCCGAAATTGCTTTGTTCCTTTCCCTGGCCGGTGGGTATGCGATCGGCAAGATACACTTCGGCAAGTTCCAGTTAGGAGGGGTTGCCGGGTCACTGCTTGTCGCGGTGATAATCAGCCAGGTGGGCGTTCAGATCGATAATGGGGTGAAGGCTCTGCTCTTCGCCCTTTTTATTTATGCGGTCGGTTTCGAAAGTGGTCCGCAATTCTTTAGATCACTCGGGCGGCAATCCTTGCGTGAGATCGCAATGGCCGCGGTGCTCGCTATCAGCGGTCTCGCGACCGTCGTCATCATGGCGCGCATATTCGGTTTGGACAAAGGTCTTGCGGCGGGTATCGCAGCAGGTGGGCTGACGCAATCTGCAATCATCGGAACGGCAAGTTCGGCCATTTCCAAGCTTGGTCTGGCAGCTGACGAAGTACAGCGATTGCAGGCCAATGTCGCTGTTGGATATGCTGTGACCTATATTTTCGGTTCCTTCGGAGCGATCATTGTCTGCGTCAATCTGCTGCCGAAATTCATGGGACGCACTATCCGCGACGATGCCATCAAGGCGGAAGCCGAACTTTTGGCTGGCATAAGGGTCTTGGGGCAGGGCGAAAGCGAAGCAGCTCCTGATCTTGTGGGGCGCATCTATAAGGTGGAACAGGCATCAGGAAAGACCGTGGCCCAGATTGAGGCGATGACCTCTGTTGAAGACGCCATAACCATTGAACGGGTCAAACGTGCTGGCAAGATCATCGGCCTCGCACCCAATCTCCATCTGGAAAGGGACGACATCGTTCTTGTGGCCGGCAGGCGCTCAGGCGTTGTCGCTTCTGGCAACAAGATCGGCACCGAATTGCAATCTTCTGAAGGCATGGATGTCGTCGTGCAAATCCGTGACGTGACGATCACTTCACCGGATTATGTCGGCAAGACCGTTGCTGCGATCAAGGAGAATATAAGCTCTGAACTGCGCCATGGCGTCTATGTTATCGGTGTCAAACGTGCCGACAAGCCTTTGCCGCTGCAACCTGATACGGTCATCAGTGCTGGCGATGTCGTTTCACTCTACGGAACCGATCAGGATTTGCAGCGTGCGGCGAAGTCTATCGGTCCGGTGATCGTTCCGAGTGACAAGACCGATTTCGTGTTTCATGGTCTTGGTATCGCATTCGGTCTTCTGATTGGTCTGGCTGTCGTGCGCATTGGTTCGATACCGCTGACACTCGGCAGCGGCGGCGGAGCGCTTCTGTCAGGTCTGCTCTTCGGTTGGTATCGCAGCCGGAACATGACCATCGGCAACATGCCGACGGGTGCCTCCACATTGCTGCGCGATTTGGGCCTCGCTGGCTTTGTTGCAGTTGTCGGCCTCCAATCAGGTCTGCAGGCCGTGCAGACAATTATCAGCAGCGGTCTCACCATTTTCCTGATCGGTGTGGTCGTAACCATTCTGCCGCTGATCATCACGATGTTCTTTGGCCGTTACGTGCTGAAATATGACAATGTGGCTATATTTGCTGGCGCTCTTTCCGGGTCGCGCAGCGCAAATCCTGCCTTCGGCGAAGTGCTCGACAAGGCAGGCAATTCCATTCCTACCACCCCGTTCGCAATCACCTATGCGCTTGCCAATGTCTTTTTGACATTGCTCGGGCCGTTGGTGGTCGCTTTCTCCTGAGGAGTAGATCATGGCGAAGACTGATTATAGCAAATATGCAAAGCTAAGCCCGTTCGAACTCAAGGACGCACTGATCCAGCTGGCTTCAAGCAAAGCTGATCTGACCATGCTGAACGCCGGGCGCGGCAATCCGAACTTTCTTGCCACCTTACCACGTCGTGCCTTTCTGCGGCTGGGGCTATTTGCAGTCGCAGAAGCCGAACTTTCCTATTCCTATATGTCGACAAGCGTGGGCGGTTTGCCGAAAGTCGAGGGAATTGAAGGGCGTTTCCAGAGATTTCTTTCAGATAATGGCGACCAGCCCGGGGTGAAGTTTCTCGGGCGTGCACTGTCTTATGTGCGCGATCAGCTGGGCCTTTCCCCATCAGAATATCTGCATGAAATGGTGGAAGGCATTCTTGGGTGTAACTATCCGGTTCCACCGCGCATGCTGAAGATCAGCGAAGAGATCGTGAAGCATTATCTCGTGCGCGAGATGATCGGCGGTTACATGAGTTCCGATAAACTCGATATATTCGCGGTCGAAGGCGGAACTGCTGCCATGACCTATATTTTCGACACGCTGAAACAGAACAAGATACTTGATGAAGGCGATACAGTCGCCATCGGCATGCCAGCTTTCACGCCCTACATCGAAATACCGGAACTGAACAATTATCGGTTGAAAGAAGTGCACATCAATGCCGACCCGCACCAGGGCTGGCAATATCCGGAAGCGGAGCTGAACAAGCTGCTCGACAAGTCGGTCAAGGTCTTCTTCCTGATCAATCCGAGCAACCCGCCGTCGGTCAAGATGGATCAACGCGGCCTTGAGCAAATCGCGCGGATCGTCAAGGAAAAGCGTCCCGATCTCATGATCTTGACGGATGACGTCTACGGCACTTTTGCAGATGACTTCAAGTCGCTCTTTGCGATCTGCCCTTACAATACAATGCTCGTCTATTCTTTTTCCAAGTACTTCGGAGCAACCGGCTGGCGTCTTGGTGTTGTCGCCATGCAGAAGGACAATCTTCTGGATGAAAAGCTCAAGAACCTCCCGTCATCGGCGAAGAAGGAAATGAATGAGCGCTATTCCTCACTAACGCCGGATGTCTCAAAACTGAAGTTTATTGACAGGCTTGTTGCCGACAGCCGCACTGTCGCGCTTAACCACACAGCAGGGCTATCAACGCCGCAGCAAGTGCAGATGGTTCTGTTCTCGCTTTTCGGTCTGATGGACGAAAAGGATTCCTACAAGGCCGAACTCAAGAAGTTGATCCGTCACCGTGAAGCGGCGCTTTACCGCGAGCTTGGGCTGGAACCACAGTCCGACGAGAATGAAGTCGATTATTATACGCTGCTCGATCTGGAGGATATCGTTCGCCGCCTCTATGGCGATGATTTCGCGGCCTGGGTGAAGAAGAATATCTCTCCAACAGAATTGCTTTTCCGTATCGCAGATGAAACCGGCATTGTTATGCTTCCGGGCACTGGCTTCGGTACTTTGCAGCCTGCAGGGCGTATCTCGCTGGCGAACCTCAATGAGTATGAATATGCCGCTATCGGGCGTTCGCTCCGGCGTATGGCGGAAGAGGTTTACGACAAGGAATTCAAGCCAAAGAAGAAAAACAAATAAGTTGTTGGGCAGGGGCGCGAAAAGCGCCCCTTCAGCCATTAGGCTGACGACAGAACCAGCAAGTCGCGGCGGACGTCATCACCGTTGCCGCTTATGAGCTGCTTCTCGATATCCGCATGTGTGGCCTTCCATATCGGCACCGCTGCAGCAAGAGCTGCTTTTCCCTCAGGCGTGAGTTGCAATAAACGCTCGCGCCTGTCCTTCGGGTTGATAACGATCTCCACCCAACCTTGCCGTTGCAATGGCTTCAACGCTGCGGTCAAAGTCGTCTGATCCATGGCCAACAGTTCTGCCACCGGCTTCATTGGCGGCGGCGACGGGCGATTGAGCGACATCATCAGCGAGAATTGACCGTTGGTCAGCCCAACTGGACGCAGAGCGTCGTCAAAGCGGCGGGCGAGCGCACGTGCGGCGCGCTGAACATGCAAGCAAAGGCAGGTATCACGAACCAGAAGTGTTGTTTCAAAAGGTACATCGAGGCTATTTGACATGATTTATTAATATTGATATCAATGTAAATCGTCAAGCGGGAACATTGATATCTGGGCATAGACAGGGAGCAAAAGCCGGAGGAGGGCTTGCACCATGAATGAGGTTGTATCCCGAGAAGTTTGGCTTGAGGCGCGACGTGCGCTTCTGGCAAGTGAAAAAGAAGCCACTCATCTGCGCGACAAGGTCAATCGTGAGCGGCAGGCACTGCCATGGGTGAAGGTTGATAAGGACTATGCATTCGATACGCCTTCGGGTCGGAAGTCGCTTTCCGAACTGTTCGACGGGCGTAGCCAGTTGCTGGTCTACCATTTCATGTTCGGACCCGACTGGGATCAAGGTTGCACAGGGTGTTCGTTCCTTGCTGACAATCTTGATGGCGCCGTGACACATCTCAACAATCACGACGTCACGCTAATTGCCGTTTCGCGCGGGCCTCTGGCAAAGCTGGAAGCTTACAAAAGGCGAATGGGTTGGCATTTTCCATGGGTTTCGTCAGAAGGCAGTGATTTCAATTTCGATTACCACGTCTCCTTTACGAAGGATGAGCTCGAGAATAACCGTGTTTTCTACAATTTCGACAAGCTGGCTGCTGAAGATGCTTTTGATGAGCTGCCCGGCATGAGCGCTTTCTACAAGGACGACAGCGGTGCCATCTATCACACCTATTCCAGCTATGCCCGAGGCATCGAGGAGTGGATAGGTACTTTGATGATCCTCGACCGCGCCCCCAAGGGCCGGAATGAAAATGGCACGATGCATTTCGTCAAACGGCATGATGAGTATGAAGCACAGGCTTCCAAGCACAGCTGCTGCGGCTGATCATTCAACTGCGAAAGAAATCCAAGGGAGTACTTTCAATGAAAAACGGCTCTTCTCCGTTCGTCTGGTACGAACTTATGACAACAGATGCTGACAACGCACAGGATTTTTATACAAAAGTCGTCGGCTGGACAGCGAAAGATGCCGGGGTTCCCGGCATGAAATATACATTGTTCGAAGTGCCCGGATGCATGATTGCAGGCATGATGTCGATGGCGGATATGCCAAAGGAAGATTGCGGAGGCGAACCCGGCTGGATCGGTTATGTCGGTGTCGCAAATGCAGACGAATATGCCAAAAAGGTTCAAGCTGAAGGTGGCAAGGTGCTCAGAGCAGCGCAGGATATCCCGGACATTGGACGGTTTGCGATCGTTTCGGACCCGCAAGGTGGTATCTTTGCACTTTTTGAACCGAAAGACGACATGCCGCCACCGGCTGACTTCGGTTCGCGCAAACCGGGGCATCCGGGCTGGCATGAACTGTATGCTCAAAACTGCGAGACGGTATTTCCGTTCTATGAGAAAGTTTTCGGCTGGAAGCTCTCACGAAATTTCGACATGGGGCCTATGGGCAATTACAAGGTGTTCAGTGTCGATGGTGCCGATCACGGCGGTATCATGACCGCACCTCCCGGCACTCCTGTTGGCTGGGGTTTCTATTTCATGGTCGATGGCGTGAAGAATGCTGCCAGCCGGGTCAAGTCTCTCGGCGGAGCGGTTTTGCAAGAGCCGATGGAAGTGCCGAACGGGGAATGGGTTGTTCAATGCAAGGATCCGCAAGGTGTGAACATCTCGCTCGTGGCGCCAAAACCGTAGGATAATTGCGCCTTGCGATTGACTGCCGATACATTTGCGATGATTGGTTGGACCATCGAAACGTATCGGCGGAAGATCGATCATGCACGACAGAAGGATGCGTCAGTCTCGGCAGGCAGGTACTGTTTTTGCCGCGGATGTTGGTGGGTCCTTCATTCGGCTGGCCCGCTCTGTACATCCGGGACACATCGAACTTCTTGAAAAGTTGCCGACCCCTGCAAGCAGTTGGGATGAGTTCGGGGGCGCATTGGAAACTGTGCTTCGAACCCGCGCATCGGACGAGGTGGGGCCACTTGCACTTTCCATCGCTGGATTGGTTGATCCAGTAACAAGTTCCGCTTTCTCGGCGAACATTCCTTGCATCACCGATCACAGATTAAGTCTTGAACTCGGCGAGCGATTGCAGCGACAGGTGATCGCCGCCAATGATGCTGATTGTCTGGCCCTTGCAGAAGCTATCGAAGGGGCTGGTAAGGGGCACGACATAGTTTTTTGCGCAGTGCTGGGCACAGGTGTTGGCGGCGGGCTTGTTATCGACGGTCGATTGGTTCGCGGTAAAGCCGGTTTGACTGGCGAATGGGGGCATGGCCCGATCCTCAACACGTGTGTAGAAATAGACGGACAAACAGTGTCGGTTCCTCGCTTCGATTGCGGCTGCGGTCAGAGCGGTTGCGTCGATACGATTGGCGGCGCGCGCGGGATCGAAAAGCTGCATCAGTTTCTGAACGGTATAGATGCGAGTAGCCATGCGGTCCTGCAGGAATGGCTGGAAGGCAGACCGGAGGCGAGACGGACGATTACCGCTCATCTCCAGCTGGTTGCCGATCCGCTTGCAGCCGTCGTCAACATAACAGGCACGTCGATTATTCCGGTTGGTGGTGGACTTGCTACTGCTTCCGAATTGATCTCCGCACTTGATACGGCCGTCAGGGCCAGAATTTTGCGGAAAATGAACCAGCCATTGGTCGTTCCGGGTGTATTCGGCAGTGATGGCGGTTTGGTTGGGGCCGCAATATTGGGGCATCAGACGTGAGCGTGTTACTTGAAGTCTGCGTAGATAGCGCCGAAGGGTTGCGGTCGGCAATTGAAGGTGGTGCGGATCGTATCGAGCTCTGTTCTGCGCTTGAGCTTGGTGGTTTGACTCCTTCGCTCGGATTGATGGAGCTTGCCTCGAAAGCGCCAATCCCGGTTTACACAATGATCAGACCGCGCGCGGGCAATTTCTGCTTTTCGACAGAAGATGAAGCCATCATGGTGTCGGATATTCGTAATGCCAGAAATGCCGGTTTGGCCGGTGTTGTCATTGGTGCTTCGCTGAGCGACGGTTCTCTTGATGTCGCCATGTTGGAAAGACTGGTTGCAGAAGCAAAAGGCCTTGGAACGACGCTTCATCGCGCATTCGATCTCGTTCCGAATATGGAGATTGCCGTGAAGCAAGCAATTGCACTCGGCTTTGAGCGCATTCTGACGTCTGGTTTGTCACAAACTGCGGAAAAGGGGCTGGATAATCTGCGGGTGCTGGCTGAGTTGGCTGGTGGCCGCATCCGCATCATGCCCGGCAGCGGCGTCAATGCGGAGAATGCGAGACGGATCGTGGAGGCAACGGGCGCGGCAGAGATTCATGCTTCATGCCGTGTCCCGGTCGAAGAGAAGGATTCTCGCGCTATCGCTTTCGGTTTTGCCGCAGGACAATCATTTCGGACATCAGCTCAGCGTGTAAGCGCTTTGAAAGCCGCCATAGAAAAAATTTGAAGGACGTTCATTCCAAATTTTGTAAGTCGCTGAGTGCAGCATTCATAAACTGATCGGCAAAAGAAATGGAAATTTCTCATACACTTTAAGGCGACACTTAAACCCTATTGCCACCCTGAAAGAGTTTGAGTAGAAGTGACATCACATCAAGAGTTGGGGAGACGCCCAACGCCAACCTGCCTCTCCGGGCAAGGTGGTACTCTCTGTAAAGAGAGGATGTGGCCAAACCGGCAAATATACGGATAAAGCCACTCGCGTCCTCCCCCAACATAAACTAGGGACCGACGCGACATGCCGATTAAAATTCCTGACGATCTGCCAGCAACCAGTGTTCTCCAGGCCGAGGGCGTCATGGTCATGCGCGAAGCAGATGCCATTCGTCAGGATATTCGTCCGCTGAAGATCGGCCTTCTCAATCTGATGCCGAACAAGGTCACGACAGAGACGCAGATTGCGCGTCTGCTTGGCGCGACACCGCTGCAGGTCGAGCTGACCCTTGTTCGTATCACCAACCATGTGGCGCGCCATACGCCTGCCGATCACATGTTGTCGTTCTACCAGCCGTGGGAAGAGGTGCAGGACCAACGCTTTGACGGTTTTGTCATCACCGGTGCTCCGGTCGAACGCCTCGAGTTCGAGGAAGTCACCTATTGGGATGAGATGCAGCGTGTCTTCGATTGGACGCAGACCCATGTGCACCGGTCACTGAATATATGCTGGGCCGCACAGGCTGCCGTCCATCATTTCCACGGCATGGGCAAGTACGAGCTGCCGGGCAAGGCGTCAGGCGTCTATAGCCAGCACAACCTTGCGCCGTCGTCTCCCTACCTTCGTGGCTTTTCGGATGATTTCAAAATCCCGGTTTCACGTTGGACCGAAGTGCGCAAGAGCGACATTCCAGCCGAGAGTGAGCTGAAGGTTTTGGTCGATAGTCCGGAAACGGGCCTTTGCCTGCTGGACGATCCACGTCATCGCGCGCTGCATATGTTCAATCACGTGGAGTACGACACAACGTCGCTTGCCGATGAGTATTTCCGCGACATTCAGGCTCAGCCTGAAACAAAGGTTCCAGCGAACTATTTCCCCGGAGATGACGCGACGCGCCAGCCGGAAAACCGCTGGCGCAGCCACGCACATCTTCTGTTTGGAAACTGGATCAACGAGATGTATCAATCGACGCCTTACGACCTGCAAAATATCGGGAAGCGTTAAGGGCACACAGTAAGGAAAGCGCGACCAGAATGCATCCGATCCACGGCAGGGCTTGCAAGTGCCAGTGCCGTAAAGCAAGTCCGCCCGTGGCCGTGCCAAGCGCTACGCCTATGTGCATGGCAGATAGATTGATCCCGACACCGGCATCTGCCGTTGCGGGATCGGTCGTGATGAGAAAGCTCTGAACGACGGGTGATATCATCCAGCTGATACAAGCCCAGACCATCAGTACCGCGCCGAAAATAGTGCTGGAACCTGTTGCAAGCGGTATCGTTGCTAACGCCGTCAGATAGAGAAGTGGCGTCAGCACGATAGCCAACCTTGGTGAAAGCTTGTCGACGAGCAGTCCGCCGAGATAGCCGCCTGTCATTCCGGCCACGCCGAACGCCACCATCGCCCAGATGACTTTCTGTGAAGAGATGTGGACAGCCTCCAGAAGATAGGGTGACAGATAAGCGAACAATACGAAATGACCGCCGATCATCAGGATGGAAACCAATTGTGCTGATACCAGCCGGAAGGATTTGAGGTGTGGCATATAAGGTGGCAAGCCACGCAGGCTTCGTCCTGCACGGGGCAGGGAAAGCAACGACAGGAGCAGCACCAAAGCTGCCGCCAGTGCCAGGCACAGGAAGACCGCACGCCAGCCCAGCCAATCGTTGACAATCATTCCCGTGGGGACACCGGCCACCATCGATCCGCTTATACCCATGAATATGATCCCGATGGCGCGTCCGCGCATTGCGGGACTAACCAGCTCTGTCGCCAGCATGGTGGCAATCAGGCAGACGACTGCACTTGCGGAGGCCATGCCGATGCGCGCGATAAACAGGACAGCATAATTGGAGCTAATGCTCGCGATGATATTGCTTGCGATGAAAACGCCCAAGGCGAAGACGAGGATGGCTTTCCGTTCGAAGCGCGTTGTGAGAACGAGTGCCATCGGAGCGGTAAGCGCAAAGGTAATCGAGAAGATTGATGTGAGCTGCCCAGCAGCACTGACTGAGACATTCAAACCGGGTGCGATGCCCGGAAGAATGCCGACGATAATGTTCTCGGCGGTGCCGGTAACGAAGGTTGCCAGCGCCAGCACAAATAACCGGATGTCCATATTTGCCATTCCCTTTCATGGTAACACCATGCGGGCAGCAAATGGCCCGGCATGGCGATATTGCATGCCGGGTTTCGAGGCAAAGCTTCGGTTATCCCTGATATAACTTCATAACATCCAAACCGGCTTCTGGCCAGTTTCTCGCTGTTTAGCTGGCGGCACGCGCCAGCCATCTGTGCCAGTCGTCCTCTGAGCCGTGGAAAACGTTCAGGTCAATCTTACCGTTCACGCCCTGCGACAGACCCGACCCAGAATACTGCCAGAAGGTCCATGGGCGACCCGGATAGACCTTCGACGGATGCTGGGCAACGGCACGCAGCCAGAATGGATAGTTGGTGAAGGCACCTTTCAGGTTATCGTCATAGAAGTCCGGAGCTGTATAGATGATTGGCCGCTTGCCATAATGCTGCTCCAGCCTGTCCATGAAGACCTGCATCTTTTCCCGCACCTGCGCCGGAGAAGGCCGACGCTTGCAGGAGGAATCGCCGTTCCATTCTACGTCGATGACAGGTGGAAGCGCATCGGCTTCCTTTGGAACATTGCGGATGAACCAATCGGCCTGCTGGCTTGCCACGCGGCACCAGTAGAAAAAGTGGTATGCGCCGCGTTTGATGCCCGCTGCTTTCGCTTCGCGCCAGTTCTTGCGGAACATGGGATCGAGGTGGTCGCCGCCGTCGGTCGCCTTGATGTAGGCGAAGTTTGCACCTTGCGTGCGCAGTCTCACCCAATCGATATCACCCTGCCAGCGGGAGACGTCCACACCGTGCACTGCCAGCTTGCGCGGCGATGAGCGTCCGAAATTGATTGGTTTCGCATCACGAAAGCGGTGGCTGTAGACTTTCGATCGTTCCTGTGGTGCGAGGCGCACCGGCGGATAGGCTGCGACTTCCGGCTTTGGAACAGAGATGCGCGCCTGAGGGCGTTCCTGCAACTGCGGTTGCGGTGTAACGGGAGCAGGCGGTTCTGCCTTGAACGGACCCGCATCCGGAATGGGGCCGGCCCAAGCCAGAACTTCTTCCTGCTCGGCAGCTGGCATCGGCTGCGGTGCGCTCGCCATTTCGCTCAAGGGGGCGGGCGGAACCGGGCGAGCCACCGAACTTGTGGTCTCAGCCGATGTCTTCGACTGGAGCATAATGCTGTCGATGCCCGAACTTGACGTACAGCCCGTCAAAGCGGCGCAGGCAAGGGCAATGACTGATACAACCGAAGAACGCATGAGCACCCGTAACGCAAAACAAATGGGCTGCAACGCTCCCTCCGAGCTAATTGCTAATCAAAGCTTACCGGGAAATGCTGAATCCAAAGTTTACGAAATTGCTAATGCACATTCTCTAATTCGATTGTTGAAGAATTTTTATCAGCGCTGTTGCCGAATTCTCCAATGCGGTTTCATCAAATCCTGAGAATCCGAGGATAAGCCCCTGACGTGGCGTCAGTTTTGTATAGAGCGTTGATAGCGGATGAGCCTCGATACCAGCATCTGCAAGAATAGTGGCAAGGCGCGTATCGCTTTTCCCGTCTGGCAAAGCCAGCAGCAATGAAAGCCCGGCAGGAGGGGCTTCAATTCGGAAAAACTTCGGATCTCCGGGAGCGAGCGCTGCAATCAGTTTACGCCGCCGCGATGCATGTATGCGCCGCATGCGCCTGATGTGCTGTGCAAAGGCTCCCGTTTCGATAAAACTGGCCAATGCCGGTTGGGCCAAGGGCGATGGCGCTGGGAATAAGGTTTGTCGCAGCGCCCTGAATCGAGTGGTCATGTGCGACGGTACAATCAGAAAACCGAGCCGCAGGAGTGGCGAAAAGACCTTGGAGAAACTTCCGATATAAAGGATGCGATCTGGATCAAGCGACATCAGGGATGGCAATGGCTGGCCGACATAACGGTGCTCGCTGTCATAATCGTCCTCGATGATGATGGCGTCGCATTCCCTTGCCCAGGCAAGCAGCTCCAGCCGGCGCCCTAATGGCATGGTCACGCCTGTCGGGTGGTGCCGTGCCGGTGTGACAAACGCTCCACGCGCATTGTTGGCCTTGTCTCGCGCGGTCGAAACATCGAGGCCTCCGCCATCAATGGGGACGGGAATGATGTCGAGGCCATTGACGCCAAGGATCTTGCGCGCGGGCGGATAGCCCGGTTCCTCCATCCACAGTCTGTCACCCGGTACAAACAGGGCCTCCCGAATGAGGGAAAGAGCGTCTGCGCTGCCGCCGGTAATGATAATCTGCTCTGGTGACACAATCATCCCGCGCCACTCGTGCAAATGACGGGCAAGTGAAGATCGCAAAGGATGAAAGCCGAACACATCATCACTGCTTAGCAGCTCAGGGGATGGGTTGCGCCAGATGCGCCCGAGCAGCTTCCCCCACTCGTCGTGTGGGAAATGATCACTATCAAATACACCAAGATGAAAAGGTTTGGCTTTCTCGTGATGTAACTGCGGCTGGACTATCGCGTCGAGGGGCGGATGGTCGACTGTCAGACTGGTGTCGGGAAGTTCGGCGGTGACATGGGTTCCGGAACCTTGACGTCCTTCGAGATAGCCCTCGGCAATCAACTGGTCGAATGCCGCGAGAACGGTTGTTCGTGACAGGCCGAGTTCCAGAGATAAGGCGCGGGTAGACGGCAACCTTGAATCGGGTTTCAGGCGTCCGGCTAAAACCGCTTGTCTTATCTGATCAACCAGTTGGGCGGTCAGCGAGACATCGCTGGAGCGATCAATCCCGAATTCTGGAAGTGTATTCGAAATTGGCATCATAGTATTCTCTTAAAGTGGCTATTTTCTCAAAGCCACTATGAGGGCAGTTTGGCCGAATACAAAGGAGAAAAATCGGCCATGACGACAGCCCCTTCAGAACGCAGCCGTGTAAAACGCTTGCATGAGCGCGGTGCCTATGACGCAGCCACGGTTCACGCAATCATCGATGCGCAGCCTCTGGCGCATGTGGCCTATGTGTTCAACGGAACGCCCTATGTCACGCCCACGCTGGTCTGGCGTGAAGGCGATTTCATTTACTGGCACGGATCATCCGCCAGTCGTATGCTGGAAAGCTGCGACGAAGCAGAAGTGTGCGTAAGCTTTACGTTGCTCGACGGGCTGGTCCTCGCTCGCTCGGCGTTTCACCACTCCTGCAATTACCGTTCGGTCATGGCTTTCGGGACAGCGCGCAAAGTTTCGGACATCGCGGTGAAGGAACATCACTTGCGCAGCTTCGTAAACGGCCTTTTTCCGGGTCGCTGGGAAAGCCTGCGGCCGATGATGGCAAAGGAGCTGAAGGCCACCATGCTTCTGGAACTGGAACTGAATGAAGCGTCAGCAAAGGTTCGCTCCGGTCCGCCGAAGGATGACGATGCCGATTATGCCCTGCCAATCTGGGCGGGCGTCATTCCCATGGCCACCCAGATGGGCGCGCCGGTGGATGACGGCCGTATTCTGCCGGGTGTTGTTGCGCCGGATGCCATCATGCAGTTCGGTTATGTGGCTGAAGCGGCGGAATAGGCAACCGAAGGTTCAGGCGGGTCCGAGAAAGATGTGTGTCTCGGATTTCGCGATCCCGTCCATGGCGCGGATACCTGTTACCAGCCGGTGAAATTCATTCATGTTGGGGACTTCGATCTCGGCGATCAGGTCCCACGTACCATTCGTGGTGTTCACCGCAGAAAAGCCGGGGTTCTTGCGTAAAGTCGCTATCACGCTTTTGATGTTTCGCCCGGTCAATTCGATCATCATGATGCCGCGGATCATGTCGGTGGCACCATGATCCTTCAATCTGACTGTAAAGCCCGCAATGACGCCTGATGCGATCAGGCGTTCCATCCGGCTTTGGATCGTGCCCCGCGCCACACCCAAAATGCTGGCGAGAGTCGGAATGGACGCACGCGCATTGATGCGCAGTTCCGATATTAATCGTTGATCCAGATCATCCATCACCACACCGCCATTTGATGATTTCGTCAGTTTGATTGCGTTTATCGCAGATTGCTGGACATTTCTATACAGAATTGACGTTTTCGTTGATCCTTTGCTCCGTTAGCGTGCTTGAAAACAAACAAGCCGGATAAGCAAGCAACGCAACCGGCAAGGGGAATTTCGGAGGTGGATCGATGGAGCTTTTCTTTCTCCCGCTCCTGGGTAACCAGAGCATATCGTTCTTGCCTGTTCCGAATCTGTTTTCCCAAGAAATTTGCCGTCGCCCGTCGGGCGTCGACGATCTGGAAAGATGCGTCCAGCCGGGCGCTCGGAACGGGCATCGCCCGTGATCGCGATACGATCACTTAGGAGAAAATGAAATGAAAACCCTTCTGTCTTCGCTCATTGCCGCTGGCGTCGGTGCGCTGATGATGCTCGCTCCCGCTCATGCGGACGACCTCGAAAAGGTCAAGCAGAGCGGCGAGTTGCGCATCGGCATGAGCGGTGTTTTCCCGCCATTCAGTTTTGTTGATGGTAAGAACCAGGTGGTTGGTTTCGACGTCGATATCGGCACCGAAATTGCCAAGCGCCTTGATGTAAAGCCGGTTGTCGTGACCACCGCTTTCGACGGCATCATTGCAGGCCTGCGCGCAGGCAAGTTCGATGTGGTCGTCGGCAGCATGAGCATCACGCCGGAACGCGAAAAGGCTGTCGATTTCGCAGGCCCTTACTATCGCGGTGGCCGTGGAATTTTCGTGACGGAAGCCTCGCCGGTGAAGTCCATGGACGAACTGAAACATGGCAAGACCATTGCCGTGACGCTTGGCGAAACCAGCGACAAGTGGGCGCGCGAGCAGGGCGGCTGGACCGTCCGTACCTATAAGGGCATCCCGGAACTGCTGCTTGAGCTTCGTTCAGGTCGCGTGGACGCCATTGCATCGGATGACATTCCGATCCTGATCGCCATCAAGGAAAGCGGCGAAAAGGTTCGTCAGCTCGATACGCCTGAACTTCAGGGCACCGACAATGTCGGCATTGCTCTGCGCAAGGGTAACCCTGAGCTTAAGGATGCGATCAACAAGGCTCTCGACGACATGAAAGCGGACGGCACCTACGAGAAAATCTCGACCAAGTGGATCGGTCGCGACATCCGCTAACCGCATGAAACCCCGAGCCGGGACAGCTATTAACGCAATTGTCCCGGCAACATTTCTTTCCGGCTTGGTTTTCCAGACAGGAAAGGGGAGATAATGAACTTCTCTTTGATGGTGGAGGTCTTTCCATATTTTTTGGAGGCCGCCCTGGTTACCGTCGAAATATCGGCGCTTGCCATTCTGATCGGGTTGAGCGTCGGTGCGCTTGCCACATCTGCAAAACTATCGCGTTTCTGGCCGTTGCGTTTCATCGGTACGGCCTATGTCAGCGTTTTTCGCGGCACACCATGCCTTCTGCAGCTTTTCGTTCTCTATTTCGGCGGCCCGCAGATCGGCATCAATCTTGAGCCGTTTGCAGCCGGTGCCATCGGTCTCGGTCTTAATATTGGCGCATATTACGCCGAAGCCATGCGAGGCGCCATTCTGACGGTCGATACCGGGCAGAACGAAGCCGCCCGTTCCATTGGCTTCAGCAACGGACAGTCGATGCGCTTTGTGGTGTTGCCGCAGGCAGCGCGGCTCATGATCCGTTCGCTCGGTGTCAATACAGTCATGCTGATCAAGGGGTCTGCTCTCGTTTCCGCGATTTCCGTGGTTGAACTGACTTACACGGCTCAACGTTTCATCGGCTCGACCTATCGTCCGTTTGAAATCTTCGGCATCGCCGCGGCCATCTACATGGTCCTCATTTATATCGTTGCACGCTTCGTCGATTTCCTCGAAGCCCGCTATGCACTCAAATAGGCGGTGATCCCATGCAACTCGATTTCTCTATCGTCCCGCCCTATACTGAACTTCTGATGACCGGCATCTGGTGGACGCTCATCATCGCCGTGTCCTCATCCATCGTCAGCTTCTTCGGCGGTATCGCTTTTGCCTTGCTCGTTCTCTATGGCAACTGGCTGGTGCGTTACCCTGTCCGTTTCTTCATCTGGCTGTTCATGGGCACGCCGCTGCTTCTGCAGCTGTTCCTGCTCTATTACGGCCTGTCGCAGATCGGCATCAACATTCCAGCCGTATGGACTGGCATCATCGGCCTTGGCCTGCATTTTGCGGTCTATAATTCGGATATCTTCCGCACCGCGATCCTGACTGTCGATCCGGGGCAGAATGAAGGTGCCCGTTCGCTGGGTTTCGGCAGCGGTCAGACGCTGCGCTACATCATCGTGCCGCAGGCCGTCCGCAATGCGTTGCCACAGGTGGGCAACAATCTGATTGCGCTTTTGAAGGACACGGCGCTCGTGTCGGTAATCGGTATTACCGAGCTGGTTCACGCTTCGCAGCAGGCGATCAGCGAAACCTACAGCCCGTTTGAATTCTACATCACTGCCGCAGTGATCTTCTACGTACTCAATCTCATCCTGGAAGCCGGATTGCACTGGATGGAAAAGAAAGTCGAGGCTTACCGATGAGCAACAGCAAACCCATGGTGGAAGTGCGCGACGTCCACAAGTCTTATGGCGCGCTCGAAGTTCTCAAGGGCATCAACCTGTCTGTTGAACGCGGCCAGATTATCGCCATTATCGGGCCGTCCGGTTCCGGCAAAAGTACTTTGCTGCGCTCCATCAACCATCTGGAAACGGTCAACTCAGGCCAGATATTGCTGGACGGCGTGCAGGTAAACCAGTCGTTGAGCGGACGCTCCTTCGAGCGGCATATCAATGCCGTGCGCCAGCAGATGGGCATGGTTTTCCAGCACTTCAATCTGTTTCCGCATCTCAATGTCATGGAAAACATCACACTCGGACCCATCAAGTTGAAGGGCAAGAGCAAGCAGGAAGCGCAGGAGCTGGCCGTTTCTCTTTTGAAGAAGGTCGGTCTTGCCGATAAGGCGTCAATGTATCCGTCGCGTCTGTCGGGCGGGCAGAAACAGCGCGTGGCTATTGCCCGTGCACTGGCGATGCAGCCGAAAGTCATGCTGTTCGACGAGGCGACTTCTGCGCTCGATCCGGAACTGGTCGAGGAAGTCAATCAGGTCATGAAACAGCTCGCGCAGGAACACATGACCATGCTGATCGTGACCCACGAAATGCGTTTTGCCGCCGAAGTTTCAGACAAGGTTCTGTTCATGGACAAGGGCGTTGTCGTCGAGGAAGGCAAGCCGGATGTGATCTTCACCAATCCGGAAAATGAAAGAACGAGAGCGTTCCTGCGAAAGCATCTCAACCAGTAAGTCGACGTTTAAACCAGATTTGAAAACCCGCCTGTGCCTTCCCCAAGGCACGGAGACGGGGAACTATTGAGCGAGGAAAGACCGTGGCATCCCCAAATGAATGGAACCCGACAGAACGGGTGCGAGAACTCTCCTATCGCATGGTGAGATGGCCGAGCGAAACGGGAACACCTGACGAGGCATCGTTCGGGCTGAAGCTGGCTGAGCTTTTGCGCGAGATCCCCTATTTCCAAAAGAACCCTGACGATATTGCCGTCATCGACAGTCACGGCTCGCCGATGACCAAGAATGTTATCGCCGTCGTGCGCGGCGCCGGGCGACGAACTCTGGCTCTGGCGGGGCACTTCGATGTGGTGGAAACTGCAAATTATCGCGATTTGAAACATCTTGCTTTCGAGCCGGATGCTTTGCTGGAAGCTCTTCTGGCCGATCTTACCAGCCGTCCGCTTGCACCGAACGAGGAAAAGGCACTCGCCGACTTCCAGAGCGGAAATTACATTCCCGGTCGGGGCATGCTCGACATGAAAAGCGGTGTTGCAGCCGGTATCGCAACGTTGGAACATTTCTCGCAGCGGGTAGATCGCGAAGGCAATCTGATTTTGTTTGCGACACCTGACGAAGAGCGTGGTTCGCGGGGAATGCGCAGCCTGCGCGATGCGTTGCCGGAACTTGCCGAACGCTGGGGCCTCGATATCGTTGCCGGTATCAATCTTGACGCAACGAGCGATCAGGGTGACGGTGTGGAAGGCCGAGCCATCTATCGGGGCACAATCGGCAAGCAGCTTCCCTTTGCTTTTGTCGTCGGACAGCCTTCTCATGCGAGTTATCCGTTTGAAGGTGTCAGCGCGCATCTCATTGCATCGGAAATCATGCGGGCGGTGGAAGCCAATGCAGCCCTTAGCGACACGGCGGATGGCGAAGTTTCGCCACCTCCAATCTGCCTTGAAGCGCGGGATTTTCGCGGTGGTTATGAAGTGACCACACCGGAACGGACGTGGATTGCTTTCAACTGGCTGACCCATTCCGTCTCGCCTGATGCTTTGTTCCAGCGGTTCAAGGCAATTGTCGATGAGGCGCTGGATCGGGCGATCACGCACTTCAATGTGGAGGCGGAGCGCTTTGCAAAGCTGGTTGGCAGCGATGCAGATGCCAATCACAAGGGCAGAATTCTGACCACGGCCGAGTTGCGCGACGAAGTCCGGCGTATTGGTGGTGATGCGGCACTGGAACGGATAGCGGCACTGGAAGCTGAACTTTCAAGCAGCGATAACCCGCTTCTCATCACGCGGGAACTCGTCAACGCCATGGTTGCCGAGGCACGCATTACAGGCCCGACGGTTATCATCGGCTTCGGAAGTCTCGTCTATCCTCACGTTCGCATGGGTGTCGAAACGGCCGAAGAACGGCGTTTCGCAGAAGCTCTGGAAACCGCACGCGCGCATGCAGAGCGCCAGTTCGAAACGACGATCCGGTATCGTGAAATTTTCGCCGGTATTTCAGATATGAGCTTCTTCGGTCATATCCCCGACGCGACGGATAGTGAAGTCATTGCGGCCAACACACCAGCGGCTCAATTTATCGACCGCGCCAATCCGAAAGCGCTTTCTTATCCGGTGGTGAATATCGGCCCGTGGGGCCGCGAGTATCATCAGCGATTGGAGCGGGTCTATGCACCCTATGCCTTTACGGTACTGCCACAGTTTCTCAACGGCATCGCCACGCGCTTCCTGAAGTCTTAGCGGTTCGCGAATAGCGGCGCGATGTCCTTCACTTTGCCTGATTGACGGTTATAGCGATCATGTGGAGGACATCGTCAGCGCTGCACCCGCGTGAGAGGTCATTGGCGGGTTTGGCGAGGCCCTGAAGCACAGGGCCTATGGCCTGCGCCCCACCAATACGCTGGGCAATCTTGTAGCCTATATTGGCGGCTTCGAGATTGGGGAACACAAAGACGTTGGCATTGCCCTTGAGCGGTGAATCCGGCGATTTGGCATGGCTGATTGCCTCGACGAATGCCGTGTCGAACTGTAATTCTCCATCGATGCACAGATCAGGCTTACGCTCCCGCACCGTCCGGGTTGCCTGAACGACCTTTGACACACGCTCATGCGCAGCGCTGCCGCCGGTGGAGAAGGACAACATGGCAACGGCCGCATCTTTTTCCGTGAGCTGGCGGTATGAATCTGCCGACTGTATGGCGATGTCGGCAAGTTGTGCGGAATCCGGTTCCACCACGAGGCCGCAATCGGCAAAGACGAAAGCGCCTTTCTTCTGATGATGAGACTGGCACAGCAGCATCAGGAAGAAGCTTGAGACGAGCGATGCGCCGTCGGCCTTACCAATGATCTGCAGGGCATGGCGCACCACATCGGCTGTCGTTGCGACTGCGCCAGCCACCGTCCCATCCGCATCGCCTTCGCGTACCATCATGGCGGCGAAGCCGAGTGGCGTCTTCACCATCGCCTCGGCCTGTTCTTCCGTCATGCCCTTGGCCTGACGCAGCCGATAGAGTTTTTGCGCATAATCCGCGCTTTTGCCCGATACTACTGGATTTATGATCGCGATCTTTGAGCCGTCAATCTGCCTGCTGATGACGCTTTCGGAGCCCAGAAGCGTGATGCGGGCAATGGCTTCGCGTTCGGCACGGAGCGCCGCATCGATGATGCGCGGATCTTCGCCCTCGGCCAGCACGATGTGACGTGGCCTCGAACGAGCTTTCTCAAAAATCTTTTCCAACGGCAGCATGGCGTAATCTCTTCAAAAGGCCGGGAGTTGCGCTCCCGGCCTGATCACTGACGGACTGGTTCAGACGGGCATTTGCTGGCGCATGTCGGCCTTGTCGATGCCGGCCACGACAACGGGTTTCTTCATCGCATCGCGGCGGAATGGTTCGCCCAGTTCCTGATTGAGCACGACTTCGATGAAGGTAGTCACCCCCTTGGCCTGCTCGTTGATTGCCGTCTGCAAGGCTTCGGTCAGCGCCTGCTGGTTATCGACGGTCACGCCTTTCAGGCCGCAGCCATCCGCCACCTTGGCGTAGCTCAGGTTCGGATTGAGCTCGGTGCCGACGAAGTTGTTGTCGTACCACAGCGTCGTATTGCGCTTTTCAGCACCCCACTGATAGTTGCGGAAGATGACCATGGTGATCGCAGGCCAGCCCTTGCGACCGATGGAGGTCATCTCGTTCATGGATATGCCGAACGCACCGTCGCCTGCAAAGCCGACCACTGGCGTGTCAGGCTGGCCGATCTTGGCGCCGACGATGGATGGGAAGCCATAACCGCAGGGGCCGAACATGCCCGGCGCCAGATATTTGCGTCCGTGTTCGAAGCTTGGATAGGCGTTCCCGATGGCGCAGTTATTGCCGATGTCGGTGGACATGATGGCGTTCTTCGGCATTCCAGCCTGAATGGCACGCCATGCCTGCCGCGGCGACATGCGGTCCTTCTCGCGCTCGCGCGCACCGGCATTCCAATGCGTGCCCGGATCGTCATCCTCATGATCCATCGAGGAAAGTTGCTGCAACCAGGCGGATTTACGCTGATGGATGAGCTGCTTGCGCTCGTCGCGACCTGCATTGCCCGCATTGGCTCCCATCTGGTCGAGAATCTGCTGCGCAACCTGCTTGGCATCGCCGCAAATGCCGACCGAGATCTTCTTGGTGAGGCCGATACGATCAGGATTGATGTCGACCTGGATGATCTTTGCATCTTTCGGCCAATAATCGATGCCGTAGCCGGGTAGGGTCGAGAACGGATTGAGGCGGGTGCCGAGCGCCAGAACCACATCGGCCTTGGAGATCAGCTCCATCGCGGCCTTGGAGCCATTGTAGCCGAGTGGACCTGCGGACAGCGGATGGGTGCCGGGAAAGGCATCATTATGCTGATAGCCGCAGCAGACCGGCGCATCGAGCCTTTCGGCAAGCACGATGGATTCAGGGATCGCACCGCCGATAACGACACCGGCCCCGTTAAGGATGACCGGGAATTTCGCATTGGTCAGTAGTTTTGCAGCCTCGGCAATGGCATCGCGTCCGCCGCTCGGGCGTTCCAGCCGGACGATCTGTGGCAGGTCGACGTCGATGACCTGGGTCCAGAAATCACGGGGAACGTTGATCTGTGCCGGTGCACAGCCGCGCCATGCCTTCTCGATCACGCGGTTCAGCACTTCGGGAATGCGGGTCGCATCGCGCACTTCTTCCTGATAGCAGACCATCTCTTCGAACAGGGCCATCTGGTCAACTTCCTGAAAACCGCCCTGACCGATGGTCTTGTTGGCAGCCTGTGGAGAGACAAGCAGCATCGGCGTGTGGTTCCAGTAAGCAGTCTTGATGGCAGTCACGAAGCCGGTTACGCCGGGCCCGTTCTGAGCAATCGCCATGCCCATCTTGCCTGTCACGCGGGTATAACCGTCGCAGATCAGCGCCGCATTCGTCTCATGGGCGCAATCCCAGAAGGTAATGCCCGCCTTCGGAAACAAATCCGATACCGGCATCATCGCGGAGCCGATGATCCCGAATGCATGTTCTATCCCATGCATCTGCAAAACCTTAACAAATGCTTCTTCCGTCGTCATTTTCATGGCGCGTACCTTTCCTTGGAATTCAGAGAACTTCGTCTTTCAGCGCATACCAGTGATACATTGCGCGCTGGCCTATGCGCCTGAATGGCGTCAGCATGCCGTAACTCGGCAGTTCGGAGGTGAAGATCGGCAGGTCGAGTTCCTGTCCCCGACCCGTCATCAGTTGGGCAACCCGGCGTCCGGCCTGCGCTGAATACATCACGCCGTTGCCGCCGTAGCCCATGGCATAGTAGATTTCCTGCGTCGGATCAGGACGATAGATGCGGGGCATCATGTCATGACTGACATCGACCCACCCCCACCAGGAATAATCGACCTTGATGCCTTTCAGAGCCGGGAACTTCCGGTAAAGGCCCGAAAGCAGCAGATCGTAATGTTTAGGGTTCGGTGCATCAGCCCCGGTAATGGCGCTGCGGCTACCGATCTGCATCCGCCCGTCAGGCAGAAAACGATAATAGTGACGAAGCGTGCGCGTGTCGGTTAGCGGAATACCGGTCTTGGGGCCGCATGCTTCAATTTCATCGGGCGTCAGTGGGCGTGTCACGACAGAGTTCGACAGCACCGGCATCAGCCGGTAACGGGTGAGAGGATGGAGGCCGGGTGAGGTGTATCCCGCTGTCGCGAAGCAAACCTGTCGCGCCGTGACCGTACCGTTCGGCGTGTTGAGATGGAATACATTGCCGTTCTTGCGGCAGCTGAGAACCGGGCTTGCGGTATGCACCTTTGCGCCCAGCTTGCGTGCAAGCCGGAGATAGCCGAAGGCAAGTTTCGCGGCGTGAATGCCAATGCCGTCTGGCTCATACATAGCTCCGCGAGCTTCTTGATCCCGGATGAAATCGCGGTGAATCTCGTCGCGACCGACCATGCGCGTCCGATAGCCGAATACGTCGTTCAGCAGTCGGGATTCTTTCTCCAGCGAAGGAATGACCTTGTCGCGATGGGCGATGTAGAGATGACCGCCATCCTGCGGATCACAATCAATTTCCGGTTCGGCAATGAGTGAACGAAAGAGATCAAAACCCTCGGCAATTTCCTTATGCAATTTCCGGGCGACGTCCACACCCCAGCGCTCGATCCATTGTGAACGCTTGAGCCGGCCGGCTGAAATCTGCGCCTGACCGCCATTGCGGGTGCTGCAGCCCCAGGCGACGCCATTTGCTTCCAGCACCACGGCCTTGACGCCATGATCCCGAGCGAGATGGATTGCCGCCGAAAGACCGGTATAGCCTGAGCCGACGATAACGACATCGGCATCGACGTCTCCGCGAATAGGGCCATCGTCCTCCGGCGCCGGTCCGGCAGTGCCTATCCAGTAAGTCGGGGCATAGTCGCGGCCTTGTCCTGGCGTCTTCGAAACCACCGGATCATAAGCGGGGTCGAATGGCTGGGTGGCCGAGAAACTGTTGAGAGTGTGGGTATCCATATGTCGGTCCTCCAAAACACCGACTGGCGATGTTGGGGCTTACGCCTTCAGCAAAGGCCGGTTCTTGCGGAATGCCTGTTTGCGGACGATCTTGCCGTCGCGCTGTGTGAAGAGATCGCAGCCTTCTGCCTCGACGCGTGCGCCGTTGGCATCCGTTCCGCGAAAGGTCCATTCGGACACGGCACGGTCGCCGCTCACGAAATGTCTGTGTCCGTCCCATTTCACGTCGGGCATCGCGGCCCAGACGCCGGAAAAAGCCTTGGCAATCGCATCCTTGCCTTCGAGACGGGTGCCGTAAACTTCCTCACCACCGATGGTGTAAAACACGCAATCGTCGGCAAAGAAGGCCATGATCGCGTCGATGTCGTGCCGGTTGAAGGCGTCGAAGAGGTCGGAAAAATGCTTCTCTGTGAGTTGTCCGGCGGACATTCGAATGCTCCTTGATACGTCTGAAATCTGCCCTGATTTCGGGCAAAGCTTCCTGTGGCGCGGCAGAGTTGCCGCGCGATTGATATTGTGAATTGGATTTCGGTCGGGCTGGTTAAAGCGGTTGCAGCGCCATCAGACTTTACCCTTCCACGGGATGAGGACCTTTTCCATGTAACGGATCAAAAGGTCGAAGGCGAAAGCGAACACACCGATGACGATGATGCCCATGATGACGGTGTCGCTGGCCAAAAACTGCGCTGCATTGAGTACCATGAAGCCAAGACCGCGATGTGCCGCCACCATTTCCGCCGCTACCAGCGTCGTCCAGCCCACACCGATCCCGATGCGCATGCCGGTGAAGATTTCCGGCATGGCCGCTTTCATGATGACCTGCGTTATTACCTGCGTCCGGGATGCGCCCATCGCATAGGCGGCATGGATCTGTTCGGTTGAGACCGAGCGCACGCCAGCTCTCGCTGCGATCGCCATTGGCGCAAAGATCGCGAGAAAGATGAGGAACACCTTCGGGAACTCGCCAATACCAAGCCAGATGATGATCAGCGGCAGGTAGGCAAGCGGCGGCAGTGGTCGGTAAAACTCGATAATCGGGTCCAGCACGCCACGAACAAAGCTGCTCATACCCATCATGATGCCGATGGGAATTGCCGTGATGCAGGCAATCGCGAAGGCACCCAATACACGTCCAAGGCTGGCGAGCGTATGTTCGGCCAGAGTGGAGTTTGCCACGCCGTCTGTCATGGCAACCATGAACTTGCCATAGACAGCGAAGGGAGAGGGGAGAAACAGCGGTTTGACCCAGCCCATTCCCGTTACGAGAAACCAGAGCCCCAGCAAAATCAGTGCGGTTACAAGGCTGATGAAGCCGCTATTGCCGTCGCCGGGGGCGCCATAGATTTTACCGGGTTTGACTGGTCTTGCCCGAGTTACGAACTCAAGCATGGACCAGTTCCGGGTTTCCTGATGCACGTTCATCGCCATAGATAATCCCCAGAATTGTCTCACGCATCTTGATGAAGTCGGGACTGGACTTGACGGCGCGCGCGTCACCGCATTCCAGAAAGCGTCGGTTGAAATCCAGATCATAGGTATGGGTGATCCGTCCGGGGCGCGGCGACATGACGATCAGCCGCGAACCGAGGAACAAGGCCTCTTCGACGCTGTGAGTGATGAAGAAGAACATTTTGTTGGTCACTTGCCATACCCGCAAAAGCAATTCCTGGATTGTTTCGCGGGTGAGGGCATCAAGCGCTGCCATGGGCTCGTCCATAAGCAGCATCGCCGGGTCGCAGGTCAGTGCGCGAGCAATGCCGACACGCTGCTGCATACCGCCGGAAAGCTGGTAAATCTTGTGATTGTGGAAATCCTGCAGGCCGACCAGCGCCAGATTTTTCGTGGCACGCGCCCGGCGTTCTGCCTTCGGTACACCTTGAAGCTTCAGGCCAAACTCGGTGTTGTCAACGACATTGAGCCAGGGAAGCAGAGCATGTTTCTGGAACACGACACCCCGGTCGGCGCCGGGACCACGCACTTGCCTTCCGCCCAACGTGATTTCGCCGGATGACGGGATCATGAACCCTGCCATCAGATTGAGAAGCGTGGTCTTGCCGCAGCCGGACGCACCAAGCGCCACCACGAAATCCCCGCTGTCGATCCGCAAATTAACGCCCTTCAGCGCAATCACGGCTTCTTCCACATAAAGACCGGGATAGGTCAGACTGACATTCGATACGTTCAAGGTTTCCATTACGTCACCTTTCGGGAACGAAGAAGCGGTTCCGGCAAAAGCCAGAATGCACACACAACATTGCAGGAACCGTCTCGGTTCAGCGGCTTGCCCGAAGGCATGCCGCTGGCGGAGGCGCTTGAATTACTTTACGTAATTACTTCGCTGCGGCTTCGGCAAAACTGCCATTCACGTTGCCGCTATAGTCATCCAGAGCTTGGTCGAGCTGTTTTTGGTCGACAAGAAATTTTGCACTCTGGGTGACGGATTTGAGCGCTCCGCTGTCCTTGCCACCGCCGAGCCATGTCGGGGAGGCTTGTTCTTCCACTGTGGGGAAGGACAACAGCGCGAGTGCGCCCGGTATGTCAGCGGCATTACCACCGATCAGCTTGACCATGCCTTTGACCTGTTCGGAGTCTGCTGTCCACTGGCCGCCATTGGCCTTATAGTCGGCATAGGCATCCTTCAGCACCGTGGTGAAGGCGGTCATGAATTTGGGGTTTTCGCTGGCGAAGCTCTTATCCACCACAAGGCCGTCGAAAGTCGGGACGCTTTTCGCGCCAATTTCTTCGGAATTGGCAATTTCCTTGCCGGTCTTGAGGATTTCGGAAAGAGCAGGGGGCCAGACATAGGCCGCGTCGATATCGCCGCGCTGCCAGGCGGCAACGATCTGCGGCGGTGTCATGTTGAGTATTTCCGCGTCGCGCGGATTGATCTTCCAGATGTCGCTCATGCCGACAAGGAGATGGAAATGCGAGGTCGAGACGAAAGGCACGCCGACCTTCTTGCCCTTGAGGTCTTCCGGCTTCTCTATGCCCGAACCTTCGCGCGCTACCAGTGCTTCCGATTTGCCGATATTATCGAGAATCCAGAAGAGTTGAAGGTCAACACCGCGTGTGGCGGCTGCTGCGATACCCGTTGAACCGATAACGCCTATCGGCACGTTGCCGGAAGCAAGTGCCGTCGAAATATCGCCACCCGATGCGAACTGGCGCCAGTCAATCTTGTATCCGGCTTCCTTGGCTGCCGCATCGAATTTTCCGTTAGCGATTGCGGTCAGAAACGGCCCGACGATCTGCTGATAACCGACCACGACCGTGGTTTCGGCATAGGCCGCAGACGTTGAAAGCGCTGCTACGGCCGAAAATAACACCACCCGTTTTATGCTATTGAAATAGTTCATGGAGTTCCCCTTCCATTTAAGAACCATGCCTGACTTGGTCACGACTGTTGACGTTTTTCGCCAATCTGCAGTTCCAGTTACAAACGATAGCCATCTCATGAAATTTGCCTTATATCCAGTTGGAATAGTCAATAAGTCCAGTTTGGCATTAAAGATGGCGCTACCCGGGAATTGGGGTTCGTGCTCACTTTACCGTCGAAATTATTCCACGAGGAGAAACAGAAAGAAGAAACGCTATTGCTAAGTAGAGCACGAAGCGGAAAAACTGACGCGAACTTGGGTGTAATCGCAGATTCACTAATGGAGCAGCGTTTTGGATGCCGTCTCGCCGACGATCTTCTTCATAGATGGCAGCAGAAATACCGGATTGCAGTCGCAAATCCGGGAAACAACGGTATCAGCCATTCTTTCCGGCGCTGTTTTGCCCGGTGCCCGCATGCCCTCCACGCGGCGGCTGGCGGATTATCTGAAAGTCTCGCGCCTCACGGTAACGCTGGCCTATCAGGAGCTTGTGTCCCAAGGTTATCTGGAAGTGCATTCCCGCAGTGCCTATCACGTGGCTGCAGCGCCGCCCATCAGCCGTCCAGACAAGGATTTTTTGCAAGCGCCTGACACCGCCGTCGATTGGTCATCCAAGTTGCGTCTCGGCTTCAACATTGCCAAGACCATTCGCAAGCCTCTGGATTGGCGGAAGTATCGCTACCCCTTTCTCTATGGCCAGATGGATCAGACCTTGTTTGATCTCGCCGCATGGCGCGATTGCGCACGGCGCGCGCTGGCCAGAGAAGACTTTATCCTTATGGCGGGTGATTTTGCCGCTGCCGATGATGTGGAACTTGTCAATTATATCCGTTCGCGCACGCTGCCTAGCCGCGGAATACACGCGGAGCCAGACGAGATACTTGTTACCGTTGGCGCGCAGAACGCGCTTTGGATCATCAGTCATCTGCTTTTGACACGGCGCTCGCATGTCGTGTGCGAAAATCCCGGACATCCCGATATCAGCGCTACGCTCCATCTGACGGGGGCCAATGTAACGGCGCTTGACGTTGATGAAGGCGGCTTGCCACCCGAGTTGCTGCCAGATGAGATCGACGCGGTCTTCGTCACGCCGAGCCACCAGTCACCCACGGCCGCCACTATGCCACGTGCGCGGCGTATCGCACTTCTGGAGGCTGCAGCCGAGCGCGATTTCGTCATTGTCGAAGATGATTACGAATTCGAGATGAGCTTTTTGCAGCCGCCGACGCCGGCGCTAAAATCGCTCGACCAGTATGGCCGTGTTCTCTATGTGGGCAGTTTTTCAAAGTCGCTGTTTCCGGGGCTTCGGCTTGGCTACTTGGTTGCTCCGGCACCTGTCATCCGTGAGGCGAGGGCGCTACGCGCGCTCATGCTTCGTCATCCGCCCGGACATTTGCAGCGAACAGCCGCCTATTTTCTGGCTCTTGGTCACTACGATGCGGTTATTCATCGTATGCGGATTGAATATCACAAGCGCCATATTGTCATGATCGAGGCCCTTAATCGCGAAGGATTGAAAATCGCTGGTAAATCGGCCTTTGGCGGTACGGCATTCTGGATCGAAGGACCGGAGGGCATGGATGCCGACAAACTCGCACGTGATCTGCGCGAGGACGGCGTGCTGATCGAGTCGGGGTCCCCTTTCTTCTGGAGCGATGACAGGCCATGCCGCTATTTTCGCATCGCTTATTCTTCCATTCCGATTAATCGGATTGCGGAAGGCATCGAGCTTCTGGCCAAAAGAATGCGGCAAATCTCGTAGTTTTGGAACGCTTGGGTTCAGGCTGCGTTCATGTGGATTACGATAACGGATTTGTGAAGTTGCCGGAATTTGTCCCAATTCGATGGATATCGCTGGCGGTTCTACGGCGTCTTTGCCCGCGATTCTGTGGATGAGACGCATATCAATTCTGCCTTCCAGAAGGAGAAGGATTTATGTCTATTCGTTCGAAGCTTCTTGCCACTGTTGCCGTGCCGGTTCTGTCGGCCTCTATTCTAGCGCAACCCGTACTGGCGGATTCATTGATGGCTCCAATCCTGCTGGCACAGGAGAACGGAGACCAGCCATCCGACGAGCAGTTGCAGCAGCAACAGCGCGAGGCTGAAGAACAGCAAAAGGCAGCGGAAGAAGAAGCCCGTCGGGCTGAGGAACAACAGCGCGCTGCCGAGGAAGAAAATCGTCGTCAGGCCGAAGAGCAGCAGAAGGCTGCTCAAGAGGAAGCCCAGCGTCAAGCGGAAGAACAGAAGCGCGCTGCGGAGGCAGAGGCGCAACGCCAGGCTGAAGAGCAGCAAAAAGCCGCCGAGCGCGAAGCACAGAAGCAAGCCGAGGAACAACAGAAGGCAGCCGAGCGCGAAGCGCAGAAACAGGCCGAAGAGCAGGCCAGGCAGGCTGCCGAACAGAAAAAGGCTGACGAAGAGGCACAGCGTCAGAGCGAACAGCAGCAGAAGGCCGCTGAAGAGGAAGCTCAGCGTCGCGCTGAAGAACAGAAGAAGGCTGATGAAGAGGCTGCTCGCAAGGCCAATGAGACGCAGGAACAGACCGCTCCCGCTGAAAAGCCGGTGAAGGAAGAGCCTGCACAGGAACCGCAAGCGAAACCTGAGCAGCCGGCGGCGAAAGAACCGGCCAAGCAGGCCGAGCAACCTGCCAAGGAAGCTCCGGCGCAGGAACCGGAAAAGCCAGCCGAACAACCGGCAGACGCATCTCCGGTCTCGCCTCCTCAGAAAGAACCAGCGGAAGAATCCGCTGTTGAGCATCCCGAAGAAGCTCAACCGCAAGAACCGAAAGCAAAGGAAGAGCCACAGAATGAGGCTCAGCCTGCACAGCCGGTCGAACAGCCGCAATCAACCGAAGACCAGCAAAAACCGTCTTCGGAGCTAGCGCCAGAGATAGTCGATCAGCGTTCGACCGAGGAAAAGCAGGAGATTGCGAAAGACCCTGCGAAGACGGACGATACGGTTGTCTTGCCAGTCGAAAATGGCGCTGCCATTCTCGACAGCGACAAGGACGCCGACAATTCCGGCGGAAGCCAGTCGCGTGAAGAGCGTCGCAAGCAGCGCGAACAGCAACGTTCCGCTGAGGAAAGTGCACCACCGCCCGCAAATGATGCGGCGGCACAGGTTGCGATTCCAGAGGAAGTGAAGGCAGCGCTGCCGCAGAAGATCGAAGCCAATCTCAAGGAAGAGGGCACCCGTATCAAGGAAGCGCCGGTTTTTGCCGTGCCGGAAACCACCAATATCATCAACAACACGGTGGTGAACAATACGGTCATCAATAATACGACGGTCAATAACGTGACCAACAATGTCACCAACGTCAAAGTGATCGAGGAGGTGGATAATCGTGTCATTCTGGACGTGGGCGACCGTATCTTCGTTCGCGGCGATGATCGCCCAAGGTTGCGCCGTGATGCCGAGGAAACCTATTACGATGAACTGCCGCGCGGGCGCACCCGTGAAACCATTGTCCGCCCGGGTGGCAACCAGATCGTTACGGTTTATGATCGCTACGGCGATATTCTTCAGCGTTCCCGTATCGACCGGGACGGCAATGAATATCTGATGATCTATGCGCCGGAATATGACGACAATCCGCGCGCTTCGATTATCGATGTTGGTTACGAACTGCCGCCGATGCGTCTGACCATTCCGGTAAGAGATTACATCATCGACGTCGCAGACGATCCGGATCGCGATTTCTATGACTTCCTTGCCATGCCTCCGGTAGAGCGTGTGGAGCGTGTCTATACGATCGACGAGGTTCGTCATTCAGCCCGCCTGCGCGACAAGGTGCGTCGTATCGATCTGGATACAATCCACTTCGCGACGGGCAGCGCCGAGGTTTCGCTTTCGCAGGCGAAGACGCTACGCAAGGTTGCAACCGCCATGCAGAAGGTACTGGCAAAGGATCCGGGCGAAACCTTCTTCATTGAAGGGCATACGGATGCGGTTGGATCGGACCGTTCAAATCTCGTCCTGTCCGATAAACGTGCTGAATCAGTTGCAAGCCTTTTGACGGAAGTCTATGAAATTCCACCAGAAAACCTTGTCACGCAAGGCTATGGCGAACGCTTCCTGAAAATTCGCACGCAGGCAGCCGAACAGGAAAATCGTCGTGTCACGATCCGCCGCGTGACTCCGCTTGTCCGCCCGGTGGCTCAGCGCTGAACAAACAAACACCCGGATGCGATTTTGCATCCGGGTGTTTTTCATGAAGTAATTTTGCTCAGGCAATCTTGGGCTGGATCGTCGTCACACGGTCGAGCATCTGTTCGCTCAACGGACGTGGTTTGACCGCTTCGATCTGCACCATGAGTTCGGCGATCTTCTCGGCATCCATGACGCCGCATTCATAAATCTGGATGATTTCGCGCGCCATTTCGTCTTTTTGGGGAGAAGTGATTGGACAACGAGCCATCGCTTCACACGACTTGACATAAGCCGCTTGCAGCTCCTCCAACTCAATGGGCTTGAAACGCCCGAAGTAGTAATCTCTCGAAAATGGCATTTTATGCATTCCGCAGATGGCGACAGACAGATAATCCGATCTGAAAGCCTGAAAATTCTTGCGACCCGCTATACTAAAACATAGCTGATTGCAAAGCATTATAATCCAGAATTATTTAGTTTATGTAAAATATTCAGTCAGTTGCAAAACCGAAAGCATTAGAGAGCTAAAATTTGCTGAGGGATCGTAAGCAGACTCTTTTCCAACCAATGCCGTTAAACGCGATCAAGTTCCAGTTTGGCTACTATTTCAGCGATCTTGTCCGGATTTTGTTCACCGGATTCAAATGTTCTTATAATTGCGCGTGCAAGCGCTTCTTTGCTTTCGTGCGTCGTTGAACATCGATCAAGCAGTGCGCAGCAGCGATTATAGGCAATCTGCAGCACTTGGAGATCGTTTGGCGCATATGTTCCCTGATATTTGTTGCCGCGAAATGGCATGGACGCCTCCCCGTTTGATTGATTGAACCTCTAATTCAGAGGGAAAGCAACAGATCGTTTTATGACAGCGATATCAGGCGCATCACGATAGTGTTCTTGGTGATCCGGTTCTTCCGAATATAAATAGCGATAATCTCTGGCTACCGGTTTACGGGGTTCGAAATCTCGCCGCGAGTTTGTTGAAAGCTGGTTGAAAGCTTGCCTGCGCTAACCATTCAAAACCGATTGAGGAATCGGCTGCATATCAGGAGGGGTCTGGCATTGCCGGGCCAACAGGAGCTCTCGGAGGAGCGTAGATGAAAATCTCTATCGATTCATGCCGCCATCTATTTGGCGCGGCCTTCATTGGCGGCGCAATGGTACTTGGTGCAGGCGTTGCCCATGCCGAAAAGCTGACAGTGATTGTCGGCGGTATGGAAAAGCAGATTTACCTTCCGGCAGTGCTGACGGAAAAGCTGGGTTACTTCAAGGATGAAGGCCTTGATGTCGAGCTGATCAACAGCCGCGCCGGCGTGGATGCTGAAAACGAACTTTTGGCCGGTGCGGCTCAGGCTGTGGTCGGTTTTTACGATCACACGATCGACCTGCAGTCGAAGGGCAAGTTTATTCAGTCCATCGTCCAGTTCAGTCAGGCGCCGGGTGAAGTGGAACTCGTTTCCAGCAAATATGCCGACCAGATCAAGTCGCCGGGCGATTTCAAGGGGCATACGCTTGGCGTCACCGGGCTCGGCTCCTCGACGGACTTCCTGACTCAATACCTTGCCATGCGCAATGGCCTCAAGCAGGGCGACTACACGCTGCTTCCTGTCGGAGCGGGCAATACTTTCATTGCCGCCTTCAAGCAGGATGCCGTTCAGGCAGGCATGACCACGGAACCGACCGTCGCCAATATGCTGAAGAGCGGCGATGCCAAGGTGCTGGTCGATATGCGCACGCCCGACAAAACCATCGAAGCGCTTGGTGGACCTTACCCGGCTGCGTCGTTCTATGTGCAAAGCGCATGGCTCGAGACGCACAAGGAAGACGCGCAGAAGCTTGCCAACGCTCTGGTCAAGACCATGCGTTACATCGCTTCGCACAGCGCTGAAGAAATCGCCGACCAGATGCCCAAGGATTATTACGTCGGTGACAAGGACCTTTACGTAAAGGGACTTGCCGAGGGCAAGGCACAGTACACGCCGGACGGCCGGATGCCGAAGGATGGCCCTGAAACGGTTCTCAAGGTTCTCGCAACCTTCAAGAAGCCGCTTCAGGAGAAGCAGGTCGATCTTTCGAAGACCTTCACGACCGAGTTCGTGGACAAGGCCAACGCAACGCTTGACGCTGCAAAGTAAACAGCCTTCGACTGGCGTTCAAACATGAACGTCAGTCCCGCTGTCCCCCAAAGATTCAACCGCATTGCAGGCGCGCGACAGAGCATTTCCAGCAAACGTGTAAGACGGTTTTGCGCTCGGAGATCTTTGATAACGAAACTATCGCGCGCGAGCGGTGCCGCATACCCGCGAGGAACCCATGCTGATGGAAGCCCCCAGAACCATTGCGCGTGAGAAAGCTACTGCAATCGCGCTCAACAATGTAACTCGCCGTTTCGTCACCCCCGACGGCAAGATGATGACCGCATTGCGCGACTTCACCATGAATGTTGCGCAGGGCGAGTTTGCCTGTGTTGTCGGTCCGACCGGCTGCGGCAAGTCAACGACGCTTAATCTCGTAACCGGTCTCGCCAAGCCAAGTGCCGGCGAAGTCCGCCTGATGGGCAAGCCTATCGAAGGTATCAGCCCTGATATCGGCTTCGTGTTTCAGGCCGATGCGCTTTTTCCGTGGCTTAATGTCATCGACAATGTGAGTGCCGGTCCGCGTTATCGCGGTATGGGCAAGGAAGAAGCCTATGAGAAAGCGCGTAGCTGGATCGCCCGTGTTGGTCTGGCCCGTTTTGAAAAGCACTATCCGCACCAGTTGTCTGGCGGCATGCGCAAGCGCGTGGCGCTGGCACAGACCTTCATCAACGAACCGAAAATCCTGCTCATGGACGAACCGTTCAGTGCGCTTGACGTACAGACGCGCACGCTGATGCAGGGTGAATTGCTTGATCTCTGGCAACAATCTGGCGCGTCCGTCATCTTCGTCACGCACGATCTCGAAGAAGCGATTGCACTGGCCGACAAGGTTTATGTGCTCACCGCCGGTCCAGCCACGGTCAAGAGCGTCTACGATATCGACATCCCGCGCCCGCGCGTCATGGAAGACATCCGCTACGACAGCCAGTTTGTGGATATCGCCAAGGTCATCTGGGACGATTTGCGCGAGGAAGTGCAGATCGGCCAGAAGCGCGCGCTGGCAAACGGAAACTAATCGGAGAAAATGATATGACAACACAAGCTCTCTCCGCGTCACCAAGCTTGCAGGTCAATGCAAGTGCCGACGAACTTGCACGCACCGAAGCGAAATTTCGCGCCGATATGCGCCGCCGCCGAGCGGTCGTTATCCTTGTACGCCTCGCCATTCTGGTCGCCGTTCTGGGCGGTTGGGAACTCGGCGCACGGACCGGCCTGATCGATCCATTCTTCTTTGCGAGCCCCTCCGGCATTGCCGACCAGATATGGATCTGGGTCACGGAAGGCACGTCACAGGGACCGCTTTCGGAACAGATCATCGTAACGCTTGAGGAAACCGCGCTTGGTTTCCTTATCGGTGCGGTCGGCGGCGTCATTTGCGGCATCCTGCTGGGTCGCAACAAGTTCCTCGCCGATGTGTTCTCGATTTACATCAAGATCGCCAATTCCATCCCGCGTGTCGTGCTGGGCTCGATCTTCATCATCGCGCTTGGCCTCGGCATGGCATCCAAGGTGGCGCTGGCCGTCGTCATGGTTTTCTTCGTCGTATTCGCCAACGCGTTTCAGGGCGTACGCGAAGCCGACCGCGCGCTGATCGCCAATGCGCAGATATTGGGTGCATCCCGTTCGCAGATCACGCGCACCGTCATCGTGCCGTCAGCCATGAGCTGGATTCTGGCAAGCCTTCACGTCAGTTTCGGTTTCGCGCTCGTCGGCGCGGTCGTCGGTGAATTCCTCGGCGCCAAGAAAGGCGTTGGTCTGATGATTTCCACGGCGCAGGGCACATTCAATGCCAACGGCGTCTTTGCGGCCATGGTCATTCTGGCGGTACTGGCACTCGTCGTGGAATACATCATCACATTGGTCGAAAACCATCTGGTGAAATGGCGTCCACAGGCGCTTTCCGAACAGGGAAGCTGATAGTCGGATAGATGCAAACGAGTCAGGCGGCGGGCAAGGTGACAGTCACCGTAAGCCCGCCGCCTTTCGTTTGGGAAAGCTCGACATGGCCGCCCGCCGTGTCGGCAACTTCGCGCACGATGGCAAGGCCCAATCCGCTTCCATCCGCGACAGTGCCTGGAACACGATAGAAGCGTTCGAAAACGTGTTCATATTCGCTGGCCGGAATGCCGGGTCCGTTGTCCTCGACCCTTATGTTGATTTTGCGCCCATCCTGATCGATCACAAGCGTTACTGTGCCGCTTTCGGGCGTATAGGTAAGGGCGTTGTCCACCAGATTGACGATCATTTCTCGCAGCATGGTGCCGTCGCCAGAAATGATGGCTTTGGTTGCTTTGAGCTCGAACCCGAGATCGATCTTGCGGTCGAACGCCTTGCCCGAGAGGCTTTCCAGAATTTGTTGTCCCGCTTCCGCCAGATCAACCCGGTCAGCGCGAGGACGCCTGCTGCCTGGTTCGGCACGCGAAAGCGTCAGCAATTGTCCAGCAAGCCGCGACAGCTGCATGGTGGTATTCTTGATACCTGCCAGAACGTCTTTGCGGTCACTTTCGCAGGTTGTCCGTTCTGCGAAACTGGCCTGCGTTGATAGTGTAGCAAGTGGCGTGCGCAACTGATGTGCTGCATTCTGGATGAAACGGTGCTGCGCCGACATCTGCTTGCGCACGCGTTCCATATACTGGTTCAGCGCTGTGACGAGCGGTCGAAGTTCGGTCTGAACTGTCTGTGGATCGAATGGTTCCAGCTCGGATGTGCGATTGCGAACTTCGTTGCGGAGCCGGATCAACGGGCGCAATACAAAGCGCAAGCCCATTAACGAAAGGGCACCCGCGACGATGATGAGCAGCGATTGTTCCAGCACAGAGTTCAGCCAAAGCTCCCGCTGCATGGCGGTGTATCCTGCAAGGGTGACACCCACGACCACGTCGACAGCTTGTGGCAGGTTGGACGGTGCTGCAACGGGATGGCGCAAGACAACCAGACGCAAGGGATGGTCGCGATAGCTGCCCTCATAATGGAGTGGGTCGTAATTCGCGATTTCAGCCGGTTTCGGCAAGTCGGGAAACCCTGCAAGCAGGCGTCCGTCAGAAGTTTCGACCCGATAATAGACCCGGTCGCCATTTCCCGTCGAAAACATCTCCAGCGCTACCGGCGGAATGACAGCATCGATGGCATTATGCGAGGCAGCAGTCGCTTCGCCAATGGCGCGTGCTGACGCTGTCAGCATTCTGTCTGACACGATCCCGGCCATATTTTCCGACGCACGCCATGCGGTCCAAAGGTTGATCCCGGCCACGACAATCAGCGGAATCACGATCCAGGAAACGAGCTGTGCACGCAGGCTTTGGGAGAGGCGAGTGAACAGCCGTTTCATCTCAACTCGCCTCACGCAGCAGATAGCCCAGGCCGCGCAAGGTTACGATCTCGGCTTTGCTGCCCTCCAGCTTTTTGCGCAGACGATGAATGTAAATCTCGATGGCGTTCTCATCAGTCTCGCTGTCGAAATCGTAAATACCTTGAACAAGTGTTGTCTTGCTGACGGTGGTTCCGATGCGCCGCAGAAGCTGTTCCAGAACTGCATGTTCTTTGGGTGCAAGTGACAGTGGATCGTCTCCGAGTGAAAACAGCCGGGTGTTGGTGTCGAAACGCAAAAGGCCGCAGGTCACAACAGGCGCTGTCCGCTGACTGGACCGGCGAAGATGCGCACGGATGCGCGCTTCAAGTTCGCTGAGTTCGAACGGCTTTGCCAGATAATCGTCAGCACCGGCATCCAATCCGCGGATACGTCCGTCAAGACTTGCATTGGCCGTCAGGATGATGACAGGCACCTCATTGCCTCTGCCGCGGATGTGCTCCAGCACGTCGAGCCCGGTTTTGTCCGGCAATCCGAGGTCGAGAACCACGAGATCATACTCCGTGAAGGCGAGCGCCTGTTCCGCATCCGCCGCGTCGTGCACAGTATCGACGCTGTAGTTCGACTGCTGCAAGCTTTTTGCCAGCCAGTTTGCGAGGGTGAGATTGTCTTCGACGAGCAGAATTCGCATGAGTGACGATGATAGTGGTTTCTGTTCCGCGTCAAGAAGCTTGGGCGTTGAAACGATGGATGAGATGAATATCTTCCGGCTCGCGCTTGAAGAGCAATGGATCAGGCGTCGTGGTGACTTTTGCACCTTGCTTCACATAAAAATCGATGGTCCGCCGTGTGGGTGTCGCAGAAATATAGAAACCTTCTGCTCCGGCCTCCTTCGCAATGGCCACGCTGCGACGATAAAGTTCACCAGCAAGTCCCAATCCCCGGACTGTCTTCCCCACATGCATGAAGCCGAGCTGGTACAATTCGGGATAGGCACCGACAGGGCGTACATCCGTAACTGCGACGGCCACCAGAGTGCCATCGAGATAGGCGCCAAGAAATACGCCGCCGTGGTCGTGACAGTCGAGCAGGATATGTGTGTAGATTTCCGCTTCGCCCTCCGGCCAGCCCTGCACATCGTAGAATTGTGGCTCCAGCAGGAGTTGCTCTCCTTCGAGGCGATACATTTCCTCGATGATCTCGCTGCGATCAATTTGCCAGATGTCAGTCACTTCGCTGCGCTGCAGTGGACGTATGATGAAATCCGCATGCTTCTTTTCGTGTACCATGACCGCCGCCTTCGAAATTTCATTTGTACGATGAACTATCGTTTCATCGATAGGCACTCAAGGGGGAGCAGAAGTGGCGATCGCAGTGCTTCTACGAACTTGTTGGCAATTTGTCAGGAGGAACCTCTCATATTGCAAAAACTCACAATAATTTTGACCAATATCATGGCTACTCCCCGCCATTTGTCTCGGGTACTGCTGAGTACAGGTGCGAGGAATATTGAGGCGTGTGGGAGGCTAACAGCTAACTTCAATCGGACGAATTGACCGAAACAGCTTGTTGAGGGCAGAAAACTGCCTGAAAATGAGCAATTTCGCATCAACTCTCCGATCTGCCCTTGCGAGAGCGGGGCCTGAGTTCTATCAGCATCATCAAAAATTGCAGTCTGAGGAAGGTTCGGCAATTGCATTGCCTGAATGTCCTGATGCCCGCCGCCATCTTGTATGGCGTCGGTGAAATGATCGATGGAGCCGAGTTGAAAAACCATCACGATATCTGGGATATCGTCGACGCCAAGAGCGCCGCATATTTCGAACTGAGCGATACGGTTTGGGATAATCCTGAAACAAACTACGAAGAGTACAAATCGAGCGATGCCCATGCGGCGATGCTGGAAGCCGAAGGGTTTCGCGTCGAGCGTGGTATTGCGGGCCTGCCGACTGCGGTGATGGGCGAAGCTGGCGACGAAGGACCGGTCATCGCCATCCTTGGTGAGTTCGATGCATTGCCGGGCCTCAGCCAGATATCTGGACTGGTTGAAGAGCAGCCAGTCGAGGCCGGCGGCCATGGACATGGCTGCGGTCATAACCTGTTGGGCTCAGGGTCGTTGCTCGCTGCTGCGGCAGTGAAGGATTATCTTGCCGCACAGGGCATCAAGGGCCGCGTGCGCTATTACGGTTGCCCGGCGGAAGAGGGCGGTTCAGCCAAGGGGTTCATGGTCCGCGAAGGACTTTTTGACGATGTGGATATCGCGTTTTGCTGGCACCCGGCGCCTTTTGCTGGTGTAAACGATCCGGTTTCGCTTGCCTGCAACGAAATCAATTTTCACTTCAGCGGTCGCGCAGCCCATGCTTCGTCAGCCCCGCATCTGGGGCGCAGTGCGCTGGACGCAGTTGAACTGATGAATGTCGGCGTGAACTATATGCGTGAGCATATGCCGTCCACGGCGCGCATTCATTACGCTGTGACCGATACAGGTGGTTTTGCGCCGAATGTCGTGCAGGCCAAGGCAACGGTGCGTTATCTCGTTCGCGCCCGCAGCCTGCCGGAAATGCAGACCCTTCTGGAACGCGTCAAGAAGATTGCCGACGGCGCGGCGCTGATGACCGAAACGACGGTCCGCAGCGAAATCGTCAGCGGCGATGCCGATCTGATCGGCAACACGCCGCTGGAACAGATGATGCAGCTTCAGCTCGAGCGACTCGGACCTCCGGACTTCGATGAGCAGGACCGCGAAACCGCAAGCCGTTTCCAGAAGACACTGTCCAGGGAAGACATTTCAGATGCTTTCCGCCGCTTCGGCGTGGAGCCTAAGGATGGCCTCGCGCTTTGTGAAGATATCTATACGCCCTATAAGGGCGATAATACCCTCGTCGGCTCGACCGATGTCGGCAGCGTGAGCTGGGTCGTGCCCACCGTGCAGATGCGTGGCGCGACCTGCGCAATTGGCACGCCGCTTCATTCGTGGCAGATGGTGGCGCAGGGCAAGCTGCCCGCGGCGCATAAAGGCATGGCCCATGCTGCGAAGATCATGGGCAGCACGGCCATCGAATTGTTCCGTAATCCGGAGCAGATCAAGAAAGCAAAGCAGGATCACGAAAAACGGCTCGACGGAACCGTGTTCGTCAATCCGATTCCAGATAGCGTTCAACCCGCTCTGCCTGAAACCGCGAAATGATGCGGGCGGGCAGACAGAATCTGAAAATAGAAATGACATTCAATCCCCCAATTCCAACAGGGCCTGACGCATCATGAAGCAGATGGGCTTTCTCGATATTTTGAGCTTCGGGCCGGACGGCTGGGGCTACGTGCTGATGATGGGTGCACTGGTGAGCGTGGCGCTCGCCGTCCTGGGCTTCCTTCTTGGCGCTGCCATCGGCGTTTTTGCTGCCTGGGCGAAGATTTCCGGCGGGCGCACGCTTCGCGCTGTCGCCGACGGCTACACCACGATCATTCGCGGCATTCCGGATCTCCTCGTCATCTATCTGTTTTACTTCGGCGGCAGTGCGGCAGTCACCGCACTTGGCAAATATTTCGGTGCGGAAGGCTTCATTGGCTTTCCGGGCTTTCTTGCGGGTGTGCTGGCAATTGCCATTTCCTGTGGTGCGCACCACACTGAAGTGTTTCGTGGTGCATTCCGGGCCGTTTCCAAAGGTGAACTCGAAGCCGCTACTGCTTGCGGCATGGGCCAGATGCTGAAATTCCGCCGTATCATCGCGCCGCTCGCGCTGCGACACGCATTGCCGGGGCTTGGCAATGTCTGGCAGGTTTCACTCAAGGAATCCGCTCTGGTGTCGGTTGCCGGTGTGGTTGAGCTTCTGCGTCAGGCACAGATCGGCGCTGGCTCGACCGGACTGCCCTTCAACTTCTTCCTCATTGCCGGTGCGCTCTACCTGCTGATTTCGTCTGTTTCCGGCGGGCTTCTGCAGTTTGCCGAGCGTCACTTTTCGCGTGGCGTCCGGAGGGCAAAATGAACCTTGAATTCTATTCCGACGCATTCTTCCAGATGCTGGGCGGCGTGCCGCTGACCCTGAAGCTTGCGGCAACTTCCATCGTGTTTGGCGCCATACTTGCCTTGCTTTTCGCCTTGATGCGCCTGTCGGGCATCAAGGTGCTGGACTGGATTGCCCGCCTTTATGTGTTCGTGTTCCGCGGAACACCGCTTCTGGTGCAGATATTCATCATCTATTACGGTCTCAGCCAGTTTCCGGCCATCCGTTACTCGTTCCTGTGGCCGGTTTTGCGCGAGCCTTACTGGTGTGCGATCATTGCGCTGACATTGAACAACGCCGCCTATGCGAGCGAAATCATCCGTGGTGGCCTGCTGTCGGTGCCGCACGGCCAGATCGAAGCTGCAAAAGCCTGTGGCATGTCGTCCTTCACCTGCTTCCGTCGCATCGTCATGCCACTTGCGATCCGTCAGGCATTGCCGGGTTACGGCAACGAGATGATATCGATGATCAAGGCAACCTCGCTTGCATCGATCATCACGCTCATGGAAGTGACCGGTATTGCGGCAAAGCTGATCGCCGAGAGCTATCGGGCCATAGAAATCTTCGTGATCGCCGGTGCGATCTACCTTGCCATCAACTTCGTTCTGACACGTGCGCTGATGTTCGCAGAATATAAGCTGACCCCTTATCTGCGCCAGCCGGTCGTCAAGCTTTCCTCCGAAGGACAAACATCGTGAGCAAAATCGTTTCCCCCAATGCACCGGTGGCGCTGAAAGTCGAAAACCTGCGCAAGAGCTTCGGTGCGAATGAAGTGCTGAAAGGCATTTCGCTTGAAGCACGTGAAGGTGAGGTCATTTCGATCCTCGGTTCGTCGGGTTCCGGCAAGTCGACTTTCCTGCGCTGCATCAATCTTCTGGAAACACCGACGTCGGGCACTGTGACGGTTTCGGGCGAAACCATCCGTATGGCGAAGAATTCGAAGGGTGAAGCCTACCCGACCGACAAAAAACAGGTTTCGCGCATTCGTTCGGAACTGGGCATGGTGTTCCAGAGCTTCAATCTGTGGTCGCACAAGACCATTCTGGAAAACATCATCGAAGCGCCGATCTATGTGCAGGGACGCCCGCGCGCGGAATGCGTGGCAGAAGCAGAAGCTTTGCTGGCAAAGGTCGGCATTGCTGACAAGCGCGATTTCTATCCGGCCCATCTTTCGGGCGGACAGCAGCAGCGCGCCGCAATCGCCCGCGGACTGGCGATGAAGCCGAAGGTCATGCTCTTTGACGAGCCGACTTCAGCACTCGATCCGGAACTGGTCGGTGAAGTGTTGCGCGTCATGCGCGGCCTTGCCGAAGAAGGCCGCACCATGCTGGTCGTGACCCACGAAATGGGCTTCGCGCGCGACGTCTCCAACCGCGTCGTATTTTTCCATCAGGGTCTGGTGGAAGAAGACGGTGCGCCGGAAGACGTGTTCGGCAACTCGAAGTCGGAACGTTTCCGCAAGTTTATCAGCCACGAAAACGCTGCCTAATTACCGAAATTCTGTGTTCCGGCGTAAGCCGGACAGAAATAACCGCAACAGGATATCTGCAATGAAGACCACCGGACTTTTCAAAGCCGTGTTCATTTCCGCTCTCGCTCTGACGAGCGTCTCGGCCCATGCCGAGGAAAAGAAGTGGACAAAGATCACCATCGCCACGGAAGGTGCTTTCCGTCCTTACAACTTCACCAAGCCCGATGGCTCGCTGGATGGCTATGAAGTCGACCTCTACAAGGACCTCTGCGCCCGCATGAAGGTTGAGTGCACGATGGTTGCGCAGCCTTTCGACAGCATCATTCCGGCGCTCAATGCTGGCAAGTTTGATGCGATCATGGCTGGCCTTACTGCTACGCCGAAGCGCGAGGAAACCATCAGCTTCTCGATTTCCTATGGCCTGACGCCGCAGACCTTTGCGACGCTGAAGGACAGCCCTTACGCCAAGCTGCCGCATACCGGCGAAACCCTTTATCTCGCCAAGGATGAAGCGGCTGCCCAGAAGGCAATCGACGAAGTATCGGCTGAAATCAAGGGCCGCACCGTCGGCGTCCAGACCGCTTCGCTCGGCCTGTCGCTGCTCGACAAGTATTTCAAGGATGGCATCGACATCCGTGAATACAAGACCACGGAACAGCACGACCTCGACCTGAAGTCTGGCCGTGTAGACCTGATCGTAGCTTCGCTCGCTTACCTCACGGACGCTGCCAAGAAGCCGGGCAACGAAGACATCGTCATGACCGGTCCGTTCTTCAAAGGCGGCATTCTGGGCCGTGGCGTTGCTGTCGGTCTGCGCAAGGACGATACCGAACTGAAGAAGATGTTCGACGTTGCCATTGAAGCTGCAAAGGCTGACGGCACGATCAAGCGTCTGTCGGAAAAGTGGTTCGGCTTCGACGTTACGCCGTAATTTTCGAGTGACATCATAAGCAAAGCGCCGCCTTTGGGCGGCGTTTTCATTTGGGAGTATGCAAACCTTCACATCAAACCGGCGAGCGCCTATAAGATCGCCAGAAGTCTGCTGAGAGCCAAAAACTTACTGTGAGGGTGTGATGGTAAAGATCGGTTTCGTGACTGTTTCCGACCGCGCAAGTCGCGGGGAGTACGAAGACCTGAGTGGCCCTGCCATGGAAGCATGGCTGAAAAGCGCTGTCGTCACGCCTTACGAAGCAATTCGCCGCGTCATTCCCGATGGCATGGAATCGGTACGCGATACGCTTATCGATCTTTGCGACAACGAGGCCTGTGATCTTATCCTGACCACGGGTGGCACGGGACCAAGCCCGCGCGATGAAACACCGGAAGCCATGCAGGCCGTTCTGCATAAGGAGCTGCCCGGTTTCGGCGAACTGATGCGCCGCGTCAGCCTGGAACAAACCCCGACCGCCATTCTATCCCGCCAAACGGCAGGCAGTCGCGGCAAGAGCTTCATCCTCAATCTTCCCGGTAAACCAGCTTCAATTGCCATGACCTTGCAGGCGATTTTTCCGGCAGTGCCTTATTGTCTCGACCTCATCGAAGCTGGGCGTATCGACACCGATCCGGCAATCGTGAAAGCCCATCGACCGGGCTGAATTTTCGCCAAAGCTGTGTTTGCGGGCGTAGTAGATCGCACCTCGGGGCTCATGTCGCGACGAAATTGCGCAACCCAGCTTTGCGCTTTTGCATAATTTCCATGCTTGCTTTTCCCTGAGTCAGGACTGAATAATAGGGAAAAAGAAGGGGAATTAAGTGAAGCCATTTGACGAGATGCTCAACCATGGCGGGAATGTCCGCCAACCATATGAATTTCTCAAGCAGTGGCTCGACCAGCAGGACCCGCACAAACTTCTGCAGAAAAGCGATGACGCCGAAAGCGTTTTCCGCAAGACGGGCATCACCTTTGCTGTCTACGGCGATCAGGAAGCGGGTGAGCGCCTCATTCCCTTTGATATCATCCCGCGTATCATTTCAGGTCAGGAATGGCGGCGTCTGTCGCAGGGCATCGAACAGCGTGTGATGGCGCTTAATGCCTTCCTCGATGACATTTATCACCGTCAGGAGATCGTTCGGGCAGGGCGCATTCCGAAAGACCTGATTTCCAAGAATGAAGCCTTCTTGCCCGAGATGATCGGCTTCCGTCCTCCGGGCAATGTCTACACCCATATTATCGGCGTGGATATCGTGCGCACCGCCGAGAACCAGTTCTATGTGCTGGAGGACAATGCCCGCACGCCATCCGGCGTTTCCTATATGCTGGAAAACCGCGAGACGATGATGCAGCTCTTTCCCGAGCTGTTTCAGAACGTCAAGGTTCGCCCGGTTGAGAATTATCCGCAATTGTTGCGCCAGTCGCTGGCAAGCGTTGCACCTCCCGGCACGCAGGATGTGCCGACCGTCGCGGTGCTGACGCCCGGCATTTATAATTCAGCCTATTTTGAACACGCATTCCTCGCCGACCAGATGGGCGTCGAACTGGTCGAGGGAAGCGATCTGCGCGTCGTTGACGGACGTGTCGCGATGCGTACCACACAAGGTTATCGCGCTATCGACGTGCTCTATCGGCGTGTGGACGATGCGTTTCTCGACCCGCTGACATTCAGGCCGGATTCGACGCTCGGCGTTGCAGGCATCATGGATGTTTACCGGGCAGGGAATATCACGATTGCCAATGCGCCCGGAACCGGCATCGCCGACGACAAGGCGATCTATTCCTACATGCCGGAAATCGTGGAGTTCTATACGGGCCGCAAGGCCATTCTCGAAAACGTTCCGACCTGGCGTTGTTCCGAACCAGATAGCCTTGCTTATGTGCTCGACAATCTTGCCGAGCTTGTCGTCAAGGAAGTGCACGGCTCCGGTGGTTATGGAATGCTGGTAGGCCCCGCTTCGACAAAGGCCGAACGCGATGCTTTTTCAGAGAAACTGAAGGCAAGGCCGCGCAACTATATCGCGCAGCCCACGCTTGCGCTTTCAACGACGCCCATCTTTACCGAGAGCGGGCTGGCGCCACGCCATGTCGATCTGCGCCCATTTGTTCTGGTTTCGGATCGCATCCGCATCACACCCGGCGGGCTCACCCGTGTGGCTTTGAAGGAGGGATCGCTTGTCGTGAATTCCAGCCAGGGCGGCGGAACCAAGGATACGTGGGTACTCGACGACTGAAACTGCATTAACGTGCCGCAACTGACGACAAGATCAGGGCGCGAAAAGGGGAATGATTTATGCTTCTTGGCCGTACGGCAAACGGACTTTACTGGATGTTCCGCTACATAGAGCGTGCCGAAAACATGGCACGTCTCGTTGATGCGGGGCTTCGCATGGCGCTGACGAAAACGTCTGACGCACCGGAGGAGTGGTCTTCGGTCGCGGTTTCAGCGGGTGCAAGTCAGGGCTTCTCTGCAAAATACGACGTCTATAACGCCGCCAATGTTGCGGACTTCCTGCTGCGCGATGCAGACAATCCATCAAGCGTGATGACCTGCATTGAAACCGCGCGTTCCAATGCCCGCATGGTGCGCACGGCGCTGACGCGCGAGGCGTGGGAAAGCGTAAACGAAGCATGGATGTCACTGAAAAAGTCGCTGTGTAAGCCGTTGAAGGAAAGTGACCTTCCGCAGCTTCTCGACCAGATCAAGCGCGAGACGGCGCTCATTCGCGGCTCTTTCCATGGCACGATGCTGCGCAACGAAATCTTCGATTTTGCAAGCCTTGGTACTTTCATCGAACGCGCTGATAATACGGCTCGTATTCTCGATGTGAAATATTATGTCCTGCTGCCTGCGATATCCTATGTCGGCACGACGCTGGACAATTATCAATGGGAATCGATCCTGCGGTCGGTCTCCGCGCACCGCTCATATCGGTGGGTCTATGATGGTGATTACCGTCCGGCGCAGGTCGCGGACTACCTGATCCTGAACGGCCGTATGCCGCGTTCGCTCCATTACTGCTATCGCAGCATCGCCGAACATCTGGATTACCTGTCGAAAGATTATGGCAATCGTGCTGCCTGCCACGCGACAGCGGACAAAATCTATGCAAGCCTGCAAAATCAGGACATATCCGCGATCTTCGATGTGGGCTTGCATGAGTTTCTGACCGAATTCATCACTCGCAACAACCGGCTCGGCAACGAGATTGCTGAAACCTATAATTTCTATTGAGGTCTTCGCTTGCTGCTCAACATCCGGCACGTTTCGCATTATCGCTATGAGCATCCGGTTCCTTATGCGGTGCAAAGGTTGCGGTTGCGTCCACCAACAGTGCCGGGCCAGATGGTCAAGCACTGGGAGTTAAAAATCGAAGGCGGTGAGCCGGAGGCTTCCTATGTCGACGGCTTTGGCAACAAGACCGATCTGGTCCAGCATTCTCGCAATATCAATGAAATTGTCATAACCGCCAGCGGCAGCGTCGAGATGGAAGACCGGGCCGGAGTGCTTGGACCGGTCTATGGTTATGCGCCGCTCTGGCTCTTCGAGCGCGAGACGCCGCTGACTGCGCCGGGCGAACGCATTAAGGCGCTGGCAGCTGATCTCACGACCGGGCAGGAACGGCTTGCCCTGATGCACGATCTGATGAACACCATCCACAAGGCGGTCGCCTATATGCCGGGGACGACGAGCGTTTCAACGGATGCTGAAAGCGCTCTGGAAAGTGGGAAGGGCGTTTGCCAGGATCACACGCATGTTTTCCTTTCCGCAGCCCGACTGATCGGCATTCCGGCACGATACGTATCGGGGTATCTGATGATGGAAGGTGTGGAAGAACAAACCGCAAGTCACGCATGGGCTGAAGCCCATATCGATGGCCTGGGATGGGTGGGGTTCGATGCCGCCAACAATATTTGCCCGAATGACCGTTACGTGCGGATTGCAACCGGCCTCGACTATCGTGATGCGGCCCCGATTTCCGGCGTTCGTTTAGGCGGTACGGTGGAAAGCCTTGCGGTTCACATCAATGTAGGGCAGTGATCTTTCTGGATAGCGAGTTGCCTGCCGGATATTGCTTATGACCTATTGTGTTGGAATGAAAATCGATCGTGGCCTTGTGTTCATGTCCGATACACGGACGAATGCCGGGCTCGACAATATTTCTGTCTTCTCAAAAATGCGGAGCTGGTCAGAGCCCGGCGAGCGCGTGATTGTTCTGCTTTCGGCGGGAAACCTTGCGACAACGCAAGCCGTTGCAAGTCTTCTGGAAGAACGGATGAAAGCTCCAGCAGACAGGCACCCCTCGGTTTTCGACGCGCCTTCCATGTTTCAGGTTGCGCGTCTTGTCGGTGACACCGTCAAGGAAGTGATCCAGAACTCCGCTACCGGTGGACAGAATGCCGATGCTTTCGGCGCATCGTTCATTCTCGGCGGACAGATCAAGGGCGGGCAATCGCGCCTTTTCTATATCTATCCCGAAGGCAATTTTATCGAGAGCTCGGCCGATACGCCTTTTTTCCAGATTGGCGAGAACAAATATGGAAAACCGATCCTCGTGCGCGCTTATCAGGAGCAGATGAGTTTCGAGGAAGCAGTGAAGCTGCTGCTGGTTTCGTTCGATTCCACACTGAAAGCCAACCTTTCAGTTGGGCTTCCGCTCGACATGCAGATTTATGAAGCGGACAGTTTTGAAACTGGCGCTCGCAGACGGTTCGAGGTCACCGATCCTTATTATCAGACCGTATCGGAAAGCTGGTCGGAAGCGCTAAAATCCGCGTTGGAAAAATTGCCGCCGTTCAGTTTCGACGAGTAAAAAGGCCGGGCACTTTGCCCGGCCTTTTCGTATCGCATCAGTCCTTCGTTACGGTCTGAACATAGTTGGCATCGGCCACCATGTTGAAATCGTGCACATTCGGACCCGTCACAGCCGTTTCAATCTGCTGATAGATGATTGCGAACGGGCTTGTTTCCTGAAACTTCTTTTGAAGATCATGATACATCGTCTCACGTTTGGCTGTATCGCGCTCTTCAACAGCAGCCATTGTTTCCGCCGTCAGTTCCGGAATTTCCCAATGCGCCTGCCAGGCGTTGGTGCGCATCGAGACATCTTCGCCATTGTTTGGATTATTGGTGAACGTCACCGCATTGGTATGCGGATCCCAATAATCCGGTCCCCATATACCCAGCGCCAACTGGTGCTTGCGTGCGCGAACCTTGGTGGTGGTCAGCTTGCCGTCACCCTGCAGGATTTCCACGTGAACGCCTGCCTTACCCATCGTCTGCTGAATGCTTTCCGCTATGCCGACGAATGGCTGGCTGTTACGTACATCGAGCGTCACCTTGAAACCGTCCTTGAGGCCAGCTTTGGCGAGAAGTTCCTTGGCTTTATCGACGTCGTAGGTGAATGGCTTGTCGCCGACAGCACCGAACATGCCGAGTGGCAGGAAGGACTGGTGCGTGCGACCGATACCCTTGATGAGCTTCGCTTCTATCGTATCGTAATCGACCAGGTATTTCAGTGCCTGCCGAACTTCGGGCTTTGCGAGTTCAGGTACATTCTGGTTGGCGACCAGATAATAGACGCGCCCCTTCGGTGCGTTGATGACATGGTACTTCTGATCCTTGCTCAATTCTTCGATATCGCCAGGTTCCAGATTACGTGCAATGTCGATGTCGCCCGCCTGCAAGAGCAGACGCTGCGAAACGCCTTCTTTCACGTGGCGATAGATAACGCGCTTCATTGCCGGTTTTGCATCGCTATAATTTTCGTTGCGCTCCAGAAGCAGGACTTCATTTGCGCGCCATTGCTTCAATGCGAAAGGACCGGAACCGGCGTAATTGGTCTTCAGCCATTCATAACCGAAATCGGTTTCGTAAGGAAAATCCTTTGTCTTCTCTGCCTTCTGCTCATGTTCCTTGACCAACTTGCTGTCGACAATCGACGCAACGCTGGATGTCAGACAGTTCAGGACAAAGCTTGGTGCAAACGCCTTGCCGGTCGTGAACACAAGCGTTTCGTCGTCGGTGGCAACAATATTCTGATCGGCATTATCGCGAGTGAGACCGAACTGGCTGAGAATGAAGGCCGGGCTCTTGTCGAGCTTGATCGCGCGCTGCAGCGAATAAGCGGCGTCGTGTGCCGTCAGCGGGTTGCCGGAGGCGAATTTTAGGCCCTTGCGGATTTTGAACGTGATCGACTTACCGTCATCGGAAAAGGCCCAGCTTTCAGCAATCTGGGGGATGATCTTCGTGGGGTCCTTGGTGTCAGTCGTGACGAGGCGTTCATAGGTGCTGGTGAGCACTTCAGACGTCGTGATCTCGAAGATTTCCGCCGGGTCGAGCGAAATGACGTCATCTATGCTCATGGCAATGACGAGCGTGTCAGTCGGTGTAGCTGCTTCCACTGCCTTGGGTGATGCCGACAGAAAGAGCGTGAATGCCAGTGCGGCTGGAATCGATGCGCGCAGCAGCTTTCGTGCAAGGCCATGTCTTGTATGGTCTGCCTTCGAGTTATTCTGAATGAGTGACAGTATTACGGTCGTCATGCAACTTCCCCTCCGGGCTGTGCAATCCGCATATGTCGCGCAATTGCAGCCCTGCATTGATGAAGCCTCAAGAGCCTGTCGCTTTGTTCGCGACTCTCTTCAAAGCTTCTCCATTACAGCCAGCTTTTGGGGAGGGGACAACGGTCTGATGAAATATTTTTCCGCGGAAATGCAAAAGCCGGAGGAAAATTCCTCCGGCTCAATTTATACAGTACAATCAGGCGATTAGAAGAACACTTTGAAGCGGTCGCCATCGTCCATGAAAACCTTTTCTGCAAAAGGCTGTTCGTTCGAGCCGAACGGCATCTGTGCGCGGAGCTTCCACGAAGCCGGAACGTCCCAAGCCTTGGCGACTTCGTGGTCGATCAGCGGGTTGTAGTGCTGAAGGCTGGCACCAATGCCGGCGTTGGCGAGCGCGGTCCAGACCGAATGTTGCGCCATACCGCCCGACTGTTCGGACCAGACCGGGAAGTTGTCAGCGTAAAGCGGGAAGTTTTCCTGAAGACCCTTAACGACGTTCTGATCTTCATAGAACAGAACCGTACCTGCACCGGCGGAGAAGCTGTCGATTTTGGCTTCGGTCTGGGCGAAAGCGTCGGCAGGGACGATCTGGCGAAGTGTTTCCTTCACGATGTTCCACAGCCTGTCGCTCTCGGCGTCAAACAGGATCACAGCGCGCGAGCTCTGCGAATTAAACGAAGACGGCGTGTGCTTGACCGCTTCACGGATCAGCTCGGCGGTGTCTTCATTCGACAGCGGAAGGGACTTGCCCAGAGCGTACTGTGTGCGGCGCTTCTTGATGGAATTCAGCAGGGAATTGTTCATTATTCTGTCCTGTGTTTCAGCGGTCCAACAGGCTGTCTGGCTTGGGATTTTCAAGACAACCTCATGAATGATGTTGAGGGAAATATTGTTATTTTGGCTGTCGAAGCCAGCCCGTGTTTCTGAAACACACTGTCAACGATCCGTTGCTAGCCGGGTTTTACTGTTTACATTTTGATCGTTGCATCCATGCGCTGTCCGCGCCTGCAGGCGTCTGAACAGGGCAACCTTCCCAGCTTTATGGGGTTTACAAGGGCGATTGTTTATTGGAATCTAACTAAAACAGTGGGATTTAAAAACGATAGTTTGACGACGCGCTTTTCTTATCGTTGTCGTGAAAAGGGACGAGGTCACGATAGTTTGAAGTCATTCATTATCATCGGAGCGGGCGCAAGCGGCATCATCCTGGCTGCACAATTGCTTCGGCGCTCACCAGATTCGACTGTGCGGATTTTCGAGCGTTCAGGTCAATTAGGGGCAGGCATCGCATACGCGACGGAAAACCCGAGCCATCTTCTCAATGTCCGCGCCAGCAATATGAGCGCATATCCCGATCAGCCGGATCATTTCCTGAACTGGTTGCAGTCGAGCGACATTGCCGCTCCCGGCCATTTGTGGGAACCGCACAGTTTTGCACCACGCAAACTCTACCGCTCCTATCTGAAGCATCTTATCGCGCCTTATCTTTCTGACGATGATACACGTTTGAAAGTTGAAAAGACCGGCGTCGTCGATGTCGCGCTGAAGGACGGCAGACCAGCCGTTACCGCTGAGACAGGAGACACGTTCACTGCCGATGCGGTGATTGTGAGCACGGGCAACGAAGCCGCCATCGCGAAATCCGGCAATCACGTTACGGAATACTGGTCGAGCAATGGCTATTTCGATATGCCGACAGATGCGCCGGTGACGATATTCGGCACAGGTCTGTCGATGATCGACAGCGTCCTGTCGCTGCTCGACAACGGGCATCGTGCGGAAATCTATGCGATTTCGCGCCGTGGGCTTCTTCCTGCGGTTCATGCCCCTGCGCAAGCTTTCCCTGTCGAGGCAGACGATCTCCCGCTATCGCTGGGCCTTTCCAAGCTTGTGCAGCACGTGCGTGCCATGATGACGGAAGCGGAAAAAACCGGTTCCGGCTGGCGTGGCGTGATGGATGGTCTGCGTCCGCATACACAACACATCTGGGCGAGCCTGCCGACGTCGCAACGCCGCAGCTTCCTCCGTCATCTGCGTCCTTGGTGGGATGTGCACCGGCATCGCATGGCACCGGCTGTCGCAGAGCGTATTGAAGCTGCCGTGAACAGCGGCCAACTCAAAGTCGCGGCAGGCCATCTGGTTTCGGTGCGCGACCAAGGCGGCGAGATTGAAGTCCGTTATCGCCCTCGGCGTAGTGAGCATGTCGAAAAACTGCAGGTATCGACGGTTATTGATTGTCGTGGCGGCAATCCACGTTTTTCGACAACCCGCAATGCGGCACTGATCGGTTTCATGGAGCATGGCTTGGCCCGACCGGATGCACTCGATCTCGGTTTTGATGTCACACGGGATCTGCAGATTCTCAATAAGCGAGGAGAGCCATCCGGTCCGTTTTTCGGTATCGGACCTGTTACGAAAGGCGCGTTCTGGGAGGTTACTGCCGTACCGGACATTCGTGTTCAGGCCGAACGGCTATCGGCGATTTTGCTTGAAGGATGAAGCCGCATCTGCGGTAAAATTCATGGCAAGTTTTGTGTCATCCGGCTGAAAGATTTTCAGGTCAGTATGGCCGACAGTCAGGCGTCGCGGTTCGCAGCGATTGATAAATTATAGATTTTTCGGCGCAGGGAACAATAAAATGATTCAAATCTATGCGATAAGCCATTGAAAGCTATTGCCATAATGTTCCGTGGCCGGTCATAATAAGGCCATCGGAATATATGATTCCTCACTACAACTTGCCGGAGCGATTCTGTTGCTGTTTTCTTGAGCGGTGCTGCTTCGGATCAACCTTGATTTCGGCTAGGAGGCCTGTGGCGCATGACGATGGACGGCAGAATGCTTTTCCTGCTTGTCCTTCTACCATTTCTTGGCAGCGCCATAACCGGCTTATTCAGGGGGGCGGATCGTAGCGGTTCGGCCTGGTTTACGGCAGCGATTGCGCTTGTTGCCTTTATTGTCACCGCCAGCCTTTATCCCATCGTGTCGGATGGCAAGGTGCTCCATGGCACTGTGGAATGGCTTCCGGCCTATGGCCTCAATGTCACCTTCCGAATGGATGGCTTCGCCTGGCTTTTCGCGATGCTCATCACGGGTATCGGCCTGCTGGTCGTCATTTATGCGCGTTATTACATGTCGCCCGAAGATCCCGTGCCGAGGTTCTTCTCGTTCCTGCTGTCCTTTATGGGATCGATGCTCGGCGTAGTTCTATCCGGCAATCTGATATTGCTCGCCGTGTTCTGGGAGCTGACCAGCATCTTCTCGTTCCTGCTGATCGGCTATTGGTATCACAATGCCAGTGCCCGCGACGGCGCGCGCATGGCGCTGACCGTGACGGGTATCGGTGGTTTCTGTCTGCTGGCAGGCGTTCTGATCCTCGGCCATATTGTCGGAAGCTACGATCTCGACACAGTTCTGGCAGCGGGGAACATCGTTCGGACACATCCGCTTTATAGCGTGGCGCTTATTCTGATCCTGCTCGGTGCTTTTACGAAAAGCGCGCAGTTTCCGTTCCACTTCTGGCTTCCCAATGCGATGGCAGCGCCGACGCCTGTTTCTGCCTATCTGCATTCGGCCACCATGGTGAAGGCCGGAGTCTTCCTGCTGGCGCGCCTGTGGCCGGTTCTCAGCGGAACGGAAGAGTGGTTCTGGATCGTCGGTTCGGCAGGGCTGATCACGCTTCTGATTGCCAGCTTCTTCGCAGTTTTCCAGCAGGACCTCAAAGGGCTGCTTGCCTATTCGACCATCAGTAACCTTGGTCTGATTACCGTTCTGCTTTCTCTTGGCAGCCCACTTGCTGCGGTTGCCGCGATCTTTCACATGGTCAACCATGCGATTTTCAAGGCATCGCTGTTCATGGCTGCGGGCATCATCGATCATGAGACCGGCACGCGCGACATGCGAAAGCTGAGCGGGCTGTTGCGTCCCATGCCCTATACGGCAACGCTCGCCATGGTCGCGAGTGCGGCAATGGCAGGCGTACCGTTGCTCAACGGCTTTATTTCCAAGGAAATGTTCTTCGCTGAGGCGGTGGAAACGCACATGGCGTCGTGGCTTGATACGATCACGCCCTATGTCGCCACGATTGCCGGTATCTTTACGGTCGCCTATTCGGTGCGCTTTATTTATTCGACGTTCTTCGGACCACCACCGCATGACCTGCCGCATGAGCCGCACGAACCGCCGCACTGGATGCGTCGTCCCATTGAACTTCTGGTGCTGCTTTGCCTGTTGATCGGCATCATTCCGGGCCTTTCCATCGGACCGTTCCTGCATTCGGCAGTTCTGTCGGTGCTGGGCAAGGCGACGCCTGAATATAGTCTCTCGGTCTGGCACGGATTCAACCTGCCGCTGATGATGAGTATCGTCGCCATGATCGGCGGTATTCTTCTGCACTGGATGCTGAAAAACTATCTTGCCACCAGTGAAGACGGCCCCCCCTTATTCCGGCATTTGCAAGGGCAGCGCATTTTCGAACGTGTTCTCGTGACCTTGTCATGGAACTGGGCACGTAAGGCAGAATCCTTCCTCAGCACGCGTCGTCTGCAGCCGCAGCTCCGTATCGTGGTTGCGGTGGCCGTCCTTGCAGCTGCCTGGCCGATTTTCGTTTCCGGCTTGCAGTCAGGTTCGCTTGGCGCCCAGCCAGTGGACCCGATTTTTGCCGGACTTTGGATACTTGGTGGTGCCTGTGCTATCGGCGCGGCCTATCAGGCCAAGTACCACCGACTTGCGGCGTTGATCCTCCTCGGAGGGGCGGGGCTCGTTACCTGCATCACCTTCGTCTGGCTGTCCGCGCCCGATCTTGCTGTGACCCAGTTGCTGGTCGAGATTGTCACCACTGTTCTGCTGCTGCTCGGGCTTCGCTGGCTGCCGAAGCGTTGGGAAGATCCTGATCCGCTCCCGGTGCAGATAGGCCCGCGCATCCGCCGTTATCGCGACTTGCTGCTTGCAATCGGCAGCGGGGCAGGGGTGGCCATTATCGCTTATGCTGTTATGACGCGTATTTCGCCCAGCAGCATTGGCGATTATTTCCTCGAAAACGCCTATTCAGGCGGCGGTGGCAAGAATGTCGTAAACGTCATTCTGGTCGACTTCCGTGCTTTCGATACGTTTGGCGAAATTGCCGTCCTCGGTATTGTGGGCCTCACGGTTTTTGCGCTCCTGCGTCGTTTCCGTCCTGCCCCTGACACAACCGGATCGACAGCCCAGCAGAAAATCCAGGACGCTTATGACGAGGCAGCGCCTGACCGCAAGGCAGGTGAAACACTGGCCGATTATCTGGCCGTGCCGTCCGTCATCATGCAATGGCTGTTCCCGGTTATCATTGTGCTGGCAGTGCATCTGTTCCTGCGCGGTCATGATCTGCCAGGCGGCGGATTCGCGGCCGGTATTACGCTCGCAATTGCATTTTTGCTGCAATATCTGGCGTCTGGTGCACGCGTGGTCGAGGACCGCTTGCGCATTCTGCCATTGCGCTGGATCGGGCTCGGACTGCTGTTTGCAGCGGCAACAGGTGCTGGGTCGTGGTTCTTCGGCTATCCGTTCCTCACCACATTTTTCCAATACACGGAAATACCGCATATCGGAAAAATGCCGACAGCCAGCGCCCTGCTGTTCGATCTTGGCGTCTTCACCCTCGTGGTTGGCGCTACCGTGCTGGTTTTGATTGCACTCGCACACCAATCACTCCGTAAACACCGTGTCGAGAAGCTGGCCGCAACGAAGGAGGAGAACTGATGGAACTCGTTCTTGCTCTGGCAATCGGCGTGTTGATGGCATCCGGCGTATGGCTCATTCTTCGCCCGCGTACCTTTCAGGTGGCAATCGGCCTGTCGCTGATTTCCTACGCGGTCAATCTCTTCATCTTTTCGATGGGACGCTTGCGCACGAATGCTGCCCCGGTGCTCGATAGCGGTGTTGACGTTCAGGCCGCACAATATACCGATCCGGTACCACAGGCGCTCGTACTGACCGCCATCGTCATCGGTTTCGCAATGACCGCACTTTTCCTTGTCGTGCTGCTCGCTTCGCGCGGGTTGACGCGTACGGACCACGTAGACGGCAAGGAGAACTGATGTTGGACTGGAAAACGCACCTCATCGTTGCTCCAATCATTCTGCCGCTCGTCACGGCAGCAATCCTGCTGCTGTTCGATGAGCGCAAGCGCAAGCTCAAGATGGCCATCAACTCCATCTCGACATTGGGTTTGATCGCGATTGCCATCACGCTTGCTGGCATGGCGAGCGACAAGGCGCCTGACGCTCTGGTTTACCTGATTGGCAACTGGCCTGCACCGTTCGGCATCGTGCTGGTTCTGGATCGTCTCGCGGCCCTTATGCTTGTGCTGACCAGCCTGCTTGGCATGGCTTCACTCAGCTTCGCACTCGCGCACTGGCACAAGGCCAGCCCGCATTTCCATACAATCTTCCAGCTTTTGCTGATGGGGCTGAACGGCGCATTTCTGACTGGTGACCTGTTCAACCTCTTCGTGTTCTTCGAAGTGATGCTGGCGGCATCCTACGGCCTGGCGTTGCATGGGTCAGGTCCGGCGCGCGTAAAGGCCGGCATGCATTATATTGCCGTCAATCTCGTCGCGTCGTCTCTGTTTTTGATCGGCGTCAGCCTGATCTATGGCGTGACCGGCACCTTGAATATGGCCGATCTTGCACAGAGAATTCCGCAGGTCGCAGCTGAAGATCGTATGCTGCTTGAAGCAGGTGCTGCGGTTCTGGGCGTTGCATTCCTCGTCAAGGCAGGCATGTGGCCCCTCAATTTCTGGCTTGCGCCAACATATACGGCAGCAGCAGCACCGGTGGCGGCGGTCTTCGCCATCATGAGCAAGGTCGGCATTTACGTCCTTCTGCGCCTGTCGCCGCTGATGTTCGGCATCGGTGCCGGTTCTTCCTATGGTTTCGGCAATGACTGGCTCTATTTCGGTGGAATGGTCACGCTTGCCTTCGGCCTGATCGGGGTGGTCGCATCGCAAGCAATGGGACGTCTTGCCAGCTATAGTATCCTCGTATCCTCGGGCACGTTGCTGGCTGCCATTGGCAGCGGTAACACCGCCATGACCGGCGCCGCGCTGTTCTATATGGTGAGTTCCACGCTTACCATCGCGGCTTTTTTCCTGCTGATCGAACTGATCGAACGCGGTCAGGATGCGGCTGCAAACGTTCTCGCCGTTACCATGGAAGCCTATGGTGACGATGAGGAGGAAGAAGACGAAGACGAAGTCGGCGCAGTACTGCCCGCAACCCTTGCCGTTCTGGGAACGTTTTTCGGCATTTGTGCGATATTGCTGATCGGCTTGCCGCCATTCTCTGGATTCATTGCCAAATTCCTGATCCTGGCAGCGGTTTTCAACGGCGACAGTCCGACACCGCAGCTCGCAATGCCAGTCAGTCCGGCAAGCTGGGCTTTGGTCGCGCTCCTTCTGCTGTCTGGTCTTTCAGCGCTGATCGCGATGACACGTACCGGCATTCGCACGTTTTGGGCATCGCTCGAAGGCAACGTGCCACGCGTTCTGGTCCGGGAAGTCGTGCCGATTGCGGGGCTTCTGGCAATCTGTCTGGCGCTGACAATCGCTGCCGGCCCGGCGATGCGTTATATGGATGAAACGGCGCGTTCGCTGCACAATCCCGCATCTTATATCAGCAGCGTACTCAACGCGCCGCGCGCAGGCACCGAAACGGAGGGGGCTCAATGAAAAAAATCCTGCCTTACCCGCTTCTGTTCGCCTCGCTGCTCCTGTTCTGGTTGCTTTTGAACGGCTTCACACGGGCACAGCTCCTGCTTGGCGCGATCATCGCGCTCGTGGCGTGTCTCATCATGACGGCCCTGCAACCGCAGAAGAACCATATTCGTTCGATCCCGACGATGCTCTTGCTGTTCGGCACCATGAGCTACGACATCCTGCAATCCAATATCGCGGTGGCAGGTATCATTCTGTCGCGCAAGCGCAAGCGGCGTCCCGGCTTTGTCGTTATCCAGCTCGATCTGGAAAACCGGACCGCTCTTGCCGTTCTCGCCTGCATAATCACAGCGACGCCGGGCACGGCCTGGGTGGATTACAACGCTGCAAGGCACGAACTGACCATCCACGTACTCGATCTGGATGATGCGCAGGCGTGGCGGGACACGATCAAGGGAAGATATGAGCAGCCGCTCATCAAGATATTCGGAGCGGCGGACGTCATGGAAGAGGAGAAATCCGCATGAGTGCAGTCATCATTTTCTGGTCCCTGCTTGCTGCTCAGCTGATGCTTCTTGGCGCTCTGGCTTGTGTGGTTTATCGGCTGCTTGTAGGCCCGCGTGCGCAGGATCGCATTCTTGCGGCCGATGCGCTCTACCTCAACGCGCTGCTTCTCCTGATTACGTTCGGCATACGCACGGGCAGCATCATTTATTTCGAGACGGCGCTGATTATCGCTCTTCTGGGTTTCGTTGCCACCGTGGCGCTTTCAAAATTCCTCATGCGCGGGGAGGTGATCGAATGATCAATGCAGGTGAACTTCCCGTATGGGCCGCTGTGATCATTGCGTTTTTTCTGGTCTCCGGCGCCTTCCTGACACTCGTCGGATGCATCGGACTCGTCCGCTTCAAAAGCTTTTACGAGCGTGTTCACGCCCCCACGCTTGGCTCGTCGTTTGGTGCTGGCGGAATCTTGATCGCATCGATCATATTTTTCTCCATCTTGCAATCGAAGCCGATTCTGCATGAAGTGCTGATTACCGTCTTTGTGGTCGTCACAACGCCGGTAACGCTCATGCTGCTCAGCCGCGCCGTGATCCATCGCGACAGAACGCAGGACAGCAAGGAGCTGCCTTCATCTTCCGACCCGCTATAGGTCTGTAGGTATCATGCTTGAGGGTGCGGAGAGGGCGGAAAGCTTGCGTTTTCCGTCGCACCAAATGGGGAAATTCGCTGCTCCGTCATGGAAGCAGCGGCTGTTGCTTCCGGGCTGACCGGAGACCTGTTTTGGAGTTCGCTTCAAGACCGGCTATCCTGCCGACCGGAAACATTATCTGCCATTTGCCGAATCTCTGGCTTGACTGCCCACCGACTGCGGAGCGGAAGCGGTGGCCTATCGTGTTTTCGGGCATTTGGAGGAGTGTCCGGGGCTGCGGCCAATTGTCCATTCGGGCTTTCGCCCGGGACAAACGGATTGAAGGTTCAAGCCATTTGAATTATCTGAATTTCAGTAATTTCTGAAAGTTCAGAATTTACGGGAGAGAGAATTTTGGAATTGTCGCCAATCGTTCAGTCGTTCGTGCTCCACTTCGGAGAAATGGGCAGCCGTTGGGGCATCAACCGCACGGTGGGGCAGATCTATGCACTGCTTTACGTGTCGCCTGAGCCTCTTTGCGCTGACCAGATCGTCGATGCTCTCGGTGTGTCACGTTCGAATGTGTCCATGGGTATTCGTGAATTGCAGGGCTGGAATCTGGTGCTGCTGAAGCACATTCCCGGTGATCGCCGCGATTTCTTCACGACGCCCGACGATGTGTGGCAGATTCTGCGCACGCTCGCTGAAGAGCGCAAGAAGCGCGAGATCGATCCCACGCTCTCGGTTCTGCGTGAAATCCTGATGGAGCAGCCGAAAGGCGACAGCGATCTTTATGCGCAGGATCGCATGAAGGACATGTACGGCCTGATCGAAAGGCTGACCAACTGGTACGACGACGTCAAGCGACTCGATACCGACCGTTTGACAAGTCTTCTGGCGCTTGGCGCCAAGGTGACCCGCTTCCTTGAAACCACGGACAGGATCGTGGCGCTCGGACGCGGGCGAACATCGGCCAAAAAGGAGCCTAAGAGAGAGTGACATCCGTTGTCCCCCGAACGGAAACTTTGACGGCAGAAGACGGCGAAGCGGCAAGCGACCAACAAGGTTCGCGCCGCTCGCAGCGTCGTCCTGTTCCGTCTTTGCTGAAGCGGGGGGCATATCTTCAGGCGTTAGCCGCACTTTTGTGGCTGCCGCAAGCGGGCATTCTCGCATACGCAATCGGACGACTGGCCGACACCGGCTTTGATAATTCCATCTATTACAGCGCGGCGGGCATATTCGTTCTCGGCTGTCTGCGCAGCCTTCTTGATAGTGCAGGCGCTACCAAAGCTTTCGACGCCGCCCGACTGGAACTTTCCCGACTTCGAACCAATGCTGTTTCAGCGCTTGCGCAACGTTCACCGCTTGATGTGACGCGCCCGTCATCCGGTGAGGCGGCAAGTATTCTTGCCGAACAGGCGGAAATGGTCGTTCCTTATCTGTCGCGCTTCGTGCCGGTCCGCATCCGCGTGATGCTGATCCCATTCGCAATACTTGCCGTCGTACTCTGGTATTCCTGGGCTGCAGCACTTGTCCTGATGGTGGCCGCACCGCTGATACCGATCTTCATGGCATTGATCGGCTGGCGTGCAAAGGCCGCCAGCGAAAAGCAACTGACAGCCCTTGGCGGAATGAACGGCTTTCTGCTTGACCGTCTGCGGGGCCTTGCAACCATTCGCACATTCCATGCCGTGGATGCGACGGCGAACCGGCTGCGCCAGAACGCCGAAACCTTGCGTTCCAAGACGATGTCTGTCCTGCGCATCGCATTTCTGTCTTCGGCTGTGCTTGAACTCTTCGCTGCTATCGGCGTTGCCATGGTCGCGGTTTATATCGGCTTCCATCTGCTGGGCCAGCTCAACTTCGGAGCGTGGGGCCATAAGCTGACTTTGGCCGAAGGTCTTTTCGTCCTGCTTCTATCGCCTGCATTCTTCGAACCATTACGCGATCTTTCAGCGGTCTGGCACGACCGTGCATCGGGCGAAGCTTCAATTGATGCACTGGAAAAGCTGGCTGAACATCCGATGCCAATTGTCGGCAAGGTTGGAAGCCACGCAACAACTGGTGATGCTCCTACCGTAACTCTACACAATATCGACTTTGGTTATGGGACTGGGGGCAAGGTTCTCACCGCATTCAATCTCGATATTGCGGCAGGCGAGCACGTGGCTCTGCTGGCGCCGAGCGGCTATGGGAAATCGACTGTTCTGGCCCTTGTTGCCGGGCTGACGGCTCCTCAAACTGGCCAAATCGAAATCGGTGGAATCGGGTTGGCCGAAGATACAGCAGAGGCGCTTCGCTCAAGGATGAGCTGGATCGGACAGAAGCCGCATATCTTTGCCGGTTCTGCTCGTCAGAACATCACGCTCGGTCGGCAAGCCGATGTGGAAACCACCAAAGCCATCATTGATGACATGGCGCTCGGTCATGTTCTGGGTGTCACCGGCAACAGTCTCATCGGCGAGAACGGTGCTGGAATATCCGGTGGCGAGGCCCTGCGGCTGGCGCTGTCTCGAGCGGCAGTTGATCTCAATGCCGATATTATCCTGGCCGATGAACCTACAGCCCATCTTGACCAGGAAACCGCGAAGGTCATTGCCGACAGCCTTCTCAGGCTAGCCAAAGGCAAGACGCTCATCGTCGCTACCCATGACGAAACCCTTGCCCGCAGGATGGACCGTATCGTCCGTCTGGACGGCAGCGTGGATAACGATCCTGTCTGGCAGAGGAGGGCGGCAGAATGAACGGTTTTCAATCGTTGCAACCGATCCTGCGCCTCTTTTTCCGCACCAAGGGGACAGCACTTCTTGCGGGTATAGCGACGGCTACTGTAACGGTCCTTGCCGGTATCGCTCTTCTCGGCCTGTCAGGCTGGTTCATAACGGCAACGGCGATTGCGGGCTTGAGCATGGCGACGGCGGTTGTGTTCGATGTGTTCGCTCCTGCAGCCGGTATTCGTCTGCTGGCGATCCTGCGTACCGGTTCGCGTTATCTGGAGCGGCTCGTCACCCATGATGCAACGCTTGCGATCCTTGCTGCACTGCGCGAAAAGCTGTTCCGTAGCTGGGCGCGCCCGACCGCTGCAAACGCGCTATTGAAGCGCCCTGCGCGCCTCCTGTTCCGCCTGACGGCAGACATTGATGCACTCGACTCGCTTTATCTGCGCGTGGTGGTGCCTGTCGGTGCTGCGCTCGCTACCGCGCTTGTGGCTGGCATCGCTCTCGGCCTGATGAGCCCCCTTTTCGGGTTGCTGGTTGCTCTTGTCCTGCTTGTTGCCGGTTTGGGCCTTCCGCTGGCTGCGGCTAGTCGTTCCGAAAAATCCATGCGACAACGTGCAAAAGGTACGGAAGCGCTGCGCGCCCGCACCATCGATCTCGTTGCGGGGCAGACTGAACTTCTTATGGCTGGGCGCCTCGAAGATCAGAAGCTGGCTTTGGTCCGTGCAGACGGCTATGTCGCCGCTTCGGATCGCAAGCTTAATCGCATAGAGATCGCTACCGGGGCTGGTTTCGGGATCGTTCATGCCGCATTGCTTGCTGGCGGCCTTGTTGCCGTTGGTTTGCTGATGCAGTCAGGAATGATCGGTGCGCCAGTTGCAGCGCTCGGAATGCTTATCATTCTTGGTGCGATGGAGCCGTTTTCAGCATTGCGGCGCGGCGCGATGGAACTCGGGCGCACGATACTTGCTGCCAGACGGGTTGCACCTCAACTGAACGATGACGCTGAACTGGCTGCACCCAAAAAACCTGAGAATGGCGCAGCGGTTCATCTGAAAAACGTGTCGGTTCGTCACGAGGGCACTGATCACGATGCCCTTAAAAACCTCGATCTCGATATTGCAGCGGGCGAGCGTATTGCCATCGTCGGCACAAGCGGTGCAGGCAAGTCGACCTTGTTCAATCTCCTTGCCGGAGAAATTCCGGTTGATCAGGGCAGCGTTTCGGTTTTGCCCGCGCGCCTTCTCACGCAGCGGACAGAGCTATTTCAGGATAGTCTTCGCGACAATCTCCGGCTGGCGCGTGCCGATGCGAGCGATGGTGAACTGATTGACGCTTTGCGGGCTGCGGGCCTTGGCGCGTTTATCGATGAATTGCCTGCCGGACTGGACGCAATGCTGGGCGAGGGAGGACTGGGGCTTTCGGGCGGGCAAGCACGTCGTCTGGCCCTGGCGCGGCTTTTCCTGACCGATGCGCCGCTCTGGTTACTGGATGAACCGACCGAAGGTCTCGATAACGCAACCGCACAGGATGTTCTCGATCGCCTCAAGGCGAGAGCAGGTTCGCGCGCACTGCTGATCGCAACGCATATCAGTCGCGAAGCGCGAATTTGCGAACGGATCATTGTTTTAAATCAAGGCGCTCTAGTTGAGTCTGTAGGTAAGAGTTCGCCGCGCTTCGGCGAAATCCTCGAAACCATGAGGTGAGCTGCGCGGACATGGAAATGATTTGAAGTCCGTGTCCATATCTGGACCGATATTTGAAATTGAAGCGGAGTACGGTTTCCAGGAAGCCGCCGTTTTCAAAAGGGGGCCGCGCTGAAGCGCCGCTCATAACACCAGGAGGGCCGGGTTACCGGCTTAAAGAGATGGAACTCGATATTGTCTCCCTGTCGCGATTGCAGTTTGCAATCACGGCACTTTATCACTTCCTCTTCGTACCTCTGACCTTGGGTCTTTCCGTGCTGCTTGCCATCATGGAAACCGTTTACGTGATGACGGGGCGACTCATCTGGCGGCAGATGACGAAATTTTGGGGTACGCTGTTTGGCATCAACTTTGTCATGGGCGTCGCGACGGGCATCGTGATGGAATTCCAGTTCGGCATGAACTGGAGTTATTACAGCCACTATGTCGGCGACATCTTCGGCGCACCGCTCGCCATCGAAGGCCTTATGGCTTTCTTCCTTGAAGCAACCTTCGTAGGTCTGTTCTTCTTCGGCTGGGATCGCCTGTCGAAAGTCGGGCACCTCATGGCGACTTATGCGGTCGCGGCAGGTTCCAACTTCTCGGCACTGTGGATTCTGATCGCCAATGGCTGGATGCAGAATCCGGTCGGGTCGGCATTCAATCCCGAAACCATGCGTATGGAAATCACCGATTTCTTCGCAGTGCTGATGAACCCGGTCGCGCAGGCCAAGTTCGTGCATACGGTTTCTGCCGGTTATGTCACCGCGTCTGTTTTCGTGCTCGGTGTTTCGGCCTGGTATCTGCTCAAGGGACGCTCGGTAGAACTCGCCAAGCGCTCGATGACCATTGCAGCATCGTTCGGTCTTGCCGCAACTCTTTCCGTCGTCGTCCTTGGTGACGAAAGCGGCTATCTGGCCAACGAACATCAGAAGATGAAGATCGCGGCGATAGAAGCCATGTGGGAAACAGAACCGGCTCCGGCTTCGTTCACCGTATTCGGTTTCCCGGATCAAGCAGCACGCGAAACTCACTTCGCGGTGCATATTCCATGGGTCATGGGCCTGATCGGTACGCGTTCTCTCACCACCCCAATTCAGGGCATCAACGATCTTGTTGAAAGTGCGGAGAACCATATCCGCAATGGCATCGTCGCCTATGACGCCTTGCAGAAAATCCGTGCGGCTGGCGACACGAATGCCGTTCCGCAGGAAGTGAAGGACGTCTTTGCCGATAACAGTCAGTGGATGGGCTATGCGCTTCTGCTGAAGCGCTATGTCGACGATCCGCGTCAGGCAACCGACGCACAGATCACACAGGCCGCAAACGATACCGTTCCCGGTGTCCTGCCCCTGTTCTGGGCCTTCCGCATCATGGTCGGCATCGGCTTCTTCCTGATCCTGCTGACGGGCACATTCTTCGTGCTGTCTGCGCGTCGTAAACTCGACCGTTATCCGTTCCTGTTGCGGATTGCCGTGTTTGCGATACCGCTACCGTGGATCGCAGCCGAAATGGGCTGGATCGTCGCGGAGTTTGGCCGCCAGCCATGGGTCATCGAAGGCATATTGCCGACGGCAGTCGGGGTTTCCAATCTCGGAGCATCCACAGTGCTGCTGACCATACTTGGTTTCGTGGCGATCTATACGGTTCTCTTCATCATCGAGATGGGCCTGATGATCCGTGCTATCAAGGCTGGACCTGAACCCGACAGCAAGCCGGAAGCAATGCTCGCCCCGGCCAGCATCGCACCTGCGGAGTAAGGATCATGATACTCAGCGATTTGTTGGACTATGAAACCCTGCGTCTCATCTGGTGGGTGCTGCTCGGCGTATTGCTGATCGCTTTTGCCGCGATGGACGGGTTCGACCTTGGTGTCGACATACTCATGCCCGTCGTCGGCAAAACCGATGTCGAGCGACGCATCATCATCAACACGATCGGCCCGGTCTGGGAAGGCAATCAGGTCTGGTTGATCCTCGGGGGCGGTGCTATTTTCGCTGCCTGGCCACAGCTCTATGCGGTGTCTTTCTCGGGATTCTATCTGGCGATGTTTGTCATCCTGTTCGCACTCATCCTGCGTCCGGTCGGGTTCAAATATCGTTCCAAGCGCGAGAGTGAGGCCTGGAGGAGAGGCTGGGACTGGGCGCTTTTCATCGGCGGTTTCGTTCCTGCCCTTATCTTCGGCGTTGCCGTCGGCAATGTCCTACAGGGCGTTCCATTCCGTATCGCCGACGACTTTCAGATATTCTATGAAGGCTCGTTCTTCGGTCTGCTGAATCCGTTTGCACTGCTTTGCGGCGTGCTTTCGGTGACGATGCTCTGCATGCATGGCGCTTCTTGGCTGATGTTGAAGACGACCGGGGATATTCAGGCGCGTGCCCGGTCCTACGGCAGCATCGCAGCTCTTCTGACTGTCGTGCTCTATGTGCTGGCTGGGGTTGTCAGCTGGTTCTGGGTTTCGGGCTACCGGATCACGAGCGCCATCGTCACCGACGGGCCATCCAATCCGCTGCGCAAGACTGTGGAACTGGATCACGGTGCATGGTTCACCAACTATGTGAACTATCCTGTCCTGCTCATCGCTCCGGCGCTCGGCATTTTGGGGGCACTGGCGGTCTTCATCGCATTGCGTAGCCGTCGTGAATTAGCCCCGCTGCTGTTCGGAAAGCTGTCGATATTCGGCATTATTTCGTCGGTCGGCGTGTCGATGTTCCCGTTCATTCTGCCATCGTCGCTCGATCCGCGCTCAAGCCTGACGGTATGGGATTCGTCTTCCAGCCATATGACACTGTTCATCATGCTGGTTGTGACGCTCATCTTCCTGCCGTTGATCGTTGTCTACACGTCCTGGGTTTACAAGGTCCTGTGGGGCAAGGTCGATAAGGACATGATCGAAGATGACAGCAATCACGCTTACTAGAGTGCATTTCGATCTGATTGCATCAGATCGGCGCTCTATAAGTTTCGTTTCAACGCGCATCCTGAAAACCGTTTCACACTTTTCAGGATGCGCTTGGAACAACCGAGAAAGGAAAGCAATATGTGGTATTTTTCCTGGTTGTTGGGGCTTCCGCTTGCTGCGGCTTTCGCCGTGCTCAACGCCATGTGGTATGAGCTGATGGATGACCGGGCGCGCAAGCGTCTCGCGGCCGATCCGACTGCGGATCTGGCTCGTGAAGGCAAGAAACACCATTAGAGCGCGTTTCGATCTGATTACATCAGATCGGCGCTCTAACGTCCTCTATTTCAAGCATAATCTTATCGATCTTCGTTTCACTCCGGTCGGATTGTGCTTTGACATGAAATAAAAACGGCCCGGAAACGGGCCGTTTTCTTTGATGGAAGTCGCTCAAGGTTGGGGTATTGTCAGCTCGGCTACGAAATCATAGGCATCGCCGCGATAGAGTGATTTTGTAAACTCCACCACCCGACCGGACGGCAGATACGAAATCCGTTCGATGGACAGACCCGCATCGCCTTCCTTGACGCCCAGAATGCGTGCGTCGGGGTCTTTGATGTTGCAGGCTGCTATGCGCTGGACCGCACGCACAGGGCGAAACCCGGTGCGGCTCAGCTCGGCATAGAGCGAGCCCTTGACCGCATCCGGGTCGGGCAGGATTTCGCTTGAAAGACTTGCGCGCTCGATGGCCAGCGGCATGTCACTCGCAATGCGCAGGCGACCGAGGCGGGCAACGCGGGTTTCCGAAGAAACGCCCAGCTTCATCATCTCTTCAGGCGAAGGGTAGTAAAGGCCGCGCTCCAGCCATCGGGATTGCGTGGTGATGCCGCGGCGCGCCATGTCCTCAGTAAATGAAGTCAGCATCGAGAGCGACTGCTGCACGCGTTCGCTCGGGCGTACGACGAACGTTCCCGAACCATGACGGCGCACGAGAAGCCCGGCCTTGACGAGATCATCCACCGCTTTGCGCACCGTCACACGGCTGATATTGGCATATTCAGCAATGTCGCGTTCCGGCGGCAGGGCTTCGCCATCAACCAGCTGCCCGGCGCGGATCGCAGTCTCCAGTGACTGACGCAGCTGCATATAGAGTGGGCCACCAGAAGAGGGAGCAGAACCCTGTAGGTTCTTGGGCAGGAAAGCGCTGAAATTTCCGCTCATTCGCGCGCCTTTCCATTTTGCGACCCATATCGCTTGAGGGCCAGTTGTAGAGCGCCTGTCAAAGCATCCGCCGCCGGTTTGACCAGAAGCTTCTGCTGGTGTGGCGGCAGCCATTCCACATAAAGCGGTGCCATGCCGCCAAGCAGGCTGATGCGTTCAGCGCCCTGTTTGATCAGTACGTCAAGCGTTTCACTCACATAACCAGCAGAACGCTCCAGCAACATCCGCGCTGTCGCGTCTCCCTCGTTCGCATACTGGAAAATACGTGGAGCATATTTGCCAAAGTCACCGGGCTTCGCCGTCCACGCAAATTCGACCAGATTATCCGGATTGTTGTCGAACTCGTTGAGGAGGTCGGTCGTCAGGCGTGTGCGTGGATGAATGCCGTCATGCACGAGCAGGCTTTCCTGCAACAAGCTTTGACCGAGCCGCGCACCGCTGCCGAGATCACTCAGGGGGAAACCCCATCCGCCGACTGAATGAATTCGACCACTCCGACGTGTGATATAGGCCGTGCCCGTGCCGAGAATGGCAACGATGCCGTCTTGATCGCCAAGCGCACCCTGCAGGGCGATCACGCCGTCAAACTCCACATTGGAGTGCGCGAAGGGCAGGCCGCGTTCTATCGGGGTGCCTGCACCCACGACATTGCCGCCTGCCAGACCGAGAACCGCGTGACTGGTCGCATAATGCGTCTTGTCCAGCCCGGCATCATCAAAAGCGTTATCGATCGCTGCGATCACATTGATCAGCGCCGTTCGCGGATCGGTGACGATATTGGCGGAGCCGCTGCGCCCCGAACCCAGAATCGCACCATCGCTACCCGCCACCACGGCGCGACATCCCGTGCCGCCACCATCGACGCCAATGAAGAATTCAGTCATGAAGATACCTCCAGCTTGAAGATACCAAAAAAATACCATTAACCAAGCAGATTTGTCGGCTTGTGAAAAAATTGATTAATTCGTTGATAAAATTTGAGAAAAACGACTGTTTTAAATTTTTATGCGCGAAAGTTGTAAACTTCTCTGGACAATTGGTACGTTTTTGGCATTAATTTCAACAGAAGGGGAGCGCAATGCCGCTGAGGGCGAGGAGCACGCGGAATAGGGATGGAGATCACCGGCGGGGGCCGGTACTTTTCCCATAACGCGAGGAGCGATCGTACTGAAGCGGTCTGGCGTACTTTCGCCTCTGTTGCGCATCCGCGCTAAAAAACGGGAGAAGGTCAAATGGTTCGTAATACGTTGAAACTCATGCTGCTGGGTTCCACGCTTTTGGCGTCGGGATCGGCTGCGCTTGCCGAAGATGTCACACTGACGGTCGAAAGCTGGCGTAACGACGATCTGCAGATCTGGCAGGAAAAGATCATTCCGGCTTTTGAAGCCAAGAATCCTGGCATCAAGATCAATTTCGCACCGAGTGCGCCAACCGAGTATAACGCGGCCCTCAATGCCAAGCTCGACGCCGGTTCAGGCGGCGACCTTATTTCCTGCCGTCCGTTCGACACGTCGCTCGAGCTTTTCAACAAGGGCAAGCTCTCCGACCTGACCGATCTCGAAGGCATGAAGAACTTCTCCGACGTTGCCAAGTCCGCTTGGAGCACTGACGACGGTTCAAAGACCTTCTGCGTGCCGATGGCTTCGGTTATTCACGGCTTCATCTACAATCAGGAAGCCTTCGACAAGCTGGGGCTCAAGGCTCCGACCACGGAAGCCGAATTCTTCGAAGCTCTCGACAAGATCAAGGCAGACGGCACCTACATCCCGATGGCCATGGGCACGAAGGATATGTGGGAAGCCGCAACCATGGGCTACCAGAATATCGGACCAACCTACTGGAAAGGCGAGGAAGGCCGCAAGGCTCTGATCGCCGGTACAGAAAAGCTCACCGATCCGCAGTGGGTCGAACCGTTCAAGGTTCTTGCCAAGTGGAAGGATTATCTGGGCGACGGTTTCGAAGCGCAGACTTATCCGGACAGCCAGAACCTGTTCACGCTTGGCCGCGCCGCCATCTATCCGGCTGGTTCGTGGGAAATTGGCCTGTTCAATACGCAGGCGCAATTCAAGATGGGTGCCTTCCCGCCACCGGTCAAGAATGCAGGCGATACCTGCTACATCTCCGACCACAACGATATCGGCCTTGGCCTCAACGCTTCGAGCAAGCACGCAGAACAGGCAAAGGTTTTCCTGAACTGGGTATCTTCGCCTGAGTTCGCTGAAATCTACGCCAATGCGCTGCCGGGCTTCTTCAGCCTCAATTCGACGGCAGTGAAAATGAGCGATCCGCTGGCACAGGAGTTCGTTTCCTGGCGCGAAAAGTGCAAGCCAACCATTCGTTCGACCTACCAGATTCTCTCGCGTGGCACGCCGAACCTCGAAAATGAAACCTGGGTTCAGTCGGCCAACGTCATCAACGGCACTGTGACGCCGGAAGATGCCGCGAAGAAGCTGCAGGAAGGTCTGGACAGCTGGTACAAGCCTGCGAAGTAAAAACGCGGGACAATATGGGCGGCGATCGCGGGGGCGCGCCGCCCATATCTTTTCGTCTGTCGCATCGACATGCAGTTTTGCAATCGGTGCATTCCGTGTCAGTTTAAAATGACGCGAGCGGGCAGGGATGGGAAATATTGTTTCCCGGTTTGCACGCATTCTCGTGAACGAGAACGCTAACCATCGGTTTTATGCATTTCCGAACGCAAATGGTTCATACCTTTGCTGGAAATGCTCTTGAAGAGCGAATGCCTATATGAGCCAATCTGCCGACATGACAGGTATTGTGCACAAGCGCCCAAGGCGTTGGCATATACTTGTATTTCTTCTGCCCTGCGTCCTGATCTATACGGCGGTGATGGTGCTGCCATTGATCGAGACACTTCGGCAGGCATTCTTCAATGTCGTCGACGGACAGCGCGCTTTTGTGGGGTTCGCCAATTTCCAGGCACTTTTCGGTGATCCGAACTGGTCACGCGATTTCTGGAATGCGTTGAAAAACAACGTTATATTCTTTTGTATTCACATGCTTGTTCAAAACCCGATCGGCATTCTGCTGGCAGCCATGCTGTCCCTGCCGAAGCTGCGTTTTGCTGCCTTCTACCGCACGGCGATCTTTCTCCCAACGCTGCTGTCCTTCGTGATCGTGGGCTTTATCTGGAAGCTGATCCTGTCGCCGATCTGGGGCGTCGCACCGTGGATGATGGACCTTTTCGGTCTCAAATGGCTGTTTGGCCCGTGGCTCGGCAAGGCGGATACGGCGCTTGTCACCGTGTCGCTCGTCTCGGTCTGGCAGTTCGTCGGCATTCCGATGATGCTGATCTATGCAGCTCTTCTGAATATTCCCGATGAAATCATCGAAGCGGCCGAATGTGACGGCATCACCGGTTGGAGCCAGTTCTTCAAGATCAAGCTGCCGCTGATCCTGCCTTCAATCGGCCTGATCTCGGTGATGACCTTCGTTGCCAACTTCAACGCGTTCGACCTCGTCTATTCGATGCAGGGTGCGCTTGCCGGACCGGACAAGTCGACAGATATTCTGGGCACGTTCCTTTATCGTACTTTCTTCGGCTTCCAGCTGCAGCTTGGCAACCCGTCCATGGGCGCAACCATCGCCGCCGTGATGTTCCTCATCATTCTGGCAGGTGTGTCGCTCTACCTGTTCGGCATCCAGCGCCGCATGCGCCGCTACCAGTTCTGAAGGACGAGACCATGTCGAAAGCACGCACATCGCCCATTCGCACCACTCTCGTTCATGCGGCCCTGATCTTCTACATGCTGATCGCCGTGTTCCCGGTGGCGCTGACGCTGATCAATTCGTTCAAGGATCGCAATGCGATTTTCCGCACGCCACTGCAGTTTCCGACACCGGAAAGTTTCAGTCTCATCGGCTATGAAACGGTTCTGAAGCAGGGCTCCTTCCTGACTTACTTTCAGAACAGCACCATCGTCACGGTGGTGAGCATCTTCCTTGTGATCCTGTTCGGTGCGATGGCAGCCTTTGCGCTCGCTGAATATCGCTTCAAGGGCAACACGCTGATGGGGCTTTATCTCGCCATCGGCATCATGATCCCGATCCGGCTCGGCACGGTTGCACTGCTGCAAGGCATGGTAGCCGCAGGTCTGGTCAACACGCTGACGGCGCTGATCCTCGTTTATACCGCGCAGGGCCTGCCGCTTGCGATCTTCATCCTGTCGGAATTCATGCGAACAGTATCCGACGATTTGAAGAATGCCGGGCGAATAGACGGCATGTCGGAATATGCAATCTTCTTCAAGCTGGTGCTGCCGTTGATCAGGCCTGCCATGGCCACGGTCGCCGTTTTCACCATGATCCCGATCTGGAACGATCTCTGGTTTCCGCTGATCCTTGCGCCAAGTGAAGCCACCAAGACGGTGACGCTCGGTTCGCAGCTGTTCATCGGTCAGTTCGTCACCAACTGGAATGCGGTTCTGTCAGCGCTTTCGCTGGCGATGTTCCCGATCCTCGTCCTTTACGTCATATTCTCGCGGCAGCTGATCCGCGGCATCACCGCGGGGGCTGTAAAATGAGTTCTGCAATGCAAAATCCTGTTCGTGTTCTTTCCGCCGGTCTCGGCAATATGGGCCGCAGCCATGCACTGGCCTATCACCGCAATCCCGGCTTCGAGGTCATCGGCCTCGTCAATCGCACCAAGGTTGCCGTTCCGGATGAACTGGCAGGCTATGAAATTCATCCTTCCTTCCATGAAGCACTGAAGGAACTGAAGCCCGATCTCGCCTGCGTCGCTACTTATTCGGAAAGCCATGCGGATTATGCCGTCGCGGCGCTGGAGCAGGGCGCGCATGTGTTCGTGGAAAAGCCGCTGGCAACGACGGTTGAGGATGCGCGTCGGGTAATCGACTGCGCACGCGCCAACGGGCGCAAGCTCGTCATCGGCTATATTCTGCGCCATCATCCGTCGTGGATGCGGCTTATTTCCGAGGCACGCCAGCTCGGTGGACCTTACGTCTTCCGCATGAATCTCAACCAGCAATCCAGTGGCGCAACCTGGGAGACGCACAAGAACCTGATGAACACCACGTCGCCCATTGTCGATTGTGGCGTGCATTATGTGGACGTCATGTGCCAGATCACTGACGCCAAGCCGGTGGAAGTGCGCGGCATGGGATTGCGCCTCTCCGACGAGATCAAGCCGGACATGTATAATTACGGCCATCTTCAAGTGTTGTTCGATGACGGCACGGTCGGCTGGTATGAAGCGGGCTGGGGACCGATGATGTCGGAAACGGCCTTCTTCGTGAAGGACGTCATCTCGCCGAACGGCTGCGTCTCGATCGTCATGAACGAGGCCGTGACCAAATCCGACGATGTGGACGCACATACCAAGACCTCGACCATCCGTGTTCACCGCGCCGAGCGTGGGGCGGACGGAAAGTTCCTGAAACCGGATACGAACCTCTCCATGGCCGACGAGCCCGGACATCAGGAATTGTGTGAACGCGAGCAGGCTTACATGCTGAAGGCCATTCGCGAAGATATCGATCTCAACCGACATATGGATGACGCGCTGCAATCGCTGCGCATCTGCCTTGCGGCAGATGAAAGCGTGCGCTCGGGCCAGCCTGTCAAACTGTAAGCCGGTAGAAATTAGAGCGGTTCCAGTTAAAACGGATTCGTGGAACCGCTCTATCTCTTTGTTTTCACGCATTATCCTACGCAAAACCGCTTCGCACTTTTGCTGGAAATGCTCTAAGGGAATTAGTTACGTGGGATCGCTGCTACTCAAATCGGTACACAAGCGCTACGGCGCACAGGAAGTTCTGCAGGATATCAATCTTGAAGTGCAGGACGGCGAATTCATCATCTTCGTCGGACCTTCCGGTTGCGGCAAGTCAACGCTGCTGCGCTCCATAGCCGGTCTGGAAGATGTTTCTTCCGGTCAGGTGCTCATCAATGGCGATGATGTCACAGTCACGCCGCCTTCCAAGCGCGGCATCGCGATGGTGTTCCAGTCCTATGCGCTTTATCCTCACCTGACGGTCAAGGACAATATGGGGCTTGGCCTCAAGCAGGCAGGCACGGCCAAGGCTGAAATCGAAACACGCGTTTCGAAAGCTTCGGCAATGCTGTCGCTTGACCCTTATCTGGGTCGCCGTCCGGCTGAAATGTCAGGTGGCCAGCGCCAGCGCGTCGCCATCGGGCGTGCACTGGTGCGCGAACCTGAACTGTTCCTGTTCGATGAACCGCTGTCGAACCTCGATGCTGCACTTCGCGTGCAGACGCGGCTTGAAATCGCCAAGTTGCACCGCGAGCTCAAGGCGACGATGATCTATGTCACGCATGATCAGGTTGAGGCCATGACGCTTGCTGACCGTATCGTTGTCCTCAATGCCGGCCGCATCGAGCAGGTCGGTTCGCCGATGGAACTCTATAACAAGCCTGACAATCTGTTTGTCGCAGGCTTCATCGGCTCGCCGCAGATGAATTTCGTGGACGGCACCCGTGTTGGCGACGCAGGAGCGAAGACGGTCGGTATCCGTCCCGAGCACATTTCCGTCAGCCGCGACAGCGGCAAATGGCAAGGCAAGGTCATCCACGCCGAACATCTCGGTGCCGATACGATCCTTTACGTCGAAACCGAAGCTGCGGGCCTGATTACGGTGCGGCTCTTCGGCGAACATCACTACAACGAAGGCGACATGATCTTCATTACGCCTGATGATAGCAAGACGCATCGGTTTGATGCGAACGGCAAAGCGATCCGCTGAACCGAATATTTCGCAGCTTCTTACCAAGCCGCGCCCTCGGGTGCGGCTTTTCTTTTTGGAGAATCGGCGTCGTTTGATGGACGTAATTCTCGCTGGGATACATGGACAAAAAGCCTCATGCTGAGTTTGTGAGAAACGAAAACCGCGCTCGAAAGGGCCGAAAGAGTACCAATAAGTACTGACGTTTTCGTCAATCAAAAGCAATATTATTGCGGTACCAGATAGTTAAACATTCCACTTAAAATCCCATCGAAATCACGGGAATAAGCTTGTTTCGTCCGGCGCACCTTAGCTGCTGCCAAAGCACGAGCGAACCCGTTTCACAAAAGAGTGCCGAAGCGGCCGAAAAATAATCTTGCTTTATTTTTGAACCCGTTCCACCCTGAAAACGGATGGTGCCGAAGGAGGAAATCGGCGCCATGTCGCATGGGAGGAACAAGGTCGGCAGATGTGACTAACAACGCCGACGATAGGGTTTCCGAAACGCACGGAACCAATCCGATATTCTCCCGTTCGACATTTTGTAAGTTCCCTAGGCCAGTTGTGAGGCCAGTTTCGAGGGTTACCCGCATGAGCGATGATGTCGTACTATCCCTGCATGTTCCCGAGCCGGAGTGGCGGCCCGGTGACGCACCGGATTTCTCCCATGTCAAAATCCCGCGTGCGGGAAGCGTTCGCAGGCCGGAAATCGACGAAAAGCCGGAAGCAATGCGCGATCTGGCTTTCAGCATCATCCGCGTTTTGAACCGCGAAGGCGAGGCGGTCGGCCCCTGGGCGGGCACCTTGACCGATGATGAGTTGAAAGACGGGCTTCGCCACATGATGACCCTGCGCGCTTATGATGCCCGCATGATGATGGCTCAGCGTCAAGGCAAGACCTCGTTCTATATGCAGCATCTCGGCGAAGAGGCGGTCAGCTGTGCTTTCCGCAAGGCATTGCGCAAAGGCGACATGAATTTCCCGACCTATCGTCAGGCCGGTCTGCTCATTGCCGACGATTATCCGCTCGTCACGATGATGAACCAGATTTTCTCCAACGAGCAGGACCCGCTGAAAGGCCGTCAGCTTCCGGTGATGTACTCGTCACAGGACCATGGCTTCTTCACCATTTCCGGCAATCTCGCGACGCAATATACGCAGGCCGTCGGCTGGGCCATGGCTTCGGCCATCAGCCACGATACGAAGATCGCTGCTGCATGGATCGGCGATGGCTCGACCGCAGAAAGCGATTTCCACGCCGCATTGGTTTTTGCTTCGACCTACAAAGCCCCGGTGGTGATGAATATCGTCAACAACCAATGGGCCATTTCCACCTTTCAGGGCATTGCGCGCGGCGGCTCCGGCACTTTCGCAGCGCGCGGCCACGGCTTCGGCATTCCTGCCCTACGTGTCGATGGCAATGACTATCTGGCCGTTCATGCGGTAGCCAAATGGGCTGTGGAACGCGCCCGGCGCAATCTCGGGCCGACCATCATCGAATATGTGACCTATCGCGCTGGCGGACACTCAACCTCTGACGATCCATCCGCCTATCGTCCGAAGGCCGAAAGCGACGCATGGCCGCTCGGCGATCCGATCCTGCGGCTCAAGAACCATCTTATCAAGCGCGGCGTCTGGTCGGATGAACGTCACAAGCAGGCCGAAGCCGAAGTGATGGATCTGGTGGTGGCTGCACAGCGTGAAGCGGAAGCCATTGGTACGCTGCATGATGGCCGCAAGCCGTCGATGCGCGACATGTTTGAGGATGTCTATGCCGAAACGCCGCCGCATCTTATCCGCCAGCGTCAGGAAGCGGGGTTTTGAGCATTTCCAGGAAAAGTGTGAAGCGGTTTTCCGTTCGGAAATGCGGAGGAAATAATTCATGACCAAGATGACCATGATCGAGGCGATCCAGAACGCCCACGATATCGCCATGGAACGCGACAAGAAGGTGGTCGTGTTCGGCGAGGATGTCGGATATTTCGGCGGTGTTTTCCGCTGTACGGCTGGCCTCCAGAAGAAATACGGCAAGGAACGCTGCTTTGATGCGCCGATCAGTGAGCTCGGCATTGTCGGCACCGCCATCGGCATGGCCGCTTACGGTCTTCGCCCCTGCATCGAAGTGCAGTTCGCGGACTATGTCTACCCGGCCTACGACCAGATCGTTTCCGAGGCCGCACGCCTACGCTATCGCTCTGCGGGCGAGTTCACCTGTCCTATCGTGATCCGCATGCCATCCGGCGGCGGCATCTATGGTGGCCAGACGCACAGCCAGAGTCCGGAAGCGCTTTTCACCCATGTATCGGGCCTGAAGACGGTCATGCCGTCGACGCCTGCCGATGCCAAGGGACTGCTGCTGGCGGCCATCGAAGACCCTGATCCCGTTATCATGTTCGAACCGAAGCGTCTTTATAACGGCCCTTTCGACGGGCATCACGACCGTCCGGTGACATCCTGGAAGAAACATGATCTCGGTGATGTGCCGGAAGGCTATTATACCGTGCCGCTAGGCAAAGCTGCCATTCGCCGCGAGGGCAGCGACGTGACGGTGCTTGCCTATGGCACCATGGTCCATGTGGCGCTTGCCGCCGCCGAGGAAACCGGCGTCGATGCTGAGGTGATCGATCTTCGCACGCTGCTTCCACTCGATACGGACACCATCATGGCGTCGGTGAAGAAGACCGGGCGCTGCGTAATCGTGCATGAGGCGACGCTGACCTGCGGTTACGGCGCGGAACTTGCTGCACTCGTGCAGCGTGATTGCTTCTATCATCTGGAAGCGCCGATCCTCCGCGTTACCGGTTGGGACACGCCTTATCCGCATGCGCAGGAATGGGCCTATTTCCCCGGCCCCGACCGGGTTGGCCGCGCGCTAACATCCATCATGGAAGCTTGAGGGGGAGGGAAACATGGCACATTTTACAATTAAACTCCCCGATGTTGGTGAAGGCGTTGCCGAGGCCGAATTGGTCGAATGGCATGTGAAGGTTGGCGATGTCGTGCGCGAGGACGATCTTCTCGCCGCCGTCATGACCGACAAGGCAACAGTGGAAATTCCATCGTCACGCGGCGGCAAGGTCATCGCCGTCAATGGTGAAGTCGGCGAGAAGATCGCTGTCGGGTCTGAACTCGTCCGTCTGGAGATCGAGGGCGGTGCGACGGAAGAGAAATCCGAAGGGAACGCAGAAGAACCGGCTCCGACTGCTGTTGAAACGGCCAAGCCGCAACCGGCACCAACTCCCGAAACACCGGTTCTGTTGCAGACGCCGGTTCCTCCAAAAGCGGCTGCCCCCAAGCGTGAAGCCACAAGCCGCGCATTCTCTGGTGCGGGTCCGATACGCAGCGAGGGCGAAAGGCCGCTGGCAACACCGTCCGTCAGACTGCGCGCTCGCGATGCAGGCGTCGATCTGCGTCGTGTTCGCGGTACGGGTCCGGCGGGGCGCATCACGCATGAAGATCTGGACGTCTTTTTCCAGCAGGAAACAGGCGCGTCACCGGCTCTGTCCGGTTATGCAACCGACACCTCGGTCAACGAGATCAAGGTCATCGGCCTTCGCCGCAAGATTGCCGAACGCATGGCCGAGGCGAAGCGCCATATTCCGCATATTACCATCGTCGAAGAGGTCGATGTTACACAGTTGGAAGAGCTGCGTAGCGGCCTCAATAATGAAAAGAAAGAAGATCGCCCGCGTCTGACGCTTCTGCCTTTCATTATTCGGACTATCGTCAAGGCAGTGAAAGAACAGCCCGGTCTCAATGCGCATTTCGATGACGAGGCCGACATCATCCGCCAGTTTGGTGGTGTGCATATCGGCATCGCCACGCAGACGCCCAACGGTCTGATTGTGCCGGTAGTACGCCATGCGGAAAGCATGAGCGTGTTCGCTGCAGCTTCTGAGTTGTCGCGCGTTACTGACGCGGCGCGCAACGGTACGGCGAAGCGAGAAGAACTGACAGGTTCCACCATCACCATCACATCGCTTGGACCACTCGGTGCAATCGCCACGACACCGATCATCAACCGCCCGGAAGTCGCAATCATCGGCATCAACAAGATGGCCGTGCGTCCTATGTGGGACGGAGTGCAGTTCGTGCCGCGCAAGATGATGAACCTGTCGTGCAGTTTCGACCATCGCGTGATCGACGGCTGGGACGCTGCGGTTTTCGTACAGAAGCTGAAAAGCCTTCTGGAAACGCCAGCGATGATTTTTGTAGAAGGCTGATCGAATGAGCGAGATTTCCTGCAAACTCCTGATCATCGGCGGCGGCCCCGGCGGCTATGTATGCGGCATCCGGGCAGGCCAGCTCGGCATCGATACGGTGCTGGTGGAAAAGACGCGACTGGGCGGCACGTGCCTCAATGTGGGCTGCATCCCGTCCAAGGCGCTGATCCACGCAGCTGATGAATTCCACCGCCTTTCCGTCTTTGCATCGAAGGGCGCGCTCGGCATTACGGCGCAGAATCCGGCCATCGACTTTGCCAGAACGCTTGAATGGAAAGACGGCATTGTGAGCCGCCTTAATGGCGGTGTGGCTGGACTCCTGAAACGGTCACGCGTGCGCATGTTCCATGGACAGGCACGCTTTCTCGACGGGAAAACCGTTCTGGTCGAAACCGATACCGGCCGCCAGACGATCCATGCCGAAAACATCGTTATCGCAACCGGCTCCGTTCCGGTTGAAATTCAGGCGCTGCCATTTGGCGGAAAAGTCATTTCGTCCACTGAAGCGCTGTCGCTGGAAAAGGTGCCGGAAAAGCTGGCTATCGTCGGTGGCGGCTATATCGGGCTGGAAATCGGCACGGCCTTTGCCAAGCTTGGCGCGAAAGTCACTGTGGTGGAAGCCACTGACCGCATCCTGCCGCAATATGATGCCGAGCTGACGCGTCCGGTCATGGCGCGTTTGAAGGCGCTCGGCGTCGAAGTCCTGACCAGCACTTCAGCCAAGGGACTATCGAAGGATGAGGCAGGGCTTGAAGTCCTGACCGCCGACGGCGCTACGAAGACCATCGAGGCCGACAAGATCCTCGTCACTGTGGGCCGCAAGCCGCAGACCGACGGTTGGGGTCTCAGTGAAATTCGTCTCGATATGGATGGACGTTTCATCCGTATCGACGAGCGCTGCCGCACTTCCATGCGCGGTGTCTATGCCATTGGTGACGTGACCGGCGAGCCAATGCTTGCGCATCGTGCCATGGCACAGGGCGAGATGGTGGCGGAAATCATCGCAGTCGGCAATCAGCTTTGGGACAAACGCTGTATCCCCGCCGTCTGCTTCACCGATCCGGAAATCGTTACGGTCGGGCTATCGCCGGATGAGGCGCGCAAGGCCGGTCATGAGATTCAGGTGGGCATTTTCCCGTTTCAGGCCAATGGCCGAGCAATGACGATCGAGCGTGAAGACGGCTTGATCCGTGTCGTTGCACGTGCGGATAATCACCTCATCCTCGGTATTCAGGCTGTTGGCGTCGGCATATCCGAGCTTTCATCATCCTTCGCGCAGGCGGTGGAGATGGGGGCAAGACTGGAAGACATCGCCGGTACGATCCACGCACATCCGACATTGAGCGAAGGCTTTGCCGAAGCCAGCATGAAAGCGCTCGGCCACGCGTTGCACATCTAGCTCTTCAACTTACGCTCGTGCCGCCAGAGGAAAATGGCGGCACCGGCAACCATGGCAGCAAGCGCAAACCATGTGATTGCATAGGAAAGATGGCTGTTACGGAATTTCACGACCGTCAGTCCACCAATGGGAAGCGCTCCCGCGCCAGCTGTTGCATCCGCATCGATGAAATAGGGCGCAGCAGGTCCCAGATTTTCCTTCTGCGCAAAGGCCGCAACGTCGCGTGAATTCCAGTCATTGCGCGCCGGATCGTTCGGACGCAGGAAGAACCCGTCAGGTTCCGGCATACGCAACAGGCCTGTTACGGTCGTTTCACCAGCAATCTGCGTTTCCTGCCGCGATGACGGATCGCGCTTGTCGCTTGGAACAAAGCCGCGATTGATGAAAGTCAGTGCGCCATCGGATGAACGCATCGGCGTCAGGACCCAATAGCCCGCGCCGCGCTCGGTCAGCGCATGGACCAGCACTTCCTTGTCGTTCAGATAGGTGCCGGTCAACGTGACATGGCGGTATTCATCGTCTTTCTGGTTGACGTTGGCCCAATCGTCCGGGCCCGGCGCTGCAATTGGTTCGGCATGAACGCGCGCATCGACCCTTGCGATGAGATCGAGCTTCCATTGCAGACGCTCCACCTGCCAGATTCCCAGCCCCATGAAGAGAATGAAGAAGAAGCCCACCAGAATCGTCAATAACCCCAGAAAGATGCCAGACTTCTTATTTTCCGGCTGTCCGTCGGTTTGAGCGGGCGAGGGCATAGCATTTCCTTGATGTCTGGATGAAGAGAGACAATTGCTATCCCTTACCCCAGACGTCTCCTTTTAAAAAGGGTAGGGCTGGAACAAGACCGTGATCGACACTGCCGACCAGCAAATATCGGAAAATAAAAAATGCAGCGCCTGCTGCGCTGGGATGCGAGCGACGCTGAAGAAAAACGTGATACGATTAATTAAACTCAGGCTAGTTTATGAATTCTGCGTCTGCGGTGCGAATAGCCACCCTTCGACAGGCGCAATACGTTGCAAACCTGTGTTTTGTCTTCGGAGGGCTTTGGCATCTGCTCATGAATGCGCAGCAAAATCTGCTGCGTAACTGTACGATCCTTTTCGGTAGCCGCAGGACCGATAATAATGCTCTTCATCGATCATTCTCCCTATCTTCTGGGCGCGAGACCGCTTTCGAGGCTATCTCGACCGATTATCAAGAATGTACGAATGAACTAAGTATTAACCAAATTTTACATCTTGACAAGCGCATTGGCGCAACAGTTTCCAACCCATTGGCAAGGCACAGCAAAAAGCCGAATCGCGTGTGCGATCCGGCTTTTTTTAACTTGGATTTAGCAGTGATCAGTCGCGGTTGCCCGTCAGGATCTCGCGCTTGCCGACATGATTGGCAGGGCCGACCAGACCGTCCTTCTCCATACGCTCCACGAGCGACGCAGCACGGTTATAACCGATACCGAGGCGGCGCTGGATATAGGATGTGGAGCACTTCTTGTCGCGCATCACGACCTTGATGGCCTGTTCATATACGTCGTCACCATCTTCCGAACCCATCGAGGTTGCATCGAAAACCGCTGCGTCCTGCGTTGCGTCTTCGTCTTCCTCGTCTTCCGTGACGGTCGCCAGATAATCCGGACGTCCCTGTTCCTTCAGGTGGTTGACCACTTTTTCGACTTCTTCATCGGAAACGAACGGGCCATGGACACGGACGATGCGTCCGCCGCCTGCCATATGAAGCATGTCGCCCTGACCGAGAAGCTGCTCGGCACCCATTTCACCGAGGATCGTGCGGCTGTCGATCTTCGAGGTGACCTGGAACGAGATGCGGGTCGGGAAGTTTGCCTTGATCGTGCCGGTAATGACATCGACCGAAGGGCGTTGGGTTGCCATGATGAGGTGGATACCGGCGGCGCGGGCCATCTGGGCAAGACGCTGGACGGCGCCTTCAATGTCCTTGCCAGCAACCATCATCAGGTCGGCCATCTCGTCGATGATTACCACGATGTACGGCATGGGCGTCAGGTCGAGCTCTTCCTGAATATAGGTCGCTTCCCCCGTTTCCTTGTCGAAGCCGGATTGCACCGTGCACATCACGGTTTCGCCCTTGCCCTTGGCCGAGGCGGCGCGGGCATTAAAGCCTTCGATGTTACGCACGCCGAGGCGGGCCATCTTGCGATAGCGTTCTTCCATCTCGCGCACGGCCCATTTCAGAGCGACGACGGCCTTTTTCGGATCAGTAACAACCGGGGTCAGCAGGTGTGGAATACCATCATAGATGGACAGTTCCAGCATCTTCGGATCAACCATGATCAGGCGGCATTCTTCCGGCTTGAAACGGTAGAGCAGCGACAGGATCATCGTGTTGATGGCGACCGACTTACCCGAACCGGTGGTGCCTGCCACCAGAAGGTGAGGCATTTTGGCCAGTTCAGCGATGATCGGCTCGCCACCAATACCCTTGCCGAGGCAAAGCGGCAGACGGTAGTTCGATGCCTCGAAGGTACGGCTATCGATCATTTCACGCAGGTAAACAGTTTCGCGATTGGCATTCGGCAGTTCGATGCCGATGACATTGCGGCCGGGAACCACAGCCACGCGGGCGGAAAGCGCCGACATGGAGCGGGCGATATCATCGGCAAGGCCGATGACGCGCGAGGACTTGACGCCAGGCGCCGGTTCAAACTCGTAGAGCGTGACGACCGGACCAGGGCGGACATGAATGATCTCACCGCGCACGCCGAAATCCTCCAGCACGCTTTCGAGCAACCCCGCGCTGCGTTCCAGCATTTCCTGCGTGATGACATTTCCGTCCTGTTCGGGCGGCATCTGCAAGAGGTCTCGCGGCGGAAACTCATAGCTGCCGTGAATGACAGGCGCTTCGGCGCGGGGGAGGGGCTGCGGCTGGTACAATGCAATCGAAGGCGCCGCCTTGACCGCGGCGGGCTTTTCGACGACCGGCTCCGGAACCACTACTTCCTCGATGACATGTTCCTCCGCTTCAGCAACGGTGAGTACAACTTCGTCCTCGGTGGCTTCGCCGATAACTTCGGGTGCGATCTCTGGCACAGCCACAATCGGCTGCGGCGCGGGCGTTTCGACCTGAACAGTGGCAACAGGTTTCGGTGCAACCGTTTCAACTGGCGCAAGGGCAGCCGGTGTCTCTACGACTGGCTGAATCGGGGCGACTGCAGCTGGCTCCGGTTGCTTGTTCCATTCGCGAATACGGAACTGTGCCAGAATGGATTCAACGGTCGGCAAAGGCTTGCGCGGTTCTGCTGGAACAGCAGAAACCAGAGGCTCCGCAGGCACAAGTGCCGTATCGATGTCGCAACCTTCCCAGAAAGCGAAGTCTGAAAGATAGGCAAAGGCCGATGGCTGGGCCGGATTTACAATGTCAGCCGCGACCGGTTCAGCCACAACTGGGGCTACTTCCAGAGCGGGCTCTGCAGGAGCTGCGACAACTGTCACAGGAATCAAAGGCATTGCAGGCGGCACCGGTGCTATTGGCGAGCGAACCATGCTCTGCGACACGGTCTTCTGCAATTTGGCGACCGCCATGGGTTGAGCTTCGGCAACCTTCTCGACACTGATCTCTGGCGCAGCTTCAGCTTGAGTGCGCTCATTGATGCTCGGGAGTTCCTCGCCGCGACGACGCAAAAGCTCAACTTCTGGCGTGCGGGTAAAACGAACATTCGCACCGAGCGAAAAATGGATTTTCCAGGCATCGTCACTGGCGGGGTTTTGACTGCCCGTCTGACCGCTAGGCTGCTTCGGGTCCTGAGCGTTCTCTGCACGATTTCCTGTAGACTGGGGGAAATTTTCTCTCAAATTACGCATGATACCTGAACCATAGATACTGTCGCCTGAATGAGCCCAAGTAATAAAAAATGAAGGTTAACAACCCCCTTCCGAAACGACCCAAAAGACAGAAATTTCTTGCGGGACATATATCCTCATGCATAGCTCCCCCCAAAGACTATATTACCTTCGGTTGCATATATAAAATCAGCAATATCAATCTAATAAAGGTATTTCTTATATTGATTTATGCGCAATGCAACAATCAAGGGTAGTTTCCGCTACCTGTTAATTCTGCAGCCGTGAACGGCATCCGGCGGCAGAGAGGCCTCAAGTCCGAGACTCACTGATCAGTCCCGTGCGAGGGCGACGACCGGATCGAGTTTGGAGGCGTTGCGAGCCGGAATAAAGCCGAATCCGATGCCGATCAGGCTCGAGCAGACAAGCGCAACCACGATGGAGGCGGGAGAATAGATGAGCTGGAACATCGAACTGAACTGCGCAAACAGCAGGCCGAATCCGGCAGCGATGAGAACACCAAGCACGCCACCGATCAGACAAACGAGAATCGCCTCGATCAGGAACTGCTGCAAAATATCGCTCTGGCGTGCGCCAATGGCCATGCGGACACCGATCTCGTTGATTCTTTCCGATACGGCGACAAGCATGATGTTCATGACACCGATGCCGCCGACAAAAAGCGATATGCCTGCAATGCTGGACACGAGAAGGGCAAGCGTTGCCGTCGTGGCCTGAATGGTCTTTTGCAGGCTGTCGGTATTGAAGACTGAGAAGTCCTTCTCGCCATGCCGTTTGGTCAGGAAAGCCGTAATCAGTTTTTCGGCTTCCGACGGGTCCATTGTGTCGGCGACGCGAACGAGGATCATCTGTAATGAACGTGAGCCGGTCATGCGTGTCTGAACAGTCGTGTAGGGCAGGTAGACTTCAAGCGTTTGCGCGCCACCCGGTCCGCGTTCCTCGGCCTTGACGACACCGACAATGCGCACTGGCACTTTGTTCAAAAGGATGATCTTGCCGATGACAGAGCCTACTTCATGGGGAAAGAGTGTCGTCTTGGCTGTTTCATCAACCACAGCCACCTGTTCCAGATCATCGACATTGCGCTGATCGAAAAACCGGCCTTCGAGCAATTTGCTGTTGCGTGTGACGAAATATTCCGCACCCACACCGTTCACCGAAACGCTGACTTCCTTGTCGCCGACACGGATCGTTGAGTTTGTCGAACCGGATGGCGTCGCAGCCACCACATAGGGCAGTTTCGCGATCTCCTTGGCATCGTCCAGATTGAGCGTTGTGATCTGCGCGGCTTTCAGGTCGCCAAATCCCCTGCCGGGACTGATGTAAAGCGTATTGGTGCCGAGATCGCTGATCCGCTCTAGAATCTGCCGCTGTGACCCTTGTCCCAGGGCCACGACGCAGACGACAGATGCCGTGCCAATAATGATGCCGAGCATCGTCAGAAACGTGCGCAGCCGATGCGCATTCATCGACCGGAGCGCCATCGCGAATGCCTCGTTGAAGCGGTCGCGAAGCCCGGCGAGCAGTCTTGGCTTGGCCTGCTGCTGCTCAACCGGCACAGACATCACTCGCCGCTCGGTCTCACCGTTACGTGTGTCGGAGATGATTTCGCCATCGCGAATTTCTATGATGCGCTGCGCCCGCGCTGCAACCTGCCGGTCATGCGTGACGATGACGATGGTGCGTCCTTCGCGGTTCAGTTCCTGAAGGATGCCAAGGACTTCCTCGCCGCTATGGCTGTCGAGCGCACCCGTTGGCTCGTCCGCCAGAATGACATCAGCATCGTTGATGAGGGCGCGGGCGATGGAAACGCGCTGCTGCTGGCCCCCGGAAAGCTGGCTGGGCCGGTGATGGGTGCGTTCGCCCATACCAAGCCGCTGAAGGATCATTTCAGCCTTTTCGCGCCGTTCCGCCTTTTTCTGGCCTGCATAAATGGCCGGTATCTCGACATTGCCTACGGCGTCCAGTTCACCAAGCAGATGATAGCGCTGAAAAATGAAACCGAAATGCTCACGCCGCAATTGTGCCAGCTCATCAGCTTCAAGTTCCGACGTAGCGCGACCGGAAATCAGATATTCGCCTTCCGACGGACGATCCAGACAGCCGAGAATATTCATCAGCGTGGATTTGCCCGAACCCGACGCGCCAATGATCGCCACCATCTCTCCGCGCTCGATGGTCAGGTTCACATGGTTCAGAACCGTCGTGAAGTCGTCACCCGACGGATATTGTCGGGAAACGCCCTTGAGCGAGAGAAGCGGCGTATCGCTCATGTCAGAAACTGTCCGGGGCAGGAGCAGTAACCTGATTATCGGTCACGACCTTATCCCCCTCGTTCAGACCCGAACGGATTTCGGTGTTGACCTTGTCGGTAATGCCGGTTTCGACCGTGCGTTCTTCGATCTTGTTGGCGCTTGTCACCACGCGAACCGTGGCCTTGCCCGGTTCACTCGTGTCCTTGAGAGCGGTCACAGGCGCAATCAAGGCGTCTTTTGCCTTCGCAAGCAGAATATGAACTTCGGTCGTCATGTAGGTTATGAGCAGCCCATCCGGATTGGGAACGCTGAAAATACCCTTGTAGTAAATGGCCGAGGCAGTCGCCGAGCTCGATGCGCTCACAGCCGTTGTCGTGAAGCTTTTGTCACTGACGATAGAATCCGGAGCCGGTTCAATCTTTTCCAGCGTCGCGTCATAACGCTTCAGGTTTTGTCCCGATATGGTGAAATAAAGCGGCATTCCTTCGCGAACCTGAGTAACATCCGCTTCCGAAATGTCCGCCTCGACGGTCATCGTGTCGAGCTGCCCGAGAATAGCGATCGTCGGCGCGCTTTGCTGTGCGTTAACGGTCTGGCCTTCCTGAACCACCGTCGCAAGGATCGTGCCGTCAATGGGCGCTGTGATGCGGGTATAAGCGAGATTGGTTTCGGCGATCTGGACGTCGACTTTCGCTGCCGCAATCGCCGCTTCGCTGTTGGCGACCTGTGCTTCCTTCGACTTTACGGTGCTGACCGCCTTGTCGTAATCCGCACGTGCAACGGCATTCTTGCCGATCATCATCTGGTTTCGCGCCAGATCCTGCCTGGCCAGCTCCAGATCGGCAAGGTTCTGTGCACGGGTGGCTTCGTTCTGGCGAAGCGATGCCTGGGCCTTGTTCAGCTCGTTCTGCTGATTGGTCGAGTCAATCAGGGCAACGACTTCGCCGGCCTTTATCTGCTGGCCCGGTTTGACTTTGAGCGAGAGAATGCGGCCTGTCGCCTGCGCACCGATGGCAACCAGGTTTTTAGGCCGCAAAGTACCCGTTGCAAGAACCGAACTTTCGATCTCACCGCGCTTGATTTCAGTCGTGGCGGGCAGAGGTTCTTCTTTCGTGAGGGAGCGGACGACAAAATAGCCCACGATCAGCAATGCGATGAGGATGGCCAGCCACAGGCGCCAGCGAAAACGGCGTTTCGACTTGGGTTTCATAGTGGTCTCTTATCGGTTGTCAGCGGAGGAAGCGACGGGGTCTTGACGATACGCGGACCTGTATAGCCGTCAACGACTTCAGGTTTCGCAACGTCAATGATGCCGTTCCAGCCACCACCCAGTGCTTTCTGCAGGGCGACATAATTCAGGACCAGATCGGTTCGGGCCTGACTAAGGTTGGTTTCTGCGCTCAGAAGGTCGCGCTGCGCCGTCAGCACATCAACGAAGCTCTTCGTGCCAGCTCTATATTGTTCCAGCGTCAGCTCGTTGATCTTGCGGCTGTTGCCAACGATTTTCTGTAGCTGCGCGGTGCGCAAACGGTTCTGGTGGAGCGATACGCTGGCATTCTCGACTTCGCTGAGCGCCGTCAGGATGGACTTCCGATAGGCGATAAACGACTGGTCGCGTGCCGCTTTCGCCGCGTCGACATCCGCACTCAGCTGGCCGCCATGGAAGATCGGTACGCTCAAACTTGGACCGAAAGCCCAGCTGATTGTCGACAGTTTTCCAAGGTCACCGAAATTGGGGCCGCCGGTGTTGATGTTACCGGTGAGCGAAATGCTTGGATAGAGCAGGGCCTGCTTCTGGCCGATGCTGGCAGTTGAACTTGCATAATCGCGTTCCGCTGCGCGGACATCCGGGCGGCTGAGCAGCAAATCGGCAGGCAGGCCGGCTGAAATTTTGCGTGGGATCGCGGGTATCGGACGTGATTTGTCCAGAACGCTCGCCAGTGCCGAAGAAGACCGGCCCGTCAACACAGATAACTGATTGAGATATTGGGCGTAGCTGATCCGCAGACCCGGTATCTGGGCTTCAGTCGAAGCTGCCTGTGTCTCGGCGCTCAAAAGATCGACCTGCGAGATTTGTCCGGCTTCCAGCTGGCTGCGTGTCAGTGCTACGGTCTGCCGCTGGGACGCCGCATTGCGCTGCGCAATGGCAATATTGGCCTGCGCACCGCGCAAGTTTGCATAGTTGGTTGCGATGTCGCCGATCAGCGTAACGAGCGCTGCCCGCAATTGCTCATTTGCGGATTCGACATTGTAGTAGGCTGCTTCCACACCGCGCCTGTTGCCGCCGAAAAGATCGAGTTCCCATTGGGTTTTAAAACCCATGCTCGACTGATTGGAGGCAAGAGTAGTTCCACTGTCAGATCGCGTGAAGCTTCCGCTTCCATCCAACTGCGGATAAAGCGCGCCACCGGCCGAGGTGTAATTGGCGCGGGTCTGCCGCACCTTCGCCTTCGCAGTAGCAACATCCGGGCTACCGGCAATTCCGTCCGCTATCAGCTGATCCAGAACCGGGTCTTTCAGGTTTTTCCACCAATCACCCAATTGAGGGGCACGCTTGTCAGCCTTGCTGTTCCAACCAGCAGGCGTCAGCACATTTGGCTTCTGATAGTCAGGACCAACGGTGACGCATGCCGCCAGCAATGGCAGGATACTTCCCAGTACAGTCAGGCGAACAAACGATGTCGTCAAAAAATTGGTCCTGAAATTTCAGCGCTGTCATCGATTCGGCATATGACTGCCCCGAAAACGAAGCGCCCTTATACCGCCAACGGTTGTGCCTAAGCAGCCCAAACTCGTGGGAGCGTGCCATGGGTCGCGCCGAGTCGCGGTTTTGCAGCATATTGCCACCCTTCGTCCTCGATCATCAGCGAATGATCGAAGCCAAATGTGGCAATACACAGAAAATATCAGGATTTGATGTGGACCCCGTCAGAGGTTGCCGCGTCTAATCTTTGTTGCTTTCCAGCCAGTCGGCCAGCGAGCGACGGTTTGCGGCGCGTCCGCGCATAGGTTCAGCCATGCACATGGAGTTGAGGACGGCTTCCTGCGTGCATTCAACTGCCGCGCGAAACAGCGTGTCGATACGGTTTTCGTTGAGCACCGCGATTTCAACCATATCACGCGTTTCATCATGGTCGAATGTCACAGCCGTTGAAAAGCCGATGGCGATATCACCGCTTCCGTGGCCCCAGAATGCACCAAGGCGTGCCAGTCCCGCGCCACAGCGGCGGGTCACGCGCTTCAACTGGCGGTGTTCCATCGGAACATCTGTCGCCAGCACCAGAATGACTGAACCTTTTTCCGGCTGTGCTTCGGCCTTCGGCGAAGGCCTGCGCCCGTCCGGAAGAACCAGATCACCGGCGCGGCCAAAATTGGTCAGCGCCAGAACACCGAGGTGATGCACCTTGCCGTCAAGTTCGAATCGGCGCGAGGATGTGCCGATGCCACCCTTGAATCCGAAACAGCTCATGCCAGTTCCTGCACCGACATTGCCTCCACCAACGTCCGTTCCCGCAATCTGCAAGGCTTCCTGCGCATCCGCTTCCGTGACGGCCATGGCCTGAATGTCGTTGAGCGGACCGTCATTGCATTCCAGAACGACCGGATTGACGGTCGCCGTGGTGCGCCCGATATCGGGATTGCCTGCAATCGCCTCTCGGATCAATGCATTGGCGCAGGTTCCGACGCCAAATGTATTGGTGAGCAGGATCGGCGTTTCCAGCGTGCCCAGTTCCTCGACCTGCACGAGACCGGTGCTTTTGCCAAAACCATTGATGACATCGCAAGCGGCCAGCACCTTGCGGCGATATATGTTGCCGCCATGCGGGATGATTGCTGTCACGCCGGTATTGATATCGCCGTTGCGCAACGTGCGGTGCCCCACGCGCACGCCCGGCACATCGGTGATGGCGTTGTTTTCGCCCGGCTGCATGATGCCGCAGATGATGCCGTAGTCGCGTGCCTTGCCTGTCATGGTTTTTTCCGTGTGCTGGCCTCGATAATGCGCATGAGGAAAGCCCACAGCAGCGGGCCTTCCTCTAGGATTCTATCGTTTTGCAGAAAACAGGTCTTGTTCGCAACCTTGCAGGCAAAACCCGTTCGTTAGTCACGGCTGAAGTACCGGCTCAGATCCCGTGCGAGCCATATCCATGTAGATCTCCTGCAAACGGCGGGTGATCGGCCCCGGCTTGCCGTCGGAAATCGTATGATCCTGAATGCCGATGATTGGCGTCACGAAGCTCGATGCGCTCGTGAGAAACGCTTCTTTGGCGGCCTTCGCCTCATCGACCGTGAACAGGCGCTCTTCAATGCGAAGGTGCTGTTCTTCCGCGATCTTGATCACGGCGCGGCGCGTGCAGCCGGGGAGGATAGCGTGCGAATTCGGCCGCGTTACCAGCACATTGTCATTGGTGATGATGAATGCCGTCGATGAACCGCCTTCGGTAACGAAGCCGTCTTCAACCAGCCAGACTTCATGGTAGCCCTTGCTCTTGGCCTGTTTCTTTGCCAGCACCTGCGCCAGAAGCATGACGGTCTTGATGTCGCGGCGCGCCCAGCGCGTATCCGGTGCAACATCCACCCTTACGCCATTCTGGACCGACGGCGAACTGGCGAGGTTCTTGGCCTGCGTGAACATGACGAAATTCGGCTTGATGTCGTCGGTATAGACGAAATCGCGTTCGGCTTCGCCGCGCGTCACCTGCATATAGACGACGCCTTCATGCAGTTCATTGCGCTTCATCAGCTCGATCTGTGCGGCGCGAATGGCGTCCAGCGAAGCAGGCAACGGAATTCCGAGTTCCCTGACGGAGCGCTCCAGACGGGCGAGGTGAAGTTCGTTGTCAACAAGGCGGCCATCGATGACAGCACTGACTTCGTAAATACCGTCACCAAACAGAAAGCCGCGATCGAACACCGACACTTTCGCCTCGTTCTCAGCAACGAAAGCGCCGTTCAAATAAATTACCCTGGCCAAAACACGTCCTCGGACATCTATGTGATTGATTGTGCGCACCCCGAAAAACGTGAAGCGGTTTTCGGAACAGATGCGCGTTTAACAGTTTTGCCGGACGGTATGGAAAAAGCTTGGGAGCTGCCAATGCTATGTTTTGCAATCACTATGCAGAAATTGCATAAGGGGTAAGGCAGCAGGAAAAAGGTCTCGTTCGAGCCGAACCAAACATACTGCCCTATTGCCATACTGCCTTATTGCCCTTTGCTGGAAAGGCCCCGACCCAATGGAACTGAAATGGCTGGAAGACTTCATCGCGCTGGCGGCAACGTCCAGTTTCTCGCGCGCGGCGGATACCCGGCATGTGACGCAATCCGCGTTTTCCCGTCGCATCAAGCAGCTTGAACTCTGGCTTGGCGTTACTCTCGTCAATCGCGCGACTTTTCCTGCAGAGCTTACTCGTGAGGGACGAACTTTTCTGCCGGTCGCGCAGGATACCGTTCGCCAGTTCTACAACACACGCAAGGCACTGCAGCCGAGCCGCGAGGTCCAAAACCCCGTCCTCACATTTTCAGCCTTGCACACGCTGACAGTCACATTCTTTCCGCACTGGCTGAAGCAGATCGATGACGATGTTGGCAGCATACGCTCTCTGCTCAGTCCGGATCGGGGTGGTTTCGAGGACAATATCGCGACGCTGACGGAAGGAGAGGTTCATTTCTTCCTGACCTATGCGCACAATTCCGTGCCGATCCTGATCGACCGCACACAGTTTCCGTACATCGTACTCGGCACGGAACGGCTGATGCCGGTCTCGCGCCCGTCTCCGACAGGCCCGATCCTCGATCATGCCGTTGCCAGCGGAGCGCCATTGCCATATCTGAGCTATGGTGACTTTTCCTTCTTTGGCGCTGCCCTGTCGCAGAAATTTGCATCCGGTACCGCGTTCAAGCGTCAGGTGGTTCACGAAAACACCATGTCGATCGGTCTGAAGGCCATGGCGCTTGCAGGCTGGGGGATGGCCTGGCTGCCCGAAAGCCTCATCTATGACGAACTGCAACGCGGCGAGCTAGTGCCAGCCTCAACTGATCCCTATTGGGATTTCACGGTCGAGGTCCGTATCTATCGTCACGATGCGGCACTTCCGGCCCATGCCGAGAGCTTCTGGGAATATTTGCAGGCAAAAGATCGGGCAATATCTGAAAAGGGCGATTGACAGCAGCCCATCGTCGGCGCTGTAAAAGGCAGCATATCTTCAGCCGGTAGCAGGGGACACGTCGCGGCATGAAAGTTACCATTGAACAGACGCTCGATCAGGCGGGTACGGGCGCATTTCAGCGCGGTCTTCTGGGTGTGTTTGGCCTTGTCTGGGCCGCCGATGCCATGCAGGTGCTGGCGGTTGGCTTTACTGGTGCTGCCATTGCAAAGACTTTTGGCCTGACCGTCCCACAAGCATTGCAGACCGGCACGCTGTTCTTCCTTGGCATGCTGATCGGCGCGGCGGTCTTCGGGCGACTGGCGGATAAATACGGTCGCCGCCGCGTGCTTCTGATCACTGTCGCCTGCGATGCCGTTTTCGGACTGCTTTCGGCATTTGCGCCGAGTTTCGGTATTTTGCTCTTCCTGCGCTTCATGACGGGCGTGGCAGTCGGCGGAACATTGCCGGTCGACTATGCGATGATGGCCGAATTCCTTCCCGCCAAAAATCGCGGCCGTTGGCTTGTGATGCTCGAAGGTTTCTGGGCGGTCGGCACCGTTATCATTGCCCTTGCGGCATGGGCCACCAGCCTTGCAGGCGTAGAAGATGGATGGCGCTATATCTTCATCGTCACTGCTGCACCGGCGCTCATCGGCATCTGGCTGCGCCTCTGGGTGCCGGAATCCCCAATGCATCTTCTGAAATCGGGACGTCCGGAAGAAGCCAAATCGGTCATGAACCGCGTGCTTCGCCGTAATGGCAAACCGGAGTTGCCGCCGAAGGCCCGGCTAGAAGCGCCCCTTATGGTGACAGGCGAAAAGCTTCTGTCGCCAAATCTGCGCCAGCGCACGCTGACGACGCTGGCAATCTGGTTTCTCGTTTCGGTGTCCTATTACGGTATTTTCACCTGGATACCGGCCAAGCTTGCCGGTGATGGTTTTGGCTTCGTCCGCGGCTACGGCTTCCTTGTCGTGGTTGCACTGGCTCAATTGCCGGGCTACGCACTCGCCGCCTATGGCGTGGAAGCGTGGGGACGCAAGAAGACGCTGATCACCTTTCTGTTCATCAGCGCTGCGGCCTGTGCTCTCTTTACAGTGGCCAACAGTTCAGCGGTTGTCGGTGCATCCATTCTCATCATGAGCTTTGCCCTGCTTGGCACATGGGGCGCGCTCTATGCCTTCACACCGGAGCTTTATCCGACGGGATTGCGCGCAAGCGGAATGGGAGCGGCGGGCGCGATGGCTCGCCTTGGCGGCTTGCTTGCGCCGTCCGCGCTGGCACTCGTCATCAGCCAGAGCTTCTATGTCGCCGTGGCACTGTTTGCGGGACTTCTGGCGCTGGCCGGTATTATCGCCTTTTTCATCGATGTGGAGACACGGCAGAAAGCGTTGAACTAGAACATGTCTCCCAAAAGTGGGAACCGTTTTTGGGATAAAGACATGTTAGGAAAAGCAGCCCGGAGATCATTTTATTTCCGGGCATATTATATATTGTTTCAGTAATTTATGCCGTATTCCTAATCCATTGCTTTCGGTAAGCAGCGTAGACTTCATCGCCCGGTCTGAAAATCCTGCCGTGTTTCTCCGGAACCGTTGCACCTGCGAGCAATCCGGCACCAAGCGACGTGCCGGTCGATCCTGATACAGCTTCGACGTCTCGTCCCGTAAAATTCGCCAGCGCTTCAAGATAGACCGGGTTTCCGGCAAACGGCCCTTCGACGATAACCGGTCCATCGGCACCCAGCAGGTGGAGACAGGTTTCCGTCATCAGCGCCGCATAGATGCAGGCGGCTACATAGCGCTCTGCCTCGCTGGCCATGTCAGCATTGATCCAGCGAAGATTGGACCTCGGATAGGGACCGCAACCGGGCACGGCTGACGGCAGCGCCATGATGTGCTGCGCCAGAACCTTTGCTGCAATATCGGACTGGTTGATGACCGGGGGGAAGGTCAGTCCTTCCGTCATGATATCGAATTCGCGCCCGCCCATGTAACGGGCGGATGGAACAGCACGGCCATAGGCATCGACATTGGCAAGCGTGTCGCGTTTCGGGTCAAGCCCGTCTAAATTACCGCCAACAGCGAAACTGACCACCCACGTCCCGGTCGAGACGACCGAGAACGGGCCCTCCCGATCCATCAGATGCGCGAGCAGCGATGCATTGGAATCGTGAATGCCGCAATGAACCGGCACGGCTTTGCAAAGGCCGACCTCTGTTGCAATCTCGGGCAAAACTTCGCCCAACGCATCGAAGGCAGAGCGAAGTGGCGGGAGTTTTGCACGGATGCCCAGCCGGTCGACAAGAGGTGAGAAGGCGGATGCCTTCGGCAACCACAGATCCGTATGACAGCCGAGCGATGTCACTTCCGAAGCGGCAATGCCAGTCAGGCGCCAGGCCCAATATTGTGGATAGGTGAATATGAAATGCGCCCGCGCAAAATCGGCGGGAAATACCGTCTTCAGATAATGAAGCTGCGCACCGAGATTAAGGCCGAGCGACAGCGGTGGCGAGAATGTATCTTTGAAGTCCGGCTTTATGGCCGCATAGGCCGCGCGGATTTCAGCCGGATAGTCGAGTTCATAGTCGAGAACAGGCATGGCCAACGTGCCGTCCTTCGCGACGAGAACCGCCGCCGCGCCATGCGTGGTGATGGAAATGGCGTCGAAGCCCGGCTCTTTGACAAAAGCGGCAAGGCTTTTCATGAAAAAGCGCCACAGAGCCTCGATGTCATAATGTGGATAGGGGCCATCGCACAGCACCGTATTGGAGATGCGGTTTGCGACGATTTCTTCGCCGCTTGCCGCATCAAGCACAACGACTTTAGCGTTTGTTTTGCCTATATCCAGAATGGCAATGCGCTTCATGGCATGTGAAACACTGGCTTGAGGTCCACGGAAACCGGCGAATTATCGGCATTCGTTGCCATGATATCCGCCATATGCGCCCACCACTTTTTCATCACCGGATGATCAGGCAGGGCGGCCATGCCGTGATTGGGCTTACGTATCAGTACGCCGAACAGGATATTGGTCTCTTCATCGAGATAGATCGCGTAATCCGACACGCCTGCCTCGTGCAGAAGGTCCACCAGTTCCGGCCATATCTCGTCATGCCGGCGGCGGTATTCCGCTTCCATGCCAGGATTGAGCTTCATGCGAAATGCATAGCGTTCGCCAGTCATGCTGCACGCCTCGTTTTGAACTGCCGGATGAGGATCGGCAGTGAAATGGTGACGATCAGCAGGAGGCCGATGAAGATCGACATGACGATGCCCGGCACATTGAGAAGCCCAAGCCCGAAGGTCACGAGACCCATCACGAAAGCGGCAATCACCACGCCGACAATTGTGCCCGAGCCGCCAAGGATCGACACGCCGCCCAGCACGACCATGGTGACGATTTCCAGTTCCCAGCCTTGTGCAATGGATGGGCGTGTCGAGCCGAGGCGCGAGGTGAGGCAGACGGCGGCGATACCGCTCATCACGCCGGTCAATAAGAAGAGCACGAATTTGGTTTTCTCGACCGGAATGCCGGAGAAGCGGGCGGCGAATTCATTGTTGCCGATGGCATAGATGCGGCGTCCGAAGCTGGTCGCATGCAGCAGCACGCCGAACAGCACGGCAAACAGAACGAACAGTGCGAATTCGAAAGAGATCACCCAGAACACATAGCCCTGTCCGAAATAGGCAAAGCTTGCCGGGTAGCCACCAAAGGCCTGATCACCCAGCACGATATAGGAAATGCCGCGGAAAAGGCTCATCGTGCCGATGGTCACGACGATGGATGGCAGTTTCAGCCCGGCCACCAGTCCGCCATTGATCGCGCCACAGACAAGACCGGTGCCGATGCCGATCATCACGAGGCCGGATGTGCCGACACCTGCCTGCGCCGCTGCCCCCATCGCCGTCGAGGCGAGCGCAATGATCGCGGCGACCGAAAGATCGATTTCGCCGGAAATAATGAGAAGCGTCATCGCAAAGGCGATCAATGCCTTTTCGGTGAAATTGAACGTGGCATCCGACAGGTTCCAGGCATTGAGGAAGTAGGGTGAGGCAAAGGAATTCGCGATGAAGATCGCAATTGCCACGCCAAGCAAAAGCATTTCCCAGCTTGCGAAGATGCGGGAGAATGGCGTTCCGAGCCGGTCGGGGATATGACGGCGCTGTTCATTATTCATGCCGCAACCTCCTCGTAAGTTTTTGCAGCCTTGTCGCGCAGGATGATGCGTCCGCGCCGCTTTTCCTGTCGTGCATTGAAGATCACGGCCAAGATGATAACGGAGCCGGAAATCGCCATCTGCCAGAAGGGCGATATGTCAATGACGGGGAGGGCGTTCTTGATGACACCGAGGAACAGGGCGCCAAGAACCGCACCGGCAACAGAGCCTATCCCGCCAAGTGTCGAGATGCCGCCAATGACGCAAGCCGCAACGCTGTCGAGTTCGAATCCGGCTGCAACATCCACATAGGCGACGGCATAGCGTGACACCCAGAGATAGCCGCAAAGCCCGGCGAGCGCACCCGACAGCACGAAGGCGAAGAAGCGCGTGCGGCCGACGTCGATCCCGGTATAGACGGCTGCGGTCGGATTACCGCCGGAGGCATAAAGGGCGCGACCGAAGAATGTCCGCGTCAGCAGCACATAGACGAGCGCGACGATCAGGATTGCTGTCCAGCCGAGGAGCGGCAGGCCAAGAAAGGGCGTGCGCGGCGTGTTGAGAAACGGCGCAGTCATCTGATGCGCATTCACCCATGCGCCGCCGGAAAGCACAAAGGCCATACCGCGATAGATGGTGAGCGTGCCAAGTGTCACGACAATCGCCGGAATGTTGAGCTTCCAGACCAGGATGCCATTGATGGCGCCCAGAACCGCGCCGATGCCAATTGCCAGCACAATGAGAAACACGAGCGGCAGGCCCGGATAGGTCGCATTCAGCATCGCCACGGCCATGCCGGTAAAGGCGAGGTTGGCGGCGACCGACAGATCAATAGACTTGGTCAGGATCACCGCCATCTGTCCAAGCGCGACAATGATGAGGATGGACGTATCGTTGAAAATATTCGCCAGATTATGCGCGCTGGCAAAACCCGGAGCGCGGCTTGCGAACAGCCCCACCAGAATAGCGATGATGACAAGAAGCAGGAGTTCGCGCTGCTTGAGCAACTGTTTCATCGTCTACTCCGTGTTTCCGGTGGCGGCGCGCACCAGCACTTCCGCGTCGAGGCTGGCGCGCTCAAAGATGCCTTCCATCAGCCCTTCGCGCATGACCATCACACGGTCCGACATGCCGATGATTTCCGGCAGTTCCGACGAGATCATGATGATGCTCAGCCCCTCGGCGGCCAATTCGCTGATAAAGGCGTGAACCGCTGCCTTGGAACCGATATCGATGCCTTTGGTCGGCTCATCGAGAATGATGACCTTCGGATTGGTCGCGAGCCACTTGCCGATGACGACCTTCTGCTGGTTGCCGCCGGAAAGGGTTCCGACAGGGACCGAAAGCGCTGCTGCGCGCAGGTCGAAACGCTCGGCATATTTTCGCGCCAGCGCCAGTTCTTCCGCCATGCGCAGAAAACCATTGCGCGAGGTGCGGGCGAGCGATGGCAGCGAAACATTCTGAAAGATCGGCAGTTGCAGCACCGCGCCGTGGCGTCCGCGCTCTTCCGGCACATAGACGATCCCATGCGCCACTGCATCGCCGGGGCGACGAATGCTGATCTCGCGATTTTCGAGCGTCACGCGGCCACGGGATGGTTTGGTGATGCCGAACAGCGATTGTGCGAATTCCGAGCGACCGGCACCCACAAGGCCGTAAATGCCCAAAATTTCGCCCTTGCGCAGCTCAAAGGAAATGTCGCGAAATTCGGTTGGATGCGAATAGTTTTCAACCTTCAGCACCGGTTTGCCGATGGCGACATCCTGCTTGGGAAAGGCCTGATCCACGGATCGCCCGACCATCATGCGGACAATCTCATTCTGCCGCGTATCGGCAAGCGTGCCGTGGCCGACGGCGTGCCCGTCGCGGAAAACCGCGTAATTGTCGGCGATTTCATATACTTCATCGAATTTGTGGCTGATGAACAGGATGGCTTTGCCCTGTGCCTTCAGCCGCGCCACGATGCGGAACAGATCGTCCACTTCCTTGCGCGACAAGGCTGCGGTCGGCTCGTCCATGATGACGATGCGCGAATCCACCGACAGCGCGCGGGCAATGGCGACCAGATGGCGCTGGGCGATGGACAGTTCCTTCAGCTTGATGCGGGCATCGACCGTCGTTTCCAGCGAGGACAGCAACGCCTGCGAGCGGGCATAGACGGCCTTCCAGTTGACGAAGCCGAATTTGGTACGCGGCGCATGGCCGAGATAGATGTTTTCGCCCACCGACAATTCGTCGAAAAGCACAGTTTCCTGATGAATGGCCGTCACGCCGTGGTCGGTCGCATCCTGTGCGGTTGCGAAATGTACCGGCTTGCCGCCGATGAAGATTTCGCCTTCGTCGGGCTGATAGATGCCGGTCAGGATTTTCACAAGCGTGGATTTGCCAGCGCCATTCTCTCCGATCAGCGCCGTCACCTTGCCGGGATAAAGCGCGATGTTCACGTCATCGAGCGCACGCACGCCCGGAAACGTCTTGGCTATGCCGCGCATTTCCAGAATGGGCTGATCCGTGGTGGAAAGCGTCCGCTCTCCGCCGGATGGGCCGCTGGATTGAAAGGCTGCATTCATCGCAGATACCTGAAATCGGGTTTGGAAAACGATAGGCGGCATTGGGCTTGCATATCCAATGCCGCTTTTTTTGTACGCGCATCTTTTCCGAAAACCGGTTTCCACTTTTCGGGATGCGCTTTCCGATCAGAAGACCTTGGAGAACTCGTCGATATTCGACGCGTCATAGACGAAAGGATCGCTCATTGCGGCTTCGCCGTTTTCGCCGATTTTGATCTTGCCCATGCGTCCGGCTTCAATTTCCGAGCCCGGCTTGCCATCGGCATCACCCTTTACGAGGTGATAGGCGATCTGCGTGGCCGAATAGCCAAGGTCGATCGGGTTCCAGATGGCGAATTCCTTGGTTGCACCCGACTTGATGGCGCCGGCCATTTCGGACGGAAGGCCAAGCCCGGTCACATAGACATCGCCGATCTTGCCCGCATCCTTCACGGCCTGCGAGGCAGCGAGAACGCCAACGGTGGTGGGGGCCACGATGACCTTCACATTTGGATTTGACGTCAGCAGGCCTTGCGCTTCACGGTAGCTCTTATCGGCCAGGTCGTCACCATAAACGGTGGTCACCAGATTGAGGCCGGGGAAGTCCTTGAGTTGCTTCTTCATCTCGCCAATCCAGATGTTCTGGTTGGTCGAGGTGGTGGTGGCAGACAGGATCGCGAAATCGCCCTTGCCGTCCGGCAGGTGATCGGCTGCAAGCTTGAGGCACATCTTGCCGATCAGTTCGTTGGAAGACGGGTTGAGGTGGACGATACGGCCTTCAGGCGCGACGCCCGAATCCCACGAGATCACCTTGATGCCGCGCTGTGCAGCTTTCTTCAGGGCAGGGACGACAGCATCCGGATCGTTGGCCGAAATGGCGATGGCGTCCACACCCTGCGCGATCAGGGAATTGATGACCTCGATCTGGCCCTCTGCCGTCGTGGTGGTCGGGCCAGTATAGATGACCTCGACGCCGCCCAGTTCCTTGGCCGCTTCCTGCGCGCCTTTGTTAGCGGCTTCGAAGAAGCCGTTACCGAGCGACTTCGCGACAAGTCCGATCTTCATGTCGGCGGCCTGCGCATGAGTGGCCATGAAGGCAACAGCCAGCGCAGTTCCTAGTGCCAGTTTCTTGAAAAGTTTCATGTCTCATTCCTCCCAGTATAAAGACATATGTTTCGCTTTTTCCGGCTCAGGCCACCTCGGCGGAATCCTCCCGTGGGTCGCCCTTGCCGGCATTTGCGGAGACCTGCGCCACGATGAGCCGGATGCCCGCATTTTCCACCATGCGCCGCGCGTCGTCCGAAATGCCGTCATCGGTGATCAGTGTGCTGACCCGGTCGAGAGGGCAAAGGATGAGGCTGGAGCGGCGTGTGAATTTCGTTGAATCAACCATCAGGACAAGTTCGTCCGCCTGGCCCATCAGTTTCTGCTCGCTCTGGATGATCAGCGCATCGGATTCCATGACGCCGAGCGGACTGATCCCCTGACAGCCCATGAACATGCGCCGTCCGTAGAAATTACGAATAACGTCATTGTCGAAAGGCGACAGGATAAGGCTCTGGTCGCGATAGATCGCACCGCCGGGCACGATCACCGTGCTTTTCGACTGGCGTAGCAGATGTTCGGCGATAGCAAACGAATTGGTCAGCACCTGCAGGCGGCGCGGAGCAAGATAATGCACCATCTGGAAAGTCGTGGACCCGCCATTGATGATGATGCTGTCGCCTTCCTCGCAAAGCGCCACGGCTTCGCGAGCGATTGCACGTTTGCGGTCCGTGTTTTCGGTCTCCGAAACCTTGAAAGGACGGCCTGCGAGATTTCCGAACTGCGGCGGATGAATAGCCTCTGCTCCACCACGCACACGCTTGATACGGCCCTGCATATGGAGCGAAGCAATATCCCGGCGAAGGGTCGCTTCCGACGCCTCCGTCAATTCCACCAGATCCTGAATGGTAATCACCGGCTTTTCCTGAACAGCACTCAGGATGATGCGGTGGCGCTCTCTTTCGTGCATGGCTCCTCCTTGTCTTTGTATCGGGCATAAATGTCGCGCATGTCAATCACAAACAATCACAATGGGGCACAATAGTCACAATAATGATTGATTATGATCGTTTATGATTGACAGCAATTCGTTTGATACGTCATATCTGCCGCAACATGATCGCTGGCACATTGGACATGCATGCGGACGGACATGCAGACGTACAGGCGGCTTGCGATTCACCATAACAGAATTGGGAGGATGACATGGTGGCCCAGAGCAGGCTTCTCGAAAACCGGTGGGATGATGCCAGAGCGGCAACGATGGATGAGCCGGGCAAGCTGCTTTATCGCTCCAATCTGCTCGGTTCCGACAAGCGCATCACCAATTACGGCGGCGGCAACACGTCTGCGAAAGTCGAGGAAATTGATCCGCTGACCGGCGAAAAGGTTCAGGTTCTCTGGGTCAAGGGTTCGGGCGGCGATGTCGGCACCATCAAGCTTGATGGTTTCGCCACGCTATATCAGGATAAGCTCGATGCGCTGAAGGGCATCTATAAGGGCGTCGAGGACGAGGACCGCATGGTCGGTTTCCTGCCGCACTGCACCTTCAACCTCAATCCGCGCGCCGCTTCCATCGATACGCCATTGCACGGATTTGTCGCCTTCAAGCATGTGGATCACATGCATCCCGATGCGATCATAGCAATCGCTGCATCCAAGAACTCTCGTGAACTGACTGCCGAGATTTTCGGCGGCGAAATCGGCTGGCTACCATGGCGTCGTCCCGGTTTCCAGCTTGGCCTCGACCTTGAAGCCTTCGTGAAGTCAAATCCCAACGCTAAGGGCGTTATCCTTGAAAGTCATGGACTTTTCACTTGGGCCGATGATGCTAAAGCCTGTTATGAAACCACGCTTGCCATCATCAACAAGGCCATTGAATGGCTGGATCAAAAGACGGCAGGCAAGCCCGCTTTCGGCGGTGCTGTCACGCAGAGCCTCCCAGGTTCCGAGCGCCGCGCCATTGCAGCACGGCTGATGCCGGAAATTCGCGGACTTATCGGTAAGGACGAGCGCAAGCTTGGTCACTTCGACGATCAGGATGCCGTGCTGGAATTTGTAAATTCAAACGATCTGCGCCCGCTGGCAGCGCTTGGCACGTCCTGCCCGGATCATTTCCTGCGCACCAAAATCCGCCCGCTTGTCGTCAATTTCGATCCGGCCAAGCCGGATGTGGACGCCATCGTTGCCAGGCTTGAGGATGCGCTTGAAGCCTATCGCGCCGATTACCAGCGCTATTACGAGACCTGCAAGCACGACAATTCGCCCAAAATGCGCGATCCCAATCCGGTGATTTTCCTGATCCCCGGCGTTGGCATGCTGTCCTTCGCGCGCGACAAGGCGACGGCGCGCATTGCCGGAGAGTTCTATGTCAATGCGATCAATGTGATGCGCGGTGCATCCGGCGTATCTGAATATCAGGGCCTGCCTGAACAGGAAGCCTTCGATATCGAGTATTGGCTGCTTGAGGAAGCCAAGCTGCAGCGTATGCCGAAGCCGAAAAGCCTCGCCGGGCGCATTGCATTCATTACCGGCGGCGCTGGCGGCATCGGCTTTGCCACAGCGGAACGGCTGGCAGGCGAGGGTGCTTGCGTGGTTCTGGCGGATATCGATGCAGGATCGCTCAAAACCGCTCACGAAAATCTCGTAAAGCGCTTTGGTGCCGATCAGGTGCGCAGCGTCGAACTAAACGTCACCGACGAAAAAGGCGTCGCGAGTGCGTTTGTCGAAGCCAGCATCGAGCTGGGTGGCATCGACATTCTGGTTTCCAACGCTGGTATTGCATCATCCGCGCCGGTAGAAGCCACCGAACTTTCCATGTGGAACCGCAATATCGACATTCTGGCGACCGGTTACTTCCTCGTTTCGCGGGAGGCGTTTCGCTTGTTCCGCCGCCAGAAGATCGGCGGCAATGTGGTGTTCGTTGCTTCCAAGAATGGTCTTGCGGCTTCGCCCAATGCTTCGGCCTATTGCGCTGCAAAGGCCGCAGAAATCCATCTGGCGCGTTGTCTGGCGCTGGAAGGTGCAGATGCCGGAATCCGCGTCAATGTGGTCAACCCGGATGCGGTTCTGCGCGGCTCCAAGATATGGGACGGCGAGTGGCGCGAACAGCGTGCCGCATCCTCCAAGATTGATGTTTCCGAGCTTGAGGAACATTATCGCAAGCGCTCCATGCTGAAGCTGAATGTCTTCCCCGAAGACATTGCTGAAGCCATCTACTTTCTTGCAAGCGATACTTCGGCAAAATCGACTGGCAACATCATCAATGTCGACGCCGGAAACCAGCAGAGCTTTCCGCGCTGACCATATAATCTGGACATTCTGGGAGGAACCATGTCCGAGCAACGCATTGCGGCAGATTTCATCGCCGAGCATAATTCCGGTTTTGAGAAATCATTGAAGAGCGATTATCAGGCGCTCGGCGAACAGCTTTTGCGCCGTGGCATCGAGATCGACACGATTACAGACAAGGTGGCGGCATATTACGTGGCCGTGCCATCCTGGGGCACAGGCACAGGCGGCACCCGCTTCGGGCGTTTTCCGGGCGGCGGCGAGCCGCGCGGCATTTTCGACAAGCTGGACGATTGCGCCGTCATCAACGAGCTTTGCCGTGCCACACCGAATGTTTCCCTGCATATTCCATGGGACAAGGCCGATCCGGAGAAGCTCAAAGCCCATGCCGAAGCGCTTGGTCTCGGCTTCGACGCCATGAACTCCAATACATTTGCCGACGGCGCAGACCAGAAGCTTTCCTACAAATTCGGGTCGCTTACCCATGTCGATCCGGCAGTACGGGCGCAAGCCGTAGAGCACAATATCGAATGTATCGAAATCGGAAAAGCCATAGGTTCCAAAGCCTTGACCGTCTGGTTGAGCGATGGCTCCAACTTTCCGGGCCAGCAGAATTTCACTCGCGCCTTTGAGCGCTATCTGGCTTCCATGGGTGAAATCTATCACGCACTACCCGACGACTGGCGCCTGTTCTCCGAACACAAGATGTATGAACCGGCCTTCTATTCGACGGTGGTGCAGGATTGGGGCACCAATTACCTCATCGCCTCGACGCTAGGGCCAAAGGCGCAATGTCTGGTCGATCTTGGCCACCATGCGCCCAACACCAATATCGAAATGATCGTTGCGCGGCTGATTCAGTTCGGGAAACTCGGCGGTTTCCATTTCAACGACAGCAAGTATGGCGACGACGATCTCGATGCCGGTTCTATCGATCCGTATCGATTATTCCTTGTTTTCAATGAGTTGGTGGATGCCGATTATCGCGGTGTGAAGGATTTTCATCCGGCCCATATGATCGACCAGTCGCACAATGTGACCGATCCGCTGGAAAGCCTGATCTCATCCGCCAATGAAATCCGCCGTGCCTATGCGCAGGCGCTTCTGGTGGATCGTGAGGCACTGGAAACCTATCAGCAGGAAAACGATGCGCTGATGGCATCCGATACCCTGAAACGCGCCTATAGAACCGATGTCGAACCGATCCTCGCGGAAGCACGTCGCCGCACCGGCGGGGCCATCGAACCGATTGCCGCCTACCGAGCCAGTGGCTACCGCGATAAGGTTGCGAAGGAGCGTCCGGAGAGTAAAAGCGACGGCGGGGCGTTTAACTAAAACTCCACTTGCCACAAAATCGCCACACAATGAACGGTCCTTCGCCGCAATTAAAAGGCGATTTCTGTCGCTTGTCCGTTCCGAAAACCGCGTTTGGCGACTGTCAGCGCGATTTTCTGAATGTCAGATTGAGGCGAAACGGACCCAGTTTTTCATGCTCGCCGCGCTTCAGGGCGAGTATGCCATGATAGAAGAGACGTGAAGGTCCGCCCCACACAACCACGTCACCGTGATGCAGGATATATTTCGCAATCGGGTCGGTTCGCTTCAACCCGCCGAACTGGAAAGTCGCAGGCAGACCGAGCGACACCGAAACAATCGGATTGTTGAAATCCTGTTCGTCCTTGTCCTGATGCAATGAAAGTTTCGCACCCGGTTCATAACGATTGATGAGACAGGCATCCGGCTCAAAATCAGGATAACCGGCTTCACGGGCAGCAGTTTGGGCAAGCGCGCGGAAGGCATCCGGCATCGTCGGCCAGAGAAGGCCGGTTTCCGGATCGTCGGTACTGTAGCGATAGCCGGTCCGGTCCGTGACCCAGCCGAATTCTCCACAATTCGTCATCGCAACCGACATGCGATATCCGCCCGGCGTGGTCATATGACGAAAGGGGGCCACGGCAGAAACATCGGCCACGGCTTTCAGAACAGCATCCTCACTTGGAAGCGCAAAGCCACGCAGAAGCACAGCGCCCGGCGCCAGGATTTCATGCGGTTCAATCTGGTCGAAAAGGTCTCTCATGAGACCTTTCTAGCATGAGATCAGGAGACAGCCTCCCGAAACCTGCTTTCAAACTCAAGCCAGTCCTGTCGCTTTCTCGAAAGAGCGCATGAAAAGATCATTTTCTTCCGGCGCACCGACACTGACGCGGATGAAAGTCGTGTAGCCCTGCTGCTTCCAAGGCTTCACGATGACGCCGTCTTCCAGCAGTTTTTCGGCAAACGCAACAGAATCCGATTTCACGTCGATGAACAGAAAATTCCCCTTGGAGGGCGCAAAACGGATTTGTCGCTCGCTCAGGAAACCGGCCATCCGGTCCCGCTCGCTAAGCGCAAGCGCGATACCCTTTGCGAGATGGTCTTTATCCCGGCGCGCAACCAGCCCCGCAGCCTGCGCAATGCCATTGGCGTTGAAAGGCGCGCGGGCGCGGTCCAGAAACCCGCGCAAGTCCGGGTCGCTGACGAGCCCGAACCCGAGCCGCGCACCGGCCAACCCATAAGCCTTGGAGAAGGTACGCAGCGCCACCCAGTGAAGGCCGCTGTCGCGCAGAAGTGTAGCGGCAGACGGATAATCGTCGCCGGCTGCATATTCAGCATAAGCTTCGTCCACGACCAGCAGCGTCTCCGGCGAGACCGCATTGACAACGCGCTGCAAAGCCTCCGGTGTCAGCCAACTCCCGATCGGATTGAGCGGATTTGCGAACATCACGAGACGTGGAGCGGTCGCAACTGCCGCCACCAGCGCATCAACGTCGACTTCAAGCGACGGCGTCACTTCAACCCGTTCGACACTTGCCCCCATGGTCGTCGCATAATCCTCGTGCAGCGGAAAGGACGGGTAAAGTGTGACCACCCGGTCGCGCGGCCGCAAAACGGTGCGGCAGATTACGCCGATCAGGTCTTCCGATCCGTTGCCGAGAATGATGCGGTCCTGCGGCCAATCGAACTCGATCGCAATTTCCTGCGCCAGTTCGCGTCCCGACGGGTCGGGGTAGAGCCGCAGCAGATCATGGGCACCGGAAAAGAGCGCCTGCACCTTGGGTGACGGTCCAAGCGGGTTCTCGTTGGAGCCGAGTTTTGCGATTGCCGGAGGATGATAGCGCGCCTCCACCTCGGCAATGGTGAGACCGGCATTATAGGGGCTGAGACCACGGATTTCGGGTCGAATCAGATCGCCAAACCGGGCATTTTCCTGCGCCATTCACGTTCTCCTCTGGTGCAGCGCGTCACTTGTCGCGCGCCTTTGGGAGAGAAGTTCTAAGACTAAAATCCAATTTTGTATATATATGTATAGACAAGTTATGAAAAAGATGTTCCTATGCTGGGGAGACCACAAAAAATTGCTAAACATTCGACCCGGAACAGTTAGAAGTTCGGGCAACAATATTGTTTTGCCAAAGGTCCGCAGGGGAACATGATGCAGGTTTTATCGCTTTTCGACCTAAGCGGGCGTAAAGCGCTGGTTACCGGTGCAAGCCGGGGACTGGGACAGGCCATTGCCGAAGCGCTAGCCTCGGCTGGTGCTGATGTCGCCATTACAGCGCGCAAGTCCGACGACCTCTCCGAAACGGCATCCCGTATCGCCGCCCATGGCCGCACCTCGGCAACTCTTTCTCTCGATGTGCGCGATGTTGCCGCCTGTGGTGCCGCGGTCGCGCAAGCGGCGGAAGCTCTTGGCGGCCTCGATATTCTCGTCAACAATGCAGGCTATGAAGAAATCCGCCCCTCGCTCGAGGTGGACGAGGCGCTCTGGGACCGTATCGTGGCGACCAATCTCAAAGGCGCGTTCTTTTGCGCGCAGGCTGCTGCCCGCCATATGACGGAGAGCGGAAAGGGGGGAGCGATCATCAATCTGTGCTCGCTGACCTCCTATGTCGGTGTGCCAACCGCCGCTCCTTATGGTTCTTCCAAATCCGGTCTCATGGGCATGACCCATGCTTTGGCCACCGAATGGGCGCCGTCCGGTATCCGCGTCAATGGCATTGCGCCGGGCTATTTCCGCACTGCCATGACGGATGTGTTTTACGAGAGTGACGACTGGCAGAAGGCGATGCTGGGCAAGATTCCGCAGGGCCGTTTCGGCGCAATGGAAGATGTTGCGGGTGCCGTGGTGTTTCTGGCAAGCGCCGCATCGTCCTATGTCACGGGGCAGGTGATCCCGATTGACGGAGGCTATCTTGCATCCATCTGAGAACCTGCTCCAAAAGTCGCCCTGTGTGGCTGCAAATGGCAATTTGTCTGCGTTCCGGTGCTCGCGTACCTTCAAGTACGCTCCGCTCCGGTACTCGAAAATCACCATTTTCGCACACACATGCCGCTTTTTGATTCAGGTTCTGATATCCTTAAGTAGAACATCATCAGATCGTGAAATAGCATTGAAATAACTTTATAAAGCATCTTCCGGTGCTTTGACTGAAATGGGAAACAGCGATGAATACAACCGAAACCGGAACTGGCCGTAAAGTCTCCAACGGACCGGCTGCCGTATCGGTCAACAATGTCAGCATGATCTATAACGGCTTCCATGCCGTGCGTGCGGCATCTTTCGATCTCGCCAAGGGCCGTTTTCTGACCATTCTCGGGCCGTCGGGTTCCGGCAAGACGACGCTTCTCCGCCTTATCGCCGGTTTCCAGAAACCGAGCATCGGTGAAATATTCATCAACGATGAAGCTGTCAGCGCCGTGCCGCCGCACAAGCGCTCCATCGGCATGGTTTTCCAGAAGCTCGCACTTTTCCCTCATATGACGGCAGCCGAAAACGTCGCGTTTCCGCTGAAAATGCGCCGCTTCGATGCGCGCTCGATCCCTGAGCGGGTGGAACGCTATCTCGACCTCGTTCGTCTGAACGGCCTCGGCGGGCGCCGTGTGCACGAGCTTTCCGGTGGCCAGCAGCAGCGCGTGGCCATCGCGCGCGCCCTCGTTTTTGAACCGGACCTGCTTCTGCTCGACGAACCTCTGGCGGCCCTCGACCGCAAGCTGCGCGAGGAAATGCAGCTCGAATTTCGCCGTATCCAGCGAGAACTCGGCGTCACGACCATCAATGTCACCCATGACCAGCGCGAAGCGCTCGTCGTATCTGACGAAATCATCGTCATGGATGGCGGTGAAATCCAGCAGATGGCGCAGCCATCCGAGACCTATCGCAACCCGTCCAACGCCTTTGTGGCGAACTTCATCGGCGTCACCAATTTCATTTCCGGCAAGGCGTCTTCGCTCGACGGCAATCTCGTGCGGGTCGATGCCGGAATAGCTCTGGTAGGTATGGCAGGCGAGGGGCGCGAACCGATTGGCTCCGGCGCAAATGTCTCGTGTGCAATCCGCGCCGAACAGATCCGTATCGGCGGCAGCGCCGCGGCACATGCAGAACTCGATACCGTGCTTGAAGGCATCGTTACCGACGCGATTTTTGAAGGCGAACGCATCGTCTATGAATTGCAGGTTCCTGCCTTGGGAGATGTGTTGATGCGCGTCTTCGACCACGATCCCATCGGCCATAGCCAGTTTGCGGAAGGTGAAACCGTGCATCTTGGCTGGAACGCCCGCGATCTCATCGTCTTTGCCGCATGAATTGAAACGTTACGGGGAAACTCCAGAGGAGAAACAAAATGAGCAATCTGAAGAAGCCTTTTCTGATACTCGACCGCCGCCGCTTCCTGCAGAGCGCAGGCGCTTTTGCGGCCGCTGCCGGCACGACATCGCTCGGCCTGTCGCGCGCATTCGCTGAAGAACCGGCAAAGCCGAAGGAACTGATCGTGCGCGCCTGGGGTGGTAGCTGGGTGGAGGCGCTGAAAGCTGGCGTATCCGATCCGTTTACCGCCAAGACCGGCATTTCCATCCGTCACGACCTGACGGAAGACAACGAAATCCAGCCGAAGCTCTGGGCTGCGGTCGCGCAAAAGCGTGTTCCGCCGATCCACGTCAACTGGGATACGACCACCAATGCGACCAAATCGGCATTGCGTGGCGTGACGGAAGACCTGTCGGACCTGTCGAACCTCAAGAACACGACCGATCTTGCCAAGCCGGTTGGTCTCGACGGCTATCCGATCGTCAACACCTACGGCTATGTTTATGTGCTGGCCTATCGTCCGGAAGCCTTCCCGGATGGCCCGCCGAAGTCGTGGCACGCTCTGCTCGATCCGAAGTTCAAGGGACGCATCGCGCTTTATAATGACGGCATCGGCTTCCACTTCCCGGCACAGGTTGCCGGTGGCGGCAAGCTGGAAGACATTCCGGGCAATATGCAGCCCGCATGGGATTTCATCACCAAGGTGAAGCAGCAGCAGCCGCTTCTCGGCGAAGACCCGGATTTCACCACCTGGTTCCAGAAGGGTGAAATCGATCTGGCCTGCACCATTTCTACCAATGCGCGCGAAGCCCAGAAGAACGGCGTCAAGATCGACTGGACCGTTCCGGAAGAGGGCGCGAAGTTCGACACAGACGGCCTTTGGATTCCAAAGGGCTTGCCGGAAAACGAACTTTACTGGGCCAAGGAATATATCAACTTCGCACTAACCAAGGATGCGCAGCAGGTTTGGCTCGACGGCCTTGGCCTGCCGGGCGTCGTGCCGGGCCTGACCCCGCCCGCCGATCTGGTGAACGATCCGGCCTATCCGACCAAGGAAGAGGATTTCAAACACCTCATCCGTATTTCGGCAAAGGTGCAGGTGGAAAACGAGAGCGAATGGTTCTCGAAGTTCAAGGCCATCATGCAGGGCTGATCCAGCTCCTTGAAAAAAAAGACGGGTCGCCCGATAGGGCGATCCGTGTGCCCGGCATCCTCGGGCAAACATTTCGGACAAACATTCAGGAATTGAAACATGCGAGCGGCACGCACTGCCTATCCCATGACATGGCGCATCATGGACGCGCTGGAAGCAATCGCAGCCTTTTTGTGGCCCGCGCGGTTCAATCGCGCCGTGCCTTATCTGATGCTGCTTCCGGCGATTGTTCTGGTCGGACTGCTGGTGCTGGGCTTGATCCAGATCGCGGATACCAGCCTGCGCACGCTCGACACCTCGACGTTCCTGATGTCGGACTATTACACGCTCGCCAATTACAAGCGCGCACTGACGGAAAGCCTCTTTGCAACCGTGGCATGGCGCAGCCTGTTCGGCTCGCTCGTCGTGACCGCATTCACGCTTCTTCTGGCATTTCCCTATGCCTATCTCATGGTGCGCACGCCATCGGCTGCATTGCGCAAATTCCTGCTGATCGCGCTGTTCCTGCCCTTCTTCATCGGTCAGGTCGTGCGCGCCTATGGCTGGCTCATCATTCTCGGCAATCAGGGCATGGTCAACGAAGCGCTTGGCCTTGTCGGTATCGCGCCCATGCGGCTGCTCTACAATTATCCGGCAGTTCTGTTCGGCCTCATTCAATATATGTTGCCATTCGCCGTGCTGATGCTTGCACCGGCGCTGACCGCCATTCCGGAGGAAATGGAAGCGGCGGCAAGCTCGCTTGGTGCAAACTGGCTGCGGACCTTCGCCCATGTTGTCCTGCCCATGGCCCGTCCAGGCCTGATCGGCGCGGGACTGGTGGTAATGACGCTGTCGCTCACCGATTTTGCCGTACCGGCCATTCTGGGCGGCGGATCGCAGGATTTCATCGCCAATGCGATCTATGACCAGTTCTTCCGCACATCCGATCAGGGACTGGGCGCAACGCTTGCGCTGCTTCTGGTCGGCGTCGGTTCCATCCTTGTCGGGATCGTGTTCACGCTGTTCGGGGCTGGCACACTGGCCATGGGGAGGGCGCGCAAATGACCTCGCCACTGTCGAAATCCATCGTCATATGGACATTCGTGATCGCCGTTCTGGTGCTGCTTTCCGCACCGACCATCGTGGTGCTTGGCGCATCCTTCACATCCGGCAACATGATTACCTTTCCGCCGGAAGGGTTCTCATTGAAATGGTATCAGAAGATCGCCGGAACGAGCGACCTCTGGGATGCATTTCTGCGCTCGCTCTACGTCTCCTTCATCTGCACCATTGTCGCCATTCCGGTCGGAACGCTCGCTGGCATAGCGCTGGCGAAATATGCCGTGCGGTTTGAAAAGACAATCCAGATTTATCTGCTGTTGCCCTTCACCATTCCGCTGATCGGTTCCGGAATCGGTCTTATGCTGGTTTTCGGTCAGGCAGGGATTCTGGGCCAGCTCTGGCCGGTCGGGATTGCAGCCTGCGTCATCAATCTGCCCTTCATGATCTGGGCCGTAACGGCAAGTGCCGCCAATCTCGATGCCGATCTGGAACTCGCCGCCGCCAATTGCGGGGCTGGGCCGATCTCGACCTTCTTCTTCGTCACGCTGCCGGTCGTCGTGCCGGGCGTCATCAGCGGCTCGCTCTTGATGTTCATTCTGGCGCTGAACGAATTTCTGGTAAGCCTGCTTCTGGTCGATGCACGCATCGTCACGCTGCCGGTGCAGATCTACAATTCGATCCGGTCCATCATCACACCGGACCTTGCGGCCATCTCCGTCGTCTTCATCGCCTGTGCCGCTGCTGCCATCTTCCTGCTCGACCGGCTGGTCGGGCTCGACATCTTCCTCAAATCGAAATGACGGGTTGCGCCACCACCGCAGCCAACAAGGAGCCGATCATGTCCGATGTTTCTTTTCACGAACTGGCTAAACTGGACGACGCAGCGCGCGCCGAACTTCTCAAGCGCTCGGAAACCGACCTGTCGGGCTTTATCGAGAAGGTTAAGCCGATCATCGAAGCCGTTCGCACCGAAGGCGACGCGGCGCTTGTCCGCTTTGCGCGCGATCTCGACAAGGCAGAAGTCGATCCGGCGAACATCAAGGCAACGGAAGCCGAGTTTGATGCCGCTTTCGACAAGGTGGAAAAGGACGTGATCGAGGCGATCCAGTTCGGCATCGACAATATCCGCCATTTCCACGAGGAACAGAAGCCGGAGGCCATGTGGCTGAAGGAAATGCGTCCGGGCGCCTTTGCGGGTGACCGCTTCACCCCGATCCGCTCCGTCGCGCTCTATATTCCGCGTGGCAAGGGAGCCTTTCCGTCCGTCACCATGATGACCGCCGTTCCGGCTGTCGTTGCAGGCGTGCCTGATCTTGCCATCGTCACTCCGCCCACGCCGGATGGTTCGGTCGATGCCGCAACACTCGTTGCAGCACGGCTGGCAGGTGTAGAAACCGTCTACAAGGTCGGCGGTGCGCAGGCAGTCGCTGCTGTCGCCTATGGCACGGAAACGGTGAAACCGGCGCTCAAGATCGTCGGCCCCGGCAGCCCATGGGTGGTTGCAGCCAAGCGCCTGCTTGGCGGCGTCATTGATCCTGGCCTGCCAGCTGGACCTTCTGAAGCTGTCATTTTTGCCGATGATACGGTGAAAGGTGGCCTTGCGGCGCTCGATCTTTTGATCGAAGCCGAACACGGCCCGGATTCCTCCGCATGGCTGGTCACGCATAGCCGCCGCGTCGCGGAAGAGGCGCTTGCCGCATTGCCGGACCATTGGGCGCGCATGACCGAACAGCGTGTCGGCTTCTCCAAGACCGTGCTTACCGGCAAATATGGTGGCATCGTCCTGACGTCTTCCGTAGAAGAGAGCTACAAGTTCATCAACGACTATGCGCCGGAACATCTGGAGCTTCTTTCGACCGATCCGTTCGCGCATCTCGGCCATATCACAGAAGCTGCCGAAATCCTGATGGGACCGCACACGCCGGTCGTCATCGGCAATTTCGGCCTCGGCCCGAACGCCGTGCTGCCGACAAGCCGCTGGGCGCGGACCTATGGTCCGCTTTCGGTAACGGATTTCGTCAAGCGTTCGTCCATCGGCTATGTGACGGCTTCCGCCTATCCGGAATTTGCAAAACATGCCCGCACACTGGCGCGTTACGAAGGGTTCTCCTCACACGAGAACGCCGTGTCAGAAATCCGCAAGGATTACCTCTAGAAAGAGCCGGGGAGGCTGACGATGAAGGCTGTCCGGCTTTATGCGGCGAAGGATTTGCGGGTCGAGACAATCGACCCGCCGTCGCGGCCTGAGCCGGGCTGGGTCCGGCTGAAAGTGTCGGCTGCCGGTATCTGCGGCTCCGATCTGCATAATTTCATGACCGGGCAGTGGATCAGTCGTTCGCCTTCGGTCGCAGGCCACGAATTTGCAGGTGTAGTGACCGAAACTGGTGCTGGCGTGACCAGCTTCAAACCCGGCGATACGGTGATCGCGGACTCCCGCTACTGGTGCGGCGAATGCCAGTCCTGCAAAAGCGGCAGGCACAATGTCTGCGAAACGCTGGGGTTCATCGGTGAAGTCTGCGATGGCGGTTTTGCCGAGGAGACAGCACTTCCTGCACGGCTCCTCGTTCATTACGATCCGGCCATCAACCCGGTGGTCGCCGCCATGGGCGAACCGCTTTCGGTGGCGTTGCACGCCATCCGCAAGCAGCGCGTACCGTCGGGCGAGGCGGTCCTCGTTGTGGGTTGCGGGCCAATCGGCGGGCTTGCAGCGCTTCTTCTTTCCCGCCTGCATGACGGTCCGGTGCTGGTCTGCGACCGCAACGAGCAGCGCGCCAATCTTGTTTCAACTGTCACCGGCGCAACCAAGGTTCCGCTCGACAAGGCGGCAATTGAAGCCGCACTCGATGGCCAGCCAATCCGCTATGCCATTGATGCCACCGGTAATATCGGCGTCCTCAAGGCAATGCTCGACGTGCTTTCCGGCGGCGGTTCACTCGCACTTGTCGGCATATCCCACGGCAGGATCGAGCTTGATCCGAATAGTCTGGTCGAGCGGGAGATCAGCCTGATCGGCTGCCATGCCTATCAGGACGAACTGCGTGAAATTGCAAAAATCCTGCCCGATCTTGAGGCGTCGCTGTTGCAGCTTGTCGACCGGGAAATATCGCTCGATGAGGTTCCGGACGCCTATGCCCGGCTGATTGCCGGTGAAGCGGACGGCTTGAAAACGATCATACGGACAGGGATGTGACTCATGGGTGCTGGCGACAAATCGGAATCCCATCATGCCGCCGACATGGAACTGCCCGAAACCGCCGGGCCGCTCTATGAGAAGGTCAAGGCGCAGGTGCTGGACAACATCCGCTCCGGTCGCTGGCCCGGCAATCATCGCCTGCCTTCGGAACATGAACTGGTGGATGCACTCGGCATTTCCCGGATGACCGTCAACCGGGCCCTGCGCGAACTGACCGATCAGGGCATATTGAAGCGTATTCAGGGCGTCGGCACTTTCGTCGCGCCCCCGAAGCCGGAAACGACGCTGATCGAAGTCGTCAACATCGCCAATGAAATCAAGGCGCGTGGCGGGCAGCACCGCGCCGAAGTCGTCACCCTCGACATTATCGAACCGACGCCCGAACTGCTCAATGCGTTCGAACTGCATAAGAGTATCCCCATCGCCCATTCGCTGATCGTGCACCTCGAAAACGAGGTGCCGGTGCAGCTTGAGGAGCGGTTCGTCAATACGAGTCTCGTGCAGCATTACGAATTGCAGGACTTCCGGGCTATCACGACTTACGATTATCTTCAGAAAAGCACTCCGATGACCGAGGTTGAGCAGGTCATTTCGGCGATAACACCAGACGCGGAAATTGCGCGTCTGCTGCGTCTCGATGATGGTATTGCCTGCCTGCTTCTGGACCGCCGGACATGGACGGGTGAAACGGTTGCGACCGTCAACAAGCTGATCTATGCCGGAAATCGTTACCGTCTTGGCAGCCGTTACAAGCCTGAAATATATAGATAATCCAAACCACTCCGTAACGATCACATTTATCTGACCCAGTGCTTTTCACTGGTTGTGTTGACATTTACTGATTCTCGTAACATTTATAGTTACATGAAAAGAGACAGCAAATTATCGGGCGTTCTGCACGTCCTTCTCCACATGGCGGAACATAAAGGGCCGGTCACATCGGAGGTTCTCGCCAAGGCCATGACCACCAATCCAGTCGTCGTGAGACGTGTCATGGGCGGCCTGCGAGAGCAGGGCTATGTTCGCTCGGAAAAGGGACATGGCGGCGGGTGGGAGATCGCCTGCGACCTCAATAAGGTTACCTTGCGCGACATTTACGAGGCCATCGGAGAACCAGCGCTTCTGGCCATGGGAAACCGCACCGAAATGCCGGGCTGTCTGGTGGAGCAGGCAGTCAATGCCTCGCTCAGCAAGGCATTCACCGACGCCGAAAACCTTCTTCTGGAGCGTTTTGGCGAGGTCACGCTCGCCATGCTGAGCGCGGATTTTCATCAGCGCGCGCTGGAGCGCGGCGTAACATTCGATCTGGAGAGCAGTCATGCATCATGATGCAATCATTATCGGCGGCAGCTTCGCTGGCTTGTCTGCCGCAACCTATCTGGCGCGCGGCAGACGATCTGTCCGCGTGATCGACGCTGGAAAACCGCGCAACCGTTTCGCCGAACATTCGCATGGTTTCTTTGCGCAGGACGGCAGCAACCCGCTGTCCATGCTGGAAACGGCAAAAGCGCAGGTCGAAGCCTATCCGACTGTCACGTTCACACAAGGGAAGGCCGTTTCCGGTAGTGGCGAAATCGACAACTTCGCGATCGAACTTGATAGCGGCGAAATCGTTGAAGGGCGCAGACTGATCCTTGCTTTCGGTATATCGGATGAACTGCCGGATATTCCCGGCCTCGCGGAGCGATGGGGCAATTCCGTCATTCATTGTCCTTATTGCCACGGCTATGAATTCAGCGACCGTCAGCTTGGCGTTCTCAATATGTCGCCGATGTCGGTGCATCAGGCCATGCTGATCTCCGAATGGGGATCGACAACCTTCTTCATTGACAAGGGACTGGAGCCGGATGCGGAGGCATTCGCAGAACTGGAACGGCGCGGCGTGAAGATAGAACGCAGCCCGGTCCGTGCGTTGCACGGCGAGGGGATCGACATTTCAGAGATCGAACTTGAAGACGGGCGACTGGTCCCACTCAATGCGCTTTACATCGGGCCACGCAATTGGCTGAATAGCCAGATTGCCGACACGTTCGGCTGCGCAATGGATGAACTGCCACTCGGCAGAACGATACAGACAGACGGGTTGAAGACGACAACGGTACCAGGCATTTTTGCGGCGGGCGATATTACCCGTGGCGCACACAGCGTCGCCTGGTCGGTCGCTGATGGCGTGACGGCAGGAACTGCGGCGCATCGATCTCTGGTGTTTTAGCCTCCCAATTTGTTGCAATCCGGCTACATTGGCACATCTGTCTGCGGCCGTCATATATCAGCCCCTTGCTTACACGCTCCAGTCCTGCAAATTCAGCGTTCGTGGCCCTTTCCGCAGTAGGGATTCTAGGGCCGGATCGAGGAATCCATGGTCACCGGGTCAGTTAACTCAAGACCGCTCGCAGGCATCGCGCTTGCTTGCGGCGGTTACGCCTGTTTCGCCCTTCAGGACGCGATGGTAAAATGGCTCGTCGCGACCTATCAGGTGCCGCAGATATTGTTCATGCGCAGTCTGGTGATCGTAGTCATTACCGGCGTACTGATACGCTATCGCCGCCATCCGTCCATTTTCCGAAGCCCATATCGCAACACCATCGTCCTTCGTGCCGCACTTATGCTTGGCGCGTGGCTGCTGTTCTACAATGCGGCCCGCCATCTCGAGCTGGCAGAACTGACCACACTTTATTTCTCCGCACCGATCATGGTCATGTTCCTGTCGATCCTCGTGCTCAAGGAGAAAATCGGACCGGGGAGGTGGATCGCCTGCGCCGTAGGTTTTGTCGGTGTAACGGTTGCTGCTAATCCCACCCATTCGCCCAATCTCATTCCCGCCGCCATGTGCATCGTGGCAGGTTTCTGCTGGGCGTGGAGCACGATCCTGGTCCGGCTCGTCAGCCGCAGCGAAACCACGATGACGCAGATGTATGCCACCGGCCTGCTTTTCGGTCTGGCCTGCGCGCTGTCCTTTCCGTGGACATGGCAGGACCCCGATCTCTCCGGCTGGCTTCTGATGATCTGTCTGGGACTTGTATCGACACTCGGCCAGTTCCTTCTCTATGAAGGATTTCGCCATGCACCCGCCTCGGCGCTGGCGCCAGTGGAATATAGCGGGCTCATCTGGGCCTTTATCTACGGTTATCTCATCTGGGCGGAGGTTCCGGCAGCAAATGTGTTTGCCGGTGCATTCCTCATCGTGCTGGCAAGCCTGCTGCTCATCGCCTGGGAGCAACGGCAGGCAAACCTGCGCAAACGCCGCGCCCCCTGTTGAAAGCCCACTCCAAAACTCGCCCTGTGTGGCTGCAAATGGCAATTTGTCTCCGTTCCGGTGCTCATGTACCCAAAAGTACATTGTGCTCCGGTGCTCGAAAATCACCATTTTCGCACACACATGCCGCTTTTGGATTCAGCCTCTAAGGCGCGGCCGCGTCACTCTTGAAGCGATGTCAAACCGCTTCTGCGGTCTGCCCGAGCGGTAGCGGGAACAGTCTGTCATATGCAATGTTGAACACAAACGCATAGACCAGATAGAAAACGACAATCGCTATATCCATCACAAGGGCGGCAATCAGCGAAATTCCCAGATACCAGGCGATGAACGGGATCAGCAGCACGATCAATCCGGCTTCAAAAAGGATTGCGTGAAGAACACGGACAGCCATGCTCTTGTTGACGCTACCCGTGAAACGCAGCATCGCCTTGTCAAAGCCCAGATTGAACAGAAAATTCCACACGGTTGCAGTGGTTGCCGAAACAACCCCGATCACGCCCATCTCTGCTGCAGGCTTGTCCAGAATGAAGGCGGAACCGGGTATGAAGATCGCCAGACCGATGATTTCGAACATCGTTGCGTGGCGGACACGGTCCATAAAACTGCGCATTTCCTTTAATCCCTGTTGTTAATGCGCGTGCTTCTATCTTATTCTGGCGATAAGAAAAGTTAGATACTATCTGGATTTGCGATAAATGAGTATCGAACTCGAACAGCTAGAAGCCTTTGTGGCCTCAGCGGATCACGGCTCGTTCTCCGCTGCCGCGCGATATTTGCGCAAGGCGCAGTCCGCCGTCAGTGTGCTGGTTTCCTCGCTGGAAGACGATCTCGACGTCAAGCTGTTCAGCCGTGCATCCCGCAATCCGGTGCTCACGGAGGCGGGTGCGCGGCTGTTGCCGGAAGCGCGGTTGCTGCTTGCCCGGCGTGAACATCTGATTTCCGTCGCCAGAAATTTCGGCGATCATGTTGAAAGCCGTCTCGTGGTCGCAATCGACGAGCTTTATCCCGAACCGGCTATCGCGACGCTGTTTGCAGCCTTCGCGCAGGAATACCCGCATGTCGAACTGGAGCTGACTTTTCCGCCGTCAACGGCAATAAGCGGGCTTGTGCTGGAAGGAAAGGCGGACCTCGGCGTGATGTGGCGCGCCGAGCAGATGCCGGATGAACTTGGCTTCCACACCATCGGATGGGTGCCTCTGGTTCTCGTCTGCGGGCGAGAGCATCCACTGGCTCATACGGCGGTCAGCTGGGAAGATTTGAGATCGTTTCGCCAGATCATGGCCCGAAAGCACAGCGATACGGCTGAAAGCCGTCGTCTGCGGGTGGGTGCCGAGGTCTGGTGGGTGGAGAGCCACTGGGTTATCCTGCAGATCCTCACGCGGGGGATCGGCTGGGCATTCATTCCCGAACATATCTTGCAGGATTCACCGCTGGCGCCGGAACTCGTCATTCCGAAACTGCAGTTCGACGAAGGTGCGCATCCGGTCGCGCTTGAGCTGATCTGGAACAAGCGGCGACGGCAGGGGCCAGCCGCCCAATGGCTGCAGAAGCGCTTTGCCAAGAGCCGCTTTTGAACTTCCGGCGACGAAGGTGCAAAGGGCAGGGAATACCCCTGCCCAAAGCGGATTATGCCTTTGCGGCTTCCACAAAACGTGGATCGAAAGTTTGCGCAAATGAGATATCCGCACTTGCCAGTTCCGGATCGAGCGCCTTGAGCATTTCGAACAGGCTCTTGAATCCGTCTTCCGCAATCAGGCCCTTTTCGGAATACATGGCGCGGGACTTCTCGAAGCCGGTCTTGTAAAGCTCGCGGTCGCCCAGCAGATACTCTTCCGGCACAGCATCTGCCACTTCATCGGCCGAAGCCTTGTGAATCCAGTTCAGCGATTTGACGAAAGCGTTGACGACCCGCTGCGTCGTTACCGGATTTGCATCGATGAAGCTCTGCTGCACATAAACGGTCGCGGCTGGATTGGTGCCACCGAAAAGCTGGCGCGTGCCTTCTTCGGTGCGCGTATCCAGAAGCAAGGTGATGTCGCCATCCACTTCCAGTCGCGTGATGACCGGGTCAAGATGGACGAGGGCTGCAATTTCGCCCTTCTTGACGGCTGCGACCGCGCTTGCGCCACCGCCGACACCTATGATCGAAGCGGCATCTGCTGCCAGACCGTTCTTGATGAGCGCATATTGCAGCAGCAGCGAGGTTGAAGAGCCCGGCGCCGTGACACCGACATTCTGGCCCTTGAGATCAGCAATCGTCTTGATTTCGCCTGCGAGGTCCTTGCGCACGCCGATGCAGATGCCCGGAAAGCGGCCAAGCTCGCAGACGGCCTTGATGTCCTGTCCCTTGTTCTGCATGCGAATGGTGTGTTCGTATGCGCCGGTTACCACATCAACAGAACCGCCGATCAGCGCCTGCAGGGACTTTGCGCCGCCACCAAAATCATTGATGGTCGCCTTGATGCCTTCTTCCTCGAAGAAACCCTTGCGCTCGGCAATGGTGAGGGGAAGGTAATAGAAGAGCGGCTTGCCACCAACACCGAACATCAGCTCCGGCTTTTCCGGCGTCGCAGATGCATCCTGCGCGTAGGCAGGCAGGCGCGAGGCAATACCCGCAAACCCGAAGGCGGCGGCGCCCAGCAATATATCTCTACGTGTTGTCCTCATGGTTTCCTCCTTGAATCCTCTTAACCGTTGTGTCCGGCAGCTTTCGGGCGCCAGACAAGCAGGCGCTCCTCGACGATGGACACGCCCCAATCGATGAGCAGTACGAATGCTGTCAGCACCAGCATACCGGCAAAGACACCGGTGACGTCGAACACGCCTTCCGCCTGATGGATCAGATAGCCGAGACCTGCCGACGAGCCGAGATATTCGCCGACAACCGCGCCGACGACGGCAAAGCCGACAGCCGTATGCAGGCTTGAAAACATCCAAGACAGCGCCGATGGCAGATAGACATTGCGCAGAAGCTGGCGCTCGTTCATGCCAAGCATACGCGCATTGGCGAGCACTGTCTGATTCACTTCCTTCACGCCCTGATAGACGTTGAAGAAGACGATGAAAAAGACGAGTGAGACGCCGAGCGCCACCTTCGACCAGATGCCGAGGCCGAGCCACAGCGCGAAGATCGGCGCCAGCACGACGCGCGGCAACGAATTGGCTGCCTTCACATAAGGGTCGAAGATCGCCGCGAGCAAAGGCTTGCGGGCAAACCAGAACCCGATCAGCACGCCGCCAATTGCGCCAATGGCAAAGGCCAGCATGGCTTCAAGCAGCGTGATGCCGAGATGATACCAGATCGTGCCTTCCGCAAACCACTTGTAGATGCGTTGCGCCACATCGCCTGGCGTCGCAAAGAAGAACTTCGCCTTGGCCGGATTGCCTAGCAGATGGGTGGCGGTGAAGAGGTGCCAGACCAGAATAACGGCGACAGCCACGCTGAGCTGCGCCAGAAACAGCATAGGCTTTTTCATTTCTTTTCCCCACTCGTCTGCTGATAGCCCTTGAGAACCTCTTCCTTGAGCGCGCTCCATATTTCGCGATGGATTTCGTGAAACTTGTCGTCGAGACGAATTTCGGAAATCTCGCGTGGGCGGGCGAGGGGGATTTTATATTCGGCCATGATGCGGGCACGCGGCCCGGCGGACATGATGACGACGCGATCCGCCAGCGCGATAGCCTCTTCCAGATCGTGGGTCACGAACATGACCGCCTTCTTGTCCTGCGACCACAGGTCCAGCAGAAGGTCGCCCATGATAACCCGCGTCTGTGCGTCGAGGGGACCGAAGGGTTCATCCATCAGCAGATATTTCGGATTGCGGATCAGCACCTGCGCAAGGCCGACGCGCTTGCGCTGTCCACCCGACAGCATATGCGGATAGCGGTCGCCGAAACTTGCAAGACCGACGCGGCCGAGCCACTCACGGGCCTGTTCGCGCGCCTGAGCCTTCGAGGTGCCTGCAATTTCCAGCCCGATGGAGACATTGTCCAAGACAGTCTTCCAGGGCATGAGGGCATCCTGCTGAAAAAGATAACCTGCCTTGCGATTGAGACCCTGCAGCCGCTGGCCGCTGATTTCGACCGTACCGCTGGCCGGTACGAGAAGCCCGGCAACGGCATTGAGCAATGTGGATTTTCCGCAGCCGGTCGGACCGACAATCGCCACGAACTCGTTTTCAGCAACTTCAAGATTGCTTTCGGCGACAGCATCGAAGCGGCCGCCATCGGCCAGCTTGAACGAAATCTGCACATCCTTGAGCGCGATTGCAGTCTTGCGTGTTTCTTCCGGCTGAATACGGCTTGGTTCGGCGCTCATCGCTCGTCACATCCGGTGAACTTACGATGTGCTTTGCCATAACGGCTCATATTTCCGCTCCTTTTCGGGTAGCGCCTCATGAATGGGGGAACAGACAAGACGCGGGATCTTGGCATCTAAAATGAGACGCAAAAATTTGCGATAGAGTCCCTTCGTATAACGTCCCGGTAAGAACATGCAACGAAAAGCGGACAACACATTTCATTCTGTCGACAATAATATGTCTATACGAAATATTATTGCGATCAGCCACGCCAGGTCAAGAAACGCTTCTCGATCTGCCCGATGATGAAATTGACGATCAGTCCCATCACCGACAGGATTGTGACTCCGGCAAACAGCTTTTCAAGATCGTAAAGCGATCCGGCTTCAAGGATATAGGAACCGACGCCGAACTGGGCGCCGAGCATTTCGGCTGCGACCAGCAGAATGATGGCGATGGAGATCGACACTCGCAGCCCGGACAGGATCGCCGGAAAGGCTCCGGGCAGGATGATCTTGCGCACGATCGACCACCATCCGAGACCAAAGCTCTGGCCCATGCGCACAAGCGAACGATCCACATTATCGACCGCGCCGTAAGTGGCGACGACGGTGGGCGTAAAGGTGCCGAAGGCAATGAGCATATATTTCGACATTTCATCGATGCCAAACCAGATCACGAAGAGTGGCAGGAGTGCGATCTTCGGGATCGGAAAGAGGGCGGCAACGAGCGGCACCAGACCGGCGCGGACATAGCTGAACAAGCCGATCATTACCCCGAGACTCACACCGACCGCGATGCCGAGACTGGCGCCGACAACAAGCCGCCGCAGCGATGGCAGCAGATGCTGCCACAGGAGGCCGGTCTGCCAGAGCTGGACGAAGGTTTCCAGCACGGCGGATGGGCGCGGCAATGTCAGATTGGATATGAAGCCGCTGCGGGTTCCGATTTCCGCCAGCGCCAGCAGCGCTATAAACAGGATCAGGGCCATGTGGCGCACCGGCTGAGGTGCGAAACCGCCCCCCCGGAAAGGAACCGGGCGAACATCCTGGCTGGATTGCTTCATTTCTGCGATCTCAACCATTGATCAACTCCTGATCTGCTGCCTGCGCTTCCGCCCGCATCAGCTCCCAGAGCTGCTTCTGCTTTTCTTCCAGAACGGGGTCGCCAAGGTGACGCTCGGAAAGCGGAATATCGATATCGACAATTTCCCTGATCCGTCCCGGCCGTCGCGACAGCACCACCACTCGATGGCCGAGCCGCACCGCCTCGTTGAGATTGTGCGTGACATAGACCGAGGTGAATGGCTGGCGCGTCCACAGCGCAATCAGATCATCCATCAGCAGTTCCCGTGTCTGGCTATCGAGCGCCGACAAGGGCTCATCCATCAACATGACGGCAGGGCGTACCGACAAGGCGCGTGCAATCGCCACGCGCTGGCGCATGCCACCCGAAAGCTGCTTCGGCAATGCCTGTCGGAAATCCGACAGCCGGGTGCGCTCCAGAACATTGGTCACGATCCTGTCCATTTCCGCCCGGCCAAGACCATGATCCTCCAGCACCAGCTTGATATTTCCTTCCACGCTGCGCCATGGCAGCAGCGCAAAGTGCTGGAAAACATAAGTGAGGGGATTGAGTGAATCCTTCGGCGGCGAGCCTATCTGCAGCACTTCGCCCGAGGATGGCCGCTCAAGACCGCCCAGAAAACGCAGGAGCGTGGACTTTCCGCAGCCCGAAGGGCCGATCAGGCAGACGATCTGCCCCTGCGGGATGGTAAGCGATATATCTTTGAGAACTTCGACCGGACCATAAGAATGGCTGATGTTTTTCAGTTGCAGATCCATTTCAACTCCAGTCAGAAAGTCCGCCCTTCGACGTTAGAGCGCGTTTCGATATGATTGGATCAAATCCGCGCTCTATCTCGTTGTTTTGACGCGCATCCCGGTTTGGAATACCTGTCGTCGGGCTTTGCGCCCGACAAAACCTGTCGGGCACGGAATGTTCAGTTTCAACCAGCCTCAGCCAGTCTCAAATTGTCTTGACGTAGGATGTGTCGAACAGCTTTTCCTGTGTGACGGCTTCCTTGACCATGCCTTCGGAGCGGAACCAGTCGAGCTGCTCCACGCAGCTGTTGAGCGACAAGGCCAGCCCCTTGTTGATGCGCATAGCACCATCGATAAGGTTCTGTTTTGCCGTCTCGAACGGGCTGTCGCTTTCGACATATTTGTGCACGATCTTTGCAATGTCGTCGCGCGCTGCATCGTCTGCAGTGTTGTCGACAAAGGCCGCATTATAATCGTCGATTGCCTTGGAATAGGCTTTGACGAAGGCTTCGGTCATGGCGCGCTCGTCGGACGCATTCTTAGTAGACGTGAATGCTGTCGTGACCTGATAATCCGGCGCATAATCGGAGACGAGACCGATCTGCTTTGCAGCGCCCTCACGGATGAGCTTCTTGGCGATATTGGGCTGGATGGCCCAGGAATCGATCTGCCCGGTCGACAGGGCACCGACAACAGCGCCGAGCTTCTGCAATGGGCGCAGCTGGATTTCAGAAAGAGGAATATTGTTGGCCTTGGCAATCTTGTGCGCCATGAAATGGAATGACGATCCTGCCGTAGTGATGCCAAAACTGTGTCCCGCCAGCTTGGACGGTTCCGTCAGCCCGCCTTCATAGGCCTTGTTGGAGGCCAGAATGACATTGCCGGTAATGCCTTTTTCTTCTGCAAGCGCACCGCCGATGACCTTGATCGCACCCTTGTCGGCCAAACTGATCAGACCGCCGCTCATTGCCGTCACACCGAAATCGGCATCGCCGGATGCGATGGCGACAGCCATGGGCTGGGCGGCTTCGAAGAACTTCAACTCGATATCGAGACCAGCATCTTTGAAATAGCCACGCTCGTGCGCGATATAGCTCGGCGCATGGCTCGCCAGATGGAGAACGGCCAGATTTCGCGTCGCGGCGCGGGCAGGGGAGCCGAAAGCTGTGCTGATGCCCAACGCACCAAGTCCCATCAATGTCTGACGGCGTGTCAGGGTGAAATCCATTCCGGTTCTCCTCCGATGCGGGTGTCAGCCTGGCGCAACAGATTTCCTGCTAGGCCCGGCAAACAAAATTTCATTACGTCTCTGCCACGGAAAAATATGGAAGATTGCTTTCGCATAAAGTCACATAGCGGGATTTTCAATAAGATTAACGGTCACGTACTTGTTCTGCCGCCAATGCACCGGCATCGATTCTCCGCAGAAACGGGTCTAACCGAGCCAGTATTGGACCTGAAGCCATCTCAGGCAGAAGATGCCCGCCAGCCAGTCCTTCGCCGTCAACATCGATGGCCCAGTCTGCCCATATATCGAGCGGTTCGCGCCCGCCGCCATAACGTCGGCCGTGTTCCCAGAAAACCAGAACCGGCGCATGAATGCGCCGTCCTGCCGCCCGATCCGCAAGATCGTCAGCTTCATCCACACCTGCGCCTGCGCGGTAATCCTCGCATATCCAGTGCCGGACTTCCGCGCTGTCAAAGGCTTCCCGATAATCCGCAAGTGCAAGCGGATGCAGCTTGTCGAGACCATGCGCCATCTTCTGCAAGGTCGTATCGATCATGAAACGAGGATTGCCGGAAAGAAGCATTTCAGGCAGCGGTTCGGGCTGTGCCAGCATGAACCAGTGCCACGCCCCCATGCCGAAAGCCTTGCTGGCGCCTTCCCACATTTCCGGAGTCGGTACGACCGTCACGGATACCAGTCCAACCACATTGTCCGGGTGATCCAATGCCATGCGATAGGCGACACGCCCACCGCGATCATGCCCGATCACAACAAACCGCTCATGCCCGAGCGCCTGCATCAACGCGACCAGACTAGCGGCCATCCGGCGTTTTGATCCGGCACCAACAGGATTGGACGTGATGCGGCTTCGTCCATAGCCCGGCAGATCAGGCACGACGACTGTGCGGGAGCGGGCGAGTTCAGGGGCAATGCGATGCCATGCAGCCATGGTTTCCGGATAACCGTGCAGCAACAGAACCGGCAGGCCTTTACCGCCAGTCATGACGGCGAAACGAACATCATTCGTTTCCACTTCCCGCATCTCAAAGCCGGGAAAGAGCTGCTCGATTGCTGGTTTCATACCCCACCGTTTTGATCTCGTCGGAAACTGATTCAGTTGAAAGTGCTATACTAGAGCAATTCCTGTTTTGATTGAAACATTGGAATCAGGCCACCGCGCAACCCGTCCGCGCGATGGCCATACAACCAGCCTTTATTTCATTTGCTTTGAAGAGACAGCCAGCGGGTTGCGTGTATGTTCATCAGATTGTCGCTGTAGCCTTCAACCTTATCTGCCACGAGCGCTTGTGATGAAGGATAGAGCAGTGGGATGACCGGAACCTCTTTCAGCAGAATGCGCTCAGCCTGAGCAAGGGTTTCAGCCCGCGCTCCGGTGTCGGTCATCGTTTCCGATTTTGTAATCAGCGCGTCATAATCCTTGTTCGACCAATCGGAATTATTGAAATAATTGTCGGTCGTGAACATGCTCAGGAAGGAATAGGCGTCGTTGTAATCGCCGATCCATGCCTGATAGGCAAAATCATACATGCCTTTTTCATGCAGATAATTGAAATAAGTCGCGCCTTCGACTTCGTCCTGTGAAGCATTGATGCCAATATTCTTGAGCATGTCTGCGATAGCAATCATCGTGTTCTTGTTGTTGACCGAAGTGGCATAGCGCAGCTTGACCGACAGGCTTCCCGGTGCGACACCGGCCTCCTTTAGCAATTCCCTGGCCTTGTCCTCACGATCCAGAATATCGATATTCATGTAATCCAGCCGGGGCGCGTCCACGACATAGTTTTCAGTACCGGGAGGCACCATCGAATAACCCGGCATCATCATGCCACGCCGGATTTCATTGGCCAGAAACTTTCGATCAATCGCCATCGATATGGCTTCACGCACACGAGGATCGCGCAACTTACTATCCGGTTCGCCTCTGACACTGACATAAAAGGTGCCGAAATAGGGGGCGACACGCAGATTATGCCCCAGATTGGACTTGATGTAGTCCATCTGCTCGGCGGGGACCGTACCGCAAATGTCGATCTCCCCGGCCTCAAACCGGCGCATGCACGACGCCGGTTGTTCGAATGGAATCCAGTTCACCACGTCGATCTTTACATTGGATGCATCCCAGTAGTTCGGGTTTTTCTTCATGACGATCTGCGCATTTGGTGTGAAGCTGGCCAATGTATAAGCACCGTTCGACACCATGTTTCCTGCCAGAGTGAACTTGTCGCCGTATTTCTCGACGGCTTTCCTGTTTAGCGGCAAGGTCGTCGGATGGGTCAGCAGTGAAAGGAAATAAGGGGTAGGGGACGTAAGCGTGATTTTCAGCGTGCGGTCGTCAAGCGCCTCGACGCCCAGCTGATCCAGTGGGAGCTTGCCGGTATTGATTTCCCTGGCGTTCTTGATCGCATAGAGAACATTGGCATAACCCGCACCAGTCTTCGGGTCGATGATACGGTGCAGCGAATATTCGAAATCACCTGCGGTAACCGGATCGCCGTTCGACCATTTTGCACCCGCGCGCAAATGGAACGTATAGGTCAGTCCGTCGGGAGAAATATCCCACGACTGCGCCACACCCGGTATCAGCTCGCCCTTTGCATCTTCGGTAACAAGCCCCTCATAGAGATCACGCAGCAAAGCGCTTTCATTGACCGTCGTTGTACGGTGCTGATCCAGTGTTGATGGATCGCTGCCGCTGTCACGGTTCAACACGGTTTCGGCTGACGCGACGGTAGCCAACGAAAAACAGCAAGCGCCTGCAAGAAAGAAACTGCGATGCATAAAGCCCTCCCATTGATGGCGCGACCCCGATCCGGAGTCGCCAGACGCATCGAATGTATATTTCTTGTTTTAATCTTACTATTTTAAGTAATAACCCCCTAATTATTGTGATTAATACTTTAATAGCACACATATAAGCACGAACTATAATTCGCTTATTAGAATTTGCGATTATAGAAAACATTTTTATGTTTTACCTTGACGACGTTTTAGACCGGAAAAGTATTTCCGGTCATATTTTTATATTTGTGAGGGGACATGAAGTTTACTTTATCGCTGGCAGGCTGCATTGCGACGGCATGCAGTGCATCTGCAGCCTATGGCGCAGACGCAGTCATCGCGCCGGAACCGGAATCGACACAATACGTCCGGGTTTGTGACGCATACGGCGCGGGATATTTCTATATTCCCGGAACTGAAACATGCCTGCGGATACATGGCTATGTCCGCTATCTTATGCAGGGCGGGGACGATGTTTATGGCCGCGGCTTCACTGACAAGGACGGCACACCTCATCTCCAGCGTAACAGCAAGCGCGATAGCTGGGACAATTCTGCCCGTTTCACATTACGTGCCAGCACGGCATCCGAAACGGAGCTCGGCACACTAAAAACCTATGCGGAAACCCGCTTTCAGTGGGGCAATGGCAAAGATTCCGGCTCCACCGGCTCGTTGCGCGTCGCATATATCGATCTGGCGGGACTGCGTGTCGGCCTCGATTTTTCGACGTTCATATCCTTCGTGGGGTATCTCGGCGACGTCTTTAACGATGATGTGATCCTTGCAGGCGGCTATCGTACAGGCTTGATCAGCTATACCTACTCCGGCAGCAATGGCATTTCGGCAATCCTGTCGCTGGAACAGGGCAACAATCTCGATACAGATAAGCAATACGGCTTTGACGGCACTATAAGTGACTATACCCCGCACGTCGTCGGTGGTCTGAAATATGCTCAAGACTGGGGCGCGGTCATTACAGTTGCTGCATACGATGCCCGGAACGAAAAATGGGCGGGCAAGCTGCGTGGCAATCTCAACATCAATGACAAGCTGTCCGTATGGGCCATGGGTGGCTTTAAGTCCAACAAAGACAGCTATATGGACGTCAAAGGCGACAACGGACAAGCTGCAGGCCAGGTTCGCGCGATCAATAGTTTCTACGGTCAATGGGGCGGCGACTGGGCTGCCTGGGGTGGCGGCGCTTACAAAATATCCGACAAGGCCATCATCAATGCCCAGCTTTCTTACGATGCCACAGACACGTTCTACACGACGGCAAACGTCGCTTACGAACTGGTTCCTGGCTTCACGGTCACGCCCGAAATCTCTTACGTGCGCTGGCGTGACAAAAAGTCTGTCCTTAACGGGTCAGACGCGTGGCAAGGCCTGATCGCGCTCCAGCGGACATTCTGAGACAGACAGAAAGAGGCGCCTGAAAAGGCGCTTCTTTTCATGAGCGATCAAGCTTCCCTTGGCATCAACATTGTTTTAGCAAGTTAGGGATGCGACGTTTTTAGCAAGATAGAAATGCGACAGGTGCTGACGTTCAGCCCCCATTCCGAGAGGCTGGTCAGGGTTGCAAGCGAGGAATGGGGGCGGGTGAATATCCACCTCTTCGGCTTTAGCTTTGAGAGTGCCAAATGTCATTAAAGATGGGCATTTCACTCGGCTGCAGCCAACCGGGCTAATGCTTTTTCCCGACGTGCAGTAACTTCAGGATCGTTCATGTAAGCGGTGCGCGATTTGCGCTCACGCTTCTGATAACCGTTGGCTGTGCTGCCGTCGCGAACACCAAACATGTGGTTCGTCTGCCCCGTTCTGCGTGGTCCACTCTTACTGCGTTGCAATTCCCGACCTGCCTGCATCTCGGCCACAATCGATAGCATGTCATCCAATCGCTTGTTCTCGACAACAGGCGACCGGTGAACAGAACGAAGCTTGTCGAAGGTTGTATAGGGCAGGGTGTCCGTTCCATGCATGATCTCCAGACGGCCATCCGGATAATCGCAGACAATCACCTTCTGTCGGGCCAGCCGCTTTGCAAGCTCCGTCGGCTCCAGGATGAACAGCACCTTGTCGTAACGCAGCGTCAGTGTTTGCGAAAGTGTCCGTACTTCCTTCCGGCACATCGCGCTGTCGATGTTCTCATGCCCGGCCAGCGGTCGATGCATATCCTTCGGATTGCGCGGCTCCTTGCCAAACCGGGCATTGAAGTCTGCAATATATTCCGGCGCATAAGCATTTGCTGCTTCGATTGTATCAATGCCGCGCAGTCGCAATTCCTTCACCAGGCGATCCTGCAAAGTCCTGTTGGCCCGCTCGACACGGCCTTTGGCCTGCGGAGTATTGGCACAGATAATATCGATGTTGAGCTCATAAAGTGCCCGACCAAACTGTGTCAGGCCGCTTGTTCGATCTTTCTCTGAACCATGTGTGGAGCGAAACACACCATGCTTGTCGCTGTAAAAGGCCAGCGGCTTGCCCCATTCCTGCAAGTAGGCCTTCGTCGCATGAAAATAATCGAATGTATTCTCTGATCCGGCAAAACGCAGATGCAGAAGCTTGCCGGTGGCATCGTCAATATAAACGAGGAGGGCGCATTTGGGACCCCGCTCCTCAAACCACCAGTGATGCGACCCGTCGATCTGCACCAGTTCACCGAAACAATCCCGCCGGCCGCGCGGCTGATGCAGTTGTCGCTTGCGTTCACGACGCGACGTCCACAACCCAGCCACCGTCATCCATTGCCGCAGCGTCTCCTTGCTGACCGAAAGCTGGTGTCGTTCGGCAAGCTTCTCACAGGCCAGTGTCGGACCGAAATCCCGATAATAACCCCGCACCAAATCCAGAACACCATTGCGGAAATCTTCGCTGTAACGATGATTGCTCAGGCGACCGCGTCTTCCCGAAACCAGTCCAGCACTCCCAAGTTTATCGTAAGCCTGTAAAAGACGATGAATCTGGCTGCGGCTGAGATCGAGCAATGCGGTGGCCTGTATAACGGTCAGGCGGCGATCCCGTATCTTCTGAATGACTTCCAATCGATTGAGTTCTCTCTGCGACATAGTAATCAAACAAGACATGGCAACTCTCTAAACTGATACACATCAATAGAGAGCCAGTCTTCCTTTCCTCGTTCGATCTGAACAGAGCACGCGACCTAAAAATGTCGCATCTCTATCTTGCCCATCTGTCGCATCTGTATATTGCTGTTATAAACATTAATCAGATAATATGTATTATGGAACTACCCTATATCCATCTGTCCTGAAACATCGCGACAACCGCTTGCGGCGCTATCGACATCTAAGCCCTGAATATCCGCGGCACCAAACACTAGAGAAATGGCACTGAAAACGAGCATGTAACTTCCAGCGAATCGGACCGTTTTTCCACCTCGTTTCAGCTGACATTCAAACGTCGCAAACGGCGGAAATTACGGCGTTTTTCGGGCGCGCTCAGCGGCCATTTCTACTTTGTAAATCCGGTGAAAACCCATAGTTCCGTACCAGAATGCGAGCACTTAATTCGCTCAAGAAAATGTGAATATGTTAATTAAGTCAAAGTGTTGATAAGTTCTCTTGCAAGTGGCGCGCTTATCCATAAGATGCGGGCCATTTCAAAAATTTCAAAGGAGGGGTTCTCAAATGTATCGTAAATTTCTACTGACAGGTGTGTGTCTTCTGGCGCTGGCTGGCGCAGCTTCGGCTGAAGTCGTTCTCAATCGCGGCAACGACACTGATCCGGCGACACTGGACCATCATCGCACCTCGACGGTGGCTGAAGGCAATGTCATGCGCGACTTGTACGACGGCCTGACTATTCAGAACGCAAACGGCGAAGCAGTTCCGGGCGTAGCCAAATCCTGGGATGTTTCCGAAGACGGTACGGTCTACACCTTCCATCTGCGCGATGACGCAAAATGGTCGAACGGCGATCCGGTCACGGCCGGTGATTTCCAGTTCACCTTCCGCCGCCTGATGGACCCGAAGACAGCCGCCGGGTACGCCAGCATGCTGTTCATCATCAAGAACGCCGAAGATATTGCCGGTGGCAAGAAGCCGACTGACCAGCTCGGCGTTGAAGCCGTCGATGACCATACGCTCAAGGTCACGTTGAACGCCCCTGCTCCGTATTTCCTTGAGCTTCTGACCCACCAGACCGGCTTCCCGATGAACCAGAAAAGCGTCGAGGCAAATGGCGACAAGTTCACCACGCCTGGCAAGATGGTGACGAACGGCGCCTATATGCTGGAAAGCTTCACACCGAACGACAAGATCGTGATGAAGAAGAATCCGTATTACTATGAAGCGGATCAGGTGAAGATCGATACGGTCAACTGGATACCGTTCGAGGATCGCGCGAGCTGCATGCGCCGTTTTGAGGCGAAGGAAGTGCAGATTTGCTCCGACGTTCCGGCCGAGCAGATGGACTATGTGAAGAAGAACCTTTCCAAGGAATTCCGCATGGCGCCTTATCTCGGCGTCTATTATCTGCCGGTAAAGGGCAAGACCGCCGACAGCAAGCTGAAGGACCCACGCGTCCGTCAGGCCATCTCAATGGCCATCGACCGTGATTTCATTGCCGATCAGGTCTGGCAGGGTACCATGCTTCCGGGCTATTCGATGGTTCCTCCGGGCATCGCCAATTATGTGAAGGATGCGCCGAAGCTCGACTATTCCGACGACATGCTGGAACGCGAAGACAAGGCCAAGGAACTGTTGAAGGAAGCTGGCGTCGAACCGAACACACTTTCGATCGAACTGCTTTATAACACCTCGGAAAACAACAAGAATACCATGGCCGCCATCGCCGATCAGCTCGGTAATATCGGCGTCAAGGCTTCACTGAACGAGACCGAAGGTGCGACCTACTTCAACTTCATGCGCGACGATGGTCCGTTCGATATCGCGCGTGCAGGCTGGATCGGTGACTATAACGATCCGCAGAACTTCCTTTTCATCAGCCAAAGCAATGTGAGCTTCAACTATTCCAAGGTGAAGAACGCCGACTACGATGCGCTGATGGCGAAGGCAGAAAAAAATCTCGATCTCAACGAGCGCGCCAAGACGCTGGCTGAGGCTGAAAAGCTGAAGCTCGATGAGATGAGCAATATCCCGATCCTCTATTATTCGTCGCGCGCCCTTGTTTCGGACAAGATCGACGGTTGGAACGACAACCTCATGGACAGCCACAAGACGCGCTGGCTCTCGTTTAAGCAATAAATTTTCAGCTTGGGCTGCGCCTGTTGGCGCGGCCCTTTTCTCTTCCGGCAGTTCCGGAGGGCCCTCTTTTGTCGGGGCTAACATTTTTTAATAAGCATATGGGAGTTTTCAATGGTTCGCGGATTCTTGATGACAGGCGTTTGCCTGATGGCGCTAGCCGGTGCCGCATCGGCAGAAACAGTGCTCAACCGGGGCAACGATACCGATCCCGCCACGCTGGACCAGCACCATACAACCACCGTTTCGGAAAACCGTGTTCTTCGTGATCTTTATGAAGGTTTGTTGGCGCAAAACGAGAAGGGCGAAGCCATTCCCGGAGCGGCCGTATCATGGCATATTTCCGAAGACGGCCTCACCTACACATTCCACATGCGCGAGAATGCCAAATGGTCGAACGGTGACCCTGTTACCGCCGGCGATTTCGAGTTTTCCTTCCGCCGCATCATGGACCCGAAGACGGCTGCCGGTTATGCCAGCGTCCTCTACGCCATTAAGAATGCCGAGGAAGTTGCCACCGGCAAGATGCCGGTCGATCAGCTCGGCGTGAAGGCACTTGACGACAAGACGCTGCAAATCACTCTCAAGAACCCTGCCCCTTATTTCCTCGAACTTCTCACTCATCAGACCGGTTTCCCGGTCAACAAGAAGGCTGTCGAGAAGTTCGGCGACAAGTTCACCCTGCCCGGCAACATGGTGACCAATGGCGCCTATACGCTTGTCAGCTTCACTCCCAATGACAAGATCTCCATGAAGAAGAACCCGAATTACTGGGACGCTTCCAATGTGAAGATCGATGCGGTGAACTGGATACCGTTTGAAGACCGGGCAAGCTGCATGCGCCGCTTCGAGGCGAAGGAAGTCGATATCTGTTCCGATGTTCCTGCCGAACAGATGGACTATGTGAAGAAGAACCTCGGCGGTCAGTTCCGCCTCGCTCCCTATCTTGGCATCTATTATGTCGACATCAAAGGCGAGCCATCGAGCAAGCTGCGCGATCCGCGCGTGCGCAAGGCCATATCGATGGCCGTCGATCGTGAGTTCCTCGCCAATGAGGTCTGGCGTGGCGTGATGTTGCCAGCCAGTTCCATGGTGCCACCCGGTATTGCGAATTACGTCAAGGACGCGCCGAAGCTGGATTTCGCCGACGAGGATGTGCTGGACCGCGAGGACAAGGCCAAGGAATTGCTGCAGGAAGCCGGTGTCCAACCGGGCAGCCTTTCCGTGACGCTGCGCTACAATACCTCGGAAAATCACAAGAATACCATGGCGGCGCTTGCCAACATGCTGGGCAATATCGGCATCAAGGCAACGCTCAACGAAGTCGAAGGCGCCACCTTCTACAACTACCTTCAGGAAAAGGGTATGTTCGACATCACCCGTGACGGCTGGATCGGCGATTACAATGATCCGAATTCGTTCCTGGAGCTTTATACCACCGGCAATTACTTCAATTATGCCGAATGGTCGAACAAGGATTACGACGCGTTGATGGCGAAATCTGCAACAACGACCGATCTCGCCGAGCGTGCAAAAATCCTGGCTGAAGCAGAGAAGATACTGCTCGGCGACGGCGCTGTCGTACCGCTGATGTATTATTCGTCCACCGCCCTCGTTGCCGACCGTGTTCAGGGTTACGAAGATAACCTCATGAATTCGCACGGCACGCGCTGGTTATCGACAAAGAATTAAAAACAAAAAAGAAACAAGCCCTTAGTGGGATTTGCCGGATCGTTTCAAAGCGGTCCGGCAAAGAAGGGAAAAGAACATGCTGGGCTATACGCTCCGACGATTGGGTAGTGCGATACCCACGATATTCATCATCATCACGCTGACGTTCTTTCTGATCCGGCTTGCGCCCGGCGGACCTTTCGACCTTGAAAGGCCGATTGATCCACTGATCCTGGAGAACCTCAAGAAGGCCTATAATATGGATGCGCCGCTGTGGCAGCAGTATCTGATTTATCTGGGCAATCTTCTGCACGGCGATCTTGGACCAAGCTTCACGCGACGCGACTTCTCGGTGAACGATCTTTTCGCTTCCGGCCTGCCGGTTTCGATCATGCTCGGCACACTCGGTCTGACGCTTGCAGCGATCATCGGAACATTTCTCGGCACGCTGGCAGCGCTGAAGCAGAACTCAGCTGTCGACTATTTCGTCGTCGCGCTGGCCACATTCGGCATCACCACGCCCAACTTCGTCGTGGCCCCTCTCCTCAGCCTTCTGTTCGGCGTCATTCTCGGATGGGTTCCGGCGGGCGGCTGGTCTTCGGCCAATATAACCTACTGGATATTGCCGGTCCTGACGCTTGCATTGCCGCAGGTCGGCGTCATTGCGCGTCTCGTGCGTGGTGCGACGATTGAGGCATTGCGCGCCAATCACGTGCGCACCGCCCGCGCCTATGGCTTGCCATCGCGTGTGGTCGTGGGCGTGCATGCCTTGCGTGCCGCCATGCTCCCCGCCGTATCCTATCTCGGCCCGACGGCTGCGGCCCTGCTCACAGGTTCGGTCGTGGTCGAGACGATCTTCGGCATTCCCGGCATCGGTCGTTACTTCGTGCAGGGCGCGCTTAGCCGCGATTACACCCTCGTCATGGGAACCGTTGTTGTCATTTCGGTCTTCGTCGTGGTGTTCAACCTGATCGTCGATCTTCTTTATGCATGGCTTGATCCGAGGGTTCGCTATGACTGATCTTACTGTACCGACGGAAACAGCCCGGCTGGAAGTTCCAAGCCGCTCGCTCTGGCAGGACGCATGGTTGCGCCTGCGCAAGAACAAGGCTGCCGTGGCAAGCGCTATCGTCCTTCTTCTGATGGCTTTTCTGGGCATTTTCGGCCCGATGCTGAGCCCGCACCCCTATGACAAGATTTATCCGCAGTTCGTGCGTGTGGCACCGAGCCTCGAAGCCTATCCGCGTGAAGATACAATCATGCCGGGTCTTGAACGCGAACTTGCCCGCGCGCGGCTGAATGCTGCCGGCGAGCCGGAACTGAACGGCAACAATGTCGTTGTCGACTTCACCGCACAGCGTCCGACGGACGAGCGTGTGCTGCGTTATTTCCAGCGCTCCGACCTGTTCAGCAATCCGAAAATCGAGATCGCTACTGACGGGCTGTCGGGCAAGCTGACCCTCGACGTGGCGCGCAATTATTTCCTGCTCGGCACTGATAATCTGGGCCGCGATCTGATGACGCGCATCTTCATCGGTGTGCGCATGTCGCTTGCTATCGGCCTGCTTGCCTCGGCCATGGCACTGGTTCTGGGCGTGTCCTATGGGGCTGTCTCCGGTTATCTCGGCGGGCGCATCGACAATGTGATGATGCGGCTCGTGGATATTCTCTATTCGCTGCCCTTCATCTTCTTTGTGATATTGATGCTCGTCTTCTTCGGGCGATCCATTTTCATCATCTTCATCGCCATCGGCGCGACGGAGTGGCTGGATATGGCGCGCATCGTGCGCGGACAGACATTGAGCCTCAAACGTCAGGAATTCGTACAGGCTGCGGAAGCGTTAGGCGCGACACGGCGCGGTGTCATCACGCGCCACATCATTCCGAATGCGCTTGGCCCGGTCATCGTTTTCGTGACGTTGCTGGTGCCGAAGGCAATCCTGCTCGAAAGTCTCCTCTCCTTCCTCGGTCTCGGTGTTCAGGACCCCCTCACCTCTCTGGGGCTGCTGATTTCCGAAGGTGCCCAGAACATGCGCGGCGCGAGCTGGCAATTGATCTGGCCTGCCGCAACACTGACCATCATCCTGTTTGCGCTGAACTTCCTTGGCGATGGCCTGCGCGACAGCCTTGACCCGAAGGATCGCTGAGATGACGAGTGAAAACATTCTGAGCGTGCGCGACCTGAAGGTCACATTCGACACGCATGACGGTCCGGTAGAGGCAGTGCGCGGCATCAATCTTGATGTCAAAGCTGGTGAAACCATAGCCATTGTCGGCGAGTCCGGTTCAGGCAAGAGCCAGACCACCATGGCAATGATGGGCCTTCTGGCCCAGAACGGCAAGGCGACCGGCCAGGCGCTCTATCGCGGTCAGGATCTGATCGGCATGTCCGAAAAGAAGCTGAACAACATCCGCGGCGCAAAGATCACCATGATCTTTCAGGAGCCGATGACGTCGCTCGATCCGCTTTACCGCATCGGCGACCAGCTTGCCGAGCCGCTTCGCTATCATCGCGGCATGAACAAGAAGCAGGCGCGTCCGCGTATTCTTGAACTGCTCAAGCTGGTTGGTATTCCAGAACCTGAACGCCGCATCGACAGCTATCCTTATGAACTGTCAGGCGGACAAAGGCAGCGTGTCATGATCGCCATGGCGCTCGCCAACGAACCGGACATCCTGATTGCCGATGAACCGACGACTGCGCTCGACGTCACCATTCAGGCGCAGATTCTCGATCTTCTGGCCGATCTGCAGAAGCGGTTGGGCATGGCGGTGGTCTTCATCACGCACGATCTTGGCATCGTGCGGCGCTTCGCCGACCGGGTCTATGTGATGCGCTCCGGCGAAGTGGTTGAAACCAACGAAACGGAAAAGCTCTTCACCTCACCGGAGCATCCCTATACGAAGATGCTGCTCGATGCGGAGCCGGAAGGCGAAAAGGCCCCTCCCCGTGACGACGCGCCGGTGCTTGTTCGCGCCGACAATGTGAAGGTCAATTTTCTTATCAGCAAACCATGGCTCGGCGCTGCGAACTATCTCACCGCCGTCAACAATGTCTCGCTGACATTGAAAGAAGGCCAGACCATCGGCATTGTGGGTGAATCCGGTTCCGGCAAGTCCACGCTCGGTCGCGCCATTCTGCGTCTTCTCCCATCAGAAGGCCGCATCGCTTATCTCGGCAAGGAATTGCCGACGGAATCGCAGGCGATGCGTCCGAAACGCCGCGAATTGCAGCTCGTTTTTCAGGATCCTTTTGGCTCGCTCAGCCCGCGCATGACGGTGGGACGCATCATCACTGAAGGGCTTCTGATCCACGAACCGAACCTTTCGGCGAAAGAGCGTGATCGCCGCGCGCAGGATGCCCTGCGGGAAGTCGGCATGGACCCGGCCATGCGCAATCGCTATCCGCACGAATTTTCCGGCGGCCAGCGCCAGCGCATCGCCATTGCGCGCACGATGATCCTGAAACCACGCGTGATCGTGCTCGACGAACCGACAAGCGCGCTCGATCGTTCGGTGCAGAAGCAGATCGTCGCCCTGTTGCGCGACCTGCAGAAAGACCACGGCTTGTCCTATCTCTTCATCAGCCACGACATGGCGGTCGTGCGGGCCGTTTCGGACTATGTGATTGTGATGAAGAACGGAAAGATTGTCGAACAGGGCGATACCGAACAGGTCTTCGATCACCCGCGCGAAGATTATACCAAGGCTCTGATGGCGGCGGCGCTCAGCGAAGAGCGCTTCGGTACGTGATGTAATGACGGAATGAAAAGCGAAAGGGCCTGGTTTCAGGCCCTTTTCATTTGAAAGAAGCTCAAGCGACGCTGTGCAGTTCGGTGCAGACCTTGTTGCGGCCCAGATGCTTGGCACGATAGAGCGCCGCATCTGCCCTGCGGAAGACCGTTTGGAAATCTTCGTTACCCGGCATGCAGAAAGCGATGCCTGCGCTGGTCGTCGTTGAGAAATCTCCAGCCGAAGCCTCGAACACGATCGCCGAAAAGGCTTTCCGGATCGTGTCGGCCAAGGCAAGAACATCGCTATTATGTTTCTGCCTCAGGATCAGAACGAACTCCTCACCGCCGATGCGGGAGATGAGAGCCTGACCTTTGACATGATTACGCAGAACGCCGGAGAACGTGTACAGCACTTCATCCCCGACGATGTGGCCATGCGTATCATTGATGGATTTAAAAGCATCAAGGTCGAAGATCACGACTGAATCCCCGAGCTGCAGTTCATTATCGTTCAGCACGTCATAAAGCGCGCGCCGGTTCAGCAATCCGGTCAGGCTGTCGGTGCGCGCCTCATTGGCATGACGACGCGCAATGCGCGACTGGGTGAAATTCAGCGACAGCGCGCCAATGCCCGTAATGCCTATGATTGCAGTGATGGCATTGATATCTTCGGCCCAATTGCTTGGGATCGTAGTCATGACCCACTGTTGTTGATGCAGGATGACAGCGCCGCACAGAGAGAATGAAATCGCTGTCAGGGCATAAAGAACGATCATGCCAATGACCGGAACCGGCGCTTCCCGATAGACATGGAAATATTCTTTCGCCGTCAGCAGGAGCAACAGGGCCGAAGTCAGGTTGAAGATCGCCGTGCCCGTGCCCGTCTGTCCGGCCAGAATGGGCAGCGTCGTCGCGCATATGACAGCAATCGCAAGCACGACCAGAAAGCTCCGTTGTATCGGACGTCCGGAAATCTGCCGTGACCCGACAATCAGGAAGATGAAACCGACGCTCTCCAGACCGAAGGCGACAATGGAGGCCGTAGCCAGCGGCAAAGGCCCCGCATAGTAAAGTACTGCCCCCGTGCCGAGCAGGATCATGCCAAGGCAGCCCCAGAGCAGAAATTTGTCACGCGAGTTCTGATACCAGACGCTGAGAATCGTCAGCCCTACTGCCAGAGAGCAGATACCTGTCGCAAAAAACAAAGTGTTCTGGTCGAGTCCCAAAGCTGCACTTCCCCCGCTGCATAGCCAAGTGTAGTTCAGCTCTTGATAATAAGCGATAAGCAATATGTTTAAATCGATCAACCATCGGTCGACATGATGCCATATCTATACAGAACAGATGAGCTATGGTTAATAATCGCCATACATGGCTTTGGTAAAAGGGGTCGAGATGTTGAAAATTGCATTGCTGGCAGGCAGCCTGACACTTCTTGCAGCACCATCGTCTTTCGCCGACGAACAGACAATCGAAGGCGTGGGCCTCGGCAGGGAAATCACCTGCACCTCCGGCGATGTCGGGATTTACGGTGCGGAAAATAACGTCAAGCTCAAGGGAGAATGCGGCCATGTCACCATACATGGCGTTTCTCATACTGTGACTTTCGAAAACGCCCGGAAGCTTTCGGTATCCGGCACGGACAACACGGTTTCGGGTGGAGCAACGCAAAATCTGATCGTTGAAGTGTCGAACAATCAGGTAACCGCCACCTTGAAGAAAGGAACAGATCCTTCAATTCTGGAGGTTTCCGGCGCGGAGAATATCGTCAATGTGAAGGTCGATGGACCTTCGCAGTTCGATGTCAGCGGCGCGAACCATCAGGTGACCTGGTCGCTTGCAGGCGGTTCCGCCGAACCGACGATCTCGATCTCCGGCGCCGATAACGATGTAACCAAGGTTGAATGAAAATGATCTGCGCGGCACCGTGATCTGGCGCCGCGCAGATTATCGATTTCAGGCTGCCAGCGAAGCCATATCGATGACGAAGCGGTAGCGCACGTCGCTCTTCAGAACGCGTTCATAGGCTTCGTTGATCTCCTGAATGTTGATCTTCTCGATTTCCGAAACGATGTTGTGCTGGCCGCAGAAGTCCAGCATTTCTTGCGTTTCCTTGATCGACCCAATCATCGATCCTGCAAGCGACTTGCGGCCGGGAATAAGCGAGAACGCATGCACCGGCACCATGTCTTCGGGAACGCCAACGACAACCATCGTTCCGTTTACCTTGAGCAGGCCAAGATAGGCATTCCAGTCGATGGCGACGCCAACCGTGCAGATGATGAGATCGAACGATCCCGCCAGCTTTTCGAAAGTGGTCGCGTCGCTAGTCGCATAATATTCATGAGCGCCGAGCTTGAGGCCATCTTCCTTCTTGGAAAGTGACTGGCTTAGAACCGTAACATGCGCGCCCATGGCATTGGCGAGCTTGACGCCCATGTGTCCGAGTCCACCCATGCCGACGATCGCCACACGCTTGCCGGGACCTGCATTCCAGTGACGCAGCGGCGAATAGAGGGTGATGCCTGCACAGAGCAACGGTGCTGCCGCATCGAGCGGAAGATTGTCAGGCATGGAAAGGACATAGCCTTCCTTGACGACGATATGGTCGGAATATCCGCCCTGTGTCCGCGCCTTTCCTTCGGTGTCGAAGGTGTTGTAGGTCTGGATGAGGCCCGGAAGATAATGCTCATTGTCGACATCCCGGCTGGCGCAGCCAACGCAGGAATCCACGAAGCAGCCGACGCCGACCTTGTCGCCGACCTTGAACTTGGTAACCGCATCACCGACGGCGGTGACGACACCTGCGATTTCGTGCCCCGGAACGATGGGATAAACTGCGTTCTTCCATTCATTGCGGACGGTATGGATGTCGGAATGGCAAACGCCGCAATACTGGATCGAGATGACCACGTCATCTGCATTGGGCTCGCGCCGTTCAAAAGTGAACGGAACCAACGGCTCATCTGCATCCGTAGCAGCGTAACCTCTTGCTATGGCCATGATAGACTCCATTTATTGGATTGGGGAAGCAGGCAGAATATGCCGGAAGCAAGGGCAGAAGCGGTAGACCGATCCTGCAAGCTTCTTGCACGATCCTGCAAAACTGCCTGCTTCGCGATTGCCGATGCATGCCTGCCTGATCAATAATTGCTGTATTCTATCTCATCTGAAGCGGATCACCTATGACGTCACTGAACGACACCTACGAGGAACTTGCCGCGCTGGCGGAGCGTTTCACCGCACAGGACGGCGAATACCGAACACCGATCGAAGGTCTGGGGATCAGCAGGCGGACGACGCCAAGCATACCGTGCCACAGCAGCTATCGGCCCTGTCTCGCCATGGTGTTGCAGGGCGCGAAATCCCTGCGTCTCGGCTCCGAGACGATCAATTATACCAAGGGCGAATATCTGGTGACGTCGCTGGACCTGCCCGTCACATGGCGGGTGGTCGAAGCTAGCCCGGAAGCACCACATCTGTGTCTGGCGCTTGCCATCGACAGCGAAAAGCTCACCGACCTGATCGGGCGCGCCGACGTTCGCAGGCACGTGATGGCAGATGGCGATCAATGGGGCATTACCGTCAATGCAGCACCTGCTGGACTGCTGGATGCGGCTCTGCGCCTGCTGCGCCTTCTTGACAATCCCGAGGATATTCCGGTGATGGCACCCCTGATCGAACAGGAAATCCTTTATCGCCTTCTGACTGGTCCCGGCGGCGAGCGTTTGATCAACATCGCAACCGCCGACAGTCAGGCCAACCGGATAGCACGGGCTATCGGGTGGCTTCGGCAGAACTTCGCAGCGCCATTGCGGATTGAACAGCTTGCCGAACACGTCAATATGAGCGCGTCGTCATTTCATCATCACTTCAAGGCGATTACGGCAATGACGCCGGTTCAGTATCAAAAGCAACTGCGTCTGAACGAGGCACGCAGGCTGATGCTGGTCGAGCGTCTGGATGCTGGTACGGCTGGCCATCGCGTAGGCTATCAAAGCCCGTCACAGTTCAGTCGCGAGTATAGCCGCTTCTATGGAAACCCGCCGATGCGCGATATCGAAGCGGCTTAGATAGCAGAACGGCGGAACTTTCGTTCCGCCGTTCTATTGTTAGTGCCCCTGGCTGTTGCGGACCGCCGCGACATCTGTCGCCTTTACCGGTCCTGCGCTGTTACCCCATGCCGAGCGGACGAATGTTGCCAGTTCGGCGACTTCATCATCCGACAGGCGGTCGGCATAGCCCTGCATCACCAGACGCATCGGACGCTTCGCCGTGGACGGAACCTCTGCGCCATGCAGGATGATCGAGATCAGCGGTTTCGTCTCCGAACCTGTCACAAGATCATTACCGGCAAGCTCAGGAAAGATTTCCGGCGCGCCCTTGCCCGTCACGAAGTGGCAGGCGGCGCAGTTATCGATGTAGAGACGTGCGCCCAGAGGCATATCCGGAGAAGCTTCCGTCAGCATCTTTGTCGTTGCTTCACCGGCCGCATCGGCCGGAGCCGCTGGCAGCGCCATCGACGCCTTAGAAGCGAAGCTCTGCGGCACTTCGACAGCCGCACCGTCGATCCCCTTCAGGAAAGCGGCCATCGCCAGATTGTCTGCATCAGTGAGATGCTGCAGCGAATGTTCGACAGCGAGGCCCATTTCGCCATTGGCCGTTGAATGGGAATTGCGGCCTGTTGCGAGATAGGTTGCCAGTTCCTCGATGGACCATTTCTGCGGAGCGGAATTGGTGCCGCGCAGAGACGGAGCGTTCCAGCCATCGACAACACCGCCGGTTAGGAAGTCCTTGTCACCGACCTGCGTACCGCTCTGCGCCATCAGCGGATTGCGTGGGCTGTGGCAGGCAGCACAGTGTGCCGGTCCCTCGACCAGATACTGTCCGCGATCCTCTGCTTCCGACTTGCCGGCGGCCTTGAAGCCCGCTTCCTGACCGAGAGCAAGCCAGTTCCAGGCGCGAATGCCGAAACGCATGTTGAACGGGAAGCCAAGCTTGGTTTCCTGAACGACATTGTTCACCGGCTCCACCTGATGCATGAAATAATCATACAGAGCGCGGACATCTTCTTCCGTCAGCTTGCGATAGTTCTCATATGGCATTGCTGGATAAAGATGCGAGCCGTCGGCACGAATGCCGTCATAAAGAGCGGCGCGAAACTGATCGAGTGTCCAGTTTCCAATGCCGGTTTCCTTATCCGGAGTGATGTTGGTCGTCCAGATCGTACCCATCGGGCTTGCAATCGGGCGGCCACCGGCAAAGGGCTTGCCGCCTTCCGCCGTATGGCAGGCCATGCAGTCGGAGGCATACATGACATATTCGCCCTGCCCTTCGGCAGGCTTCCAGTCTGCGGCCAGTTCCTTGGTCGGTTTAGTCAGTTGTACCGGCACGAAGATGAAGGCCAGCAGCGCGACAATACCGATGACGACCAGAGCGCCGATTATGCGAAGAAAAGTTTTCATCACCATTCTCCTCAGATCAGCGGACGCGGATTGGACAGATATTGCGTGCGGATCGCATGCGCAGTCGAATAGGCAAGCCCGCCGAGCAGGCCTGTCGGATTGTACTGCGTGTTCTGCACGAAATTGCCCGCGCCGGTCATGAACACATTGTGCTTGTCCCATGCCTGCGAGTAGCGGTTGACCACGCCCTCACGCGGGTTTTCCGACATGCTATGGCCACCCGTATTGTGCGTCGTCTGATAGGGACGCACGTCATATTGCGCGCCTTCCTTCTTGAAGGACGACTGCATCAGGTCCGGGTTCATCGTCTTGGCCAGTTCTTCCATCTTGGTCTTCATGTACTGGGTCATCCGGATATCATTCGGATTCCAGTTGAAGGTCATGCGCATGAGCGGGCGACCGTGACGATCCTTGTAGGTTGGGTCCAGATCGAGATGGTTGGTCCTGTAAGCCATATGCGAGCCATGGCTGCCGATGGACATGGCATGGCCGTACCATTCGGCAATGGCCTTCTTCCATGCACCGCCCCAGCCCGGCGTACCGGACGGCAGTGGCATACTGCGGATCGGCTGGCCGTTGGTCTGGCCTGCGCGCCAGTACGAACCGCCGATGAAGCCTTCTCGTCCGAAATCGATCTGGTTGACACCGAAATCGTCGATGCACATGCCGTTCGCGCCGGTGCCGATGAACGGATTGAACTCTTCATCCTTGAAGAAAAGCGTCACGCCGCCATTCATCTGATAGGCATAATTGCGCCCGGTTACACCTTCGCCCGTTGCCGGATCGTATGGCTGGCCGATGCCGGAAAGCAGCGCCAGATGCACGTTGTTGAGCGAGAAGGACGCAAGAATAACGATATCGGCGGGCTGGAACACTTCCTCCTGCGTCGCCTCGTCGAAATAGGTCACGCCCGTAGCCGTCTTGCCATCTGGCGCCATCTCGACACGCAGAACTTCCGACTCCGTGCGATAGGAGAAGTTCGGCATGCGTTTCAGCGCATCGAGAATTGCTGTCTGAGGCGAAGACTTGGAATACTGGTAGCAGCCGAAGCGCTCGCAGAAACCGCAATGGTTGCACGGTCCCATCTGCATGCCATATTCATTGACATAGGCCGTCGACGCGATGCCGCCGGGCGACGGGAACGGATGATACCCCATGCCCTGCGCGGCATCGGCAAATTTCCGGCCGTCCCAGGTCGTGTGCATCGGTGGCATGGGATAGTCGTTTGAGCGCCATCCCTCGAACGGATTACCGCCTTCGGCGATCTTGCCCTTGAGGTTGCCAGCCTTCCCGGAGATACCGGCAATACGCTCGAAACGGTCGAAGAACGGTTCCAGCTCGTCGTAATGGATCGGATAATCGCCCAGAAGCATGTCTTCCGGAATGATCTGTTCGCCCCAGCGTTCCCTTACATAGGAGCGCAGGCGCAACTCTTCCGGCTGCGGACGCCAGTTCAGGCCGTTCCAGTGCGTGCCCGCTCCGCCAACGCCGTTACCAGGCAGAAACGAACCAAAACTGCGATACGGCAATGCAACTTCATTCTCGTTGCGTCGGATCGTGACCGTCTGCTGGCTGGCGCGCTGCATCAGCTTGAGGCGCACACCATATTTTAGCTCGTCGATCATGTTGGGATATTTGAAATCGGGGACCGTGTTCTGGTCGTGACCGCGCTCTAGCGCAACGATTTCAAGCCCTTCCTGAGCCAGTTCCATGGCCAGAATAGCGCCGGTCCAGCCGAGGCCGACGACGACCACGTCTTTTTTCTTTTCCTGACGTGCCATTGTTAAGCCCTCTCGCCCTTGATCGAAACTGGGCCTAACGGGTAGCGAACATTGTAGCGTTCGACCCATTCCTTGTAGCTGCCGCGCGCGCCGGGGAAGCCGATATAGCTCCAGGCCTGCATGCCGTGATTGCCGCCATACATCGGATCGGCGAAATAGCCTTCCTTGGTGTTCTGCAACAGGACTGTGAAGAAGTCGCGCAGTTCAGGCTGCAAGCCGACCTCCCCCTTCTGCAGCGAGGTCAGCGCCGCATCTTGCTGTTCCGCCGTCAAGGCCGAGAACGCAGCGCCATGCTTCTGCTCGCACCACGCATTGAAGGCAGGAATACCCTGCCTGTAAATCTGCGCAGGGTTGAGCGGCGTCTGCCAGCCGCGCGTCGGATCGGCGGACGCATCGTGGGGACCAACCATGTACCAGTCATCCGCGCGACCGTAATCACCGGCAAGCTGAAGATCGATGAAGACAGGAACACGGGCTTCGATAGCGCCAGGACCATCGCCTTCAGACGGGATCAGTCTTGCCGTTGCGGCGAGAATGAAAGCCCATTCGACTTCGTTGAAATATTGACGTTCATATTCTTCGAGTGGAACCGGGGGAGTTTGTGGTTCCGCTTTGGCTGAGACAGCGAGCCCTGAAAGCATCACGCTTGCTGCGGAGGCTTTCAGAAAACTGCGACGACTCGGATATCCGGGAAGGTCGGTCATTGTCGTTTCCTGCCGATTAGGTGGGTAAGACTTTTGGAGGTGTTTCCGAGAAAATTCCACGATACGCAGATGAGAAACATACGCTCTGGATACACAAGCCTCCAGAATTGTTCAAACAACTTGTACCCTAGTTGTGCATAACCAACCTGCGTTCGCTATAAGACTAGAGCCTTAGCGCAATCCGAAAAGGCCCGGAGAACGACGAAAATCCGGTTGAATGACGCCGAGGCGCGGGCAGTTTTCACAATCACGTGAAGACAATCCCTGCCCGCCACATATTGCCCGGTCTTGCAGTCACGATCACCCGTCAAAGCTGAATTGGGTTCGACTGTCCGGAACCGGCAGCGGCTTTTCACGTTGAAAGCGATGGCCGGAAGTGGCCATTATGGTGCTGTCGCGGTTTGCACGCGACTGGAGTGAAACGAAGGGAGGTCAGAAAAATGAAGGCACGCACAGCGACTGTCGGTGATCTTGAAAGCGTTTTTCACGACCTTTCGAGGCGTATGGCGATCGAATATATCGCCGCCGGCAAGGATACCAAAGCCGCCTATGACAACCTGATGATGAACCTGCGGGAAGGCCGTGCGCATGCTTTGCTGCAGGACGGCAAGGTAGTTGCTATCATCGCCTGGCATGAGGGGGATGGCGCCACCGATACGCTTTTTGCGGCGAAGGAAGAATTTTTCAACCGAAATACCGTGCGTTTCTGCAAGCAGCATATCCGGCAGATTCAGGCTTTGGCCGGTGACCTGCCAATCCATTCACGAAGCTGGCTCGACCGATCCGACATCGTAAAATGGTTCAAGATCATTGGTTACCAAGAAAAAGGAACCGACAATGGTGCCCGCCTCTTCGAACTGCCTGCCCGCCGTGATGGCATAGTGGCAGCATGACACCTCGCCACCGGAGCAATTTCCGGTGGCGTCTCTATCCCACGCCTGTTTGAAGCAACAACCGAATTCTGTTTTTCGTTTTCTGTGAATACAAAGTAAAATCAAAGACATAAAATAATTACTAGAGCCAATTGCGAGTCTCGCATGAGTTGCGGGGAAAGATCGTTTCTTTCAAGCCTTTAACGCATTCCTGACGATTAGCCGTTATTTGGAAAGATGACTGCCATTCGGGGGAAATCATGGCTTGGAAATTCATGCTTGCAAGTGCCGTTCTTGCTGTAACTCGAACGATGCCGAGGGGTTTCGCTGCGCCCACGGGACCGGCTGTGGTCTCCGATAATGCAATGGAAATGGAACTGAAACCCGCACCGATCAATCCTGACTGGGTGCTGGACGGCACTCCGCATGCGCGCTCCAGCGAGCAATCGGTAAGCCGGGACCGAGCCGCCTATACGGCCATCTGGGATTGCACCGCAGGCACTTTCCGCTGGTATTTCGGCTGGGATGAAACCGTCTATATTCTGGAAGGCGAAGTGCACGTCACCGACGCGGACGGCGGCACACGCACCTTGCGGGCTGGCGACGTTGCCTATTTCCGGGGCGGCACATGGGCAACCTGGAAAATCGACAATTATCTGCGCAAGGTCGCCTTCATGCGGCGCACTTTGCCTGCACCCGCTGCGTTCATCTATCGCGCCAGCGACGCGGTGAAACGGCGGCTGGGACGCCGCAAGAGCGGCGCGCTGAACTGATTACCGGTTTGTGATCGGGATGGGCGCCGCATTCGCGCCCATCACGTTGACGAACAGTCCGATATTTCAGTATAAATCAATGACGGTTTTCGCCGTACATGATGGGAATGGGGTTCTCCCGAAACTGCCAGCAATTGGCTGATGACTCCTGCTTGAATTGAAACAGGAGAAGAGTGCGTCGCAAGACCTCTCGAAGTGAGATATTCTATCGAATTTCCAGACGTCACCGACTAATCTCTATCCATTATTGAAATGGACACAGAACAATGCAAGCAACCCTCATGGTAGCGCTCGGTGGAGCGATCGGAAGTGTCGCGCGGTACTGGCTGGCCCTCTTGATGCTGCCGATAAGCCGCGAACTTCCCTGGGGCACCATCGTCATCAATATTGTCGGCTCTTTTGCAATCTCGTTCTTCGGTGCGCTGACACTGGAGCAAGGCCGTTTTCCCATACCGGAAATCTGGCGCCTCGCCTTCATGGTCGGCGTGTGCGGTGGCTTCACCACTTTCTCGTCTTTCAGCCTGCAAACGATGGATCTTCTGCGCGCTGGACAACCCGGCAAAGCCCTGTTCAATATCGGTTTTTCGGTTGTGCTTTGCCTGATCGCCGTGTGGCTCGGGCTGCTTGCCGCAGAACGCTTCAATGGTGGTATCGAACAGGTTGCGCAGAATGTAATCGAAGAAGAAGCATCATAAGCTTCACATACGATTGCAACAGCAACGGCCGGTGTTAACGCGTGCCGTCCGGCTGTGGGCGCGCAACGCGCTCTAAATATTTGTTTTAACGCGCATCTTATCCGAAAACCGTTTCACACTTTTCGGGATGAGCTCTAATGGACGCACGTGTGAAAGTGGCCCGGCTTTCAGATCCACGGCACATATGAAAACACCCTCCATTTGCTATATTACGCAAATAAAAGATGAATATATATTGACTTTGACGACTTTCATTTACTTATAACGAATCAATTACTGGCCATAAATTAAGTTTTATGATATGTTTTACCTATATTATATTTTAGGATTTATAAATATGGGACTTGATACATTCTCTGTTCTTCAATCTCTTGCATTGTTTGCAGTCGTGATAGTGATAATGTTCATGATATTTATCGGCATAAATACCAATGGAACATTGTGATTTAATCACGATCTGCTTCACTGGAACGTATCTGGAAAAATGTGAAACAATTTCCAGGACAAGAGGTACTTAAAAAGACAGAAAACATTCGTAGTAATTCGGGAGATATCTGCGAGGCGACCTCTCAACGCTTTCCGTCACCAAATTTCTCGGCTGCGAAATCCAGGAAGCTTCTGAGCTTGGGGGTCATCTGTCGATCTGATGCATAAAGCGCATGCAGGGCGCGCGATGGGGGTTCGTATTCAGGGAGAAGCCGGATCAGCTTTCCTGACGATATCTCATCAGCAACCAGTTCATACGGTTGAAAGAGGATACCCATACCAGAAAGTGCTGCAGCACGCAGTGCTTCACCGCTGTTGGCACAGAAACGGCCCGTGATTGAAATAGTCACCTCACCTTCCGGCCCAATGAATGACCAATGAGTGCGGAGCGATGAATGCGTGAAGATCAGGCATTCATGTTCGACCAGATCTTGTGGTGTCTTCAGGCTGCTTGCAGAATCCATATAGGCAGGCGCAGCGCACAGAATAAGACGATAGGGCGCAAGACGCTTGGCGATAAGGCTGCTGTCGGGGAGATCGCCAGCGCGAAAAATCACGTCAAACCCCTCCTCCACCAGATCGACATTTCTGTTCGTAAGATTGAGGTCTACCGACACCTCGGGATGCCGCCTGAGATATTCCGAAAGTTCGGGCGCAAGCGCGTGGCTTCCAAAAGTCACCGGAGCGCTGATGCGAAGCCTTCCCCTTGGTTCAGACCTTGTCTCCGCCATCAATGCTTCGGCAAGGTCCATTTCCGCCAGAATGTTCTTCGCGCGCTCGTAGAACACTTGCCCGCTATCAGTAAGGCTTTGCCGACGCGTCGTCCTTGTCAGCAGTCTTACGCCCAGTCCGAGCTCCAAGGCACGTATCTGCTTGCCGGCAAGCTGTGACGACATCTCCAACTCGTGTGCTGCCGACGAGATGGACCCGGATTCGACTGCCTTTACGAAGACTCTCATGCCAGTCAACCGATCCATTACAAACAATCCATTTCCATTATTGAAAAATATGAACCATTTTATCCTCAGTGTTTCATAACTACAATATGCATGAAGCTGCCATTATCCCGCGATCAACCGGGACAGCACCATTTAGAAGGAAAGGCACAAAGCCATGCAACCCATCTCTGATACAACAAGCACCGCGATCCGTCCCAGCGCACAGCAACCAACTGTAGTCCTCGTGCATGGAGCATGGGCCGATGGATCGACGTGGAGCCGACTGATCTCCCTGCTTCAGGAAAAAGGCGTGAATGTCGTAGCCGTACAGAACCCGTTGACCTCCCTGGTGGACGATATCGCGACCACCCGGCGCGCGCTTGAAAGACTGCAAGGCCCTATTGTGCTGGTCGGCTGGTCATATGGTGGGGCCGTGATTACCGAAGCTGGCCAGAACGACAATGTGAAAGCACTTGTTTATGTGGCAGCCTTCGCGCTTTCCGAAGGTATGTCGGTCAACCAGACGGCCAAGGACTATCCGCCTCCTTCCGGTTTTAACCACGTCCAAGCCGACAAGGATGGCTTCCTGACATTGACATTGGAAGGTGTGCAGCAGCATCTTGTTCAGGACATTGCACCCGAACAAACCAAGGTGATATTCGCCACACAGCACCCAACCCACGCCAGTAGTTTCGATGGCAAGGTGTCCGTGGCTGCGTGGACGACGAAACCGTCCTGGTATGTGGTGAGTGAACAGGATCGCATGATCCAACCAGATCTCCAGACAGCAATGGCGCAGAAAATCTCCGCAAAGGTGACTACTCTGCCAGCCGGGCACGCACCGCACATTTCCCAACCGTCGGAAGTCGCAGAAGTTATTCTTGAGGCGATTGCCCACGTTACCCAGTGAAGAGAAGTTCGTTTCCGAACGGGCCACCACCACACGAAGCCTGCCCCCCCAAACCGGGGCGGGCTTTTTGCGTCTTACCAGAAATGTTGATGGAAGCAGGCTCTGGACCGTGCAGCTTGCACCGAAGCACCCATGCTCGCAACCGGAGTAACGCGATCGGCTTCGGTTTGGAAACGACAGGCGGCGGCTAGTGCCAGTGTTTAGATTTTATACCGAAATGGCGGAGGGGGTGTCTGTCATTCGAACTTATGAGTAATTCCGAGTAATTCCGATAGCTCAATAAAATCAATATTTTCGTATCATTTTCGTGCCGGTCATCTGCGCTTAGTTCCGATGGGTTCCGACATGAATTTGTGGGTAGGTCTGATGGGTACAAAAGTATACTTTTTGCTCTAATCTCATAAACTCAAAAATGTTGTACGTGAAATTCTTTCATTTTCAATAGACTCAAGCATCTCAACAGCTTATTATAACTATTTCGAATCCCATTTTTTGAGGTCTGAAATGGCCAGCGTCATCAACAGATTAAGCGCCGCAATGGTTGCCAAAGCACTCCCCGCAGGCATGTATAATGATGGTGGCGGGCTGTATTTGCAGGTCGCCAAGGGCGGCACCAAGTCTTGGATTTTCCGCTTCATGCTTGCTGGCCGTGCCCGCGAAATGGGACTTGGCTCCATCCACGATTTTTCACTTCGGGAAGCCCGGGAACGGGCGCGAGAAGCTCGGCAACTTACGGCGGATGGAATAGACCCAATTGAGGCGCGCCGGGAACGCCAAGCCACCACGCGAGCGAAGGCCGCGAACGAAATCTCCTTCGCGGATGCCGCCGAACGCTACATCAAGGCGCACGCGGCAGGCTGGAAAAATGCCAAGCACGCGGACCAGTGGCGCAACACCCTCAAAACCTACGCCTACCCCGTCATCGGCTCCCTATCAGTCGCCAGCATCGACACCGCCCATATCACTAAAATCATCGAGCCGATCTGGGCAGAAAAAACCGAAACCGCGAGCCGTGTACGCGGACGTATTGAGTTGGTGTTGGATTGGGCCAAAGCGCGCCATTACCGGAACGGCGAAAACCCCGCTCGTTGGCGCGGCCACCTAGACAAGCTGCTTCCCGCCCGGTCCAAGGTTTCCAAAGTTCGGCATCACCCAGCCATGGCATATACTGACCTCCCCTCCTTCATGCCCCGACTCCGAAAGGTGTCGGGCATAGCCGCCCGTGCCCTTGAGTTCACAATCCTCACGGCTGTCCGCACGTCCGAAGCCATCGGCGCAACCGACGCCGAGTTCGACTTAGTCGAGAAGGTCTGGACGATCCCGGCAGAGCGCATGAAAGCGGATAGGCCGCACCGCGTCCCTCTGTCCGACCGCGCCGTCGAAATCCTGCAATCAACACCGATGGAGGCCCGCAGCCCTTACGTGTTCCCCGGCGCGAAACGAGGCAAGCCGCTGAGCAACATGGCAATGCTAGAAGTTCTTCGAGGAATGGACGGCACTGAGGGACTAACCGTTCATGGCTTTCGCTCCACATTCAGGGATTGGGCGGCGGAGCGTTCCAGCTTCCCTCGCGAGATTGCCGAAGCCGCGCTCGCCCACACCGTCCGCGACAAAACCGAGGCGGCATATCAGCGTGGCGACATGCTGGAAAAGCGACGCAGGCTCATGAGCGCGTGGGCTAGTTTTTTGGTCAGCGCCCCTGCTTCAAGCCAGAATGTGCTTCCTCTCTCCCGCAAGAGCATGAGCTAAAATTGCTCCGCGTCAGACGGACTGGTTCGCGTTGCGATGCGTTGAGAATAAGCACATTATGTAATGCACGAGTACTGGAAGAACACTGATTATGACGAAAGTGATAAATTCGTCGTTCAGTCTCCTCCAGCGATACATCTTGATAGCGCGGCTCAGTTCCTCGGAAAATCCGAAAATGATAACCCGGCTGATCAAAACAAAACCGATTGTCACTATCAAAAACCAAAAAAGGGTCCTTGCAATTAGCTGTCCCCAAGATGCATTCACGCGTCCGGGCTCCCAATTGTAAGGCAGTAATTTCGCCGCATAGATGCCTGATGCAAGAAAGACCGTCAGTCCGAGGATCGCGGCGATAAGCAGTGAGGCAAGGATTGAAATTCCTGCATTTGTCCCCGCCTGAAATGCGACCTTGAAATAGATAAATCCAGCAAATACCCAGCCCAGCACTATCGGACCCATTATACCCCCCTTAAAAGCTTTCTGATCAACGATTTTTCAATCAGACTAGTGCCACAGTCGTCAAGCACTCTTAGGAAAAGAACTGGTAGCTTTGTTCGACTAGACACATATGCATTGGCCGATCAGCTCGAAATTACTGCGAAGAAACGACCTTCGCCTTCGCCACTATTGTTGAAGCGATGCTTTTACAAACCGATGCAAATTTTTGAAAATTCTTCTTATGTTCGCTTTGATTGGCTTGCTCTTTTTCCAGAATTTTGCCGAGATTCAGGGAGTTCTGCTTCGAAACAGATTTGTAATTTTCGATGTCGGATTTACCCCGGATCAGTTCTTGGATGTTGTCAGTCTCTTGCCGGTAATAGGTTTCCAAATCAATCCAGTCAGCCGCTCGAGCTAAATCAGACATTTGAACGTTCTCGAGGGCGTTGACCTTCATCGCCCACGTCGCGTCGCTTCCTCCTTCCGCCAGATTATGGGCCACAGTGTCGCGATAGTTATTGCTGATTGTTCCGCGCACACACAACACGACTGATTTTTTCTCAGATAAGGTTAGGCCGTCCAAACTTGGGTACGCTTCATTCCCCGCAAACGCTCTACCGGATAGAAGAAGCAAGCTTGCGACGGCAATTACACGCTTGCTGGTTCTGTTCTCATCGATCCCCATATCAGTCCCTCTTAAGTTTCCCAATCATGGTTTTATAGGACGTGGTTTCATAACAGTCCAGATGGTGCTCTGATAATATGGATGTCAGAGAACGAGTCGGCTGGAACCTTCGACGCTTAAGGGTCGAAAAAGGTATATCGCAGGATCACCTTGCGTTTGCCGCAGAGGTCGAGCGCGCTTATGTCGGCCACCTCGAGCGCGGCAAGAAAAATCCGACAATCGTCACGCTCTATAAACTGGCTACGGTTCTCGATTGCGACGTTTCCGAGTTATTCGCCATTCCCCCGAAAGATGCTGAGCCAATCGCCCCGCTCGGTGCAGGCAGGCGTAAAAGTTAGCAGTAGCTCAGGCTGAGCCATACCATCCAAAATGCTTCACAAAATTTGCGAGGGGCATGGTCAGGCAGACGGGGGGTGCCATCCGGCGAAACGGCCCCATCGCCGCCCAAAACCTTAAGGGGGCGGGAGGGCCTCTGCCTACTCAGCCTTCTGATCGTTGAGCCGATAGCGTCCCTTGGCGACGCGAACGAACAGCGCAACATCTGGCGACTGCTTGTCTGTGCAATGGTCAGCGAGGAATTCGAAATACCGAGGATAGGTCCAGCCGGGTGCAACCCGTCGCACATCTAAGGCGCGAAACGGCTCCGCCAGTTCCCCCTTCCGCACGGCCATGCAGACTGCCGAATAAATGTCAGTCCCACCCAGTCCCATAATGGAACACAATAAGCAATGAAACTCGGTAGGGCAATGCTGGACCATACCGATCTTCGCCCCGCATTCGGCGCATGGCGCGATATGTCATTCGATGGATAGAACTAGGGGCTATCATCCCCGCGCTTGATGGCGGCACCATTCCGTCCCGTTTCCCGATACATTCTATCCATGGCTAGCCATGCCATCCTACGCCCGAACCCATGCGTATGGCTCAACCTCACAGCACCGTATCTCCGCGCAGTATCAATAGGGCAAGCCCTAGCGATTCTCGGAGAAAAGCCAACTGATGGTATCACACACATTGGAGTTGACTTTTTGATACACCAGTATCACTATCTTATAGAGTTATGTGAGACTATCGGAGTCCATCATGTCCACCGCCGCAATAGTTGGCTACGCCCGCACTTCAACCACCGACCAGAAAGCTGGACTTGAAGCCCAGCTCCGCGATCTGTCAACCGCAGGTGCTTCGCGCATATTCCAAGAGGAGTTGTCGTCTGTGGCTACCAAGCGCCCGGAACTGGAGCGGGCGCTGGATTACGTACGCGAGGGCGACACGCTTATCGTCACCAAGCTGGACCGCCTTGCGCGATCCGTCGCAGACCTCGTGGCGATCACCGAGACGCTTCGCACGAAGGGTGTGGCACTCCGCATCCTATCGATGAGCCTCGACACCGCCACACCGACCGGCAAGCTGATGCTTAATTTGCTAGGGTCGATTGCGGAGTTTGAACGGGAATTGATGCTGGAACGGCAACGCGAGGGGATCGCGAAGGCCAAAACTGAGGGGAAATATAAGGGGCGAGCGCCGACTGCGCGGGCGAAAGCGGAGGAAGTGCTGCGGTTGAAGGCTGGAGGAATGACGGCTGACGCAATCGCGACGAAGCTGGGGATCGGTCGGGCGAGCGTGTTTAGGATTTTGAAGCTACGTTATAGCTCGTCAACATGAGTAAAATTGTCCCTTGGAGCCATGCTAATATGCATGCGAATCTACGGCAGTAACGCGCAATCTGACCGGAGTGAAACGAGGATCGATAAGCTTAGGTCTTGAAGAGACATTTTGGAGCGCTGATCAGAAGTTGTCGGATTCGAGCGACATTCATAAAGTGATCATACTGGTTATGATCGATGTTTTTTTTTGCGGCAGGGGCAACATATGGACATTTCGGAACTTCCAGACTTTCCCGCAATACAACAAATTCAAGATTCTTTATGGCAGAAAGGCGATGTGCGAGGAGCAGCTGTTATGGTGGGAGCGGGCTTCAGTAGGATGGCCCTTCGCAACACTGAATTAACACCTTATCCGCCTCTCTGGGATAACTTTAGCGACGCGATGAAGCAAAAGCTCTACCCACACGGTGCCTCGCCTGACGACCCGTTAAGACTCGCGCAAGAATATAAAGCAGCTTTAGGTGAGGTAGCGATTGACGGCCTTATCCGAAGTCTCATTCGAGACGATCAATGGCAGCCAGGAGAAATGCATCAAGCATTACTTTCTCTGCCGTGGGCTGATGTTTTGACCACAAATTGGGATACACTTCTGGAACGCACTGAGTTACTCGACACAGAACGTGCATATGAAGTCGTAAGGACTGTGGATGATATTGCCCGCACCAGATCGCCACGTATTGTCAAATTGCATGGGAGTTTTCCTGCCAACAAACCCTTTATATTTACAGAGGAAGACTATCGCACATACCCAAAGCGCTTTGCACCCTTCGTTAATTTAGCTCAGCAAGTGCTGTTAGAAAATGAATTATGTCTCATTGGATTTTCTGGTGATGATCCGAATTTTCTCCAATGGGCAGGATGGGTCCGGGACCATTTGGGAGATTCGTCTCGCCAAGTTAGGCTCGTCGGCGTGTTGGAATTGTCGCCCTCCCGGCGAGAAATGTTAAAGCAACAAAACGTCACAGCGATTGATCTGGCGCCATTAGTCACCAACCAACCACGAGACGTGAAACATTCTATCGCTTTGTCACACTTTCTCGAGGCGCTGCTCGCCGCAAAACCTCGCGACATCCGCCAATGGAATAGGCCTTCATCTAAGCAGCTTAAGACGAACAGCGGCACTGCGGACACGAACCCTACTCTGGAGGAAATCATTGAGTCATGGCGACAAGATCGTGAGAACCACCCGGGCTGGCTCGTTACTCCCGGCTCCATCCAAGCAGCATGCCGCTACGAAACAGATCGCCACTATTCTTTGCCACAGGCTAGCGAGGTTAATCCATTCGAGAGGATGTCGTTCTTGTTTGAATTAGCTTGGCGTCACGAAACATGTTTTTGGCCGCTGTCCCGTAGCTATCGCGATGCCATTCGACAAGAGTACCTTCAAGGTCACGCTGGATATCTAACAAGAGCCGAACAAGTTAGACTGTGCGCATTTTTGACTGCCGAATGTCGGCGAGATGAAGATCACGAGGGATTTGAATTCTGGATTTCGACTTTAAAATCATTTGAGGATCAGGTGGCAACAGTTGAAGCCGTATACAATCGAGCTCTAAATGCGAGGAGAGAGTTTGACTACGAAACCATGGAAAAGCTGGCCCCTCAGATAATTGGCGACGATCCAATATGGAAGCTGCGTCAAGGCATGATCTATTCTTTTCTTCGTGACGAAGAAGTATCTGCTGATTGTATTCATTCAGCGCTAGTAGAGGTAAAAAAACGGCGCACGAAAGATAGAGATTCTATCTGGTTGTTATCCCGAGAAGCATGGGCACTCTGGATTTATCATTCAGCTCAGCATGTGCTCCGTAGTCGAAATTTAAAGCAACCTTATATTGGAGATTGGCCGACTCGTTTCTCAATCAAAAATTGCGACCCGTGGGAGTATATATCTTATACGGACCGACTTGCTTCAGAGGCCTTTCAAAAGCTTCATAAGGAGCGCGTGAGGAAGACACCGGGCTTTAACGCCGGAGATTACAGAGATTCAAGCAATACGACATACTTTGTGAACCATGCAAATGTCAGCACGCTGGACATCTTTATCCGGCTACAAGAAACCGTGGGTATCCCCAGTAGTCTAGCTTACACGAACTTACTTAAAACGCGTCTATCCTCGTCCATGGAAGCTGAATGGGCATCAGGGAGACAAAGCATTTCTTTAACATCAACACTTATTCACAATGCAAAAGAAGGACTGATTGACACTGCTTTTAATCGAATTGAGATTGCAAATATGGATATTTCAGATGTCCATGTCCTTGTAGATAGAATAAAAATTTACGTAACATATTTTACTAACAGGGGTAATTCCAAAAATACCTTCGAATATATAGAAGAAATAAAAGTCGGCATTGAGATCCTGTCCAGACTTTCTGTCCGTCTTTCTGTTGACTTAGCGAAAGAGTTATACAATTGGACCATTGATTGGATCAGCGAGCAGAAAAATATTCATTGGACACTATTCAAAAATTTGGAAAATCTGCTGGAGCGCGCACTAGAAGCCATCCCGAGACATGCAAAAGCAGAATTGGCAGAAACTGCACTATTCTTGCCGCTTCCGGGGGACATAAGCAACGGCGGCTTGGAGCGCGACTGGCCAGAACTTATTAGTAAATTTGAAGCTAATGATATCGCGCGTCCTACCAATAACCTTAGATGGTCGGAACGTATTGCTCAACTAATTAATGCAGTTCGCTCGGGGGATTCACTTAACCGATCTCGCGCTCTTATGAGACTCCGTCTTCTCTATCAAGCTCATGCTTTAACAGATGATGAAAATTCGGAACTAGCTTCAGCCATATGGCAAAAGTCAGACAACGACCAGAGCTGGCCGGAATGCACCGGACTTTTGCCACATATCTTCTTACAGCTTCCTGAAGATAAGCCCGGGAAATCAATAGACATATTTGGATTTAAAGTAATTAACGTAATATCCAACGGAAACCTACACGCAGACACATTATTAACGCTTCACGGCGGAGTTATTATTTCCAATGAAATTGTAAATTCTTTTAAAGATAAGTTTATTTTTATTTTCCGATCATGCTTAAACTGGAATAAGAAGACTGAGAAATCTCCTTTATTCTGGAATAACTCAAAGCTAGAAAATGATAATATGAGATTTGCAATCTCAAATACCTTATCTTCTGCGATACTGCCAGAGATGTCTGCGGAAGATTTTACAGCGGAAGATAAGCAGTTATGGGGTCAGAAGCTCATGATGGATGGGCAAATTGTTGCAACGGCTTATGAATACAGTCGAATATTTCCAGACAAGTTGCAGGATGCTGTTCGCGCGATTAGGAAATCGATCTACAGCAAAGATGCGCCGACTATTGGATCAGGCCTCTTTGCTGTTCGTTGCTTTGCAAAAGCAGCGCGCGAATCCAACGTCACTGTTCCTGAATTATTGGTCTCAGACATCATATCAGCATGTGAAACCATGAAGGAACCGCATCTATATTACAATATAGGTACAGCACGAGAACTATTAATAAGTAAGAGCATCGACAGCGACGGAATAGATCGTCTGATTGAAGGAGTGTCTGTCATATGGTCAGATTATTCATACGATATACAATCAGATGACGAGCAGAGAAATATTTCTCTTACGTTAACCCGACGTGAATGTGTAAGGATTGCTAATATTATATATGAAAATTACAGCGATAGCGATTTAATGAAGAGAATAATAGATGTTTCAATTTATGATCCTATGCCAGAGGTGAGATATGCTTAAAGTTTCTATGCAACCGGAGAGGTTTTAGGAATTATTTCACGGAATTAGCGGGTGGGAAGTAACAAGATTTCAACAACTTAGATACTGATCCCCCTCCGAAACCTTTCCACCCGCTCTCGCGCTGCTTCCAGCCTTTGCGCTAGCCGCTTCGCCTTTTCCGTATCTTCGCCTTTCGCCACTCCCGGAACAACCCGTCTCGCCTCCACCTTCCGCAGCAGCTTCAACGCCTCCAGCCGCAAATCCGTTGATTGTTCGTCATCCTCGGCCACGCCGATCAAATATCGGTGGGTGAGGTCGTAGACCCCTTGCGGCGCTTCATACTCAATAATCGCTTTCGCGGCCTCGACGCACTTGGCCTCTGCTACCTCGGTCGAGGTCATGATTTGCAACAGCGCGGCGAGCGCCGGGCTTAGGATTTCACCCTCGGCCATTCTTCTGCCTCCACATAACGGTTATGAAAGGGACAATGCCCCGGTTTCGGTTAGAGATGAAAATCCTATGTTTTCAATGGGATGGAATGAATCCTAACCGTTCTAACTGATCTAACTGATAGGGGGATTGAAGGAATTTAGTGTTCTAGGAAGTCTATAAAGTTCGTGTTATAACCGTTAGGAACAGTTAGGCTGTTAGATCATTGTTTTTATTGCACTTTTTCATTCATCATCCGTTAGGGCCATACCATCCTCTTTAACATACCCTCTAACCGGCTTACCTCCCGCCCAGATCAGCTTCGGCCCGGTCCACCCCAGCCGCCTCATGCAATCGCCCAGCCTCCGGCTATCCCGCGTCGTTACGTTCGGCATCTCCATCGCCAACGCCGATGCGAAAATGTTACTCGTGGCGATGCGAAGCTCGCCTTCTGCCCGCTTAGCAAGCTTCGGTAGGAGCGCGGCGAGCGTATCTTCCCACGGATCGGCCTCAACGCGTTCGGCTTGCCGCTGGGCGGCAACCGTCCACAGATGCTCAGGGATTGTCACCGGGTCGGCTTCACCCGGTTCCACCATCGCGGCTTCGGCCCAAAGCTGATCACGTGCATCGCGCAGCGCCGCCAGATCAATCTTTCCCGTCACGACCGGCCAGAACCTCCGGTTTCCGGTCGGGTCTTTCAGGTAATGGTCGTCGTTCGTCGTGCCGATCAGGATGCAGCGACGGGGAACTTCCTCAACCGTCCGGGCGTAGGCCGCGCGCGCTCGGTCATGGGTTTTTGAAATAAACTGCTTTGCCCGCCGCACGTCCGACTGGCCCAGCCCATCCAGCTCCGGCGCTTCGACAATCCACTTTCCCAGCAGCAGCTCTTGATGCTCTTTATAGTTCTGGCGGAAATCGAGGGCGTCGGTGAAATTGTCATCGCCTCCGGCCAACACCTTGAGCGCCGATGACTTTCCGCGGCCCTGCGGCCCTTCCAGCACCAGCATTGCATCAAACTTACAGCCGGGACGCCGTACGCGCCGAACCCCGGCAACCAGCACGGCCCGGCCAATGGCCCGGGTCAATTCGTCATCTGCCGCGCCAAGATATACCGAAAGCCAAGTGTCCAGCCTCGGCGTTCCATCCCAAACCAGCCCATCAAGATAATCCCGCACCGGATCGAACGCGTTCTGCATCGCAAGCAGCCTTGCCGCGTCTTCCACGTTTCGCTGGCCGGGATCAAAATCGAAATTCTCAATCACAACATCGCGCAGCTTCAGCACCGTGTCCGCAAAAGCCTCACCAACGGGCTTATCGTAACCCTCGATCTCCATCCGCATGTGAAACTTGTCAAACTTCATGCTAATGCCGAGCTTGCTGATCGCCAGCTTCGCGTTCGCCACCGAAGGCGCGAAGCCGCCCGGATTTGCTTGGCGGTTCAATTCCGCCTGCGCCTTGCCCTTTCGCGCCTGCTTGCGGTCCAAAAATGAGCTAAAGGTCTGCACTTCATTCGGCTTCGACGAAACCGGCAGCAAGTCTTTCATAGCCAGATCGTCTGCCGTCACCAGCGTAAGGTCCGTGACATCCAGCACCCGCACCACCCTTGCCATCACTTCCTTGTCCATTTTCAAAACCTCACCCACGGCCCAGCCTCCGTTCGCGATCAAAAACCACCCGCATTCCTTGGCATAGGCGGTCGTAGGCATCTTCGGCCCGCTTTCCCGGCAGGGCTTCGATCAGCTCCAAAGCCTCCCGAAGCAAATACATGCCGCGGAAAAACTCCGCCTGTGCAACCAGCTCCGGCTGCACCCGCAACCGGTTCCGGGCTTCGTCCAGTGAAATTACGTCAGCAGTCATCACCGTTCACCTCGCTACCTTTGGAAAAAGAGGACTGGCGGAACGAGACATTAGATACCTCCCGCCAGTCCCCGTCGCGGGGGCCATGCCCGCGCCTCAATTCATCGACCTAGCCACCAGCTTCGCGGCCAAGTCCTCCAGCACCTCCACCGCTCGCTCCGCATCCCGCGCCAACACTTCCCGACCCGCCCGCCGATGCCAGTCCCGCAACTCCCGCAGCCCTCGAAGTCCTGCCATGAACTGCTTGACCGGATCGGACGAGGCCCGAACCTTCGCCACGGCCCGGTGCGCCACCCGCATGGCGTCCCGCCAGCCCGCATCATCCCCGGCAATGAACGCAGCCTCGGCTTCCTCCAGCAGCGCCCCGAACGGAGTCCGTGCCATCACCGTTCCTCCGGTTTCACCGTGCTGCTAAACAGACGGCTTGCTGCCGATTCAACGCCGCCATAGGTCTCCAGCCCATGCGTCGGCGCACCGCGCTCCGCCCCTCGGTCATAAGCACCAGTGGCGGTGGAGTCGGCAAACGCGTTGATGACGTTCAGGGCGTGGTCGCTCATCGGCAGATTAGAACGCAGATAGTGCTCCAGCACTTCGCGGTGTCCGACCAGCTTATGGTCCTGAATGTACCGGGCAACGCGCTCGTGCTCTTCTGGGTAAAGCGCCGCCGACTGCTGATAGCGGTACGCAATCTGGTCGAGTTGCTGGCGGGTGAAGAGGCGCGCGCTGGCGGCATGATAGAAGTCTTCGGATTTCATCGGGCTTGCTCCTTTTCAGCCAGCGCGGCGAGCCACGCCTCAACTTTTGAATGGTTGTACATAATGGACTGAAGCTCCGCTGGAGCTTCGGGGAAAGCAGCAAAGACCGAGGCCCGCACCGCTTCTCGTGCCTTCGCCCGTTCCATCTCTCGGTTATGCATTGCGGCGCAATCGCTGATGCCCAGCGCCACCGTGTCCGAGGACTTGTCGTATTCCGGCACCGTCTGGCCGTTCAGGTGATCAGTCGCTGAAATGCCGGGGCCGGATCGAAAACTTCCGAGCTTGGCCTCCAGCCGAGCGCTTTCGATCTTGTCGTCTGAAATGTGGTTCATGGCTTTCGCCTCCTAAAGTTATGCGCTCGCCGCGCCGCTTCGTTCGATGCAATTCTCCTGCCATGCCGCAATCACATCCTCGTCCCAGCCAACAGCGCGGGGGCCGAGCCGGACGGGCTTTGGGAACCAGCCATCCCGCATCCCCTCGTAAATGGTGGATGTGGAAAGGCCGGTGGCGCGGCGCACGTCAGGTAGTCGAATAAAAGTTTTCATGTTGGCGTCTCCGCATTTACTTGCACTATTCTTTCGGTGCGATCCGATAATGCATAGTAAATGTTGAAACGTTCCGATTGTCAAAAGCACATCTCCAGACTTCCCCAGCGAAACCCATGCGAAATTGACAATATATTCCTATTTACTATTGTAAAAAGAATACTATTCTAAAGTAATTAAACTAATAAAAATATTAAAAGACCATACTTTGTTTATTGCGGAACTAAACCTGCGCTAGGTGATCCAAACCCGAGCAAAGGAGACTCTAACTTACGTTGAACTCAAAGATTTCATCGATGATTGAGGGTGATATGGCTTAACGCATCAAGCGTAGAACCATACCTAAAACCTCATTAAGACAGTTGAATGGCGGAGCCATAACCATCTATACTTTCTATTTGATTTACGTTGACCTATCCTTACTCGCTTGTCAAACGTCTTAATGAGTCATAATGCGGCGATGGCGTTGGGAGTCATAACGTTAGAAGCGGAGGAAAAGACTCCCCCGGGCAACTGGCGGCACTCGACTCGCCAGCCGACGCATATTTGCGGTATGGATGCGGATTTGGTTTTGTGGGTAAATGTGCGGGGCAACTTCGCCCGCGCTTCATTTAATCAATGATTTCAATGGTTTATAAAGGTAAATGGCGGAGGGGGTGGGATTCGAACCCACGGTACAGTCTCCTGCACGCCGGTTTTCAAGACCGGTGCCTTAAACCGCTCGGCCACCCCTCCAGGCAATTGTTTTATCTATGCTTTTCACAAGTCTGGAAAAACAGCAAATCACAGCAAGCTATCGATTTGCGCCCAATTGCTTAGCGAGTGACTTCTTAGCAGCTTTTCTTGCGGCGTCAACGTGCACTGTTTCATTTGCCAGCATTCTGAACAACACGGAACGAAACCAGCATCCGATCACGATCAAAAGAGTTCGATCCAGCCTTCAGGAATACAACTTTCAGTGTGGCCACCATGGTCAGTTTCTGAAAACGCGCTAACTTCTCTCACGCAGCCTCAATTGCAGATTGCCGTTCCGGCATCATTCAACACGGAGGATTCCCCATGCAGCACAAAATCCAGGAGAATATGGAAGTCATCGGCGCCGATGGCGTACATGTCGGCACGGTCGATCACATCGAAGATAACCGCATCAAGCTGAAGAAAACCGATAATTCCGGTATGCACAGCGACCATCATCACTATATCGAACTCGGCTTTGTTGCCGACGTCGAGGGTGACAAGGTGAGATTGTCGGCTAATGCAGATATTGCAGTAACCTTGGAAGAGGAAGCATCCGGCCGCCCTGTCGATCTTTGAAGCAAAGCGCAAAGCCCCTCATAACACGGGGCCAATGGCAGCCGTGTTATGAGACAAACTCCCCTCACCTGCTTCCCATTCTCGGTCCTGGCGCATTGTTGCAGATCGAGACTTCGATCTGTTAGAAACTCAATGCCAAAACGCCGCAAGGAAGCGACCGGGCTTGTCCTTTGCCATATTGCGGCTTAAACTTGAGTTTAATAATCAAAATAAGAAAAAGGGAAGCTATGAGTCTGGATTCCGTTAAGGCTTTTTTTGCGGCCAAAGCGCCTGAAATCGCAGTGATTGAACTGCCGACGAGCACCGCCACCGTTGTTCTCGCCGCCGAAGCACATGGCGTGGAACCGGGACAGATCGCCAAGACGCTTTCTTTTTCCGCCAAAAACCAGACCATTCTTATTGTCACCCGTGGCGATGCGCGTATCGATAATCGCAAGTTCAAGGATCAGTTCGGAACCAAGCCTCGTATGCTTGATGCCGAGACCGTTCTTGCCGAAACCAGCCATCCGGTCGGAGGCGTATGTCCGTTCGGCCTGCCGAGCGCCCTGCCCGTTTACTGCGATGTATCGCTGAAGAATTTCGAGGAAGTCGTGCCCGCTGCCGGAGCGACCAACAGTGCCGTGCGCATCGCTCCGCACAAAATGGCTGAGCTGGTCAGCGCCGAATGGATAGACGTTTGCCAGTAGGTCAGAATGGGCTTTTGCAGCGGGTCTGGGAGGAACTCGCGGTTATTTGATACCGGTAACAACTTTTCCCCTTTAAAGGTGAGAAAAGACTTCATATATTTTAAGAATGATTCTAAAGTGGGTTAAGAAACAGATATCCGCTTTAGCGCATGATCCGATCGAGCCTTGAACCTTTCCGGATCGCAAATGCGACAAGACCAGAATTTTGGAGCAGTTCCGAAACAGGGATAAACCGCTTTCGGTTTGGAATTGCGAACTCAAGGATTGGAGCATCGCGTCCTCGGCATCGAGGTTGCAGTTGTTCCGAGACGTGTTGAAAGGAACAGTGATGCGTCTTACCCGCCAGACGAATTATGCCGTTCGTATGCTCATGTATTGTGCTGCCAATGACGGCAAGCTCAGCCGCATTCCGGAAATCGCACGCGCCTACGGCGTTTCTGAGCTGTTTTTGTTCAAGATTCTTCAGCCGCTCGTTGAACATGGGCTGGTGGAAACTGTGCGTGGCCGCAATGGCGGCGTACGCCTCGGACGTGCAGCACAGGACATTTCGCTGTTCGATGTTGTGCGTGTGACCGAAGAAAACTTCGCCATGGCGGAGTGCTTCGAGAACGATGCCACCGAATGCCCACTGGTCGACAGTTGCGCACTCAATTCAGCGCTGCGCGAGGCACTCAATGCATTCTTCGCCGTGCTGATGAAGTACAGCATCGCAGACCTCGTCAAGGCGCGCCCGAACGTGCGACACCTGCTTGGTCTCGATGAAATGGAAGAAGAGCGCGTAGCGAGCTGATAATTCAGCGCGAAGTTTGAAATGAAAAGGTCCGGCTTTACGCCGGACCTTTTTTATTCTGCGGCTGCGCGATAGGCAGACTGGGGCAATACAAAAGGCACCCCCTTTTCCGGCGGGACACCCACCCGCAACGTGCATTCATAAACACGTTCGAGCCGCTCGTCGGTCAGTGCTTCGCGCGGTGTGCCCATCACATCAAGCTTGCCTCTGTTCATGACCGCAATACGGTCGGCGAACATGGCAGTCAGGTTGAGATCATGCAGGATAGCAATCACCCCGCCGCCCGCTGCCGCGAAATCTCTTGCAATCTCCATCACCACAATCTGGTGACGTATATCGAGACTTGAAATCGGCTCATCCAGAAAAAGATAGCGCGCCTCACCATCCACAACCGGTTTCCAGACCTGACAAAGAACACGGGCAAGCTGCACGCGCTGCTGTTCTCCGCCGGAAAGTTCCTGATAAAGCCGACCGCCGAAGCCAGCGAGATCAACCCTTTGCAAAGCGAGATCGGGCAAGCGCTTTTCTTCTTCGCGAGAAACGCCACTATAGCCGCCGGTGAGCCCGATCTTCACGATCTCGCGGACCGTGAAGGGAAACGACAAGGCGCTTGCCTGTGGAAGTACCGCCCGCCGCGCCGCCATCTGCCACGGCTTGATTTCAGCGAAGGAGCGACCGTCCAGATAGGCTGTTCCCGTGTAAGCGACGTCACCGGCAAGCGCACGCAACAGCGTAGTTTTGCCTGAACCGTTCGGCCCGACGATTGCGGTCACCTCGCCCGGATTAGCGGAGAAGGCAATGTCGCTAATGATGGTCTTGCCTGACAGGCTTACGCCCAATGCCTTTGTTTCAATCATGATAACCTCACAGATCGAGCAGGCCGCGCTGGCGCAGCAATATCCAGAGGAAGAACGGCGCGCCAAAAAGTGCGGTGATGATGCCAATCGGCAATTCTGCCGGGGCCACAATCGTCCGACTTACCGCATCCGCCAGAAGCAGAAGCGTAGCGCCGAGCAGCGCTGACGCTGGCAGGAGATAGCGATGGTCCGGACCAATGCTGAGGCGCAGCATATGCGGCACCACAATGCCGACAAAGCCGATCCCGCCAGCAACGGCGACAGTCGCGCCGGTAGCTGCCGCTACGGTAACGATAGCGATGTTTTTGATGCGTTGCACCTGAATGCCGAGATGACCGGCTGCAGCCTCGCCCAACGCCAGTGCGTTGAGACCACGCGCAAGCAAAGGTGAAACCACCAGAATGATGGCGATGATTGGTCCCGCAGCGCCAATCTTGGCCCAAGTGGAACCTGCAAGCGAACCAAGCCCCCAGAATGTCAGGTCGCGCAACTGTCGATCATCAGCCAGATAGATGAGCGCGCCGGTTGCAGCGCCCGCCAGGGCGCCAAGTGCAATACCTGCGAGCAGCATGGTTGCAACAGACGTGCGGCCCCGACGCGTCGCGACACGATAGAGCAGCAAGGTACTGGCAAGCCCGCCCAGAAATGCAGCCAGAGGCAAGGCATAGACGCCAAGGATCGCAATAACGGGAGCAAGAAAAGTGCCGCCCAGAACAATCATCGATACCGCGCCAAGTCCTGCCCCGGCAGACACCCCGACGAGACCCGGATCGGCCAGCGGATTGCGGAAAAGGCCCTGCATCACGGCACCGGAAACCGCCAACCCCGCCCCTATCAGCATACCCATGACGATACGCGGCAGGCGAATCTCCATGATGATCAGGTGATCGCGACGGAATGCATCCGCGCCTTCGGCTGCGCCGGAGGAGGTCAGAGCGCGCAGAACCGAAAGCACGGACGCATCCGAAGCGCCTGCTGTCAGGCTGAACAAAGCCGCGATGCATAAAGCAACGGCGAGCAATATGATGGTGAACCGTGCACGTGCAGCGCGGTCTCCCGTGATGTCACCTTCTGAGGTGGTGACTTCATTTTCTGATTGACGCGCTGCAAAGCGCTGTTCGCGCGCTACGCGACCTTGGCTGGTCATTTCGAATAATCCTTACAATCAGACTTGCGTGCTCTTCAATCCCGCAAGTCTGATTATGTTATTGCGCTGCAGAGGCGCCATAGAGTTTTGCTGACAGGTCCCGAATGGCAGAACCAGTTCGAGGCCCAAATCCCAACAGATACGACGCTTCCATCGAAACGACATTCTTGTTACGCCCTGCCGGTGTTGCAGCGATAATGGGATTCTTCAACAGCGATTCCGGCGTCATTCCGTCCGCTCCCGTATCCATCATCAGGATCATATCGGGCGCGGCCTTCTCGACGGCTTCGTCGGTTAGCTGCTTATATCCGTGAAATTCGGTGATGACGTTTTCACCACCGGCAAGCTCAATCATGCCATCGGCCGCAGTGCCTGTGCCCGAAACCATCATGCGCCCGCCGGGCGCCGACAGAACGAAAAGTACACGCTTGCGCAAACTGTGGCCAGCTGCGGCCTTCTCAGCCGCTTCGATATCGCGTGAGACTTCGCTCGCAAGCGCCCTGGCCTTCTCTTCCAGACCGAGAGCCTCGCCCACGATCTCGATTTTCTTGACGACGCTTTCGCCGGTATAGGTTTCCGGCACAACGATCATTGGCACAGACGCTTTCTTCAAAACATCGAGCGTATCCTGTGGGCCGCTGCCTTCAAGGAGCAGAATGCCGGTCGGATTGACCGAGAGCACACCTTCTGGTGCAAGCTGACGCATATATCCGATATCCGGCAGCTTCTTTACCGCGTCGGGATAGGCGCTTGTCTGGTCGCGCGCGGCGAGCATCTTTTCTGCGCCAAGAGCGTAGACGATTTCCGTCAGCGAGCCGCCGACGGAAACGATGCGCGACGTATCGCCGAAATGGTCGACGGCTTCTGCGCGTGCAGCACCACCAGCTGCCAGCGACAAAGCGATGGCAGCCAGAGCAGCTCCGCGCCTGAAGCGCAAGGAAATGAACGACATTGCCGTCACCTTATGCAGCGGAAGACTGTGGCAAACGCGGAAGATTTTCCGCGATCATGCGCCAGTCGGCCAGTTCGGCTTCGCCTTCATGACGCTCACCAAAGAACTGAACAATCAGTTCGCCATTGGCATCATAGGCCTCCAGCGACGTCACATGCCCGTCCTTCGTCGGCTTGCGCACAACCCAGACGTCAGCGATGTGATCGATGCGCAGATGCATATGGAACGTCGGGTCCAGCACGTTCAGCCACGGGCCCATCATCTTGATTTCATGGATTGGGCCAGTGTGAATCTGGATGCAGCCACGGCTTCCGACAAAGCACATGATGGGCAGCTTTTCCTGCACCGCATGGTTCATCATGGCCTCGACCGAGGACGTATCGACACGCCAGGCAAAATCATGACCGGCAAGATGCACGGCCTGATGGCGGTCCACACCGAAATCCTTCAACAGGCCAACGAACTGGTGTACATCGGTGAGTGCGCCCCAGCGTTCGCGGAATGCGTCGATATCGAGAAGCGATACGTCTGCCTTCGGTCCCTTTGTTGCAAGCGCGCTGGTCTCAACAGCTGGCGACTGATCGTCCAGCAGCAAATCGGCGACAAGAGCCTCATAGGCTTCAACGTTCGAAGCTGGGCGCAGATGAATCTTGAAAACCGCCTCGCCCGTGGCATCGAAAAATTGCAGGCTGCGACGCGTTGCTTCGCCATCCTGCTTGGCAACGGCAAAACCGTGAACCCAATGCTTCGGGAAAATACGAAGGTCGATTTCCTTGCCGAGCGCCAGCGAAGCATGTTGGCCCCAGATCGTCTTCTCAAAGGGCCCGATCTTTTCATGAACGACGCTCTCATTACGCGTCAGCGCCATGATTTCGCCGACAGCAGCAATGCGATTCAACAGCGTTTCGACATCGGCGCGAATACGCCGCGCCGAAATGGGGGCTGCTATATCCTGTCCGCAATGTGCTGCTACAAAATCGGCTTCTGATACACCGAGGCTCTGCGCAAAATCACGTTCGCGCATTTTCGGATTATCAGCCCGTGCCTTGAGGATTTGCTCTGGGGAGGGCTTGGAATGGGTCGTCATCTGATGGTTGCCTACTTGTTTAGGATGAGCTTGCCTTGGCGGGTGATCTTGAGACGATAGAGCGAACCGCCGTGCTCTATGCCCACTTCCCGGGAGCCGTCGAAGAGTTCGCGGCTGCCATAGGTTTTCAATTGCGGCTCAAGACCGCCTTCGCCGAAGCGAGGTTTCGCCTGAACTGGGACAGACCCGGTTGAATCGCTGCGGAGCTGGCTTTCAGGAATGCGATTTGCGGCTCGTTCGGAAACGGGTCCGCGTGGTAACCGCACCTGCATGTCGATATGGATTCGCCTGTTCATTTTCTCGCCTCAGCATCGACTTTCCACACGGTGATGACAGCAAATTTGTTTTGTTGACATCAACAGTCATGTTTATTAATCACTGCATTACTGGAATAATCGAGTCAAGTTTAAATCTCGCTTTTTCCGCGCAAGCCCGGAAGAAATCCTCTTCCCAGCCAGCACGCGCCTTCTCCCGAGGGGGAAGTCATAAACAATTGAATTTTTTAATTTCTTCGTCACCCATCGGGTCGGCGAAGCGCGTCTGGGTCATGAAGGAAACATTGGAAATGCGGGCGACTGGTGGGGTTCACAAACGGTCAATTCTGGCGAGCACGGGGCTTGCTGTCATTCTTGTGGCGTTGACGTCACAAGCCTTTGCGCAGGAACAGAAAGCTTCTGAAGAAGAAGCTGGCGTCGCGTTGAAGACGATCACCATTCGCAGAGCGAACGACGCTCAGGCGCCGACTTCCGTTGCGGCACCGGTTGGCAGGGTTGACCGCGAAGAGATCAATCGTTTCGGCGGCGCGAAGCTCGACGACGTGTTGCGCGGCACCGCTGGCGTGTTTACCTTGCAGAATGCTTCCAATCCCGGCGTTGCGGTCAATATTCGTGGTTTTGAAGGCTCCGGCCGCGTCAACATGATGATCGACGGCGTACCGCAGAGCTACCGCAACACCGCGCACGATGCGCAGGGCTATGCCTACATCGACCCGAACCTGTTATCTGAAATCGACGTGGCGCGCGGCGCTGTGACGACCGAAGGCGGCACTGGCCTTGCAGGCAGCGTCAATTTCCGCACGCTCGGCGTCGATGATGTCATTCTGGATGGCAAGGACAAGGGTGTTCTCGGCCGCGCTTCCTGGGGTAGCAATGGAACCGGCTTCTCCGAAATGCTGGCCGGTGCCGCCCGCGTCAATTCCATCGGGATTGTTGCTGCCATCAGTCGTCACGACTCCAACGATTACAAGAACGGCGACGGCGTGACCGTCGAGAAAACCGGCGAAGAACTGACTTCCGGCCTGTTCAAAGCTGAGTTCGGCCTTGGCGAAGACCAGAAGCTGACGCTTGGTGGCGTGCTCTACAACAACCACTACGGAACATATGCGAACGGCTACCGTCCGGGAACCTATACGATCTACGATATGTTCCTGCAGAACCGCACGTTCTTCGCACAGTACAACTACAATCCGTCCGACAACGATCTTATCGGCCTCGACGTCAACCTCTACCACAACAGCACATTGCAGAACTGGGAAGACGGCAATGGTAGCTTCGTAGGACGGCAGGTTTCGACCGAAACCACCGGCATGACGGCCTCGAACACGTCGCGCTTCACCTTCGGCGAAGTGGCGGTCGCGTGGAAGAACGGCTTTGAAATCAACCGCGACACCGCTGGCGGCACCAAAACGGGCGTCAACCCGACAGATGCCACATCCAATCGCGGCGCGGTCTTCTCGGAAGCGACATGGAATTATCAGGCCCTGCAGGTCGTCACCGGTCTCCGCTATGATTATTTCAAGCTCGAAAGCGACGACAGCTCGATTTCGAACAGCGACAGCGAGTTCAGCCCCAAAGTCACCGTTGCCTATAACCTGACCGACTGGTTGCAGCCCTACATCACCTATGCGCATTCCATGCGTTCGCCGAGCCTACAGGAAACATTCCTTGGTGGTGTGGCGCATACCGGTCAGCAGCCAATGCACGGCAATCCCAATCTTCGTCCTGAAAAGCAGCGCGGCTGGGAATTCGGCGTCAATATCGCTCGCGATGGCATCCTGACTGCTGAAGACGGACTACGCCTCAAGGCTAATTACTACACGATGCGTGTTGAGGATTACATCACGGCTGCATCCGACTACAGCCAGTTCATCAATGTCGACGGCACTTCGACAGTGAAGGGCTTCGAACTCGACGCGCGTTATGATGCGGGCTTCGCGTTCGGTGGCATTGCTTATACGCATTCCACCTCTGAACTGCCTGAGCAGACAGCTGGCATGGGCGCAAACCAGTATTTGCCGGAAGATGTCGTAACGGTTACCGCCGGTGCGCGTTTCTTCGAGCGCAAGCTCGAAAGCGGTCTGCGCGTTCAGCACGTTTCGAGCGGCAAAAGCATCAGCGGAAACGATACCGATCCCTACACGCTGGTCGACGTCTTCGCGAAATACAAGTTCACCGACACGGTCGATCTTTCGCTTCAGGTGCTGAACATCGCCGACAAGGAATATACCCCTGCCCTCAGCACCTATGGTTCTGGTCGCGGACGTACATTCCTCGTCTCGACACAGTTCCAGTTCTAAAACTTTGGGAGGCGTTCTCGCCTCCCGTTCATGATCGTCACATCTTCGAAGACCGACCAACCTGACCGCGGCGGCCTTCTGATCCCGAGATGTGACGCGGCGGGTGCGGCCCCTACCGCTGCACTCGCCAAAAGTTATATAAAGTAGCCAATCCCAAACCTGATGGAAAAGGATCAGCAATGTTCATAGCCATGAATCGCTTCAAGGTTCGCGTCGGCAGCGAAGCCGACTTCGAGACCGTATGGAAAAACCGCGACTCGAAACTGTCCGAACTTCCCGGTTTCGAGAGTTTTCACCTTCTCCGCGGTGCTACCAATGAAGAGGAAGGCTACACGCTTTATGCTTCGCACACGGTCTGGCGCAACCGCGATGATTTCGTCGCCTGGACGAAGTCCGAACAGTTTCGCGATGCGCATCGCAATGCCGGAGACAACAAGCCGCTCTATCTGGGACCTCCGCAGTTTGAAGGCTTCAGCGCCGTTCTCAGCTCCTGACGCACGGTAGAAACGCCTATCCACAAGGTGCGGCGAAATAGCGCATAATGTCATAGCGGCGCCATTTGGAGGCCGCTATGACGATAGTAAAGCACCAATTATCTTTTAAAGATGGGTAGTTAACTCATATTTAGAATGATTCTAACTTATTGATTTTTAGAACATTTCAAAAACATAAAAATTGACAGAACGGAGCCCTACCGGCCATAACCTGACTTAATTTGGTGGGTTTTATAAACGCCACTTAAGTAATGCCTTTAATGTTCGGGCCTTTAACCCTTGCAGTTGGAGGAACCATTGACCGGTTCAGTTCGGCCTTGCGCCACGAGTAAAATAAAGCTGCCAGTTTTTCAGGTCAGCAACACAGTTGAAGTAAAGAGCGAGCCGGTAAAGTCTCTCCAGTCGACGCTTTTTGCGTTTGATTTCTGCTTTGTGGGCATGGGAGATACTTCCTCATGCTAGTCTGCAGCTGTAACGTTATTACCGATAAAGACATTGAAGCCGTTGTTATTGAGCTTCTCGATCAGGATTGCTGGCAACTTATCGTTCCTGGCACCGTCTATAATGTCATGTCCAAACGCGGCCGTTGCTGTGGCTGCTTCCCAAACGTCGTGGAAACGATCATAAGGGTGACTGAAGAGTATCATCTTCGTCATAACCAAATGGACGAAAACGTGGTCCAGTTCATGGATCGTGTACGTTCTCTACGCGACAAATTCGGGAGTTCATGGAATGAAAGGCGAACCAAAGGTCATCGAGCGGCTTAACGAGGCATTGTTCCTCGAGCTTGGCGCTGTAAACCAGTACTGGCTTCACTACCGCCTCCTCAACGACTGGGGCTTCACGCGTCTTGCCAAGAAGGAACGTGAAGAATCCATCGAAGAAATGCATCACGCAGACAAGCTGATTGACCGCATTATCTTCCTCGAAGGTCACCCGAACCTGCAGACCGTAGCTCCGCTGCGCATCGGCCAGAACGTCAAGGAAGTTCTCGAAGCCGACCTTGCAGGTGAGTACGACGCACGCGCTTCCTACAAGAAGTCCCGCGAAATCTGCGACGAACTCGGCGACTATGTTTCCAAGCAGCTTTTCGATGAGCTTCTGGCGGATGAGGAAGGTCATATCGACTTCCTCGAAACCCAGCTCGACCTCCTCGCCAAGATCGGCGAAGAGCGTTATGGCCAGCTCAATGCGGCTCCAGCCGATCAGGCTGAGTAAGCCAAATCCGCTTTGCGAATGGAAGCCGGGGCTTTGCGCTCCGGCTTTTTTTATCATCTCAACTTTACCGTTGCCCCTTTATCGTGATATTGCGCGCGCAATTTCCGATATTTTGCAAGGTTCTCCCAATGAGCGCACCGCGCGTCAGTTTCGTTTCTCTTGGCTGCCCGAAGGCGCTTGTCGATTCCGAACGCATCATCACCAGCCTTCGCTCCGAGGGCTATGAAATCTCCCGCAAGCATGACGGTGCCGATCTGGTGATCGTCAATACCTGCGGCTTTCTTGATTCCGCACGCGATGAATCGCTGGATGCCATTGGCCTTGCTCTCAACGAGAACGGCAAGGTCATCGTAACCGGCTGCCTTGGCGCAGAACCCGATGTCATCCGTGAGCGCCATCCGAACGTACTGGCCATCACCGGCCCGCAGGCTTATGAAAGCGTAATGAGCGCGGTGCATGAAGCCGTCCCTCCCGCGCACGATCCATTTGTGGACCTGGTGCCGCCGCAGGGTGTGAAGCTGACCCCGCGCCATTATGCCTACCTCAAAATCTCCGAAGGCTGTTCGAACCGCTGCTCCTTCTGCATCATTCCGGCGCTGCGCGGCGATCTCGTCTCGCGCCCGATCGATCAGGTGCTGCGTGAAGCGGAGAAGCTGGTCAATGCAGGCGTGAAGGAAATCCTCGTCATCTCGCAGGATACGAGCGCCTATGGCCTCGACATCAAGTATCAGGAAGCCATGTGGCAGGACCGCACGGTTCGCACCAAGTTCCTCGACCTCTCGCGTGAACTGGGCGATATGGGCGTGTGGGTGCGTATGCACTACGTATACCCTTACCCGCATGTCGATGAAGTCATTCCGCTGATGGCTGAAGGCAAGATTCTGCCTTATCTGGATATTCCTTTCCAGCACGCCTCCCCGGCGGTTCTGAAGAATATGCGCCGTCCGGCACATCAGGAAAAGACCTCGCGCCGCATTCAGGCCTGGCGTGAGACCTGCCCGGACCTGGCCGTGCGTTCCACCTTTATCGTCGGCTATCCCGGCGAAACGGAAGACGATTTCGAAATACTTCTCGACTGGCTCGATGAAGCCAAGATCGAACGCGCCGGCTGCTTCAAATATGAACCGGTCAAGGGCGCAAAAGCCAATGACCTCGGTCTTGAGCAGGTTCCAGAAGAAATCAAGGAAGCCCGCTGGCATCGTTTCATGGCCAAGCAGCAGCAGATTTCGACCAATCTCCTCAAGAAGAAAGTTGGCAAGCGCCTGCCGGTCATCATTGATGAAGCAAACGGCACAATCGGCAAAGGCCGTACACGCTATGACGCTCCGGAAATCGACGGCAGCGTTCACATCCAGTCGCGCCGCCCGCTACGCGTCGGCGACATCGTAACGGTGAAGATCGAGGCGAGCGACGCTTACGATCTGCATGGTATCGCGGTCTGATGGCGGCGGAAGCTGCCATAGCGATCAGAAAAGCCGCCGCGGCTGACGTGGCGGCAATTATCGCCATGCTCGCCGATGATGCGCTCGGCGCACAGCGCGAAGATGCGAGCCTCCCCTTGCGGGATTCCTATCGCAGCGCCTTTGCGGCAATCGATGCCGATCCCAATCAGCTCCTGGCTGTCGTTGAACATGATGGCGAGATCATTGGTTGCATGCAAATCAGCTTTATACCCGGCCTGTCGCGGATGGGCATGTGGCGCGGACAGATCGAAAGCGTGCGGATTGCGAGCCATATTCGTGGCGGCGGAGTAGGCCGTCAGATGATCGTTTGGGCAATCGAGCAATGCCGTGAACGCGGCTGCGGCCTTGTGCAACTGACGACCGATAAGTCGCGTTCCGACGCGCTGCGTTTTTATCAGTCGCTCGGCTTCACCGATAGTCATGAAGGACTTAAGCTATCGCTTTAACAAATAGCTTCAATATTTTGTAAGAAAATAAAAGGGCGCTTTGAGCGCCCTTCTTTGTTTCTGTATGGAACCGCTTACTGCGGCAGCTTGTCGTCCACGCCAGCGACGTAGAAATTGAGGCCAAGCAAGGTCTTGTCGTCAGCCTGCTCGCCTTCTTTCAGCCAGACGGAACCGTCCTGCTTCGTGATCGGACCGGTGAAAGGCTTCAGTTCGCCCGACTTGATCTTGGCTTCGGTTTCTTCGGCCAATTTCTTCACATCGTCCGGCATGTTGGTATAAGGCGCCATCTTCACGAGGCCTTCCTTCATGCCCCACCAGATGTTTTGGCTCTTCCACGAACCGTCGAGAGCAGCCTTGGCGCGATCGATGTAGTAAGGGCCCCACTCGTCCACGACAGCGGTAAGCTGCGTGTCAGGCGCAAACTTGATCATGTCCGAAGCCTGACCGAAAGCCTTGATGCCGCGATCATGCGCCACCTGAATGGCAGCGGTGGAATCGGTGTGCTGGGTGATGATGTCTACACCCTGGTCGATCAGTGCCTTGGCTGCATCAGCTTCCTTGCCCGGATCGAACCACGAATTGACCCAGATCACCTTGACCTTGAAGTCGGGATTAACCGACTGCGCGCCGAGCATGAACGCATTGATGCCCTGAACGACTTCCGGCACCGGTACGGAGGCGATGTAACCGGCAACACCCTTGGTCGACATCTTGGCGGCGATCACGCCCTGCACATAACGGCCTTCATAGAAGCGCGCATTATAGGCAGACATGTTGTCGGCAGTCTTGTAGCCGGTCGCATGTTCGAACTTCACGTCCGGGAATTTCTTGGCAACCTTGAGGGTCGGATCCATATAGCCGAACGACGTCGTGAAGATCAGCTTGTTGCCAGCACGCGCCAGACGTTCGATGGAACGTTCAGCATCGGCACCTTCCGGAACGCTTTCCAGAAAGGTGGTTTCGATCTTGTCGCCGAGTGCCTCGACCAGTTCCTTGCGGGCCTGATCGTGCTGATAGGTCCAGCCAAAATCGCCCGGAGGTCCGATATAAATGAAACCGATCTTCAGTTTTTCTTCTGCATGCGCCGCGCCGCCGAGCATAAAGCTCGCCGCAGTGGCAATCGCCATAAGCGTCTTTTTCATGTTCCCTGCACTCCTTGTTTTTACCCTCTAACCAAAACGAAAACCCTTGGGACGGTTTACGTCTACCCCTCAGCCGTTCGTTCTACCGGTCTGGCACGAACGGCTTGCCGAGCGAAGCCGGCGTATTCATCATCGTCAGGCGCTTGTTGCGCGATATGATGACCAGCACCACAATCGTCGCGAGATAAGGCAGCGCAGACAGAAACTGCGATGGCAGGCCAAAGCCCAGCGCCTGCGCGTGAAGCTGACCGATGGTCACCGCACCGAACAAGTAAGCGCCGATCAATACGCGCCATGGCCGCCACGATGCGAACACGACAAGCGCAAGTGCGATCCAGCCACGACCGGCCGTCATGTTTTCCACCCATTGCGGCACGTAGACGAGTGACAATTGCGCGCCTGCAAGACCAGCACAAGCACCGCCGAACAAAACCGCCAGAAAGCGCGTGCGCACCACATGCACGCCGAGCGCATGGGCCGAGCCATGGCTGTCGCCGATGGCGCGCAATGTAAGCCCTGCCCGCGTACGGAACAGAAACCATGCCACGCCGACGACCAGCAGGATCGAAAGATAGAAGATCGGATCCTGTCCGAAGAAGAACCGCCCGACAAGCGGCAGATCGGTCAGATAGGGAATATGGATGGCTTCAAGCCGGACACCGGGAAGCCCGACAAAGCTTTCACCGAGCAAGGCCGATGCTCCAACGCCAAGGATCGTCAGCGCCAGCCCGGTTGCGACCTGATTGGTGACGAGTATGAGCGTCAGAAAGCCAAAAATAGCGGAGAAAAGCGCACCGACCAGAACGGCGGCAAACAAGCCCAACCAGGCCGAACCGGTCATTTGTGCAATGGCGAAGCCGGACACGGCCCCCATCAGCATCATGCCCTCGACACCAAGATTGAGCACGCCGGAACGTTCAACAACCAGTTCGCCGATGGCAGCGATCAGGAGCGGCGTCGCTGCTGTTGCAATTGTGAGAAGAATAGCCTGCGTCAAATCCATGGGATCAGGCCTTTCCCGCTTGGCGACCGGATATGAAGCGAATGCGATAAAGGATGAGTGTATCGCAAGCGAGAACGAAGAACAGGATCATGCCCTGAAACACGCGCGCAGATTTTTCGGAGATGCCGATAGCAACCTGTGCAGCTTCGCCTCCAAGATAGGAAAGCGCCAACACCAGACCGGCTGCTATTGCTCCCAGCGGATTGAGGCGTCCCAGAAACGCGACGATGATCGCCGTAAAACCGTAGCCCGGAGATATGACCGGACGAAGCTGACCGATGGCACCGGAGGTTTCCGCGATGCCCGCGAGACCGGCAAGGGCACCGGAAACCGCAAAGACGAAGAACACTATCTTGCCCGCGCTGAAACCCGCGAAACGCCCTGCTCTCGGACTTTGACCGATCACCTTGACCTCAAAACCCTTCAGCGTGTGCTTGAGCAGGAGCCAGACGACAACCGCTGCAACGAGCGCAAAGATGAAGCCCCAATGCGCGCGGCCCGATGCGCTCCAGATTTCCGGCAGAATGGCACTATCGCTGAACTGGCGAGTTTCCGGGAAATTATATCCTTCCGGGTTGCGCCATGGCCCGCGCACCAGCCAGTCGAGGAACAGCTGCGCGACATAGACAAGCATAAGGCTGGTCAGGATTTCATTGGTATTGAAGCGCACTTTCAGCAAAGCGGGAATGGATGCATAGGCCGCGCCGCCTGCCATCCCCATCAGCATCATCAGGGGCAGAACCACCCAAGACTGCAGATCAGGGAACATGACGGGCAGGATCGATCCCGCTATGGCACCGGCGATGAACTGCCCCTCGGCACCGATATTCCAGTTGTTGGACAGAAAGCAGACGCAGAGGCCGACCGCGATCAGGATCAGCGGCGCAGCCTTCACGAGCAATTCATGCCAAGACCAGATGTCGAACAAAGGCTCGACAAAGAAGACATAAAGCGCATGCAACGGATCCTTGCCCATCAGCGCAAAAGCAAGTCCGCCGAAAATCAGTGTCAACGACAGTGCCAGCAATGGTGACAAAGCACTGAAAAGTCTCGACGGCTGCGGGCGTTTGACGAGTTCAATCCGCATCATGCAGCTCCCGCCTCTCCTGAGATACCGCCCATCAAAAGACCGATCTTTTCCAGCGTTACATCGGCAATCGGCAGAGGATCGGAGAGCTGGCCATGATTCATCACGGCAATGCGGTCACTGATTTCAAGAAGCTCATCAAGGTCCTGACTGATGACGAGAACTGCGGAACCGGAGCGCGCAAGATCGACAAGTGCCTGCCGGATATGTGCTGCGGCACCGGCATCCACGCCCCATGTCGGCTGGTTCACAACCATGACCGATGGTGAGCGATCAAGCTCGCGCCCGATAATGAATTTCTGCAGGTTTCCGCCAGAAAGTGCAGATGCGGGCGGATTTTCAGCACTCTTGCGCACATCCATCCGTTCAATGATGCGTTTTGCAGCCAATCGAAGCGCGCTCTCTGCGATCAGCTTCATCTTGCCACCACGCAGGAACATCTTTGCGTCGGTCTTGTATCGCGACAAGAACAGATTGTCGGTCAGCGTCATGGTCGGAACAGCACCGTGACCAAGCCGCTCCTCCGGGACGAAGGCTGCCCCCATCATGCGGCGGTCGCTGATGCCGGCCTTGCCTGCATCCTTCCCGCGAATGCGCACATTCGATGGATTTGACTGCAGCACTTCACCCGAAACAGCTTCGAAGAATTCACCTTGCCCGTTGCCTGCAACACCGGCAATGCCAACGACTTCGCCTGCGGCGACCGAGAGAGAAATATCTTTCAATGCCGTCGAAAATGGCCCACGCGGCGGTTGCGACAGTGACTTGATTTCAAAAAGCGCGTCATTACCGACATCTACCGCCGCCGCGATAGGACTGCGTGCTACAACATTGATATCATTACCGACCATCATACGGGCGAGCGACGCGGCGGTTTCCTTGCGCGGATCGCAATGCGCAACGACCTTGCCATGCCGCAACACGGTTGCGCGGTCACAGAGGCGTTTCACTTCCTCCAGACGATGGCTGATATAGAGGATCGACTTGCCTTCGGCTTTCAGGCGCTCCAGCGTTTCAAACAACTTGTCGGCTTCTTGCGGCGTCAGCACCGAAGTCGGCTCATCAAGGATGATGAGATCCGGCTCCTGAAGAAGACAGCGCACGATTTCGATACGCTGACGTTCGCCGACGGACAGATCACCAACATGGGCCTGCGGGTCGACCGGAAGACCGTACGTCTTGCCAACCTCACGCGCACGCTTCGCAACGTCTGAAAGCGGCAGCGAACGGTCGAGCGACAAGGCAATGTTCTCAGCGGCAGTCAGCGAGTCGAACAGCGAAAAATGCTGAAAAACCATGCCTATGCCAAGTTTTCTTGCGGCGGCCGGTTCGTCTATCGTGACAGGTTGCCCCTTCCAGACGATTTCGCCTTCAAGTGGCTGCAACGCGCCGAACAACATTTTCACAAAGGTGGATTTTCCGGCGCCGTTTTCACCCAGAAGCGCGTGAATTTCGCCTTCCCCGATGGTGAGATCGACACCATCGCAGGCCCGCAGCTGACCAAATACTTTCGTGAGCCGGCGGACATCCAGAAGAGGCCGGTCGGTTAAAGGCGCTGTCATTGTTCCCCAAAATTATATTTTTGAGCGACCTTATCCAGCAACTCGGCTCTTGAAAAGCCCAAAAGCAAGCAGCGGTGGACATATACACACTGCTGCAATCATCAGCCCGATCATGGAAGCAGAACGGTGGTTCCCGTCGTCTTGCGGCCTTCCAGATCCTCATGCGCCTTGCCCGCATCCTTGAGCGCGTAGGTCTGGTTGATCTCGATCTTGACGGCTCCGCTTCCGACCACGTCGAAAAGCTCTGCTGCCGACTTTTCGAGGTCCGCACGCTTGGCTATATAATTGAACAGCGTAGGACGCGTGGCAAAGAGCGAACCCTTCTGCGCCAGAATGCCGAGATCAAACAGCGGAATGACACCCGACGATTGGCCAAAGCAGGCAAACATGCCAAGCGGCTTCAGCACGTCGAGCGAGCCCATATAGGTATCGCGCCCAACAGAATCATAGACAACATCGACACCCGCTCCGCCCGTCAGTTCCTTCACCTTTTCGGCAAAGTTCTCGGTGCGGTAATTGATGACATGGTCGTAGCCATGCTTTCTGGCCAGCGCGATCTTTTCTTCCGATCCCGCCGTGCCGATGACGGTGGCGCCAAGATGCTTCGCCCATTGTCCGGCAATCAAGCCTACACCGCCAGCAGCGGCATGAAACAGGATCGTCTGCCCCGGCTCCACCTTGAATGTACGCCGCAGAAGATATTGCGCCGTCATGCCTTTCAGCATCATGGAGGCGGCGGTTTTCAGATCGACATTATCCGGAACCTTGACCAGCCGGTCCGCTGGCAGAATGCGCTCGTCTGCATAGGAGCCCGGTGTCGCCACATAGGCAACACGGTCACCGACACGAACACCCTCAACGCCCGGACCAACCGCAATGACTGTGCCCGCGCCTTCATTGCCGGGCGTGAAAGGCATCTGGGCTGCCTTGTAAAGCCCGGTGCGGAAATAAACGTCGATGAAGTTCAGACCGACGGCTTCATGGCGCACTTTTGCCTCGCCCGGACCGGGTTCGCCTATCTCGATCTGTTCATACTTCATGACTTCCGGCCCACCGGTCTGATGGACGCGAATGGCATTGATCATCATGCTTCTCCACTCTTCTTTGCGGCAGCGGCTTTCTCAGCCGCGATGACGGTCGCAGTCCGTCCCAATCCTGGGAAAAACTGCATGACAGCGCCGATGAAGTAGATGTAGAGGCCCGTCACGGAAATACCGACGCGAACCCACAGCGGCGCGTCCAGAGTATAATAGAGCGCAGCCGCGCCAAAGGCACACCAGAGCAGGAAAACCGTCAGATTAAGCGGTCGCAGGCGCACAACGCGCACTGGATGCAGGAAATTGATCGGCAGGAACGACAGGATTGCCGATACGACAACGGTTGCGAAGGCGACCCACTCGCCCGGTTTGACGATGAAAAGCGTAAAGACCACCATGTTCCAGACGACCGGGAACCCCTTGAAGAAGTTCTCCTTCGTCTTCATGCCGGTGTCGGCATAATAGATCGCGCTCGAAACCACGATGATCGCGCCGGATATGAAGGACAGATAAGTCCCCATAAACCCGCTTTGATAAAGCGCGAAAGCCGGTATCAGAACATAGGTGACATAGTCGATGATGTTGTCGAGAAGCTCGCCAGACCAGTTCGGCAGAACATATTTGACTTCGAGCTTGCGCGCGATGGGGCCATCGATGCCGTCGACGAAAAGCGCCAGCCCCAGCCACCACCACATCGCCGTATAGCGCCCATCACTGGCCGCCACGATGGAAAGGAACGCCAGAAACGAACCCGATGCCGTCAGAAGATGAACCGAAAACGCCTTGGCTTGCGGCGCGGTGACTTTTTTGGCTTTGAGTTTTCCGGTCAGTTTGGTTTTCACGCCGTCCGCCATTTCAGTTTGTCGCCGCGCATATCCCGCCCAAGACATTCCCCGCATCGGCTCAAAAATCGGAATCGCTTTTTGAAAAGCACGATGCGTAGATTCAACAAGTTAGAGCGTCCTTTGTGCGTCCGCAAGGACGCACGGCGCTCTAAGGCAGCGAGTAAATTTCATCAAACGGGGAACGCGTACACCAAACAAACTGACGTCCCCAACCCTCAAGATCGTTGAATAGCTTCTCCCCCAGGAAAAGCCATGATCCTGCAGCAGCTTTCCCTGAATAAGCACAAAAGAGCAAGTAAGGCGTGAGGCAAATCCGCCATAATCCCACGGAAGAATGGTCTTTTGCCTGCAATTCGGTTTAAGTGCAGCTCAAACGCATCCGTCTGGAATCATCAGACAATGCGATATGCATAGCGAACGGTCACGAGGTCTGCACTGTCGGACCAGGGATGAAACACGATGAACGATCTTGTTGTGAACAAGCCTCTCACTGACATTGTCATCAGCGGCAGCGGGCCTGCCGGGATGATGGCAGCGCTGGCGCTTGGCGCAAAAGGCTATCGCACCGTGTTGCTTGGACCGGAGACCGATAAGGGTGACCGCCGCACCACCGCACTCATGATGCCTGCCATCAGACTACTGGAGGGACTGGGCGTCTGGTCGGATATCGAGCCGGAAGCAGCCCCCCTCGCTTCCATGCGCATTGTCGACGCAACGCGGCGCCTCGTGAGAAGCCCTGTCGTCACCTTCCGTGCGGGCGAAATCGATGAGACTGCGTTCGGCTACAATATCCCCAATGCCGTTTTGAACGAGAAGCTGGCTGAAGCCGTTTCCCGCAATCCGAATATCCAGCGCATCAATGCCTCCGTCATCGAGTACCGCCACAATGGTGACCACGTAACCATCACGCTTTCGGGTGGCGACACATTGCATACGCGGCTGGTCGTGGCTGCCGACGGGCGCAATTCGATGGCCCGCGAAGCGGCAGGCATCCGCACACGCCGCTGGAGCTATCCGCAAACAGCCGTCGTGCTTTCCTTCTCGCATAGCGTCGACCACGAAAATATTTCGACGGAGTTCCACACCGAAGAAGGCCCTTTCACTCAAGTGCCGTTGAAAGGCAAACGCTCAAGCCTCGTCTGGGTGGTCAATCCCGGTCGCGCCGAAGCACTGCTTGCGCTTGACGAAGCCACGCTCGCTCAGCGCATTGAAGACATGATGCAGTCCATGCTGGGCAAGATTAACCTCGAGATCAAGCCGCAAGCCTGGCCCCTTTCCGGCCTCGTGCCCCATGTCTTTGCAGCCAAGCGCACGATCCTGATTGGTGAAGCCGCGCATGTGTTTCCACCGATTGGCGCACAAGGCCTCAATCTGGGTTCCCGCGATGTCGAAACGCTGGTCAAGGCTATCGAAAGCGATCCTGTCGACCCGGGCTCAGATCGGGTCATTCGCGCCTATGACCGCGCAAGACGTCCGGATATTCTAGCCCGCACCGGCTCTGTCGATGCGCTCAATCGTTCGCTTCTCTCCGGCATGCTTCCGGCGCAGATCGCGCGTGGAGTGGGATTGGAAATGCTTCGCTCATTCGCACCGCTGCGCGCATTCTTCATGCGTGAGGGGCTTCGTCCTGGCAGCGGTTTCTCGCATCTGCTACCGAAACTGCCAAGCCTTCCACACCGAAGCGACGGCAAACGTTCAAGCTAACTTGATTTTCGGACCATCCGAGACATCGAACAGACAGAATTGCCGGTTGCCGCCGACTTTAATTTGTCACGCGGTGAACTACATAGTGTTGCATGGGTATGACACAGATAAAGCACGCGAAATTTCAGATCGGTCAGGTCGTCAAGCACCGGCTATTCCCCTTCCGCGGGGTTATCTTTGACGTAGACCCCGAATTTGCAAATACGGAGGAATGGTATGAGTCCATTCCGGAAGAAGCGCGCCCGCATCGCGACCAGCCGTTTTACCATCTGCTCGCAGAAAACGCGGAATCCGAATATGTCGCCTATGTATCGGAGCAGAACCTGGTGCCGGATTTAAGCGGCGAGCCTTTGCGCCATCCTCAGATCGAGGAGATGTTTGATCGACAGGACAATGGTTCCTATCGCGTAAAGTCGCAACATTCTAACTAATATAGCACTATCTTCTAAAGTGATGGTTCAAAAAAGGGGCGCTCAAAGCGCCCCTTTTTCATAACACACTGGACAGACAGCAGCTTAGTTGGCTGCGCCTTTTGCCTTGTCCTGTTCAGCCTTCATTTTGGCTTCGAAATCCTTCTGGCGCTTCTGGACGGCGTCCTGAAGTTCCTTCTGGCGTTCTTCCAGTTCCGACTGCTTGAGAGCCGGGCCGGTCAGAGCGCCAGAGAAGCCGGTGAGTGCAACCGGAATCGGGTTCGGCTTGTTCTGATAGTTGACCGAAGTCAGGGTTAGCTTGCCGCCCTTCTTGAGCGCATTAATGAGATCGTCGGTCAGCGGAGCTTCTGCGATGCAGCGATCCGGGAAGCAGATGCCGTATTCAAGCTTGACCGGCTTGTTGTTGTCGATCTGGAGGCCGACGCCGGCAGGAATCAGACGACCAATAGGAACGGTCACCTGAAAGATCTTGCGGTTGATCTTGCCTTTGATCTCGATGAGGTTGACGGCAGTCAGGAGCTGGCCAGAATCCGCGGTGACGATGTTCTGCGTGTTGCAGATGTCATTGTCTTCCTGCTTCGAGCAAACCTTGAACCAGCCCTGTGGCGGCTGCTGTGCCGATGCAGGCATCGTCGCGGAGGCAAGCAGGGCGAACGCGCCAGCAATGGCAGATGCGGCAGCGATTGTCTTAGTGCTGGACATGATCAACAGGTTCCTTTCAACGCTCTGATCTATAGTTCCCGTTCTGTATTATAAGTCAGCGATAGACCGTCACTGGTTTTAAAATGCGGCAACAGCGTGACCTTGGGGATTTTAGCCCCCATCCGGACCCTTGCGGGCCCCAATCCGGAGCCGTGTTACAACGACTAGGGGTATGAATCCAGATGAGTTTCGACATTCCATGCCCGGAATCCGCCAAAATCTTTATTTTAGCCCCTACTGTCGCGTGACGGACACGCCCTAATTCCGCACTTAATGTACGATCATGCTAGTTTTCGGTTCCGAATCGACGCTTCCAGGCGGCGACCATCAAACTTATTTACAATGGACGATTGAAGTTGAACGGATTGATTGCCTTTCTCCGCAAAGTGGTTCTTGCGAGCCTTACCGGAGCTGTCGTCGGCGTGCTGCCGGCGCAGGCGATAGCCGAAGCACAGCCGAACTATGCGCTCTCCATGCATGGAGATGTGGCGCTGCCGGCTGACTTCACCCATTTCCCCTATGCAAATGCCGACGCCCCGAAGGGCGGCGCCATCACAATGGGCGTTGTCGGCACTTTCGACAGTCTCAACCCATTTGTTCTGAAAAGCATGCGTACGACAGCGCGCGGCCTTTTTCTCGACGGTGATTTGGGCAATCTGGTTTTCGAACCCTTGATGCAGCGGTCGCGTGACGAACCTTTCACGCTCTATCCCCTGCTTGCAGAAAAAGTCTCCATCGACCCTGATCGCAAATGGGTCGAGTTCACCCTGAACCCGAAGGCGAAATGGTCAGACGGCCAGCCGGTGACGGTAGATGACGTTCTCTTCACCTACGATATCCTGACGGAAAAGGGACGCCCTCCCTACAACAACCGGATGAGTCGAATCGATAAGATCGAAAGGACGGGTGAGCGCTCCGTTCGCTTCACCTTCAACGACAAGTCGGATCGAGAATTTCCGATGCTGATCGCGTCCATCATGCCCGTGCTGCCAAAGCACGCCATTGATCGCGAAACCTTCGGCAATTCATCCCTGAAACCTCCTGTCGGCAGCGGCCCGTATCTCGTTTCCGGCGTACAGCCCGGCCAGCGTATTATCTACAAGCGCAACCCTGACTATTGGGGCAAGGATCTGCCGTCGCAGCGCGGTCTCAACAACTTCGATACGTTGACGATTGAATATTACCGAAACGAGACGTCCCTGTTTGAGTCTTTCAAGAAGGGGCTGCTGGATGTTTTCATCGAGGCAAACCCGACTCGATGGGAGAAGCTTTATGATTTCCCGGCTGTAAAACAGGGCCGTGTCATCAAGGACAGCTTTGAGAAAGGCACGCCAGCCAACATGTTCGGCTTCGTGTTCAACACGCGCCGTCCGATTTTCGCCGACCGTCGTGTCCGGCAGGCTCTGGGGCTGCTCTTCGACTTCGAATGGGCTAACCGCAACCTTTTCGCCGATCAGTACCGCCGCACGCAGAGTTTTTGGGAAGGATCGGAGCTTTCCTCCGTCGGCAAGCCTGCCGATGAGCGCGAGAAGCAGTTGCTGAAACCGTTCCCCGAAGCCGTTCGCGACGATGTCATGAATGGTACATGGCATCCGCCGGTAACGGACGGCAGCGGTCATGACCGGACGCCTGCAAAGAAAGCCTACGATCTCCTGACTGACGCGGGTTTTCAGTTTGAACACGGCCTCGCCGTTGATCCCTCTGGCAAGCCGCTTAAATTTGAGATCATGACGCGCTCGCCCGACGAGGAAAAAGTCGCGTTGGCTTACAAGCGCAATCTCGCGCGACTGGGCATCACAATCGAAATACGCACCGTGGACGACGCCCAGTATCAGCAACGCCTCCAGACATTCGACTACGACATGATTCTCGGAGCGCTGACCGGATCGCTTTCGCCCGGCAACGAACAATGGATGCGCTGGGGAGCAGCCTCGCGTGACGTTCAGGGAAGTTTCAACTATCCGGGCGTTGCCGATCCGGCAGTAGATGCGATGATTGAAGCACTGCTGGCAGCCAGAAGCCGCGCCGATTTCGTGAGTGCGGTCCGTGCCCTTGATCGTGTGCTTATCTCCGGAGATTACTACATTCCGCTTTACCACCTGCCCTATCAGTGGGTAGCGCGCTGGGATCGCATCGAGCATCCGAAGAAGACTTCGCTCTATGGCTATCAACTACCGACTTGGTGGCGCGCAAAGCCATGATCGGGCTTTAACGTTGATGTAATTCGCCCTACATGCACCCAATATATGATGAGTATTCAACCGGAGGCCACGCCTCTGGTTCTCGTATGGAGACATTGCCATGGCCACCAGAAAGATAACTATCGATGTCGTGTCCGACGTCGTCTGCCCTTGGTGCTTTCTGGGGCGCAAGCGCCTTGAGGCGGCACTTGCCATGGTGCCGGATGTGGAGGCCGAAGTGCGCTGGCGTCCCTTTCAGCTCGACCCTACCCTGCCTCCGCAGGGAAAGGATCGCCAGACCTACATGCGCGAGAAATTCGGCACCGGCGGAAAGATTGATGACATCCACAAGCAGCTGACCCAGCTTGGTGAGGAAAACGGCATTGTCTTCGATTTCGATGCCATCGCCCGAGCGCCAAATACTCTGGACGCACATCGCGTCATCCATTGGGCAGCACAGGCTGCACCCGATACGCAGGACCGGATGGTCGGCATGTTGTTCTCGCTCTATTTCGAGCAGGGACAGGATATCGGCGACCACGAAGTGCTGGTTGATGCTGCGGCAAGCGTCGGCATGGATGCCGAAGTGGTCGCCCGGCTCCTGCAAAGTGAGGCAGACAAGGCAACGATTCGTGAGGAGATCGATACCGCCAGCCGCATCGGCGTGCGCGGCGTACCATGCTTCATCATCGATCAGAAATATGCCGTCATGGGCGCTCAGACGGCAGATGTCCTTGCCGACGCTATTCGCCAGACGGCTGAAGGCTTTGAGCCGGGGATTTCTGAAGATCGCTAAAAGACGCGAAGCGGCGGGTTAACCCGCCGCGATCTTCGCCAGTTGGGTCATGATGACGGCAGAACCGTTGAGGCGCTTTTCCGGTGTCGGCCAGTCGCGGATGAAGACGATGCTCTGATCCGGCCTGATCTTGGCCATGGAGCCCTGTTCACCAATCATTTTCACCAGCCCGACCGGATTTGCGAACGTCGCATGACGGAACTGGATGACCACGCCCTTCGGACCGGCATCGAGTTTCTCGACATTCGCGCGGCGGCAGAGCGCCTTGATGTAAACGATCTTGAGCAGATGCTGCACTTCATCCGGCATCGGACCAAAACGGTCAATGAGTTCCGCACCGAAAGCATCTATATCCTGCGGCTCTTCCAGATCGGCCAGACGGCGATAAAGGCCAAGACGCAGTTGCAAGTCAGGCACATAGGCTTCGGGGATCATCACAGCCGTGCCGATCGCGATCTGCGGCGACCACTGGCTGTCTTCAACTTCGCCCGTACCCTTGAGCGTCGCCACCGCCTCTTCCAGCATTTGCTGGTAAAGCTCGAAGCCAACTTCCTTGATATGGCCCGACTGTTCCTCGCCGAGCAGATTGCCTGCCCCGCGAATATCCATATCGTGGCTGGCAAGCTGGAAGCCTGCGCCCAGCGTGTCGAGCGACTGTAGAACCTTAAGGCGACGTTCCGCCATCTGCGTCAGCATCTTACCTGCCGGAAGTGTGAACAGCGCGAAAGCGCGCTGCTTCGAGCGACCAACACGACCGCGCAGCTGGTAGAGCTGTGCCAGACCGAACATATCGGCGCGGTGCACGATCATCGTGTTGGCCGTCGGAATATCGAGACCGGATTCCACAATGGTCGTGGATAGAAGCACATCATACTGGCCGTCATAGAAGGCGTTCATGATGTCATCGAGCACGCCCGGCGCCATCTGACCATGGGCCACGGCCACTTTCAGTTCGGGCACGTGCGTTTTCAGGAACTCCTCTATCTCGCCAAGATCGGAAATGCGCGGGCAGACGTAGAAACTCTGGCCGCCACGATAGCGTTCGCGCAAAAGCGTCTCGCGAATGACGAGCGGATCGAACGGTGAGACGAAGGTGCGCACCGCCATACGATCGACGGGTGGCGTGGTGATGAGCGACAGTTCGCGCACACCGGTTAGCGCAAGCTGCAAAGTGCGCGGGATCGGCGTGGCGGACAATGTCAGCACATGCACGTCCGACTTCAGTTCCTTCAGCCGCTCCTTGTGCTTGACGCCGAAATGCTGCTCTTCATCGATGATGAGCAGGCCGAGATTCTTGAACTTGATCGAGTTGCCGAGCAGCGCATGCGTGCCGACGACAATATCGACAGTTCCTTCTTCCAGCCCTTTCTTGGCAGCAGCAAGCTCCTTCGTGCCGACAAGACGCGAGGCATGGGCAAGATTGATCGGCAGGCCATGGAAGCGCTTCGAGAAGGTCTTGAAATGCTGGCGCGACAGGAGCGTTGTCGGCACGACTATCGCCACTTGAACGCCACTCATCGCCGCAATGAAGGCAGCACGCAGGGCTACTTCCGTCTTGCCGAAGCCGACATCACCACAGATCAGGCGATCCATCGGCTTGCCAGCAGCCAGATCGTCCGCCACGGACTCGATTGCCGTCAGCTGGTCGTCGGTTTCATCATAGGGGAAGCGAGCAGAAAATTCGGCATAGAGACCATCTGGCGGCGTCATCACCGGCGCACCGCGCATCTGCCGTTCGGCGGCGATCTGGATCAGATGCCCGGCAATCTCAAGCAGGCGTTTCTTGAGCTTGGCCTTACGCATCTGCCATGCGCCACCGCCAAGCTTGTCGAGAACCGCATCGGAGCTTTCCGAACCGTAGCGCGACAGAAGCTCGATATTTTCGACCGGCAGAAACAGCCGGTCATCACCCGCATAATGGATTTCAAGACAGTCATGCGGAGCGCCAGCGGCGGTAATGGTCTTGAGGCCAATGAAGCGACCGATACCGTGATCGACATGGACGACGATATCGCCAGCGTTTAGCGAGGCAACTTCCGAGATGAAATCCTGATCGCGCTTGCGGCGCTTGGAACGGCGGATAAGACGGTCGCCCAGAATATCCTGCTCAGCCACGATGACGAGATCGCCCGCGTCGAATCCGCTCTCGACGGCCAGCACCGCCGCCGTCACCTTGTCGCGTGACAGCGCCTTGACGGTAGAAAGCCGGTCAACCGACTCGATCTTTTCCAGCCCATGTTCATCCAGGACCTGCAAAAGACGGTCGAGAGAACCTTCAGTCCAGGCAGCAACCAGCACTTTCTTGCCCGCTGCACGCAGTTCGGCAATATGCTTCACCACCGCTTCGAACAGGTTCACGTCGGTGGCCGCGCGCTCCTCGGCAAAGCTGCGGCCCTTGTGCACATCGGCATGAATAATCGTCCGCCCCGTAACCTCCGGCGCACCGAATGGCGTCAGGTCGATGCGCATACCTCCGGCCTCAGCGTGCTTCTCGACCTCTGACGGGGTTAAATAAAGCGCTTCCGGCTTGACCGGCTTGTAAGGCACGGCATCACTGCCCGGCTCCTTGCCCTCCGCCTGTCTCAGCCGCGCTTCGTAGTGATCGACAACCATTGTGTGGCGCTCGGTCAGCGCTTCATGCACCAGATGATCGAAAACCACCGGCATATTGCCCGCATGGTCGAAGACGGTATCAAGCTTGTCGTAGAAAAGCGGCAGCCAATGTTCCATGCCCGCAAAGCGACGACCTTCACTGATCGCCTGATAAAGCGCGTCATCGCGCTGCGGCGCACCGAACATCGCGACGTAATTCTTGCGGAAACGGCTTATCATGTCCGGCGAAAGCGTGATTTCGCTCATCGGCTGGAGCACGAACTCCTTGCGTGTGCCCGTGGTACGCTGCGAAGCCGGATCGAAAGCGCGGATCGATTCCAGTGTGTCGCCAAAGAAATCAAGCCGCAACGGCTCTTCCGCGCCGGGTGCATAAAGATCGAGAATACCACCACGAACTGCAAATTCGCCGATGTCGCGCACGGTGGAAACACGTTCGAAACCGTTGCGCTCCAGCCGGGATGCCAGATCGTTCATATCCAGCTGGTTGCCGGGACGCGCCGAAATCACCTGTTCGGCTATCGCCGCTTCCGGCGGCAGCTTTTGCAGAACGGCATTGGCTGTGGTGAGAATGATGGCAGGATGCGGTGCCTTTTTAAGCTGGGACAGCGCACTGAGTGCGGCGAGCCGACGTGCCGATGCGTCTGCACCGGGCGATACGCGGTCATAAGGCAAACAATCCCATGCAGGCAGATGCAGAACCGGCATATCCGGCGCCACGAAACTCAAGACCTGCTCCAGATCGGCAATGCGCTGCCCGTCGCGCACGATATACATAATCGGCCCGCGTTCGCCGATCTCTTCCGCCAGACGAATAAGACAGAACGCCTCGTAACCGTCGGCAACGCCGTCGATCACGATATGACGATTTGCCCCGAGCGCGCTGGAGGACTTGAGACCTAGTTTGCTGAAAACGGGCATGGGAACCTTGAACTCAGAATTCTATGCGGTCGCGAAACGCGACAATATCGCGGAACAGAGGCGTGTCGTAATCGATCGGGATCGGGCTTTCACCCGTCACCCATTTCAGAAGATCGCGGTCAAGCACTTCAAGAATATGCTCGAACTCCTCGAGCTGCGGATCGGTGAAGCCGATAATATATTCATCCGCATATTGCCCGAGGATCAAATCCATCTCGCGCATACCGCGATGCCACGCCCGAAACAGAAGCTTGCGGCGCCGTACATCCAGATTTTCCGTCGCCAATGTGCTGCCAGTCATCCTCGGTAAGCTCCAATCATTCAAATTGCTGCTGGTATATAGCATCTGCGCCGCAAACGGGAACCCGTTTATCCAACAAGAACAAAAAGAGCACAGAAAGATTGCGCACCGCCCTTGCACCGCAGGACGAAGCAGTTAATGCTCAAGCCCATGCGCCCATCCATGCTCGATCCATTTTTTGCTTCCGTTCGTTCGCTTTCCGGCATTGGCCCGAAGGTTGCCGCCCTGCTTGGCAAACTGCTTGGCACCGACATACCGGGCGCGGAGCCCAAGGTCGGTCAGCTCCTGTTTCTGGCACCGCACAGCGTGATCGACCGACGCAATCGGCCTGGTATCGCGCTTGCTCAGGAAGGTGCAATCGTGACGCTGGAAGTCATCGTAGACCAGCATCAGCCTGCACCACCCGGGCGTGGCAATGTTCCGCATCGCGTCTTCGCTCATGACGACACCGGCGAAATCGCGCTGACCTTCTTCCATGCGCAATTGCCTTGGCTGCAAAAAATGCTGCCTGAAGGTGAGACTGTCATCGTCTCGGGCAAGGTGGAATGGTTCAACGGTCGCGCCTCCATGGTCCACCCGGACTATATTGCGAGCCTGGAAGATGCAGCCAATCTGCCGATGGTCGAACCGGTCTATCCGCTGACCGCGGGTCTGTCGCCAAAGACATTGGCGCGCGCCGTCAAGGAAGCACTGACCCGCGTGCCTCCGCTGCCGGAATGGATCGACGGCCCGTTGCTGGCGCGGGAGCGCTTCACCAGTTTCCAGCAATCGCTGAACACGCTTCACCTGCCTGAAGACCCGTCGGATATCGCGCTTGAAAGCATTTCGCGGCGCAGGCTTGCATATGACGAGTTTCTGGCCGGACAATTGGCACTCGCCCTTGTTCGCGCGAAAACACGGCGGCTTTCCGGTCGTCCTCTGGAAGGTACAGGGCGCATCGTCGCCGAAATCATGCGCCACCTGCCCTATCGCTTGACCAAGGGGCAGGATCAGGCTGCTCGCGAAATCATCACAGATCTTAAGTCGCCGGAGCGCATGTTGCGGCTTTTGCAGGGCGATGTCGGCTCCGGCAAGACGGTCGTTGGATTGCTTTCCATGGCCCACGCCGCAGAATCTGGTGGACAGTCAGCACTCATGGCGCCGACGGAAGTTCTCGCCCGTCAGCATTTTGCAACCATCGCGCCGCTTGCGGAGAAAGCGGGACTGAAAGCCGCCCTTCTGACCGGTCGCGAAAAGGGCCGTGACAGGAATGCAGTTCTCGAAGGATTGAAAACTGGTGAAATCGATATCGTCATCGGTACACACGCGCTGTTTCAGGAAAAGGTCGAGTATCACGACCTCGTTCTGGTCATCATCGATGAACAGCATCGTTTTGGCGTGCACCAACGCCTGATGCTGACCGCAAAGGGTTCTGCACCGGATATGCTGGTCATGACGGCTACACCTATTCCGCGCACCCTCGTCCTCACCGCCTTTGGCGATATGGACGTGTCGAAACTGACCGAGAAGCCTGCCGGACGCCAGCCCATCACGACCGCCATCGTGCCGATGGAACGTATGGGGGAACTTGTCGAGCGCATCCGAAAGGCCGTGGGAGAAGGACAGAAAATCTACTGGATTTGCCCGCTCGTTGAGGAATCCGAAGTCGTTGAACTGACTTCGGCGGAGGAACGTTTCGAAAGCCTCAAACCCGTCTTTGGGGAACGCATCGGTCTCATCCATGGCCGCATGAACGGGGCTGAAAAAGACGAAGCCATGCGGGCATTCAAGCAGAGCGAAACGCGGGTACTGGTCGCGACCACTGTGATCGAAGTCGGCGTAGATGTCCCCGATGCGACGATCATTGTTATCGAACATGCCGAACGTTTCGGCCTGTCGCAACTGCACCAGTTGCGCGGTCGCGTGGGGCGCGGCGACAAACCGTCAACGTGCTTGCTGCTTTACAAAGGCCCGCTGGGCGAAATCGCACAAGCCCGACTGAAGGTCATGCGCGAGACCGAAGACGGTTTTCGTATCGCGGAAGAAGATTTGAAACTGCGTGGCGAAGGCGAATTGCTCGGCACGCGGCAATCCGGCACCCCAGGCTTCCGCTTGGCCTCCATCGAAGCGCATGGTGATCTTCTGGAAATAGCCCGCAAGGATGCGCGCTATATTCTGACAAGCGATCCAGATCTGGAATCCGAACGCGGACAAGCACTGCGCGTGTTGCTATATCTTTTCGGACGCGACGAAGCGATCAGGCTTCTGCGGGCAGGATAGAAATGGCGGCAATCCACCACCATTTCTATGAACTTATCAAGATTTTGCTATAACAAGCTGAATTTACTCGACAGTCACCGACTTTGCTAGATTGCGTGGCTGATCGACATCCGTCCCCATCAGAACGGCTGTATGATAAGCCAGCATCTGGATCGGCAGCGCATAGACGAGCGGCGTGATGAATTCCGGCACATCCGGCAGAATGATGGTTGCCATCGTGTCGATGCTTGCTGCCTCGGCACCCTTCTTGTCGGTGATGAGAATGATGCGACCGCCACGTGCTGCAACTTCCTGCATGTTGGAAACGGTCTTCTCATAGAGCCGATCAGACGGCGCGATGACGATAACCGGCATGGTTTCATCGATCAGCGCAATCGGGCCGTGCTTCAACTCGCCGGCGGCATAGCCTTCAGCGTGGATATAAGAAATTTCCTTGAGCTTCAGCGCGCCTTCCATGGCCAGCGGGAAAGACGTGCCACGACCGAGATAAAGCACATGATTGACCTTGGCCAGTTCATGGCAGACCGCAGCGATCTGGTCTTCAAGCTTCAGAACCTGGTTGATGAAACGCGGCGCCTCGGAAAGCTGGCGTACCAGTTCCTGTTCCCGCTTGTCATCGATTGCGCCACGCGATTTTGCAGCCGCAATTACCAGCGATGCCATGGCCGAAAGCTGGCAGGTAAAGGCCTTGGTAGAAGCAACGCCAATTTCTGGGCCCGCAAGCGTCGGGAAAACGGCATCAGATTCACGCGCAATGGTCGAGCCGGTGACATTCACGACAGCTGCGATCTTCAATCCTTGCGACTTGCAGTAGCGTAGCGACGCCAGCGTATCAGCTGTTTCGCCCGACTGCGACACGAACATCGCCAGCGAATCCTTCGAGAGAGGCATTTCGCGATAGCGGAATTCGGAAGCGATATCGCTGTCGACCGGCAGTCGCGCGATCTGCTCGAACCAGTATTTGCCAACAGAAGCCGCATAGTAGGCCGTACCGCAGGCCGAAATCGTCAGGCGATCGATCTTGCTGAAATCGATATCAATGGCTTCCTGACGAACCTTGCCCGTCGTGAAGTCGAGATAATTGGCGAGCGTATGGGAAATGACTTCCGGCTGCTCGAACATCTCTTTCTGCATGAAGTGACGATGATTACCCTTGGAGACGAGCATATTCGCCGTCTGAGTCTTCTGAATCGGACGCTCAACTTCGTTGTTGTTTTCGTCGTAAACGGTCACACCCTTGCGCGTCAGCACGGCCCAGTCGCCATCTTCGAGATAGGCGATGGTATCCGTGAAAGGCGAAAGTGCGATAGCGTCGGAACCGAGGAACATTTCGCCCTCACCGTAACCAACGGCGAGTGGCGGCCCCTGGCGCGCTCCGATCAAGAGTTCTTCGTCACCCTCAAACAGGAAAGCGAGTGCGAAGGCACCATGCAGCATCGGCAGGCTGTCGCGCACAGCTTCAACCGGAGACTTGCCTTTTGCCAGTTCACGGGTGACCAGATGGGCAACAGCTTCGGTATCGGTTTCCGTCTGGAACTTGTAGCCTTCGGCCTCAAGCATGGTGCGAAGCTCGGCGAAGTTCTCGATGATCCCGTTATGGACGACCGCGAGGCGCTCAGTAATGTGCGGATGCGCGTTGCGCTCCACTGGCTTGCCGTGCGTAGCCCAACGGGTATGGCCGATACCAATAACGCCGGGAAGCGGCTCTCCGGCCAGGCGCTTTTCCAAATTCACCAGCTTGCCTTCGGCACGGCGACGGTCGAGCTTGCCGTTCTGTAGTGTGGCAATACCGGCAGAATCATAGCCGCGATATTCAAGCCGCTTCAGTGCATCCACAAGAAGCGGAGCGACTTCGTTATTTCCGATGATGCCGATAATTCCACACATAGGCTGCTCCAAATCCGACGTTCAAGCGTGTTGCTTTGCGGTTTAAAGATTCTAACGCAGAACGGCAACCCAGAGGATTGCCGTTCGGTTAAACAATTGGACGACTTATTTGGTCGCAGTTTTAGCCGCTTTGATGGCAGCGTACTTCTCTCGCAGGATCTTCGCCCGCCCCTCTTTTGTTTCCTGCCGGGCACGACCGAAAGCCAGCGCATCGGCAGGGACATTGTCGGTAATCGTGCTGCCTGAGGCAATATAAGCATTGTCGCCGATTTCCACCGGCGCGACCAGTGAGCTGTTCGACCCGATAAACGCGTTTTCGCCGATCACCGTCTTGTATTTGTTGTAGCCGTCGTAATTGCAGGTGATCGTGCCAGCGCCGATATTGCTGGAGGCTCCCACAGTCGCATCGCCGATATAGGTTAGGTGATTGATCTTCGCGCCTTTGTGCACGGTGGCATTTTTCACTTCGCAAAAATTGCCGACCTTGGTTTTCTCACCGAGATTTGCACCCGGGCGCAGCCGCGCAAACGGCCCGATTTCGGCCTTCGGCCCAACGTCAGCACCTTCCATATGCGAGAAGGAATGGATCAGAGCTCCCGTCGCGACATGCACGCGAGGACCAAAAAACACGTTCGGTTCAACAATGACGTCGGCTTCGATCAGCGTATCATGCGAAAAGAAAACAGTTTCAGGTGCAATAAGCGTTACACCTGCAAGCATCATCTCGCGGCGCTTGCGATCCTGCCAGATGGCTTCGGCTTCTGCCAGTTCAACACGATTGTTGATGCCGATGACATTATCGACCGGCACTTCGATGGCCGTCACGTTCATGCCCTTGCCATGGGCGATGGCGACGATATCGGTCAGGTAATATTCGCCCTTGGCGTTGTCATTGCCCACCGCATCCAGAAGCGCCAGGGCGTGTTGACCGCGAACCGCCATCAGCCCGCCATTGCAGAATCCGATCTGCTTCTGCTCTTCGGTTGCTTCCTTTTCCTCAATGATGGCGACAAGTTTGTCGCCTTTCTCGATGAGGCGACCGTAGCCATGTGGATTGTCTGGGCGAAAACCGATAACGACAACGTCTGCACCCTCGGCCAGTCGTTCGCGAGCTTTCTGCAGAGATTGCGCCTCGATCAGTGGCGTGTCGCCAAAAACGATGAGCAAATCGTCATAGCCGCGTTCGATCGCTTCGCGCGCTGCCAGGACGGCATGCGCCGTGCCGAGACGTTCCTTCTGTTCGAAGGCCGACACCGGGCCTGCATTCTTTTCTACTGCCGCCCGCACATCGTCGGCGCCACGCCCCACCACCAGCGCAACATCGCTTTTGCCGGTCCCCTGAACCGCCGTGACCACGTGAGAGACCAGCGGCAAGCCTGCCACCTGATGCAGTACTTTGGGCAAGTTGGATTTCATGCGTGTGCCTTCGCCAGCAGCAAGTACGATGGAAAGGCAGGTACGGTCTGTCATGGTATCGTCCAGAAAATTGAGATGATTTTCGCTCTTAACATCAAAGCGTCTATGAAAACTTACGGGCTGCTGCCAAACCTTTAACCCAACCGCCCCAGCGCGGGGAAATTCTCAAGCAGCCAGAACGAGAAGGATTGCATGCCTCCGGTCAGGAACAGGACACCTGCAGCGACCAGAAGCGCGCCCATTGCTTTCTCCACCTTGCCGAGATGCACGCGGAAACGTGAAAGAAACCGCATGAATGCGCCGGAAAAAAGGGCGGCAATCAAGAACGGAATGCCAAGGCCAAGCGAATAGGTCGCCAGCAATAACGCGCCCTCACCAACCGTGCTGCTGCCGCCTGCAAGCGTCAGAATCGGCCCAAGAACAGGCCCGATGCACGGCGTCCAGCCGAAGGCGAATGCCAGTCCCATGACATAGGCTCCAAGTGGCGATGCCGGAGCGTTGCGTGCCTGAAAACGAGCTTCGCGGGACAGGAACGAGAAACGCAAGATGCCAAGAAAGTTCAGTCCCATCAATATGATGACGACGCCCGCAACGATTGCGATCTCCTGCTGCCATGCGCGCAGGAAGGCGCCGATGGACGAAGCTCCAGCGCCGAGCGCCACAAAAACAGTTGTGAAACCGAGAACAAAACAGATTGCCGCAAATGCCAACGAGCGGCGCGCTGAAGGCGCGGCGGCAACGGCCGTCGCCTTATCTGCGCGAAAATCTTCTACGCTCACGCCCGCCATATAACACAGATAGGGCGGCACGAGCGGGAGAACACAGGGCGACAGGAACGACAGTGCACCGGCTCCGGCTGCGGTCATATATGAAATATCGAGCACCAATACCTCTTTCAGTTCATCAAATCGCTTGCGGTCTGGCCAAACCACAGGCTTATATAGACTAGATTCTGCTCTACTTAGAATATTTTCAATGCGGCATCTCGCTCGAACACAAGTTCGCCCTAAATCGAGATCATTGCGCGATTTATAATATATTGCTCCAACCGGACGACGTTCCTATGAGCCTTATTGATGATGAAGTGCCTTCAACACCACCTGCAACGTCGACAAGACATTCTGGCTGGCTCAAGCGATACCAACATTTTCTGTTTCCAATAGCGGGCATCGCCATTGCGCTGCTGGCGATCTATGTGCTGGAGAATCTGCTCCAGAATACATCTCGCACGGAAACACTCGCTGCCTTCCACGACATTTCGTGGACGACACTTGGTTTAGCTGTGTTCTTCACAGTTCTGAGCTATGCAGCCGTCGCACTCTACGATGTGGTGGCTGTCGATACGATTGCGCCCAACCAGATACCGCGCCGCATCGCTGCCGTAGCAGGTGCTGCCGGCTACGCAATCTCCAACGCGCTTGGGTTTTCCCTGCTGACCGGCGGCGCATTGCGTTATCGCATCTATGCTGCGGAGGGTGTTAGCCTTGCCGATATCGGCAAGATTGTCGGGACATCATGGTTCGCGATCTGGTTCGCACTGATCATCATGGTCGGTGCAGCGCTTCTTATCGACCCGCAGGATGTTCCCTGGCTTTCCGCCATCGATTCCCGAATCGATATCGTCGCCGGTATCGCCATTCTGGGTGGCATCGGCTGGCTGATCTACTGGCTGTCGCATGGACAGCGTAGTTTTACGGTGGGTTCGTTCAGTCTGCGCCTGCCGAACTCAAAAGGCGCTCTGACCCAGATCTTTGCCGGGCTTGTGGATGTGGGCGCAGCTGCCGCTACGCTCTATGTGCTCATGCCTGCAGACGCCGTGCCAAGCTTTGCGGTTTTCGCGCTGGTCTATGTCATCGCCATCGTGCTGGGCATTGCCAGTCATGCTCCGGGCGGTCTAGGCGCATTTGAAGCGACAATCATTGCTGGACTCGGCCTAGGCGGGAAGCCGGATGCAATTGCGGGGCTTCTCGCCTACCGTCTTATCTATACGGTTATGCCGCTCGTTGTAGCGACCGCAGGCATTCTCATATGGGAGATCATGCGGCGGCGCCATATGCTCGGCAAGCAGGCGCGCTTCGCCAAACGTCTGGTCGAGCCACTCATCCCGAGCCTTTCTGCCAGCATCATCTTTCTCGGCGGCATCATTCTTTTGGTGTCCGGTGCGACACCAGACCTTCGCTACCGCGTAAAATTGCTCTCCGACATAGTTCCTGAATCTTTCATGGAAATGTCGCATCTTGCCGCCAGCCTCGTCGGAGTCGCGCTACTGATCGTTGCGCGCGGTCTGTCGAAACGGCTTGCACGTGCGTGGGTCGCAGCACTAATCCTCCTCCTCAGCGGCGCTGTCTTTTCCCTCGCCAAAGGCCTTGACTGGGAAGAGGCGACCATCCTGTGCATTTCTGCATTCACACTTTGGGGCTTCCGGGATTCGTTCTATCGCCGCCCGATTTCCGGACCGTTCGATTTAAGCTGGAACTGGATCGCGACCGTCGGCACGACGGTGCTTGTCTCCACATGGCTCGGCTTCTTCGTCTATCGTCACGTGGAATATTCCAATGACCTCTGGTGGGATTTCGCATGGAACGGCAATGCGCCCCGGTTCTTGCGTGCGACTGTCCTTGTCTTCGCAGTGGTCGCTGCAGTGGGCCTTTACTCGATTATCAACCGGGCTGGTCACCGCAAACGCAAGGTGGATTATTCCATACCCGATGCCGTGCCGGATCTCGTTGCCCAATGGCCACATACGGATGCCGCTTTGGCAATGCTTGGTGACAAGCAATTCCTCCTCGCGCCAGACAAGAGCGCCTTCATCATGTATGCGCAATCAGGGGGCAGCCTGATTGCGCTCGGAGAACCGATAGGCCAGGAACAGACGGCTAAGGAGCTTGCATGGTCATTTCACGCACTGGCCGACGAGCTTGCCCTGCGAACCGTATTCTACGGTGTCGGCCCGCAAAGCCTGCCCCTGTTTCTGGATATGGGATTGATTGCCCTGAAGCTCGGCGAAGTCGCCCGCGTTGACCTCACCAATTTCTCGCTCGATGGTCCGCGTCGCCAGCCATTCCGCTATGCCGACCGCAAGATCGACAAGGACGGCCTGACGTTTGAAATCATTCCGGCGGCCGACGTACCGCCACTCATTCCACGCCTGCGCGAGATTTCCGATGCGTGGCTCGATTTCAAGTCGGGCAGCGAGAAAGGCTTCTCGCTGGGGTACTTCGATGACGAATACATGAAACGCTTCGACGTCGCAGTGCTGAAAAGTGACGGAGAAATCGTGGCTTTCGCCAATATGTGGCGTGGTGCGGACAAGTATGAAATCACCGTCGACCTCATGCGCTACATGCCCAATGTACACAAGCTTCTGATGGACGCACTGTTTGCAAAACTGCTGATGGCCAGCAAGGAAGAAGGTTACAAGTGGTTCAATCTTGGTGCTGCCCCGCTTTCCGGCCTGAGCGGTAGCAGGCTGGCGTCCCGCTGGAACCGTTTCGGCTCCTTCATCTACAAGCGTGGAGCCGATCTCTATCATTTTGACGGACTGAAAGCTTTCAAGGAAAAGTTCGATCCGGTCTGGACCCCGCATTACATGGTTTGCCCGGGCGGCCTGGAAACGCCGCGCGCGCTTCTCGATGCCACAACCCTCATCAATGGCAGTCCTTTGGAGTTCATCCGCAAATGACGAAAAGACGCGTTCTCTTCATTTTTCTTGGACTGGCGTTGGTGGCTGCGGTGGGCGCGTATGGCGCAATGCATACAGGCAAGATCGCCCGGCTCTGGACGAAAATCACCGATTCCGATGAACCGGTCATCCACGCCAGTGCTGAAAGACTGTCCAATATTCCGGTCTACATGCCGAAGAATGATCCCGTCGGCCTTGCGATTTTACTGAGTGACGAAGGAGGTATGAGCGACCGGGAGAAGAGCTTCATGGACGCCATGCTTGCCCGGAACATGATCGTTCTGCCGGTCGAGCTCGGCCCGTGGCGCGCCGCCCTCGATAAGGAAGATGGCGATTGCAACTATCTGGACTCGGATTTCGAAGCCATCGCCAAGGAGGCTCTGCGTGGACTTGATTTGGGCGTCTATTTTCATCCCGTTCTGACAGGCGTTGGACAAGGCGCTACCATCGCATATGCCGCAGCCTCGGATTCTCCGGATGCGACGATTGCAGGTGCGGTATCGCTTGATCCGGTCCCGGCCAAGACCCGTCTGCCTTCCTGCACCGAGAAAGCCGAAGCGACCAAGGCACCCGATGGCGGCTTCACCTATGGCTTCAACGCGGCAATTCCCGCCCCTGCCCTTGTGGTCGGTCCCAGCGGATCGCCGGTCAACAATCCGGTTACAGCCCGCCACGAAAATGTCGCCGTGCTTCAATCCGCTCCGGAATTTCCTGCTCGCCTGAAAATGGCTGTCGACAATGTCGTCGCCATGGCGGATCAGGATGCCAAAAACGAAGCCCTGCCTATCGTCGATCTTCCCGCCAAAGGCGGCAAAGCCGATATGGTTGCCGTTTTCTATTCGGGTGATGGTGGCTGGCGAGATCTCGACAAATCCATTGGTGAATGGCTGCAGGCTCATGGCGTTCACGTGATCGGTGTGGATTCGCTTCGCTATTTCTGGTCGGAACGAACGCCGGAAGAAATAGCCAATGACACGACGGCCATGATCAAGAAGGCCGACCCGACGAACAAATTGCCGGTTGCAGTTCTGGGCTACTCATTCGGTGCCGATACATTCCCCTTTGCTTGGAAATATCTCGACCCTTCCATACAGGACCGGACGAAAATGATCGGGCTTCTCGGTGTCGAGACGACGACGACCTTCCAGGTTTCGATTGAAGGCTGGCTCGGAATGGATGGCGACAAGGATGTCGTTCCTGCTATCTCGACAATCCCGCTTGATCGGGTTGTTTGCGTCTATGGCGAAGAAGAAGATGATACCGCCTGCACAGCTGCCGAGCTCAAAGGGATGGAAGTCATGAAACTGGCCGGAGGTCATCATTTCGATGAAAATTATGAGCCAATTGCCGCCAGTCTTCTGGAAAAGATGCGCGTCCGTGCCGGATTGCCGCCACGACCGGCCAGTTGATAATTAAGCCAGAGCTGGCGCCCGGAAGACGGGCGCCAGCCTGTTGATTTAGCGCACGACTGGTTTTTGACCGCCAAACCACCAGCGCACGGAATCAACCAGCAAGAATGCAATCAGACTGATACCGACCAATGGCAGCGTCCAACCTACAAATACAGCAGCGATTGCGATCCCAATCTGTTGCGCAGCAGTGAGACGTCTCCAGCTTGCGATCAACGTTCTGGGCATTGATCCGGCAGGCGGGCGACGCTGCCACCAGATGCGATAGCCATAGACAATCATCACAATCAGCGAGAGGCCGAGCGCAGCCATCACGATCTGATTAGTGACCCCGAACAGGACACCCATATGGAGATCGATACCCCAGCGGATCAATTTTGCGATAAGCGGAAAACTCTCGAAGTCAGCACGGCTGATAACCTCCATATTTTGGGGATCGAGAGCAATCGTATCCACTTGTGTCGGCCAGGAACGGTCATATTCACGCACCAGCCAGCCTTGATCCGATGAACGGGGCAGTCGGATTTCAAGCATCGGGGAATCGAGTCCTGCCTGTTGTGCAGCCAGATAAACACTATCCAGCTGTCCGACAAGATCCTGCGCATCCCCTGTTCCGGACGGCATCGGCATGCCGCCATGGTCCTGATGCGCACTCTCTTCGCTAGATTCTGTCGCCTTATTCAGAACTGTCGAGACTGACGGCGTAATCCAGCCAACCGCCGCTCTGAACTGATCAATCCTTTCCCCCGCCAATTGCGACCAGGTCATGCCGGTTGCCGAAAGGAACAAAAGACCGACAGCTATCCAGATACCGACCTGACTGTGAAAGCGACGGGTCCTCAGGTGGAGATTTTTCGTTTGTTTTTGTTTTCGCCGGATATTCCGATTCCACCACCAAAGCAGAGTGCCGCCTAGAGCCGCGATCCACAGCCAGGATGCAGCGAGTTCACTGTAGTAACGCCCAAAATCCCCGAGCATCAGATTGCGGTGTAGGTAGTCGATCGCCGCGCGAAACGGCAAGGTCCCACTTGTGCCATAGGCAACAAGGTCGCCCTTTACGGCCAGCGTGACGGGATCGATGAAGATTGCCCGGCTTTCAGATTCTCCCAATCCAGGCTGGGTGAACATGACCCGTGTATTCCAGCCGGGAGCAATTGAAGGCCTCACGGCAAAAAGTTTTGGGCCCTCGCCTATAAAGGTTTCGGCCGCCTTCACCTGGTCCGCCAATGGCTGCAAGGTTCCAAGTGATGCGGTACGCAACTGGTCGCGGTAGATGTAGTTTTCAAGCTGAGGCGTCAGCACATAAAGCGTGCCCGTCACAGCTGCGATCAAGATAAAAGGACCAACAAACAAGCCGACATAGAAATGAAGCCGTGTGATGAAGGCCTGGAAGCCGGAGTTCGCATAACTAGTGGTATTCGGCCGTGCTTGTACCCCAGCTTTTTCTTCAAGAAGCGTATCCGTCACGGAACCCTCCTTGAAAAGCAGTAGAAGCACAGCACAGTGCGTGGGCAGCCAGCCTTGGCTGCCGCGATAAAATCATGATTTTGCATCGATATCTCCAAACGATATGAAATTGCCGTCGCGGGGCGGCGGCGTCGTTTTCAAAGATCGTGCAAAGCGGGAGGCCCTCTGGCTTGAGCAGCCGTAACAAACTGACCAGGAGGTGCGCGAACCGCGAGAGGAAAAGCGACCGCGTCTTTCGCAACAATCGAATCGAAAGACACGGTGACCGGCTGTTCTGGCAATCCTGTCCCAATGGCACACGCGGCCTGACATAGGGTCGAGCAGCAATGTCTGGCGAGATCTTTCAGGGGAGCGTTTGCATCTGCCTGCGTCGTGTGGACTGAACAGATCACAGACGAGGGACCAGCGCTCCACGCCGCCATGGAAGCCTGCGCGTATGCCGTTACCAGCCCTTGCAGAAGAATAACAAGCGTCAGCGATACAATCCAAAGGGCGGTATCCGACCGATCGCCAACAATTCTTCTACGCAAGGTCATGATCGCTCATGGCACTCTTGCAATGCAAAGTCACTGCGACAAAGGTGAAATGAACCAATTTGAAGAGAAAGTGGTGAGCGCGCAGGGATTCGAACCCTGGACCTACTGATTAAAAGTCAGTTGCTCTACCGGCTGAGCTACGCGCTCCCTGTAGGAGCAAATCGCCCCCGGAAGTGCGGCGGAACATAAGGGCGGCTTACGGATTGGTCAACACCATAAAATCAGGTTTCTTCAACATAAATTCAAAAAAATCACAGGTCTGGGATACTCCATGCCAGACCGCCTCTTCCATATGCCGGTAAACAGGCGCTTTTCATGCTCATTTGGATACTTAACACCCTGAGCAGAAGGGCGATTCTGAATCGCTAGGTGCCTAACCAGGACTATTCAGCTCCTGCTTCTCCGTGCCGGGCCTTGCCGCCCGCTCTTGCTACAGTTAGTTTCATTCCAATGACTTAATCTGCGTGGTGCTTCATGTCTCTGGCCACCAAGGCATTTTCTCATTTCCGACGTTCCTTGTCCGGCGTGGGTATCGCGCTCGGAACACTGTTTTTCGCCGCAGCCCTCACCCCCAGCCTTATCCCGCGAACCTACGTCATGCAGGGAATTCTCGGAGGTGTCGCCTTCGGAGCCGGTTATGGCATCGGCGTATTGTGGCGCTGGCTATGGCATTATCTGGAATTGCCTGAACCCCGGAATCGGCTGCGCAGTCGCGCCAATCTTGTAGTTGGCTTGGTCTGTCTCGCCGTGGCCGTCGTAGCACTCTATTTTGCCGCGGGCTGGCAGAACTCAGTTCGTGCAGTCATGGATATGGAGCCGGTGCCCAGCGCCTATCCAATGAGTGTCTCCGCGTTAGCTGTGCTGACATTTCTGGTTCTGCTAATTCTGGTTCGCCTTCTCATTCTACTTGGGAAATTCGTCTCCGCCAAAGTACAACTCGTTATGCCTCGCCGGTTAGCCAATGTCCTGGGCATTACGATCACTGTTGTGCTCATCTGGACCATCGCCAACGGCCTGCTCATCCAGTCCACTTTCAAGGTTCTGGATCGTTCGTTTCGCGAGTTTGACGCTCTGATCGAACCGGATCGCCCACAACCGACATCACCGAACGAGACTGGCAGCGCCGCTTCGCTTTTGCATTGGAACGAGCTTGGGCGAGCTGGACGTGAGTTCGTTTCCTCGGGTCCCGGAGCTGCCGATATTGCTGCCTTGACTGGCGAAAAGGCTATAGACCCGATACGGGTCTATGCAGGTCTGCAAGTAGCCGATACGCCTGAACAAAGAGCCGAACTGGCACTTGAGGAACTGAAGCGTCAGAACGGTTTTGAACGTTCTGTGCTGGTCGTCATCACTCCAACCGGTACAGGGTGGGTAGATCCAGCAGCCATGGACGGACTGGAGTTTCTGCACAATGGCGATGTGGCCAGCGTTGCCATGCAATATTCCTATCTTTCCAGTCCCTTGTCGTTGTTGTTCCAACCCGAATACGGAGCAGAAGCGTCCCGAGCTCTGTTCATAACCGTCTATAATTACTGGAAAGAACTTCCGCACGATCAGCGCCCACGTCTGTATCTCTATGGCTTGAGCCTTGGGGCGATGAATTCGGAAGTCTCAGCCGAACTTTTCGAAATGCTTGACGATCCAATCAACGGTGCCTTGTGGAGCGGGCCACCTTTCCCGAGCAGGGACTGGAAAGCCATGACCAGACGAAGAAACCCTGGAACTCCAGAATGGCTACCAGTGTTCCGAGACGGCTCCTTTGCACGTTTCATGAATCAGAATGGTGAAGCGCCGGGAAATGGAACCCGCTGGGGGCCATTGCGGGTGGTGTATCTGCAATATGCCAGCGATCCGGTGACATTCTTCGACAGTCTATCGTTCTATCGTCAACCTGACTGGATGCAAGCACCGCGCGGACCGGATGTTTCACCGGAACTGCGGTGGTATCCTGTCGTGACCATGCTGCAATTGGCACTAGATATGGCTTTTGGGACCGCCACACCGATAGGACACGGGCATGTCTATGCTCCGGAACACTATGTCAATGCGTGGCTGGAAGTCACCGACGTGACCGGATGGGACGCAGACAAGATCATGAAGCTAAAGCAGCACCTGCGCCAGAAAATGGATGGAGAAAACGTCGAAGGTTATGACCAGCGCGGCGGGTAGAACACATCCCGAAAAGGGTGAAACGCTTTTCGGGATGTGCGTCAAACGTGACAGTCACGACCCAGCTGGTCTTTCTGCAACTATATCAATAGTCAGGTGATTTCTGCTGCGTCTGGGAATTGCTCAGGTTCAGCATGGGTATTGCTCCATTCGGTAGCATCGTGCTTGGCAGCTGACCGTCCCATCGTTCTGCTTGCGTCAGTGCGACAAGACCCGGATTGTCACGAAGCGCATCGCCACGCGCCTTGATGGCAGTTGCTTCTGCCTCACCCTTTATCCTTATCGCTTCTGCGTCGGCTTCCGCCTGCAGACGAACCGCATCGGCCTGAGCCTGGGCTTCGGCACGGCGTGCGTCTGCCTGCGCCTTTGCCTGCGTCACTGTGATTTCAGCCTGTACCTTTTCGCGCTCTGCATTCTGGCGGAGACGCTGCACTTCAACTTCGGCCAACATACGCTGTTCGATGGACTGCTCATAGGAGTCCGAAAAATCGATATTCTCGATCTGCACCGTGTCGATAATAACCGGACCGCGTACACTGCTCTGAATTGCCTCCGCAATTTCCTGATTGAGACGGCTACGCTCCTGAATGGCTTCCACAGCATTGAATTTGCCGAAAACAGTCTTGCTTTCCTCAAAAACGCGTCGCTCGACAAGGCGGGACAAGAGGCCGTCTTCACCGCCGTAGGTCGCGTAGACTTCCTCCACACGGTCTGGCGGAATGCGATAATTGACCGACAGGTTCATCGTAGCTGGTTGCTGATCGCGGCTATAGGCTTCCATGCTGTTATAGATCGCAGCCTTGGATTGCACCGATATTCGCACAATCGAATCGATCACCGGAATTTTGAAGCCCAGCCCCGGTTGTGCAACGCCGGAAACCGCCCCATAGCGCAAAACAACGCCGCGCTCACCTTCGTCAATCGTGTACCAGGAACCAAGTACTACGCTCAGTATGCCGAGTATAACTATACCGGCCAAAGCCTTGGGTAAAATCTGGCGCATCCCGTCTCCTTTAGCGCTTCGTTATGAAATGGGGAGACCGAAAGCGATTCAACAAATGCACCCCGGAATCTTATCCCGCCGCCTTTTAGAATGCACTGATATGGATGACAATTACTCATGGATACAGTTGATAGACTTAGTCCACAAAAACAAAGCCGCCCATGAAGGGCGGCTTCATTGAGTTTAACAAATTTCCACTGTCAGTATGGCGAATAACACTGCTGACGGGGACCGTTATACGGCTGGAAAGTGTTGTCGGAAGCCCGATAGGACCGATAACGATTATAACACCACTGGACATGCGAGTTGCGGTAACCATAAGCAGGCGCGCGATAGACCGGTGGGGGCGGCGGAGCTGCAATTGCACCACCGATGATTGCGCCAGCGCCGAAAGCTGCGAGCGGATACCACCACCCATCATTGCTGCGACGATAGCCATGACGGTAGTGCCGATAACCGCGGTGTCCATTCCAATAGCCAGGTCCCGGACGATGAGGACGACCATGCCAGCCCGGACGATACCCAGGTCGGTGTCCACCCCAGTTTCCATGTCCTGGCCCGCGGCGCCAGCGGTCATCGCGGACCTGCTGAACATTCTCATTACTTGCCGCAGGCGCAGTTGGCATCACAGGTGCAGCCGAGACCGGCACCATTGCGCCGATCAGAAAGCTTGCACCGACGAGGCCAACCATCATCTTTTTGAAGGTGTTCATCCTGTGCTTCTCCATTTCAATGATGCCATCATTGCTTTCCGTTTATGAATGCACGCTGAATATTGTCGGTAAATTATGTGCATGCCTTATTTTCACGTCGCAATGTATGGCCATTCCATCAATGATTTAACGAAAGAGCCAATATTTTCGTTCGAGCTACTCCATTATTTTTGTTCGCAAATTAAGCGACAATGAGATAACTTGCGTGAATTAGGACAGCTTGTAAGCGTTTTCAGCGAGTGGGGTTTGCATTGGCAACAAGAGTACAGCCGTCCGTGAAAGTTTTGGGAGCATCTTTCTCCCAGGAAGCGAATCCCTTCACGGCAGCGGTTGAACTGACGCCCATGCCAATGCTCATCACAAATCCGCGTCTGCCGGACAATCCGATCATCTTTGCAAACGAGGCCTTCCAGAACCTCACTGGTTACGAGGCCGACGAAATCATCGGGAAGAACTGCCGCTTTCTTCAAGGCCCTGGCACAGACCCGAAACATGTCGAGATCATCCATTCGGCATTGGAAGCCGAACAGTCCGTTGAGATCGATATTCTCAATTATAAGAAATCTGGCGAGCCGTTCTGGAATCGACTTCATATCTCCCCGGTCAAAACCGAGAATGGCGAACTTCATCACTTCGTTTCGTCGCAGCTTGATGTGACGCTGGAACTCGGCAAACTGGTTGAGCTCGAAAAAGAACGCGAAACGCTCTCAATTGAAAAGCAGCGTAGCAGCGATCAACTCCAGTATATCGTTGAAGTGGCGAATGTCGGTTTCTGGACGCGGGATTACACGACCGGGGAGATTAGCTGCTCGGCCGAATATCGTCGCATTTTCGGACTGACGCCGGACGAACCAGTCAACTACGACAAGATCATCGACATGGTGATGCTTGAAGACCGGATAACGCTTATCCAGCGTTCGCAGGAATCTTTTGCCACAGGCAAATCTTTCCGGGTCGAATATCGCATTACCAACAGGCTGGGACAGGTGCGCTGGGTGGAAACACGAGCCAAAGCTCTCCTCGGCAAATCACCTGCGCTTCTGGGCATCGTCATCGACGTCACCGAACGCAAAAAAACCGAGGCTGACAAGGCACTTGTGACCCGCGAAATTTCGCACCGTTTCAAGAACTCAATGGCAATGGTGCAATCGATCGCCAACCAGACCTTGCGCAATGCCACCGATCCGCAAACCGCGAACGAACTATTCAGCGAGCGGCTGCGAGCGCTTAGTCAGGCTCATGACATGCTGCTTCGGGAGGACTGGACGGGCACAACGATCAGCCAGATCTGCGAAACTGCCCTCGCCCCTTTCAACAGCACGTTCGGTCATCGAATCCGAACCAGTGGTCCAGAACTCGTGGTAAGCGACCGAGTAACGGTTTCGCTTTCGCTTGGTTTGTACGAACTCGCGACCAATGCCGTGAAATACGGCGCGCTCTCCAATGAAAACGGCACGGTCCAATTCAGCTGGGATGTGCTCGAAAGGCAGGGCGAGCGAAAATTTCATATGCGCTGGGTTGAAGACGGAGGACCTGCAGTCGAACGCCCTACCCGTCGTGGCTTCGGCCAGCGGCTGCTCTATTCCGTTCTCACGGGCGAACTCAGGGCCAAATGCGACATCAACTTCGCGCCAGATGGACTGGTGATTGACGTCCTGGCCCCTATGACAGCGGATGTATTTCCGCAACTTGACAGTCTTTCCGACACACAAGCCGAGCCGGTATAAAAAGAGCAGCGAAATCGCTGCTCTTTTTCTTTGTTAGTTGTGCGGGCCGCGACGACGTGGCTCGATATAGATTCTGTCGCGATGACGATCACGATCATGGCGCCAGCGGCGATCACGATCCCGTTCGCGATAATAACGTGGTGAGTGACGATCCCATCCGCGACGATCATCCCGCCAGCGGCGATCCGTAACACAGCGACCGCTCGGCGTGCGAACCATGCCGCGACGGCAGCGATAGTCGACCTGAATGGCCGAACCAGTGCTATTGGCGGCTACAGCCGGAATCGGAGCCGGAGCAACCGGTGTGCCTGCTTCAGCGACAGCGGTAACCGCAAAGAGCGCGAGAGCCGCAGAAATTAACGTAAATCTCATTCCGGAGTCCTTTCCAGAGATGGCCAGAATTGGAATCTTGCCCGCAGATAGGTAGGCCAAACAACCATTTGGTAAAGTCACTTAATCTTACGACGCTCTATCAATCTCGACCGCACTCTACAAAAAGCGCTGCCAATTAAACCCAATTACTAACCCGCCATTTTGCGGAGAGACTTTTTAAGAAAGTCGGGATATTAGGTGCCTGTTGAATTCGCACGCAGCCCTTTCCAAGCAAAGGGAAAGCCGCAGAATCTCCAATCCGCGAGGCCGATCCGGCACCGGTCCAGCACCGGTAGCGGGCGGAGCTTTGCGGTCATCGCAAGGAGCAGGAACATGGACTATTCGACCTCTGAAATCGACATGACATGGGGATCGAAAACTGGACTGGGCGCAACCCAGACCGAATGGGTCGAGCTGGTCAGCGGCCTGCCCGAAGAACATGCTCTCTTTCTCCGTGATCTGATTGGCCGTCACCGCGAGCAGTTTGTCGGTGTTTTTTATAATCGCCTTATGAACAATCGTGATGCAGCGACATTCCTGTCCCAGAAAATGGTGCAGGAACGTTTGCACAATTCACTGAGCGACTGGCTGTTGAAAATGTTCCAGAGAACAGCCGACGATGTTGAGGCATTCATTCGTGAACAGCGCAAGGTTGGCGAGGTTCACGCCCGCATCGATGTGCCGATCCACGTCGTCATGCAAGGCGCGCGCCTGCTGAAAAACGAAATCGTCCGTCAACTGAAACTGGAAGTTGCCTCAAGAGAGGTTCTGGCGCGCCTGATCGTGCATGTCAGCAATGCCATCGACATCGCTATCGAAATCATGAGCCAAGCCTTCGTCAAGGACGCGCGCGAAAGTGCCCAGACCGACGAAGCCTACCGGGCTTTCACGCTAAGTCACGATTTTCCGCTTGAACGCGAATCGCAACGTGCAGCGCTTATGGAATGGAGCCAGTCGCTTCTCTTCAACCTCTACGGTAATGCCGATAGTCCGCTTCACTCGCTCGCAAGCTCGGATTTCGGATTGTGGTTGCAACACAAGGCTGATCTGATGTTCTCCAACTCCGGCACGTTGGAAAACATCCGCCGGAATGTAGAACATATCGACAATGTTCTCCTGCCTGCCATCAACAGCGCACGCAAGGACAACCCCGCCGGCCTTGCGGCTTCGTTGGCACAGTTTCAAACCAAGATCGGTGAAGTGAAATTCCTGCTATCCGAATTATTTCAGGCGGCCGCCGCGATGGAAACAGGTCGTGACCCACTGACACGTGCTCTAAACCGGCGTTTCATGCCTTCGATCCTGACCCGTGAAGTGCGCATGGCCTCGCAAAAGGCCATGGATCTGAGCGTTTTGATGATCGATATCGATCACTTCAAGAACATTAACGACACATACGGACACAGCAGTGGCGATGCAGTCCTTCAGCAGGTGGCCGAAGCGATCCTGTCGCTTTGCCGCCCGAGCGACTTCGTGTTCCGCTATGGTGGCGAAGAGTTTCTTGTCGCTCTCGTAGAAGCCGACGAGAACAAAGCTTTTACAATCGCCGAAGAGCTTCGCAGACAGATAGCACAACAACCGTTGAACCTTCCCGATGGCGCACGCCAGTCTGTAACGCTGTCCATCGGGGTTGCAGCATTCAACGGTCATCCCGATTATAGCCATCTCGTCAATGCCGCTGACCGCGCGCTTTATCGGGCCAAGCAGGCAGGACGCAACCGCTGTGAAAAGGAAGTACCGCTCGCGATTCATTGATCGGGGAGGCATTTTGCCATCTGGCGGTCGCGCTGCAAAACCGCCATATGGTGCCATCATGACGAATAATTCCGCCTTCCCCATTTTCGAGACAGCTTCACAAAAGCCGCGTGAACGCGATGCGCTGGAGGCACATTTCCGGCCTGTCGCCGCTGATGCGGTTCCGGTCGATTGGGTCGTTGCCGAAGCGCTGACGGATTATGAAGAAGCACTCGCTTTCATGGAAGCACGTGTCCAGGCCATCCGGGACGGCACTGCCAATGAACTCGTGTGGCTGGTCGAGCATCCCTCGCTTTACACGGCGGGGACGAGCGCCAATGCAGACGATCTCCTGACCCCGAACAGTCTCCCTGTCTTCAACACGGGACGCGGCGGAGAATATACCTATCACGGACCTGGCCAGCGCGTTGCCTATGTGATGCTCGACCTGAAACGCCGCCGCGAGGACGTGCGCGCCTTCGTGACAGCTCTTGAGCAGTGGATCATCGAGAGCCTTGCCGAGTTCAACGTCAAAGGCGAGCGTCGTGAGGATCGTGTCGGCGTATGGGTTACACGGCCTGAAAAGCCGCGCCTTGCCAATGGCGGCATGTGTGAAGACAAGATTGCTGCTATCGGCATCCGCCTCCGTCGCTGGGTGAGCTTTCACGGCATAGCCATCAATGTCGAACCCGATCTCAGCCATTATTCCGGCATCGTTCCTTGCGGAATCTCGGAACATGGCGTTACCAGCCTTGTAGACCTCGGATTGCCGGTAACAATGGGCGACATGGACGTCGCTTTGGGAAGAGCGTTCGAGACGGTCTTCGGAGCCCGTCAGCTGAAATAGAGCATTTCCAGCAAAAGTGCGAAGCGGTTTTGCGTTGGGTAATGCGTAAAATAAAAAGATAGAGCGGTCCCACGATTCCGTTTTAACTAGAACCGCTCTAGCTCTGCCTCAGGCCACGGCGTCGACTTTCACACGGCGCTCGCGCATGAACACATAGAAGCCCGATCCGACGATGATCGCGATGCCGCACCATTTCGACGGTGTCGGGAAATCGCCGAACACGATCAGGCCGACCAGAACCGCATTGACGATTTCCAGATATTGGAACGGTGCCAGCATGGATGCCGGTGCCAGCTTGAACGCCTGCACAACCATCAAATGGCTGACGGTTCCGATCGTCCCCAAAAGCAGCAAAAGCAGCCAAGGCTGAATGCCTTGCGGCAGACCGAAACTCAGATCACCAAGCCCCGCCGCAGTTCCGAAAATCATGGCAACGCCAGCGAGTACCCACCCGCCCACACCCGCATAGAACTGCATGACCAGCGGGCTTTCCTTCGCACCATATTTTCGGTTCAGGATCAGGTAGATGGCAAAGGTTACGGCTGTCGCCAACGGCAGAAGCGAGACAGCACCAAATATCTCGAAACTCGGCTGGATCACGATCATCGTGCCGATGAGACCGATGCCGACCGCGCTGAACCTTCTCCAGCCCACTTTTTCTTTCAGGAAAATTGCCGAAAAGAGCGTCAGAATAAGCGGCTCGGCGAAGAAGACGGCCATAGCATCAGCCAGCGGCATATATTTGACCGCCGTGAAGAAGCAGAGCCCACCAAACCCCATCAAGGCTCCGCGGATGAGATTACCGGCCAGATACTGTGTTCGCAGCGCAGCGAAACCACCAACGATGAGCAGGATAAAGAACATCAGCCAGCATTGAATGAAAAAACGCATGAAGGTGACAGTGGCAGGAGGCATATTATCCACCATGGCGAGCCATTTGCCGATGGCATCCATCAGCGGCAGCAAAAGCACCGAGAGCACCATGATCGCCATGCCCTTAACGTGCGCTTCCATGCCGCTTGTCGCGCTGTTTTGCATTTCAAACTCTCGGTATTCTGAATATTCCCCGCTATCGCTCTATGCCAACTACTGCAGCGTTTCCATCCAATTTGATCGGAAATGTCCTGCTTGTTTGACTTTCGCCTTCTTTCTGGTGCAAATCAGTTCCGTTCTGAACAAGACCCTTTGAAAAAGCCGTGTAAAAACGGAACGTAAGGCGAACTTTAGTCGCCTTTCGCGAACGCGCATGGCATCATTTAGGTGATTCGCGAACAGTATTTTCCGGTCGATGGCGAGCAGGCTCGGCAAAGACCTCCTGAAATTCAGATAGAGAGCTTTTCGGAACAGATGGACGATAGCAACGATCTCTTCTCGAGAGTGGTCAACAATGCCCGGGCCCGAGAACGGGAACAAGAACAGGGGCGCCAGGGGGAAAAACCTGTGGCACCACAGCCTGTTACGCAGCTAGTGGCAGCGCCCTCGCTCTCTGTTCCAAAGCCGGTAACGGCCAAGGCGCCGCCTGCTTCATCGGCAGGCGACGACTATAACGCATCATCCATCCGCGTTCTGGAAGGGCTGGAGCCGGTGCGCCTGCGTCCCGGCATGTATATTGGCGGCACGGACGAAAAGGCGCTCCATCATCTCTTTGCCGAAGTCATCGACAACTCAATGGATGAAGCTGTCGCGGGACATGCCAATTTCATCGAAGTGAGCTTCGATGCCGACGGGTTTGTAACGGTATCGGACAACGGACGCGGCATTCCTGTGGATGAACATCCCCAGGTTCCCGGGAAGTCCACGCTCGAAGTCATCATGACCAAACTGCACGCGGGCGGCAAGTTCGACGGCAAGGCCTATGAGACGTCAGGCGGTCTGCACGGCGTCGGTGTTTCTGTGGTGAATGCCCTTTCCGATATGCTGGAAGTGGAAGTCGCGCGCAATCGCCGTCTTTATCGCCAGCGTTTCTCGCGGGGTATTCCGCAAGGCGGGCTGGAAGAACTCGGCGAAGTGCATAATCGTCGCGGCACCCGCGTCCGTTTCCATCCAGACCCTGATATTTTCGGCAAGACAGCGCAGTTCGATCCGCATCGTCTTTATCGCATGGCGCGGTCGAAAGCTTATCTGTTTGGCGGGGTTGAAATCCGCTGGAACTGCGATCCTTCCCTGCTCGACCCAAAGAAGGAAACACCTGAAAAGGCCGTATTCCACTTCCCTGGTGGCCTGAAGGACTATCTTGAGGCATCGCTTGGCAAGGAACATCAGGTCACGCGTGAGGTTTTCGCAGGAAAGACCGAAAAGCAGGGTGGCCACGGCGCCGTTGAATGGGCCGTTTCGTGGTTTGGTGGGGACGGTTTCGTTCACTCCTATTGTAACACTATCCCGACCGGCGATGGTGGCACCCATGAAGCAGGTTTGCGTATTGCCTTGACGCGAGGGCTGAAAGCCTATGCGGAACTGACCAACAACAAGCGCGCTTCGATCATAACCACCGATGACGTGATGGTATCGGCTGCAGGGATGCTGTCGGTTTTCATTCGCGAGCCGGAATTTGTCGGTCAGACCAAGGACAAGCTTGCCACGGTCGAGGCACAGCGCATCGTGGAGAATGCGATCCGTGATCCATTCGATCATTGGCTCACGGCCTCTCCGCAGGAAGCATCTCGCCTGCTGGAATGGGTGATCGACCGCGCCGACGAGCGCTTGCGTCGCCGTCAGGAAAAAGAAACAGTTCGCAAAAGCGCAACGCGCAAGCTGCGCCTGCCCGGCAAACTTGCCGATTGCACGCAGAATGCCGCAGCCGGTGCAGAACTGTTCATCGTCGAGGGTGACTCGGCAGGTGGTTCAGCCAAGCAGGCGCGCAATCGCGCCAATCAGGCTATCCTGCCATTGCGCGGCAAGATTTTGAATGTTGCCAGCGCCGGGCGCGAAAAACTGACGGCAAACCAGCAGATAAGTGATCTTGTGCAGGCACTCGGCAGTGGTACGCGCAAGAATTATCGGGAAGACGACTTGCGCTATGATCGCGTCATCGTCATGACCGACGCTGACGTCGATGGTGCACATATCGCATCGCTGCTCATCACCTTCTTTTATCAGGAAATGCCGGACCTGATCCGCAATGGTCATCTCTATCTGGCTGTGCCTCCGCTTTTCCGCCTAAGCCAGGGTGGAAAGGTAGCTTATGCGCGTGATGAAGCACATAAGGATGAGCTTCTACGCACCATGTTTACCGGGCGTGGTAAAGTGGAAATCGGTCGCTTCAAAGGCCTTGGCGAAATGCGCGCCGAACAGCTCAAGGAAACCACCATGGACCCAAAGAAGCGCACGCTTCTGCGTGTTCAGGTGGACGAAGATTATGTCGATGAAACCCGCAACACCGTCGATGAACTGATGGGCACCAAGCCAGAGGCCCGTTTCCGTTTCATTCAGGACCGTGCGGCTTTTGTGGAAGAGTTGGATATCTAGAGCGCATCCCGAAAAGTGGGAACTGGTTTTCGGAACGAGATGCGCGTAAAAAATACAGCATTTCAGTGGACCACGAAACGTGCCCGAGAATGCAAACAGGATGAACGGCAATGCGCGAGCACGGTGCCGTTCATTTTCTTTTTCAATAAAACTATTTAAGCCGTTGAGAAAAAGAAGCTTCAGGCTTTCACATCAATGCCTAGCTTGGCTTCAATCTCCTCAATCGACTCTTTGACGAAGAACGTCTGATCCGTACTCAGCGTAACAATACGTGTGCCGGTTCCATAAGCGTTATAAGAGAGAACGTGATTAAAATTCACGGCGAGCTTTTCGCCGTTCACTTCCGTCAACATGATCCACATCGCTTGCCCTCCTCTTGATGTTATCCACTCCAAGGAAGGATAGGCGCGATAGACCATTCGGCAACGGTTGCGGTAAGCTGGCCTTCAAAGATCAGCGCGCATCCTGACTTTCTCGACGGTTCTTTCGAAACTTTCCGACCACTCATCTCCTTGCCGGTCGATCCGGAAACCAGCCTTTTTGTAAAGATTGATCGCGGGAAGATTATCCGCATGGGTGCCGATCAGTGCTTCATCAAAACCATCAAGCAGAATTTGCGCCATCAGGGCATCAAGAATCTGTCTGCCAATCCCCTGCCCGTGATGCGGTGGATCGACCCATAAATCGGAAATGTAATTGCTTTGGGGCACCCTGGCACCCCAGCCTGCTAGTATTCCTGCCTTTTCGGCAGCCAGAACACCGTCCGCAATTTCTTGGAGATCGCGCTGGAACCTGGCTTCCAGCACTTCCTGCCGCTCAGTGGTCAGTTCAATATCGCGCGCGGCTATCCGCCAGGCCCTGACCGCTAATGCAGCCATAGAAACAAATTCGCCGGGGAAACCCCGGCGAATAAGAAGTTCGGTTTTTACCACCACTTTGCCGGAGTAAACCGTCCGGCAGCCTGCTCAATGGCATGCGCTGCCTGGAACAAAGTCTCTTCCTCGAACGGACGCCCGATCAGCTGAAGGCCAAGCGGCAAGCCTTTGTCATTGATACCGGCCGGCACGGCAATGCCCGGCAGACCGGCCATGTTGACTGTTACCGTGAAGATGTCATTGAGATACATCTTGACCGGATCATTGGCGAGATCCTCATCGGCAAGACCAAAGGCAGCCGATGGCGTCGCTGGCGTCAGGATCGCATGTACGCCCTTGGCGAATACATTTTCAAAATCCTTCTTGATCAACGTACGCACCTTCTGCGCACGCAGATAATAGGCGTCGTAATAGCCAGCCGACAGAACATAGGTGCCGATCATGATGCGGCGCTTTACTTCCTTGCCGAAGCCAGCCGCGCGGGTCTGTTCGTACATATCGGCAATGTCCTTGCCGGGTACACGCAAACCGTAACGCACGCCGTCATAACGGGCGAGGTTCGAAGAGGCTTCCGCCGGTGCCACGATGTAATAAGCGGGCAGCGCATATTTCGTGTGTGGCAGCGAAATATCGATGATCTCAGCACCGGCATCCTTCAGATACTGGATACCCTTCTGCCAAAGTTCCTCAATCTCGTCCGGCATGCCGTCAACGCGATATTCCTTCGGAATACCAATCTTCATGCCCTTGAGTGACTTGCCGATAGCAGCCTCATAATCCGGAATAGGCAGATCGACCGATGTCGTATCCTTGAGATCAAGCGAAGCCATGGATTTCAACAGAATAGCGGCATCACGCACGTCGCGAGCGATCGGACCAGCCTGATCGAGCGACGAAGCGAAGGCAACCGTGCCCCAGCGTGAAACGCGGCCATAGGTCGGCTTGATGCCAACTGTGCCGGTGAAGGCTGCGGGCTGGCGGATCGAGCCGCCTGTATCGGTTGCGGTAGCGCCAGCGCAAAGCTGTGCGGCGACAGCGGCAGCCGAACCGCCCGACGAACCGCCCGGCACCAGATCGGCGTTGGAGCCGTTGGCGCGCCATGGATTTTTGACCGAACCGTAATAGGAGGTTTCGTTGGACGAACCCATTGCAAACTCATCCATGTTGAGCTTGCCGAGCATAACCGCACCATCAGCCCACAGATTGGCTGTTACGGCTGACTCATATTCCGGCTTGAAACCGTCGAGAATGTGAGAGCAGGCCTGCGTATGCACGCCCTTGGTGGCAAACAGGTCCTTCACGCCGAGCGGAATGCCTTCCAGTGCGCCCGCTTCACCCTTGGCAATACGCTCATCCGAAGCTTTGGCCATCGAACGCGCCTGATCGTGAGTTACTTTCACATAGGCGTTGATGGTTTCATTCGCGGAATCGATAGCGGAAAGATAGGCGTCGGTGAGTTCGGTCGCGGTGATGGCTTTGGCCTTCAGCTTGTCGCGCGCCTCGGCAATGGTCAGTGCGGTCAGTTCGCTCATCGTCAAATCCTGTCAGTGCGCCTCAACGAGACGCTTTTCAAAAAAGGCGCTGTATTCGGAATCCGGATAGTCCAGAACCACACCGCAGCGCGTAAAACCTGAATTCTCATAAAGCCGCCATGCACCTGCAAAACCGGGGCCCGTGCCCGTTTCGAGTACAAGACGGGAAATGCCCTTGGCCCTCGCCTGATCGACAATCGCATCCACCAGAACTGAACCAACACGCTTTCCGCGCACTTCCGGAAGTGTGAACATACGCTTCACCTCACCGACGCCATCTTCGTGCATCTTCAAGGCACCGCAGCCGACTGCCTTGCCGTCTTCATCGCGCGCCACAAAAACCGTCGTATCTGGCCCCGCCATCTGCTCAACTGTCATCTTGAACTGGAATTCCAGCGGTGACAGCGGCAGAAGATGCGCATTCAGGCCCTCGACCAGTGCGCGCACATCATCCTGCAAGGGGGTCTCGACTGAAACCCGTATGGCCATAACCTACTCCACGACCTTTGGTACGACGAAGAAATTGTCTTCCGTAACCGGTGCGTTGGCCACCACCGCAGCAGCAATACCGCCATCCGTTACCTTGTCTTGGCGCATGCGCATGTCCATCGGCGTAACAGAAGTCATAGGCTCGATACCATCGACATTGACTTCGTTCAGTTGCTCGACAAAGCCCAGAATAGCATTGAGTTCGCCAGTCATGCGTTCGGCATCGTCGTCATTGACGGCAATGCGCGCCAGATGCGCGACGCGCTTGACGGTAGAAATATCGACGGACATCCTGTTCTCCGCAAATGCTAGATTGGGCGGCGAACCGCCACCCTGAAAAGTTTTCCTACCGGCTATAACGGCGCGATTGTTGAAGCGCAACATTTCTTGCGCTTCAAATCCAAAGTCAGAACGAATGAACGGTGCCAGCTGGATCAGCAATAACCTTCGTTTCCCGATGATCTGCCATTCCGGCCAAGAACTTATCCGCCGTCTGGTCGATGATCGGAAATGAGGCGTAATGGCATGGCAGCACGGTTTTGAAGTTGAAATAGCGCTGGCAGGCGAGAGCCGCGACCGCGCCACCCATCGTGAAACGGTCACCAATGGGAACGATGCCGATTTCTGGCTGATGGAGCTCATTGATAAGCCCCATATCCGAGAAGATGTCCGTGTCGCCCATATGATAGAGCGTCGGTGCATCTTCGAAATGGAATACCAGACCATTAGGATTCCCCAGCGCCTGCGAAACACCGTTTTGCGTCAGCATTGCCGAAGAGTGGAGTGCATTGACGAAAGTAACGGTGAACCCGTCATGCGCCACCGTGCCACCCGTATTGCCAGGATCGAGCTTTTCCACGCCCTGGCTGCCAAGCCAGGATGCAAGATCGGCATTGGCAATCACAATCGCGCCATGCTCCCTGGCGATGGCAACCGTATCGCCCACATGGTCGCCATGACCATGGGTCAGCGCTATATGGGTTACGCCCTTGGTCGCCTCCTTGAAGTCGATCCCCTTTGCACCGGGATTTCCGTTCAGAAACGGATCGATGAGAATAACAGCCTTTGCCGTTTCAATGCGGAAAGCGGCGTGGCCAAGCCATGTTAGTTTCATAAAGTCTCTCCTCAATCTCTGTTTCCGGCTCGATTTCCGGTTTGCGAACAGATATGACGCCGATAAAGTTGAAGGCAATATGAAACCACTTCAAAATCCTATGAGGACCAATGGCTGTCGTTGAAATCGAGGAAATTCCGGCGCTGCTTCAGTCCGGGCAGACCATTGCCGGACTGGATCTGGGAACCAAGACCATCGGCCTTGCGGTGTCTGATCTCGGTCTTTCCTTCGCGCATCCGCGCCCCGTTATCAAACGGGTGAAGTTTTCCATCGACGCACAGGTGCTTTTGAAGGCACTCGACGCCGACAAGGTCGGCGTTATCGTCATCGGTTTGCCTATGAATATGGACGGAACATCCGGTCCCCGCGTTCAGGCCACACGGGCATTTGTGCGCACCATGCAGCCGTTGACCGACCTGCCCTTCGTTTTCTGGGATGAACGCTTATCGACCGTCGCTGCCGAACGGGCACTGATCGGTATGGACGTCTCACGCGGCAAGCGGGCCGAACGGATCGATTCGGCTGCGGCATCCTTCATTCTTCAAGGCGCACTCGACCGCCTGCACAGTATCAGGCGGTCGGCATCCGACGATTACGACGCCGGATAAAGCTGATCCAGAATCCGTTCCGCATTGTGGCGCGCATCCAGCATGCCATAGGTCGAACGCCACTGGCCGCCAAGACGGGTCTCGATGAACGCATCAGCCACATCGTCGGCCCCAATCTGACGCAATTCTGCTGCTGCAGCAGCATAGGCCAGTTGCTCGGTTAGAAGGCGTGCGACACCCGGATCGGTTTCGGTCAGCTGCAATGCAGCACGCAGCACATCAAGTGTCCCTTGCCCACGCGGACCAAGCTGCCCGCCGATCCACTCCAGCACTTCATCGAAAAGCCCCGGTGCGCGCGACAGCACACGTGCCACGTCCAGTGCCATGACATTGCCGGAACCCTCCCAGATCGCATTGACCGGCGCTTCGCGATAGGCGCGTGCGAGATTGCCTTCTTCGATGTAACCGTTGCCGCCGAGGCACTCCATTGCTTCATAGAGTAATGCAGGTGCGATCTTGCAAACCCAGTATTTCACCACCGGCGTCATGCAACGGGCAAAAGCCGCCTCGGCACGATCACTGGCAGCCATATCGAAAGCGCGTGCCAGCCGTATGGAAAGTGCAGTCGCACCGGCAACATCGAGCGCCATGTCGGCAAGAACGCGCTGCATCAATGGCTGCTCGACAAGAGCCTTGCCGAATACCTGACGATAACGGCTATGGTGCACGGCTTCGGCAAGGCCTGAACGCATCAGTCCGGCCGACGCGACAGCGCAATCGAGCCGTGTCAGCGTGACCATATCCATGATCGTTTTGACGCCTTCACCGGGATTACCGATCAGATGACCGATGGCACCATCGAATTCAACCTCCGACGAAGCGTTGGACTTATTGCCGAGCTTGTCTTTCAGGCGCTGGAAAAAGAACCCGTTCCCGCTTCCCTCTGAAGTGAGGCGCGGGAGCAGAAAACAGGAAAGGCCTTCTTCTGCCTGCGCGAGCGTCAGCAAAGCATCCGACATTGGTGCGGACATGAACCACTTGTGGCCGGTTATGGCATAGGTGCCATCTTCATTGCGTGTCGCGCGGGTCGTATTGGCGCGCACATCGGTCCCGCCCTGCTTTTCAGTCATGCCCATGCCAAGCGTAATGCCCTGCTTGGCAAAAGCGGGTTTCTGCGAAAAATCGTATTTGCGCGACAGGATGACCGCCGACCATTCCTTATAGATTTCCGGCGATGCCATAAGTGCTGCGAGCGACGCGCTGGTCATGGTAAGCGGGCAGAGGTGTCCCGCCTCGAGCTGTGCGGTCAGGAAAAAGCGCGATGCACGCGCCTGATGACGGCGGCCGCTTTCGAGCGGATTGCCTTCCCAGATCGAGCAATGCAGTCCTGCCGCGATGGAACGGCGCATCAGCGCATGATAGGCAGGATGATATTCGACAAGGTCGATACGGTTGCCCTGCCTGTCATGCGTGCGCAATTTTGGCAGTTCGGTATTGGCGAGACGCGCAAGGTCCTGCGCTTCAGCCGACGACACAAAACGTCCCGTCTGTTCCAGATCGGCATGCAGTTCCTTCGGGAATCCTGCCGCAATCTGCATCAAGAGCGGATCGCCCAGATAGGCATTGTTGCCAGTCATGGGTGGCGTCTGGTTGGTAACGTCGTGCGTTTTCAAAAGCTCGTTCCGTATTGTGCGATTCAATTTAATTTAGGTTTCTTGCATTGCATTTGCTAAAATTTTGCCATCCCGAACACAATTTGTCGTCAGAACAGCACAGGTTTTTCTTGGTGAATCGCCTGAAGCCATTATAAGGACGGTTGCGGGACCTGCCTCATGGTCCTATACGGGTGACTTGCCATGACAAATCAAACGGTCCCTCCGCTTTTCCCTCACCGCCACCTGCTGGGCATCAAGGGGCTTTCGCCCCTGGACATTCTCTGCCTTCTTGATCTCGCCGATCAGGAAATCGCTGTCTCCAGACAGCCAGAGAAGAAAAAGTCCGTGCTTCGCGGTCGCACGCAAATCAATCTCTTCTTCGAAGCATCGACACGAACGCAATCGTCGTTCGAGCTAGCCGGAAAACGGCTCGGTGCCGACGTCATGAATATGTCTGTCGGCAACTCGTCGGTCAAGAAAGGCGAAACGCTCATCGATACAGCGATGACGCTGAACGCCATGCAGCCAGATATATTGGTTATCCGTCACGCTTCGGCGGGCGCGGCTGCCCTGCTCGCGCAGAAAGTCGGCTGTTCGGTGGTCAACGCCGGTGACGGCGCGCACGAACACCCCACCCAGGCACTTCTCGATGCGCTGACCATTCGTCGCGCCAAGGGCGGAATCGAAAACCTGATCGTCGCCATTTGCGGCGATGTGCTGCATTCCCGCGTCGCACGCTCCAACATTCTCCTCCTCAACGCGCTTGGCGCACGGGTACGCGTCGTCGCGCCATCCACCCTTCTGCCTTCCGGCATGGCCGATATGAGCGTCGAAGTCTTCAATTCGATGGAAGAAGGCTTGAAAGATGCCGATGTGGTCATGATGCTGCGCCTTCAGCGTGAGCGCATGGCCGGCTCCTTCGTGCCTTCGGTACGCGAATATTTCCGCTTCTACGGCCTCGATAAAGAGAAGCTCAAAGTCGCCAAGCCAGACGCGCTCGTCATGCATCCCGGTCCGATGAATCGCGGCGTCGAGATCGCATCCGACGTTGCCGACGGACCGCAGAGCGTGATCCAGCAACAGGTAGAAATGGGCGTCGCCGTGCGTATGGCCGTGATGGAAGCCCTGCTCGATCCGCGCCGTAATCCCAGCAACGGAGAAGCAGCATGAGCGCGATCCTGTTTGAAAACGCGCGCATCATCGATCCGTCGCGGGGTCTCGATGAAACCGGCAGCGTTCTGATCCGCGATGGCAAGATTGTTGCCGCCGGAGCGGATGCCCGCAATCAGGGCGCACCGGAAGGTGCGGAAATCATCGACCTGAACGGCAAAGCAGTATTGCCTGGCCTCGTGGATGCGCGCGTCTTCGTCGGTGAGCCCGGTGCCGAACATCGCGAAACCATTGCGTCGGCAAGCCGCGCGGCAGCTGCTGGCGGTGTAACCTCAATCATCATGATGCCCGACACCGATCCGGTGATCGATGACGTAGCTCTGGTGGAATTTGTCAAACGCACGGCGCGTGACACGGCTGTCGTCAATGTGCACCCGGCTGCGGCGATCACCAAAGGTCTGCGCGGCGAAGAAATGACCGAAATCGGCCTGCTGCGCGATGCCGGTGCCGTCGCCTTCACGGAAGGCAGGCAGACAATCGCCAATACCCAGCTCATGCGGCGCGCTCTGACCTACGCTCGCGATTTCAATGCCGTGATTGCCTGCGAAACACGCGATCCGTTCCTTGGTGCGAATGGCGTGATGAACGAGGGTCTGTTTGCAAGCTGGCTCGGTCTTTCCGGGAGTCCGCGTGAAGCGGAGGTGATTCCCCTGGAACGCGATCTCCGTCTAGCAGCCCTGACCAACAGCAACTATCATGCGGCACAGCTTTCCTGCGAAATGTCGGCGGAAGCCGTTCGCCGCGCCAAGGATCTCGGCGCGAAGGTAACGGCAGGCGTATCGATCAACCATTTGTCGCTTAATGAAAACGACATTGGTGAATTCCGCACGTTTTTCCGACTTTCGCCACCTTTGCGCGGAGAACAGGATCGCCTTGCTATGGTCGAAGCCGTGAAGAACGGCACCATCGATATTGTCGTTTCGGCTCATGATCCGCAAGATGTCGATACCAAACGCCTGCCCTTTGCTGATGCCGAAGCCGGTGCCATCGGCCTTGAAACATTGCTGGGGGCCGCACTTCGTCTCTATCACAATGACAGCATTCCGCTGCTGCGGCTGGTTGAAGTGCTATCAACAGCTCCAGCGCGTATTTTCGGCCTTGATGCTGGTACGCTAAAGCCAGACGCCAAGGCAGATCTCGCCATTGTCGATCTGGATGAGCCTTGGATCGTACGTGAAGAAGATCTGCACTCGCTATCCAAGAACAGTTGCTTTGAAAGTGCTCGCTTTCAAGGTCGCGTCGTCCACACCTTAGTGGCTGGCAAGACCGTTTACTCGGCTTGAAAAACGCCGCATAACCCGGAACAATCATTCGAAAATTCCGGGTAGGCGGAATCAAGAAACAAGGGGACATTCATGGCCGAACCGGGATTCCTTAGCTTGACGCTCATAGGGGCGCTCGTCTTCGGCTATTTTCTTGGCTCCATTCCATTTGGTTTGATCCTGACCCGGCTTGCAGGATTGGGCGACGTCCGGTCCATCGGCTCGGGCAATATCGGCGCGACGAACGTGCTGCGCACCGGTAACAAGAAGCTTGCCGCTGCGACGCTGATTTTTGACATGCTGAAAGGTACGGTCGCCGTTCTCGTCGCTTCACGCTACGGCCCGGACGCCGCTATTGGTGCAGGCTTCGGTGCCTTTATCGGGCATCTCTTTCCAGTATGGATCGGCTTCAAGGGTGGCAAAGGCGTCGCCACCTATCTGGGCGTCCTCATCGGGCTTGCATGGCCCGGAGCATTGGTCTTCGCTGCCGTCTGGATCGTGACGGCACTTTTGACGCGCTATTCCTCCCTTGCGGCACTTATCGCCAGCATCGTTGTTCCCATTGCGCTCTATTCGCGGGGGTATCCAGCAATCGCAGTGCTCTTTGCGATCATGACGGTCATCGTTATCTTCAAACATAAGGCCAACATTACGCGCCTCTTAAACGGCACCGAGAGCAAGATCGGAGCCAAGGGATGAAGGAAAGCGCGAATTCGAAAACTGGAATTCGCCTCTCTGATCGCCAGCGGCTTAACTGGCTACGCCTCATCCGAACCGACAATATCGGCCCTGTCACCTTTCGCGATCTGATTCTGTTTTGTGGCTCAGCATCAAGCGCGATAGAAATGCTACCTGATCTCAATATCAGAGGCGGCAGTGCCCGTCCGATCCGCGTTGCGTCCATGGACGACGCTGAGCGCGAGCTTGAAGCTATTGAACGCGCCGGTGCCCGTCTTGTCGGCATGGGCGAACCGGATTATCCACAGCAACTCAAGAATTGTGAGGCTCCGCCCCCTTTGGTTACGATCAAGGGGAATGCAGCCATTTTCAGCAAGCCACCCATCGCTATTGTCGGTTCACGTAATGCTTCGGTGATTGGCGCACGTTTTACCGAGCGTCTGGCACATGATCTTGGCGAGGCAGGATTTGCTGTGATTTCCGGACTTGCCCGCGGCATTGATGCCGCTGCGCACCGCGCAAGCATGAAAACCGGTACCGTAGCAGTACTTGCAGGTGGACTTGACCGCCCCTATCCGCCGGAAAACCTTCCACTCTATCACGCCATACCAGAACAAGGTGGCGCGCTCATAAGCGAAATGCCAATGGGCGCAGAGCCACGCTCGCGTGATTTTCCACGCCGCAATCGGATTATTGCAGGCTTGTCGCTGGGTTTGATCGTCGTCGAAGCAGCAGAGCGTTCCGGCTCGCTTATCAGCGCGCGTATGGCCGGGGACATGGGACGCACCGTGTTCGCTGTTCCTGGCTCTCCGCTTGATCCTCGTGCGCGCGGCACAAACCTGCTTCTGAAACAAGGTGCGACACTGGTTACCGAAGCAAACGATGTCATTGAAGCACTCCGGCCGCTGGCCGGTCCAAACGCCTATCAGGCGAATATACCAGCACAGCCAGATCTTTTATCCCCAGCGCTGGAAGAACCGGAATCGCTCCAACCGTTCGCAACGGAAGAGCAAAGAGACATCGTTATCGATGCGCTCGGTCCTGTACCGACCGACATTGACACCCTCGTTCGTCACACGGGTATGGATACTGGAGCTGTTCAGCTCATTCTGCTGGAACTGGACTTGGCAGGGCGGCTCCATCGATATGCCGGCAATCAGGTGGCATTGGTTCCGATGGAGTGACGACTGTTACGACTCGGCCTCATTGTGAAGCGCTTCCCGAGCCTCAATGAGAGCTATTTCGATCATATAGGCCAGCAACACATAATTCGTACTTTTCGCCATCAAACTGAGCTGTTCAAGCATCTGCTCTATATATGCTACCGTCTCGGAGCGAGTCGCGGTTTCCATATCCTCACCGTCTTCCATCTCTGGAAAACTCGCCGTATCATCCATACCTATCTCCTCGAGAGATAAACTCGATTTCTTCATACCCTATGCTACTATTGGTTTCATTCAACTTAACAGCAATCTTAAGTTGTATTTCGTGATTTTTGTTGTCCTGCTCTTGACCAAACGCTGCCCGCTGTTCATGTGAAGGCAACGAATTTCACGCGGAGAGGAGGTATTTTATCTCCATGGGGCGCGAATCTGGGCTGCTTTAAATGAACGTCGTCGTTGTCGAATCGCCTGCCAAGGCTAAAACCATCAATAAATATCTGGGCTCGAACTATAAGGTTCTGGCCTCGTTCGGTCATGTGCGGGACTTGCCAGCCAAGGATGGCTCGGTTCGTCCCGACGAAGACTTTGCAATGTCGTGGGAGGTGGATAGCAATTCCTCCAAACGCCTTGCCGATATTGTCAAAGCGCTGAAAGACAGCGATGGCATCATTCTCGCAACCGATCCGGATCGCGAAGGTGAAGCCATTTCCTGGCATGTGCTTGAAGTGCTCAACCAGAAAAAGGCGCTCAAGGGCAAGACAGTCAAACGTGTGGCTTTCAATGCCATCACCAAGAAGGCTGTTCTGGATGCCATCGCCAATCCGCGCGACATCGATGAACCTCTGGTCGATGCATATCTTGCACGCCGTGCACTGGATTATCTTGTCGGCTTCACGCTTTCGCCCGTTCTGTGGCGCAAACTGCCGGGCGCGCGCTCGGCTGGCCGCGTTCAGTCAGTGGCGCTGCGTCTCGTTGCAGATCGTGAATCCGAGATCGAACGCTTCATCCGTGAGGAATACTGGAATATCGCGGCGCTGTTGAAAACGCCGCGCAATGACAGTTTCACCGCCCGTCTCACTGCTGTTGACGGCAAGAAGCTCGGCAAACTCGACATCAAGAATGGTGAACAGGCAACGGCCATTCGCACCATGCTGGAAGGCGCAAGCTTCAAGGCTCTTTCTGTCGAGGCAAAGCCAACCAAGCGCAATCCGGGACCGCCATTCACCACGTCAACCTTGCAGCAGGCCGCATCCGGCCAGCTCGGATTTTCTGCCTCGCGCACCATGCAAGTGGCACAGCGACTTTACGAAGGTGTCGATATTGGCGGCGAGACTGCCGGCCTGATCACCTATATGCGTACCGATGGCGTGCAGATAGCTCCGGAAGCCATCAATGCGGCCCGCGACGCCATCGGCAAAAGCTTCGGCGCAAAATATGTACCGGAAAAGCCGCGCTATTATTCCAGCAAGGCAAAGAACGCACAGGAAGCGCACGAAGCCATCCGGCCAACGGATTTCTCGCGTCACCCGAAGGATGTGCGTCGCTATCTCGATGACGATCAGGCGCGGCTCTATGAGCTCATCTGGAAGCGCGCCATCGCCAGCCAGATGCAAGCTGCCGACATTGAGCGTACAACCGTCGACATTGAGGCGGTCAACAGCTCGCGTTCGGCCATGCTGCGCGCCAATGGGTCTGTCACTAAGTTCGATGGCTTCCTCGCAGCCTATATGGATCATCGCGAAGAAGAGGACGACGACGAGGATAGCGCAAAGCTGCCGGAAATTCGTTCCGGTGAAGCTCTGGCGCGCGAGAAGATCGATGCGACCCAGCATTCGACCGAACCGCCGCCGCGCTATTCGGAAGCTTCGCTCATCAAGAAGATGGAAGAACTCGGTATCGGTCGTCCTTCGACCTATGCCGCGACTCTGGCCACGCTGCGCGATCGCGAATACATCACCATCGACAAGCGCAAGCTCATTCCGGAACCCAAGGGTCGTCTGGTCACCGCCTTCCTCGAGAGTTTCTTCGAGCGCTATGTGGAATATGATTTCACGGCAGACCTTGAGGAAAAGCTCGATCTTATTTCGGACGGCAAGCTTTCCTGGAAAGACGTTTTGCGCGATTTCTGGCGCGACTTCTCGGGTAATGTCGATGACATCAAGGAATTGCGCGTCACCAATGTTCTCGACGCACTGAACGAAGAACTGGCACCACTGGTGTTTCCGGCACGAGAAGACGGTAGCGATCCGCGTTCGTGCCCGACCTGCGGCACAGGAATGCTGTCGTTGAAGCTTGGAAAATACGGTGCATTCGTCGGCTGTTCCAACTATCCGGAATGCAAGTATACTCGCCAGCTCGGCGGCGACGCCAACGGCGAATCTGCTGCTGCAGACGAACCGAAGTCACTTGGCAAGGACCCGTTCACCGGTGAGGAAATTACTGCACGGTCCGGTCGTTTCGGCCCCTATGTCCAACGTGGCGAGGGCAAGGAAGCAAAGCGCGCCAGCCTTCCGAAAGGCTGGACCGTAGATACGCTCGACCATGAGAAAGCCGTTGCGCTTCTGTCCCTGCCGCGCGACATCGGTCAGCACCCGGAAACCGGCAAGATGATCTCCGCTGGCATCGGTCGCTACGGACCTTACGTCAGCCATGACGGCACGTTCGCCAATCTGGAGAATGCCGAAGAGGTCTTCTCCGTCGGCCTCAATCGCGCTGTGTCGGTTCTGGCCGACAAACAGTCGAAGGGCGGCGGTCGCGGCCGTTCCACACCGGCTGCATTGGCGACACTCGGCGACCATCCCGAAGGCGGTTCAATCACTGTTCGCGACGGTCGCTATGGGCCTTATGTCAACTGGGGCAAAGTCAACGCCACTCTGCCGAAGGGCAAAGACCCGGCAAGTGTCACGCTGGAAGAAGCGTTGGCTCTGATTACGGAAAAAGCCGGGTCTTCCAAGAGTAAGAAAGCCCCTGCCCGCAAGGCTTCAGCCAGCACTGAAAAGAAAGCTGCTGCAAAAAAGCCCGCGGCCAAGAAGGCACCAGCAAAAGCCAAGTCGACAGCCAAGCCGAAAGCCAAATCCAAGGCCGAAACGGTAGAGGAGTAGCAATTGGCACGCCGTTTTTCCAAATCCGATACCGGTCGATCCGCACGGACCGAACGGCGTGCAGCCAAAGCAAAATCTGCCGATGGGAAGAGCGATCCCAATGCGTTTCTGCCAACCCGCGAAGAGGTTCTCAAATATATTGAAGAGAATCCTGACCGGGCAGGCAAGCGCGAACTGGCAAAAGCATTCAACATCAAGGGAGATGCGCGGGTTTATCTGAAAGATCTTCTACGCGAACTTTCTGATGAGGGGTTGGTTGAAAAACGCGCCCGCAAACTGTCTCGCCCCGGTGCACTGCCTGCTGTCACCGTGCTGGATATTACCGGGCGCGATGAAGATGGCGGTTTGCTCGCACGTCCGTCGGAATGGGACGAGACCGGTTACGGCAAACCACCTATTGTCCTGATCCGCCGCACCCGGCTCAACAAAGCCTCAGAAGGCGGCCCGGCAGTCGGCGTCGGCGACCGCGTTCTGGCAAAAATATTCCGCAGTGAAGATCGCGACGGACCAGATTATACCGCCCGCGTCATGAAGCGTCTCGAGCACCGCACGAACGCGGTGCTGGGTATTGTTCGCAAGCTCGGCAACGGTGAATGGCGGCTGGACCCTGTAAACCGAAAACAGCCTGAGGTGCAGCTCGATCCGGCACAGCTGGAAAACGCTGAAGCTGGCGATCTTGTTGAAGTGGACCTGATTTCCTCGCGTCGTCAGGGATTGCCGCGCGGCAAAGTTCGACAGGTGGTTGGGTCTATCGACAGCGAAAAAGCCCTGTCGATGATTGCCATCCATGAGCATGAAATTCCGCATGTTTTCCCGGCTGAAGCGCTGAGCGAAGCAGAAGCCGCCCAGCCTGCGACGATGGACGGTCGGGAAGACTGGCGCGACATTCCGCTTCTCACCATTGATCCGGCTGACGCCAAAGATCATGACGACGCCGTTTACGCCGAGCCGGATAAAGACCCTGAAAATCCGGGTGGCCAGATTGTTATCGTAGCGATTGCTGACGTCGCCGCCTATGTCCGTCCAGATTCCGCGCTTGATCGTGAAGCACAGAAGCGCGGTAACTCGGTCTATTTCCCGGACAGGGTCGTGCCGATGCTTCCCGAACGGATTTCAAACAACCTTTGTTCGCTTCGTGAGCTTGAAGATCGCCCCGCTCTTGCCGTCCGTATGATTTTTGCTTCTGACGGGCGCAAGAAGTCACACAAATTCCATCGCATCATGATGAAATCGGCAGCTAAGCTTGCCTACTCGCAAGCCCAGGCTGCCATTGACGGCGCGCCGGATGACAAGACCACGCCCATTCTCGACGGCATACTAAAACCGCTGTGGGACGCCTATGCTGTGCTGAAGCGTGGGCGCGAGGCCCGCGAGCCGCTGGAACTTGACCTGCCAGAAAAGAAAATTCTGCTCACGCCCGATGGAAAGGTAGACAAGGTTATCGTTCCTGAACGGCTCGATGCACACAAGCTCATCGAAGAGTTCATGATTCAGGCGAACGTCGCTGCCGCAGAAACATTGGAAGCGCACCGCCAGCCGTTGATTTTCCGCATTCACGATGCTCCGGCTCTTGCCAAACAGGAAACCCTGCGTGAATTCCTACGTACGCTTGATCTGAGTCTTGCCAAGGGCGCGGAGCTGCAGCCAGCACAGTTCAACCGGATTCTTGAGGCCGTTGAAGGCTCGGATCATCAAGAACTGGTCAATCAAGTCGTGCTGCGCACGCAAAGCCAAGCGGAATATAACCCCGATAATATCGGGCATTTCGGCCTGCATCTGCGCCGTTATGCGCATTTCACCTCGCCGATCCGCCGCTATGCCGACCTCATCGTTCACCGCGCTTTGATCAAGGCCCTGAAACTGGGAAGTGACGGACTAACGACAGAAGAAGAAACACAGCTCGAAGAAATCTCCGCACTGATTTCCTCGACCGAGCGTCGCGCCATGCTGGCCGAGCGTGAAACCGTAGACCGCCTCATCGCGCATTTTCTCGCCGCACATCTCGGCGACGAATATGAAGGGCGCGTTACGGGCGTTACACGGGCAGGCCTTTTCGTGAACCTTGCGACATATGGCGCGGATGGGCTGGTACCCATTTCAACTTTAGGTCATGAATACTATTTATATGACGAAGCGAACCATGCGATTGCCGGTGAACGGAGCGGTAAAGGCTTCCGGCTTGGTGATACAGTGACGGTTCGGCTTGTAGAGGCGCTCCCCGTTGCGGGCGCGCTTCGCTTTGAGATGGTTTCGGAACCGCATCCCCTGCCGATGGCGACCCGCTCGCATCATAAGGCAAGCCGGACGATGCGTGGGCGAAGGGGTAAACCCGCGGGTATTCCGCGTCAGAAGAGAAGAGGTCGCTGATGAGCACGCTAGAGGCCAATTCCGCGCAAAATGTTCAGGTTTTCGGTGGCGAAAGCCCCAAGGCCGCTCACCCGAAACGCCCTTTGGGTGAAGCTATGTGGCGCGGCTTTCGCGGACGTTGCCCGCATTGTGGTGAAGGAAAGCTTTTCCGGTCGTTTGTGAAGCCAGTGGCGCAGTGTTCCGTGTGTGGCGAAGACTACACGGAACAACGTGCCGACGACCTTCCTGCATACCTCACCATTCTGATCGTGGGACACGTGGTTGTAGGCGCTTTCATGGGTGTGGAAGCAACCACCAATCTGCCACTCTGGGCTCATATGGCGATCTGGGGACCGTTGACTGTGATCATGTCGCTGCTGCTGCTTCAACCTATGAAGGGCGCGACTATCGGCCTGCAATGGGCGCTCTACATGCATGGTTTCGGAGGTAAGGGCGAAGGTGAATATGGCGACGTGACCTGAAAGTCACCATGACTGCCATGGTTCAGCCCCCGTCCACTTCGACTAAAGCCGTGAAAGCTTTGCGACCGCGTGACGCCGCATCCCTTTTGCTTGTCGACCGGTCGGGCAGCAAGCCGCGAATTCTCATGGGCAGACGCCACGCCAGCCTCGCCTTTATGCCCGGAAAGTTTGTTTTTCCGGGTGGTCGTGCCGATCCTGTAGACGGCGCTATCGCTGCCGCGGCTGAACTGAATAGTAATGATGTTGCCAAGCTGCTCGCAGGCATGGGGGCTCGTGCATCGCTGCGCCGCGCCCGTGCACTCGGCCTATGTGCCATTCGCGAAACCTTTGAAGAGACTGGCCTTCGCATCGGGCAAGCGACCTCAGCACCGGTTGCTTTGCCCACACATCGCGACTGGTCGGCCTTCCTCAATAAAGGCATGATGCCGGCTTTGAACAGCCTGCGTTATTTTGCTCGTGCGGTAACGCCCCCGGACTATGTTCGCCGTTTCGACACCCGTTTTTTTATCGCATTTCGCGATCATATATCGAAACTCGATCAGCAGCCACTCGTTCCCAGTGGCGAACTGGAAGACCTCGATTGGGTTTCCATTGATCAAATCGATTCACTCGACGTCGCTCATATTACTCAGGCGATCTTGAAAGAAGCGCGCGTACTTCTAACGGATACCGAATTTGAACTGCCAGCCACCTTGCCGGTGGTACAATATTGGAAGCGGCATGGCCGCTTCATTCGCGAAGTGATCTGAACCCGATGAATAAAGAAATCCAACCCGCCGATCTTGTCCCGCAAGAACCTGGCGGCGGGCCGGCAGAGGGCCAGATGCACTGGCGTTCGCTTGCAGCAGCCATTGCCACGATCAGTGCAGTCGGTGCAGCAATTGGGCTGGGCATTCCGCTGTTGAGCGTTCTTCTGGAAAGCCGCGGTCATTCCGCCAGTCTGATAGGCGCTAACACTGCCGTGGCAGGACTGGCATCCATCGTTGCGGCTCCCCTTGCCGCCCCCATCGCCGCACGACTGGGTGTGGTCAAGGCGATTTTCCTTATGCTCATCATCGGAAGCGGAGCCTTTCTCGGCTTCCACTTCTTTCAACCGCTCTGGGCGTGGTTTGCGCTGCGCATCGTCCTGCATTTCGCGCTGACCGTGCTTTTCGTTTTGTCCGAGTACTGGATCAATGCCTCTGCGCCGCCTGAAAAGCGCGGGCTCGTGCTTGGAATCTATTCGACATCACTTTCGCTGGGCTTCGCGCTCGGACCGTGGCTGTTCTCGAAGATCGGGAGCACGGGCGGACTGCCTTTCTATGTCGGCTTCGTCATCATCCTGATCGCCCTCATACCGGTTGCATTCGCATGGCGCGACAGTCCCGATTTCGAAGAAGGCGAACACGTACCGTTCCTACCCTTCATCTTTGCCGTTCCGACTGCAACCATGGCTGTCTTTGTTTTCGGCGCTGTGGAAACCGGCGGCTTTGCCCTCTTTCCAGTCTTCGGAGCACGTATCGGTTATCCGGAAGCAGACGCAGCACTTCTGCTTACGATGATCGGCCTCGGCAATGTGTTGATGCAGATTCCATTAGGCCTTGTCAGCGATCGCATTTCGGATCGCCGCAAACTTCTCCTCTTCTGCGCCACGACGGGCCTGATCGGTATGATCGCCCTGCCCTATCTCATGCAGCACTGGTATCTCATGGCAGCCATTCTGTTCCTGTGGGGCGGTGTAGTGGCTGGCCTCTATACGATCGGCCTCGCGCATCTCGGCTCCGAGCTGACGGGGCGTGAGCTGGCATCCGCCAATGCCGCTTTCGTGTTCTGTTATGCCATCGGCATGCTTGCAGGACCGCAAGCCGTTGGTGTCGGTATGGACATGCTGGGACCAAAAGGATTCCCCATGACTCTCGGTGTGTTTTTTGCCGCATATGCACTCTTTGCAGCAGGAAGGCTGCTTTTGAGGAAGAAGCGGGCTTGACTTTTCGCCGCCAATACGTAGTGTCGCGCCAAATTTCCGCTGCCGGATGAGATTACCGGAATCGCTGGAGGTTTCCATCCATTGAGCATGATCCCGAGAATTGGGAACCGATTTTCGGCAAGATCATGCTCCGGCAAAGATACAGAGCAGGTAATTCGATATGGCCAAGGCTACGACGATCAAGATCAAGCTTTTGTCGACCGCTGACACCGGCTTCTTCTACGTAACGAAGAAGAACAGCCGCACGATGACGGAAAAGATGACAAAGACCAAGTACGACCCGATTGCGCGCAAGCACGTCGAGTTCAAGGAAACGAAGATCAAGTAATTCGTTTTCGGTCGTCATCGACAAGATGATTGAAATAAAAAGCCGTCTCTTTCGAGACGGCTTTTTTGTTTCCAGCTTCGTGGGTTCTTCAGGCAGCCGAAGAGACAATGCGATTGCGACCACCTTTCTTTGCCTGATAGAGCGCAGCATCTGCCCTCGAGAAAAGAGCGTCAGTGCTATCCCCTATCAGCCTCAGCCCTGCAACACCCATACTGATGGTCAAGTTGACCTTGTGTTTGCCGTTGGCAACCGCAAAGGGCGTGTCTGACACAGCAATCCGGATTCGCTCGGCAACAGCCTTCGCAGCCTCCACATCGCTATCCGGCAGAACGACGACAAACTCCTCCCCGCCATAGCGACACATGAGATCCATCCCACGGATATTCTTGCGCAGGCGCGTCGCAAATTCGCGAAGAACATCGTCACCAGCATCATGCCCGTATTGGTCGTTGATCCGTTTGAAGTGATCGAAGTCGAGCATGATGACTGACAATGGCCGCTCGCGCCCCATGGCGCGGGTCAGCAGGACAGGCATATGTGTATCGAGATAGCGGCGGTTGTGCAGCCCTGTGAGACTATCCGTCACCGCCATGGTGATCGTACGGTTCAGGCTCTGCCGTAGTAAATCGTTATAGCACTTCCGTTTGATCTGGGTTCGCAAGCGCGCAAACAGCTCCAGCTTCTCAAGCGGACGCATCAGATAGTCATTTACGCCAAGCTCCAGCGCACGCACCACGAGCGCGCCCTCATCTTCCCGAACAACGAGAATGATCGGCACCAGCCTTGTGCGTTCGATGGTTCGCAACTGCGAACAAAGGCGCAGCGGATCGTAATAAGTGAAGTTGGCTGAAACGACGATACTGTCGTAATCCGTATCTATCGCCCGGATCAAAGCCGTGTTGGCATCGCTGGCCACATCGACACGATAGGTCTCTCCAAGAATGAGACGAAGGCGTGCAGCCGCCAGTTCGTCCTCATCAACTATGAGAATGCGGGCGACCTCATCCTTATCGGCATAATTCCCGCCCATTTTGCTTGCCAGCAGCGTTTCCACTTCCGCGTCCGCAACTGTGCCCGTTCGCTGGAAAAGCTCATCAGAGACCAGTTTCAGCCGCGCCAGACTCTTCACACGCGACAATAACTGAAGATCGCTGACGGGCTTTGACAGAAAGTCGTCGGCGCCAGCTTCAAGGCCGCGAATCTTGTCATCGACACCATCGAGCGACGTCACCATCACAACAGGAATATTGGACGTACGTGGATCATCTTTCAATCGACGACATACTTCAAAACCGTCCATCTCCGGCATCAATATATCTAGAAGAACGACGTCAATCTGGCCGCCCAGACAAAGCTCAATGGCTTCAGGACCGCTATAAGCCGTAATAACCTCATAATATTCGGAGAGGAGCCTTGCCTCGAGGAGCTTTACATTGGAATCCACATCGTCAACGACGAGAATTCGTGCAGTCATGATGCCCCTCGCCCTGATTTCCGCTAAGCGTCGCCCAAATAGGATTTGATTGTCTCTATGAAGCGCGGCACCGATATCGGCTTGGATATATAGGCTTCACAGCCGCCCTGCCGAATACGCTCCTCGTCGCCCTTCATTGCAAAAGCCGTCACGGCAATAACCGGAATGTGCCGCAACTCGTCATCGTCTTTCAGCCATTTTGTGACTTCCAGTCCCGACACCTCGGGAAGCTGTATGTCCATGAGAATCAGATCAGGTCGATGTTCGCGCGCAAGATCGAGCGCCTCAAGCCCGTTTCTCGTCCGGATGGTCTCATATCCGCTGGCTTCGATAAGATCGCGAAACAACTTCATATTGAGTTCGTTGTCTTCGACAATCATCACGCTTTTCGGCATCGAAAATTCCTTGGTCTTATTCCCTGCAGCAACCCGGCATTTGCTCGATTTTCTTATCCGCCAGAGAGTCCCCACTTCTTAGACTGCGGGTAGTTTAACCTCATTTCATTGATGAAAGGCAAATAATTCCATTGTTCCTCGACTGAGCGACCGTTACACATTCGGCAAAGCAACAGAAAAAGCGGAGAAACCACATGAAAACGCTGATGAGCCAGGCGGATGCGGAAGCGATCGCCATTGAAGCGTTGGCGTGGTTGGCCCAGGACAAGGACCTGCTGCCTCGCTTCCTCGCCCTGACAGGCATTGAAGCTGCGTCGATCCGGCAGGCAGCACGTGAACCTGGCTTTCTGGCGGGTGTATTACAATTTTTTCTGACACATGAGCCGACGCTGCTGCGCTACTGCGACGAGGCTGGCCGTGATCCGGCAACAATTGAGAAAGCCTTGTCATATCTGCCCGGCGGGCTGAACCAGCACCTTTAGCAAAGACTTCGATCCGCAAATTAAAAGCCCGGCATTGCCGGGCTTCTTGGTAATTATTCAGCAGCGGGATTTGCCGCAGAAACCTCGGCTTCGTTCGAAACCGACAATACGTTCAACTCGTGCTGCTTGCCATCGCGTGCAGTCCAGGAAATCGACTGGCCGGGTGCAAGGCCGATCAGCGCAGTACCGATAGGCGTGAGAATCGAAATTTTGCCCTGCGCGATATCCGCTTCGCCCGGATATACCAGAGTCACCCGACGCTCCTGCCCGTCATTGGAGCGAAACTCCACAGTAGAGCCCATGTGAATAACATTCTGCGGCAAACGCTTCGCAGGAACGACTTTCGCACGGTCAAGTTCAACCATCAACTCCTCGGCGATCTCCTCGAGACGTTCCGAAACGTTTGTGGCCAGCCCCATCAGACGCTCATAGTCGATTTCGCTAACAACGATATTGGGCTTCTTGCGATTCTTTCCGCTCATGGCGAGTGCTCACTGCTGTTGAAAGGTAATAAGTCTCCGTGCTGTTTCTGCACGAAGCCGTTCAGATTAATTTTAATGAAAGCGCTTATTTGAAATCCGCTTTTGGACAAGCGGCGTACCGTCCCCCGGAGTTCCCCTGCGCTAGGCAGAACTCGAGGGTAGCTATCCCGTGATCGGATAAACCCGATGAAGTATGGATGCAAAACGGTTGTTCATAGTGCTAAACTTGGTGATATTCCCGGCAATGTCAAGTGTAAGACCAACCGGGATGATATATCCCCATGGCACTTCAGCTTTTCGATGCTATAAAAGGATGTTCCTTTTATGTTCATCAGACGGTTCGTCCTCATGGCTGACACCATTGCACCCAGCAGTTCGGAAAAAGGTGTATGCCGCGACTGCCTTGTACTGCAAAAATCGAACACGGGCAGACGATGCCATGCATGTGGGAGTCCACGCCTTCTCCGTCATAAGGAGCTTTATAAGCTCTCTTTGGCACACATTGATTGCGACGCTTTTTACGCATCAGTTGAAAAGCGGGACAATCCGGAACTGCGGGACAAACCGCTCATTATCGGCGGCGGAAAACGCGGCGTGGTATCGACGGCCTGCTATCTCGCCCGCATTCATGGCGTGCGATCTGCCATGCCCATGTTCAAGGCACTGGAAGCCTGTCCCGACGCCGTCGTCGTTAAGCCAAACATGGAAAAGTATGTTCGCGTTGGTCGTGAAGTGCGGCAAATGATGCGTGACCTGACGCCCCTCGTCGAACCTCTTTCCATTGATGAAGCTTTTCTGGATCTGAGCGGCACGGAACGCCTGCATAAAGCGCCACCTGCTATTGTTCTCGCCCACTTCGCCAAGCGCGTAGAGGATGAGATAGGCATTTCCGCCTCGATCGGACTATCCTATTGCAAGTTTCTGGCCAAGGTTGCGTCAGATATCGAAAAGCCGCGCGGTTTTTCCGTTATCGGTGAAGCAGAAGCCCTGACGTTTCTGCGAGACCGATCCGTCAGCACGATCTGGGGAGTAGGCAAGGCTTTCGCAGCCAAACTGGAAAGTGACGGAATCAGGTCGATCGGCCAACTCCAGACGATGGAGGAAGGAGCACTTATGAAGGCGTATGGCACTATGGGGCAGCGTCTTTACCGTTTGTCACGAGGACAGGACAGCCGCAAGGTCGAGCCGGACCATGATATGAAAAGCGTTTCGGCAGAAACAACCTTCAACAATGACTTGTCGGATGCCAACGATCTCGTTCCTGTTCTTCGGGCGCTCGCCGAAAAGGTCTCGCGGCGACTGAAAGCAAGTGAAATAGCCGGGCGTACTGTCGTTTTGAAGCTGAAAACACACGACTTCAAATCGCGTACGCGCAATCGGCAGCTTTCTGATCCCACCCAGCTCGCGGACAGAATCTTCCGCCACGGATTGCAGCTTCTTGAAAAAGAACTGGATGGAACACGATTTAGATTGCTAGGGATTGGGGTTAGCGAGCTTTCTTCAAGTGATCGCGCCGATCCGCCCGATCTTGTAGACACTCAGGCGACCAAACGCGCCGTCGCCGAAAATGCCATCGACAAGTTGCGAAACAAATTTGGATTGAGTGTTGTCGAAACCGGCTATACCTTCTCCAAGGGCAATCTGGCGCGCCCGCAAATGCCGCCAGATCGAGACGACCAGCATTGAAATTACAAAGCGCGAAGAAACCTTTGTAGAAATCTTCTACATTTGGCTCTAACGGCTTGACGAGACCGATCTGTATCAATATTGGAACGGGCCAAGGCGCTACCAACTGATTTGGCAACTGCCTTACGGAAGGCCTCGTGGCGGAGTGGTTACGCAGAGGACTGCAAATCCTTGCACCCCGGTTCGATTCCGGGCGAGGCCTCCAATATTTCCATATATAAAATCAATAGACTATTGAGATTAGCGTCAATTTCGACATGGCGACCCTTGTTGCATCATGTTGGAAGTTAATTCCTATAAATTACAAATGGTGACGCAAAAATTGAGCGAACCCGTGTGGCATCGAACGCAACATACTTGGCTCTGTTTGTTGTCGTGAACAAAACAAAAGACTCGGCAGGCGGAGTCTAAAGAAATTGCAGACATGTTTGGTGGTATTTGTGTTCGTGTAACGCGCAATAAGTACGTAATTTAGACGCTTTGTAATTTCGAAAAAATTGGCAAGCGCAATCCCGCTATTGCCAGATGAGAAATATTTCAAACACTTCTGAACTCCAACGGCGCAAGAACAAGACTTTGCGGCCACTATTCATATCAGCTGACTAAGAATAACGCCCGTACCAGCACTACATAGCGCAACAAGCACCAAGAACCTCGGTATCGAAAGCTGCTCGATCCATTCAATCGCTCGTATACGAGGCGCTTCTATGCCTTTCTTATCAAGCATTATCCCCTCCCACTATTTTTGTATATTTTTATCATACGGTCAAAATTTGTCACCCGTCACTTTAGTTTAGAACGAGATCAGCTATTTACCGATGTGTAAGAACACCAAACACCGCGAGAAAAAGTGAGAAACCATTGAAAAAAATGACGCATGTATTGTATGACTGATTTGATGCATCGGGCGGGACGTAAACTATACTTGGCAGGAGAGCCAGCTATGTCACCGAAGCTTAAAGCTGCCCTTGTGGGTGCAGTCATCGCAGTTGTTGTCGGCTTTGCCGCGTCGCAAGGACTGATCAGCCAACAGACAGCAGAAGACATAAAAACCAAGACAAATGAGGTCCTTGCAGAAGAACCTGCACCAGCACCTCAACAGCCTGCTCCCGCGCCTGCCGAAGCTTCTCAACCGCAAGAAAATGATACGCCGGCACAATAAGGCTCAAAGCGACTTCAACCCACCGCTTCCGCCGGCATTAAAAACCGGACCAACCTGTAATAAGCGACCCAGCTAGCGTCCGGTTAGAACTTTCGGGGCAAGGATTAACTGACCTTGTCCGTTGACATAATCCATATTGAAGTAAGCTCTGGCCCATTGAGAGAGCCAAGGAATGAAGCGCAACCGTTTCACCGACGAACAAATTATTGGTATTCTGAAGGAGCATGAGGCGGGCACACTGGTCTCGGAGCTTTGTCGTAATCACAGCGTCAGCGATGCCAGCATCTATAAATGGAAGGCCAAGTTCGGCGGGATGGACGTATCTGAGGCCAAGCGACTGAAGACGCTGGGGACGAAAACACGAAGCTGAGGTGTCTCTTGGCGGAGGCGATGCTCTATAATGCAGCTTTGAAGGACCTTTTGTGACGCCCGCAGCCCAACGGAATGCTGTCGCGTATCTGATGAACCACCATCGGATGAGCGAACGGCAGACGTGTAAAGCCATCAGCGTTTGCCGGATGACGGTTCGTTACGAAAGCAGCTGTATTGACGACTATGACCTTCGCGAGCGAATGAGGCTCTTCCGATTCTATCGGGAGGAGAAGTTGACAGTAAGCAAGCGTGGCGGTCGGAAGTGAGCGATAGGCACACGTGCACCGATGCTGATCCCGATGGCAGCCAATGATCGTTGGTCGCTAGACTTCGTTTCGGATCAACTCACCGATGGACGCAGGTTCCGGATCCTGACTGTCGTCGATGATTGCACGAGGGAGTACCTGGCACTCGTCGGCGAGACATCGCTTTCCGGTTTGCGCGTTGCCTGCGAGCTTGACCGGATCATTGAGGAACGCGGCAAACCCCGACTGATCGTCAGTGACAATGGCAGCGAATTCACCAGCAACGCGATCCTGCAATGGACGGCTGCGAGACTAACTCCTGAATGAAACCTTCTTCTCGTCATTGCCCCAAGCTCGCTCAGCGCTTTCAATTTGGCGCAGTGATTACAACGGCCACCGACCACATTCTGTTCTCGGCTGGCTGACACCTGCCAAGTTCGCTCAGACTATCGACCCGCGACGCGATGCGGTACTGCGCAGCCGAAATGGCTCCGCACCGCAACCCGCCGCTACCGCCCCAAATACAGCAACCCAAAACCGCTGGAGCGAACTCAAAACTGGATAAAATTTTTTTGGGGGGGCACGGTCAGACATTTTCACCAGACTTGAATCACATCAAGTTAGCCTTCTTGATATCTCCCCAACCTTCAATAATCGCTCGGAGGAAGCGCGAACCAACGCTCCCCGCACGGGCCAATGGCAATCCAATTGATCTGCCACCCTTGACCATCAATGTTACCTAATGTTTGTAACACGCCGAATTGTTATCGGATCAACTGAACAAGCATGTGGGCGCAGACCGCGATAACAAAAACTGCGGCGAATCCGGATTCGAGACGAAAATACCAAGGCATTGCCATTCTCCAATCATGGTTAACAGACAGCTAACCAACGCACGAAAAACGATTTGGTTCAAAATGCTTCAGCAAGAATGAATATCATCACCCGTTAAAGGACGCATCATAGCTTCATTGCTATCTATCCGCTTTGAATTGAGATGATACCGGCGAGCTCACATGGAGGGATTTTGATCATTCGCGAAGGTATGGCCGACCGTACAATGCCTGCGCTCTCAAGCGCTTAGCTACGTCGTCTCGACAAACTCGCTAAATCGTTAGCGTGCCCTTACACCGCAATCAATAGAGTGTCCAAGTAGTTCGGTCACGCACCAAAGTGCACTGCGCCAGAAACTTCGTTTTGAATGCAATGAAAAACTGAGCAACTTCATGAGATGAAGTGGCTCCCCGGGCCGGATTCGAACCAGCGACCAACCGGTTAACAGCCGGTTGCTCTACCGCTGAGCTACCGGGGAACAGGTGCTCGTCGTGTCAGCGAGGTGGCGTATAGCAAAAGGATTTCGCGTTTGCAAAGGGCTAAATCCATTTTTTTTCATCTTTTTGCATTATGGGACAAAAACCCTATATTCTCTGGGACGTTTTCCTCCTGTGAATTGTAACATATCAGCCTAAGAGATGCGCCTGTGAGTGACGAATACGCCGAAACACCCCGGAAAAAAGCCATCGTGATTCTTGGTCGGCGAATCCCAATGCCGCAATCAGTCATGATGCGGCGCATGCTTGGCGGCACGCTCGTCGTCGGCGGCTCGTTGGGGTTTCTCCCGATTCTCGGTTTCTGGATGCTTCCACTTGGGCTTATCGTGCTTTCTCACGATTCTCATCGCGTCCGTCGCTTGCGCCGCAGAAGTGAAATCCACATCTGGCGCAAATGGCTGAAACGAAGGCCGACCGACGCGTAAAGTTGTTCAGCTATTGCGTGCCTGATGTTGCTATCGCCCAGCCCCATTGCTCTATGAGGACGACACAAGAATGGGCCATCATTGCCAAGAGCGCCCCGATAGTTCTACTTGCGTAATTCGCCTGGCGTGGTCTGTCGGTGTTTTCGCAAAGCCGTTGTAAGATGGCTCTGGCTGGAAAAATTCAAATGGTGTGCGATCTCATTTATTGGCATCGATGTTTTTCTGAGGCACCGCTCAGCTTCGTCAAGCCTCAGTTCCATCAGGTACTGGTGAGGCGTCTGCCCAAAACTCTTTCGAAAGCATGTCGAAAAATGCCCAGCTGAAATTCCCAACAATGCTGCCATATCTGGAACCGAAAGAGGCTTGTGAAAGTTTTGGTTGAGATAGGCTTCTATCTGATGACGCGCTGCTTTGCTGAGTCCGACCTTATTGTCGATTGAAGCGCGCTCATTTAACAAGCTGCGCGCGACCGTGCGCATTAGAACCAACCCGAGAGCATTCAGGTAAGCTTCATCCTGCCCACCTCGCCGGCAAATTTCATCCCAGATCATATGAGATAGCGGCATGCAATCTTTGCATGAGAAACTCGCAACGTTCTTGGAGCCGTTGATTTC
>NZ_JBDIUZ010000001.1:2922500-2935917 GCF_039631535.1 Ochrobactrum sp. WV_118_8 | reverse complement strand
TAGCTATGTGACCCCGGGTTTGCCTGTCGCAACAATATAAGGTTTGGGCGGGTGAGAGTGTAATTTTTCTAAACAGCGGGACGTAACCTTAAATGGCGCGCATCGTGATGAAATTCGGCGGCACTTCGGTAGCTGATCTGGAACGCATCTATAATGTGGCGCGCCACGTCAAACGCGAGGTCGAGGCAGGCAATCAGGTTGCTGTTGTCGTTTCGGCCATGTCCGGCAAGACCAACGAGCTGGTCGGCTGGGTGCAGAACATGCCGAAAGTATGCGGCGCAAGCTCACCTTTCTATGATGCCCGCGAGTATGACACCATCGTCGCTTCCGGCGAGCAGGTGACGAGCGGCCTTCTGGCGATTGCGCTTCAATCCATAGGCGTTGATGCGCGTTCGTGGCAGGGCTGGCAGATTCCGATCAAGACCGACAACGCCCATGGCGCGGCCCGTATTCAGGACATCGACGGTTCGGAAATCATCCGCCGTATGGAAATGGGTCAGGTTGCCGTCGTTGCCGGGTTCCAGGGCATCGGCCCTGACAACCGTGTGGCAACGCTTGGGCGTGGCGGTTCAGACACCTCTGCTGTCGCCATCGCTGCCGGTGTGAAGGCGGATCGCTGCGATATTTATACAGATGTCGATGGCGTCTACACCACCGACCCCCGCGTAGAGCCGAAGGCGAAGCGTCTTTCGAAGATTTCCTTCGAGGAAATGCTGGAAATGGCATCGCTTGGTGCCAAGGTTCTGCAGGTGCGCTCGGTCGAACTTGCCATGGTGCACAAGGTGCGCACTTTCGTGCGCTCGAGCTTTACGGACCCAGATGCGCCGGGCATGGGTGATCCGATCAACCCGCCCGGAACCCTTATTTGCGACGAGGATGAAATCGTGGAACAGCAGGTCGTCACAGGTATCGCCTTTGCGAAGGATGAAGCTCAGATTTCGCTGCGGCGCGTGGCCGACCGGCCGGGCGTTTCGGCAGCCATTTTCGGGCCGCTCGCCGAAGAGCACATCAATGTCGACATGATCGTGCAGAACGTGTCGGAAGACGGCTCCAAGACCGACATGACCTTCACCATTCCGACGGGTGATGTCGATAAGGCGCTGAAGGTGCTGGACAAGGTCAAGGGCGAGATCGGCTTCGACAATATCCAGTCTGAAACCGGCCTTGCCAAGATTTCGGTGATCGGCATCGGTATGCGCAGCCATGCAGGCGTTGCCGCCACAGCCTTCAAGGCACTGGCCGAAAAGGGCATCAATATCCGCGCCATCACAACGTCTGAAATCAAGATTTCGATCCTGATTGACGGCCCTTATGCGGAACTGGCCGTGCGTACGCTGCACGCGGTCTATGGCCTCGACAAGTAAGCAGCCAGCTCAGATTCCATTTTGAAACATAATTGTATGCAGGGCCGCGCAGCCGAAAGGGTGCGCGGCCCTGCAACATTTTGCGAGCAGCGACTATTTGTTCTGGACGCGGGTGTCAAAAATGCTCACAAAGGGATTGGCGTAACGCTTCGCGGGCGGGTATTGGGAATCGGCTGGCGGAACGCACGTCAGCAATTTTGAAGGAGCCCCCGACGATCATGCGTGAGCTGACAACCGGTCCCCGCGTACTGCTAAAGCGGTTGCGCGAATTGATGGCAGAGCCGCTGGAACCGCAGGCGCGCCTCGACCGGATCGTTCGTGAAATCGCTCAGAATATGGTCGCGGAAGTCTGCTCCTTCTATATATTGCGCGCTGACGGCGTCCTTGAGCTTTACGCTACCGAAGGTCTCAATCCGCAGGCAGTCCACCTTGCCCAGCTTCGTCTCGGTCAGGGTCTGGTCGGCACGATTGCCGCAAGCGCCCGTCCCCTCAATCTGACCGATGCGCAAAGCCATCCAGCTTTCGCCTATCTGCCGGAAACGGGCGAAGAAGCCTATAATTCCTTCCTCGGCGTTCCCGTTCTACGCGCTGGCCGCACTTTGGGCGTTCTTGTCGTCCAGAACAAGACTAAGCGGGCATATCGGGAAGACGAGGTCGAAGCACTTGAAACCACCGCTATGGTCCTTGCCGAAATCATCGCGACCGGTGACGGTCTGCGTCTGGCCCGTCCGGGCATAGAGCTTGATCTCGGTCGCCCGATGAGTGTGATAGGACAGGCTTTCAACGACGGTATCGGCCTTGGCCATGTGGTGCTGCATGAGCCGCGCATCGTCGTCACCAATCTTTTCAACGAGGATAGCCAGGCGGAGCTGAACCGGCTGGATGAAGCGCTTGGCAGCCTGCGCATATCCATCGACGACATGCTTTCGCGCCGCGATGTGGCGGTGGAGGGCGAGCATCGCGAAGTGCTCGAAGCCTATCGCATGTTTGCGCATGATCGCGGCTGGGTGCGGCGTCTGGAAGAAGCCATTCACAACGGTCTGACTGCCGAGGCGGCAGTCGAAAAGGTGCAGAGCGACACGCGTGCGCGCATGGTGCATCTGACCGACCCCTATATGCGCGAGCGCCTGTCGGATTTTGACGATCTCGCGAACCGTTTGCTGCGCCAGCTCATGGGACGCGACATTAAGACCATCGCCGAATCGCTGGTCAAGGATGCCATCATTGTCGCGCGTTCCATGGGGGCTGCCGAACTTCTGGATTATCCTCGCGAGCGCTTGCGCGGTGTTGTTCTGGAGGACGGCGCCGCCACGAGCCACGTCGTGATTGTCGCCCGTGCAATGGGTATCCCGGTGGTCGGCCAGGCCAAGGGCATTGTATCCATGGCCGAAAACAACGATGCGGCAATCGTCGACGGCGATGAAGGCATCATGCATCTGCGCCCGCAGTCCGATCTGGAAACGGCTTATGCCGAAAAGGTTCGGTTCCGGGCGCGGCGTCAGGCCCATTATCGGGAATTGCGGGACAAGCCATCCGTCACGAAGGACGGCGTCGATATCTCGCTTCTGATGAATGCCGGGCTTCTCGTCGATCTGCCGCAATTGTCGGCTTCGGGTGCGGCGGGGATCGGTCTGTTTCGCACCGAACTTCAGTTTATGGTGGCCTCGACATTCCCGCGTGCCGAACAGCAGGAACGTCTTTATCGCTCGGTCATCGAGGCGGCAGGCGACAAGCCGGTGACTTTCCGGACGCTTGATATCGGTGGAGACAAGGTTCTCCCTTACTTCAGTTCGACCGTGCAGGAAGAAAATCCGGCGCTCGGCTGGCGCGCGATCCGCCTGACGCTCGACCGTCCGGGATTGTTGCGCACGCAGTTGCGAGCACTTTTGAAGGCGGCGGGCGGACGCGAGTTGAAAGTCCTGCTGCCGATGATCACGGAAGTCAGCGAAGTGAAGGCCGCACGCGAGATCATCGATCGTGAAGTCCGTCATCTGTCGCGGTTCGCTCATCAGTTGCCCATGGGGCTGAAACTGGGAGCGATGATCGAGGTACCGTCGCTGCTGTGGCAGCTTGAGGAGCTGATGTCGCTTGTCGATTTCATCTCCGTCGGTTCAAACGATCTGTTCCAGTTCCTGATGGCGACGGATCGCGGCAACTCGCTGATGTCGGGTCGCTTCGATCAGCTTTCGCCTGCATTCCTGCGGGCGTTGCGCTTCATCGTGGAAACCGGCAATCGCCACGGTAAATCGGTTACCCTGTGCGGTGAAATGGCCAGCAGGCCGCTTCCAGCCATGGCGCTGGTCGGTATCGGTTTTCGGTCGATCTCCATGTCTGCGGCGGCAATCGGCCCGGTCAAGGCCATGCTCGATGCGTTGGACGCAAGCAAGCTTACAGCCTTGCTGGCGGAAGAGCTGGATAAGCCGAACAGCGCGCATTCGCTGCGCGAAATGCTGATGAGATTTGCGGAAGACAACGATATTCCGTTATAGCGAAGCAGATCTAGAGCATTTCCAGCAAAAGTGCGAAGCGGTTTTGCGTCGGATAATGCGACAAAACAAATAGTTGGAGCATTTCCAACGGTTCAAAAAAAATAGGAAATGCTCTAACTGACTGAACAGTCGCGGTGCAGGATTGCGCGGCGTCCCGTTTTGCATTCTTGCACGCCGCTGATAATTTTTAGGACATGACATGATCGCATTGCCGCAGGACCGGATGGACCAGCTTTTGAAGCGGTTCTCAATGATCGAAAGCCAGATGGCCAACAATCCGGATTCGGAAACCTATGTGAAGCTCGCATCGGAATATTCCGAGCTGCAGGAGGTGGTTGGCAAGATTCGCGAACTGACCGACGCCCGCAAGGAAGCTGTCGATCTGGCGGCCATGCGTGACGATGCCTCCACAGATGCAGAGATGCGTGCACTGGCGCTGGAAGAACTGCCGGGCGTGGAAAAGCGGATTGAGGGACTGGAGCAGGAAGTCCAGATTCTGCTGCTGCCGAAGGACGCTGCCGACGAGAAGAATGCCATTCTCGAAATTCGTGCGGGTACGGGCGGTCTGGAGGCGGCACTGTTCGCCGGTGACCTGTTCCGCATGTATGAGCGCTATGCTGCCGAAAAAGGCTGGCGGGTCGAGCTGGTTTCGGCCAGCGAAGGCGATGCCGGTGGTTACAAGGAAATCATCGCCACCGTTTCCGGCAAGGGTGTGTTCTCCAAGCTCAAGTTCGAATCGGGCGTGCACCGCGTGCAGCGTGTGCCTGAAACGGAAGCCGGCGGACGCATCCATACATCGGCGGCAACCGTCGCGGTTTTGCCTGAAGCCGAGGATATCGACATTGAGATCCGTAATGAGGATATCCGCATCGATACGATGCGGGCATCGGGCGCCGGTGGCCAGCACGTGAACACGACCGATTCGGCGGTCCGCATTACGCACATCCCGACCGGTATCATGGTCGTTCAGGCTGAAAAATCCCAGCACCAGAACCGCGCACGCGCGATGCAGATTCTCCGTGCACGCCTTTACGACATGGAACGCCAGAAGGCAGAAACTGAACGTTCTGAATCACGTCGCAGCCAGGTCGGTTCAGGCGATCGCTCCGAGCGTATCCGCACTTATAATTTCCCGCAGGGACGCGTCACCGATCATCGCATCAATCTGACGCTTTATAAGCTCGACCGGGTTATGGAAGGTGATCTGGACGAACTGGTCGATGCGCTGATTTCCGATCACCAGACCGCACTTCTGACGGAACTGGGGCATTAGAGCGCGTTTCGATCTGATTCAAGCAGATTGGCCAGATCGGCGCTCTAGATATTTGTTTTGAACCGCGCATCTTTTCCGAAAATCGTTTCACACTTTTCGGGATGCGCTCTAAGGGTGAGCGAAATGCGTCTCGACCGCCTGATGGCTGATGCACGGACGAGGCTTCGTGCGGCAGAACTGGATACGCCAGACCTCGATGCACGGCTTCTGGTCGAATGGGCAACCGGCAAGACGCGGCTCGATCTGATATCCGCACCTGAGCAATTGGTTGATTCTGCGGTAATCGAGACGCTTTCCGATGCGCTGGACCGCCGTGAAAAGGGTGAGCCGGTTCACCGGATCATGGGTGTTCGCGAGTTCTTCGGCCTGCCTTTCCGGCTCTCCGCTGCTACGCTTGAACCGCGTCCCGATACGGAAGTGCTGGTGGAGCTGGTCATTCCGGCGCTGGAAGCGCTTGCGGTGCAGAAAAACACGCTTGAACTCCTCGATATGGGGACGGGAACGGGCGCGATCATCATCTCGCTTCTGCATCGCTTCGAGCGCGCACACGGCATTGGTCTCGACATGGCGGAGGGGGCGCTTGCAATGGCGCGAATCAATGCTGTCGCCAATGGTGTGGGTGACCGGTTCGCAGCGCTCAAAAGCGACTGGTTTGAAAATGTGAGCGGGCGGTTTCATCTTATCGTCTCAAACCCGCCCTATATTCCGCATGAAGACATTGCGGGACTGTCACGCGAAGTGCGCGAACATGACCCATTGGCTGCGCTCGATGGCGGGTCTGATGGACTGAATTTCTACAGAGCCCTTGCACAGAAGGCAGCAGATCACCTATATAAACAAGGAATGGTTGCCGTAGAGATCGGCGCCGGACAATTCCAGGATGTTGAAGCGCTGTTCGAAAGCGCAGGTTTTTCCCTCGCAGGACATGCGAGTGACCTTGGCGGCCACAGAAGGGCCATGCTTTTCGCGTACAAATCAAATACGTAATTTTGATGCGGCGAACCGCTAAAAAACACTTGGAATTTGCGGCGAAGCCGTTTAGTTTCCGGCCACCGTATACAGCCAGAATGGTTTTGCCCGCTGATGAGCGGTGGCGGAAATGCTCCATGACGATTTTTGGTCATGCTCCCCGAAGGTTCTTTGGGGATGGCTTGTGCGGAAGTACACGACTTTCAAGCATAATCTCGAAGAGCAGAGCTTTTCGGAATGGTTATGCATTAATGCAACCGCGGAGTTTCGGTGACCCATAGAGGTACCTAACTCAGGAGCAGTCGATTTGTGGGAAGTTTTTAGGGCGTACTTCCTCCATGGCTCGATAGCGTGAAACCGGCAGCTTTTTGGCTGTGGAGTTTCTACGCCCTTTAATCTGAAAAGAGATGAATATGAGGCCAGCACAGCAGAACAGGCGCATGCGCGGACGGGGGAATAACAATAATAACAACAACAACCGCAAGGGCCCCAATCCTCTGTCGCGCAATTACGAAAGCAATGGCCCGGATGTGAAGATCCGCGGCAATGCGCAACATATTGCAGAAAAATACTCGGCACTTGCGCGGGACGCACAGGCATCTGGCGATCGCGTGATGGCAGAAAATTATCTTCAGCACGCTGAACATTACAACCGCATCATCATGGCGGCCATGGCGCAGAATCCGGTGCCATTCCAGCGCGAGGAAACCTTCGACGATGACGGTGCGGATGATGAGGAAGCAGGTTTCACGCCTGTCGCAGCACAGCCACAGCCCGTCAACGGTTCCGGCCCGCAGCCGGTTATCGAGGGCACGCCTGCCGAGGTCGTTTATGGCGAAGATGGTGGCGAGCCGGTAAAGTCCGGTGAAGGTCGCCAGCAGCCGCGCGAGCGCGACAACCGCGATCGTCGTCTGGGTCGTGGCCGCCGTCCGCAGCGTGAGCGCTTCAACGCTGACGAGCGTTCTGACGAACAGCCGCAGGAAAAACAGGCTCAGCCGGTGGCTGAAGAAGCTCCGGCTGCAGCCGTGGTCGAGCAGGCAGCACCAGTGGCCGCCGAGGCCGCTCCTGTTGCCGATGCATCTTCTGCGGATGAGGCCGCGCCACGTCGCGCCACGCGCCGTCCTGGTCGTCCGCGCCGCGCCGCCAAGGATAGCGGTGATGAGACGCCGGTAACGGAATCTGCGGATTCCGACGCCTGATCGTCCCTGTGTATCAAGTTAAAAATGGCGCGGTTTCCGCGCCATTTTTATTTGGTTCTTCACGTGTCTGTAACCCTTGCCGAAACCCGGCCATCGTCCCATATGCTGTCTTGGAAAGAAGTCCGCCCAGTGTGGGGGCTTCGTCACCATACATCTTCTGGTGCCGCTTGATGGGCCGGAAGGCAAAGGAGACATCATGAATATCGAAAAATATACGGAACGCGTCCGGGGCTTTATCCAGTCTGCACAGACTTTCGCGCTGTCGTCCGGCAACCAGCAATTCACACCCGAACATGTGTTGAAGGTTCTCGTCGATGATGACGAAGGACTTGCCTCGTCCCTGATCGAACGCGCGGGCGGGCGCATTGCCGATGTGCGCATCGGCTTGCAGAGTGCGCTCGAAAAGCTGCCCAAAGTGTCGGGTGGCAACGATCAGCTTTATTTATCGCAGCCGCTTGCCAAGGTCTTCTCGCTTGCCGAGGAGCTTGCCAGCAAGGCCGGTGACAGTTTCGTCACCGTCGAGCGCCTTCTGATGGCGCTGGCGATGGAAAAATCCGCAAAGACGTCTGAAATTCTTTCCGCTGCCGGTGTGACCCCGACGGCGCTCAACAAGGTCATAAACGATATGCGCAAAGGCCGCACCGCCGATTCGGCGTCCGCTGAAAGCAATTATGATGCGTTGAAGAAATATGCCCGCGATCTGACCGAGGATGCGCGTGCAGGCAAGCTTGATCCGGTGATCGGTCGCGACGAGGAAATCCGCCGCACGATTCAGGTTCTGTCGCGCCGCACCAAGAACAATCCGGTTCTGATCGGCGAGCCGGGCGTCGGCAAGACCGCAATCGCGGAAGGTCTGGCGCTTCGCATCGTCAATGGCGATGTGCCCGAATCCTTGAAGGACAAGCAGTTGATGGCGCTCGATATGGGCGCGCTGATTGCCGGTGCCAAATATCGCGGTGAGTTCGAAGAGCGTCTGAAAGCAGTACTTTCGGAAGTGCAGACGGCTGCCGGCCAGATCATCCTCTTCATCGATGAAATGCATACGCTTGTCGGTGCAGGCAAGTCTGATGGCGCGATGGATGCATCGAACCTTTTGAAGCCTGCTCTTGCACGCGGTGAATTGCACTGCGTTGGCGCGACGACGCTGGAAGAATACCGCAAATATGTCGAGAAGGACGCAGCGCTTGCCCGTCGTTTTCAGCCGGTATTCGTTGATGAACCGACCGTCGAGGACACGATTTCGATCCTGCGTGGCCTGAAGGAAAAATACGAGCAGCATCACAAGGTGCGTGTTTCGGATTCGGCTCTGGTTGCTGCGGCAACCTTGTCGAACCGTTATATCACCGACCGTTTCCTGCCCGATAAGGCCATTGATCTTGTCGATGAGGCGGCATCGCGCCTGCGCATGCAGGTTGATTCCAAGCCAGAAGAGCTGGATGAAATCGACCGTCGCATCATGCAGCTGAAGATCGAGCGCGAAGCGCTGAAGGTTGAAACCGATGCTGCTTCCAAGGATCGTTTCCAGCGCCTCGAAAAGGAGCTGACTGATCTGGAAGAAGAATCGGCGGAACTGACGTCGAAATGGCAGTCTGAAAAGCAGAAGCTCGGACTTGCTGCTGATCTCAAGCGCCAGCTTGAAGAGGCACGTAATGCTCTCGCCATCGCACAGCGAAGCGGTGAATTCCAGAAAGCGGGCGAACTGGCCTATGGCAAGATTCCGCAGCTGGAGAAGCAGCTTGTCGAAGCCGAAAGCCATGAAAACAAGGGCTCTCTGCTTGAAGAGACTGTTACGCCCGACCACGTGGCGCAGATCATCTCACGCTGGACCGGTATTCCGGTTGACCGGATGCTGGAAGGCGAGCGTGAGAAGCTGTTGCGCATGGAAGACGAACTTGCGAAGCGGGTCATCGGGCAGGGCGAGGCTGTCCAGGCCATCTCGAAGGCGGTTCGCCGTGCGCGCGCCGGGCTTCAGGACCCTAACCGGCCTATCGGCTCGTTCATCTTCCTCGGCCCAACTGGTGTCGGCAAGACGGAACTGACCAAGGCGCTCGCCGCGTTCCTCTTCCAGGACGACACGGCCATGGTTCGTATCGACATGTCGGAATTCATGGAAAAGCATTCCGTGAGCCGGTTGATCGGCGCGCCTCCCGGCTATGTTGGCTATGAAGAAGGCGGCGTTCTGACGGAAGCCGTTCGGCGCAGACCCTATCAGGTGATCCTGTTCGACGAGATCGAAAAGGCACATCCGGATGTGTTCAACGTGCTGTTGCAGGTGCTGGACGACGGACGCCTGACCGACGGACAGGGTCGCACGGTCGATTTCCGCAATACGGTCATCATCATGACCTCGAACCTCGGTGCCGAATATCTCGTCAATCTTGGCGAGAAGGACGATGTCGAGTCGGTTCGTGAGGAAGTTATGGGCGTGGTGCGGGCTGCCTTCCGTCCGGAATTTCTGAACCGTGTCGATGAAATCATCCTGTTCCACCGGCTGCGCCGTGAAGACATGGGTGCGATTGTCGATATTCAGATGCAGCGTCTCCAGATGCTTCTGACCGATCGCAAGATCGTGCTGCAGCTGGAAGACGATGCACGCGAATGGCTGGCCAACAAGGGCTATGACCCGGCTTATGGCGCGCGTCCATTGAAGCGCGTCATTCAGAAAGAAGTTCAGGATCCGCTCGCCGAGCGCATCCTACTGGGTGACATTCTGGATGGTTCCATCGTCAAGATTACCGCCGGTTCGGACAGGCTCAATTTCCATCCGATTCGCGGTGCGCTTGAGGATGAAGGCCAGAAGATCGACGAGAGCGCCTGAACGTTCAAGAGTTGAGATCATTGGGCGCCGCAACCGGATAGGTTGCGGCGCCATTTTCATATTTGGCCTGACAAGTTTTCCAGCTTTCCTTCGATGTTGGCCATTTTCATGTCCAGTTCATCTGGCATCTGCTTTATCAGCTAATCGGTTGTTAACCATATTCGCGGCATCCATGGTCTCTCGATCACCCAGGGCATTCTTCATGGCGCATTACACACGCATGCTTCGTTTCGCTTTGTTTGCTTCCGTCGCGGTAACTGCCGTCAACGGTACTGCGCGCGCGGAGGAGGGCAGTTCTGCAGTGGCTACCGAACGCCCGGTACAGCTTGCACAGCTTTATGATCCGGGTGAAGAAATCTATCATGATCGCCGGGTACGGGTCTTTATCGACCAGTATGGCCGCCGCGTTACCATGGATCGTCGCGGGCGTATTCTCAGTGTCGAGGACGCCAATAATTATGACCCGAACGCTTATGACCGTCGGGTTCGCCGCGCACCGCAGCCAGACGACAACTGGACACTCGATGGTCCAGTCGACGGTGGCGCTCCCTATGAAGGTTTCGGCAACGTGCCCGAAGATCCGAACTATTACCCGGACGCTCCGGCGGCACCGCAATATGGCGGCAACCGTGATGGACAGGTGCAACGGTCGGAACTGCCTCCGGCAGGCGATCAATATCCTGACAATACAAGCACCAATTCAGCCAGTGCCAATCCCGGTTATGATGGCCAGCAGGATTATGGCCAGCCGGGTTATGAACAACCAAGGGGTGTTCCCAATCCGAGTGACATGGCTCCGGCAATCGAAATGCCGAAAGGGCAGGGTGCAAAGGAAAAGATCGCAGCCTATCAGATTCTGCTCGACCGCGCCGGTGCATCGCCCGGCGTCATCGACGGTCGTTCGGGCAGCAATGTCGACAAGGCGGCTGCCGCCTATGGCGAGCTGACCGGAAAGTCGATCAATCCGACAGACGAAGCGGCGGTCAATGCGGAACTTGAAGCCACAGGTGGCCCAGCCTTCACCGAATACACCATCACCAACGAAGACGTGGGACGGCAATACGTTGCTTCCATCCCGGAAGATTACGCCCACAAGGCGCAGCTTCCGGCGATGGCGTATACCTCGGTCACCGAAATGCTCGGTGAAAAGTTTCATATAGACGAAGCCTATCTGAAAGAGATCAATCCTGGGGTGAACTTCAACCAGCCGGGCTCGATCGTAAAGATTCCGAACCTCGGCAAGCCTGTCCGGACCAAGGTGGCCCGTATCATCGCCGACAAAGGACGCAAGCAGGTTCGCGGTTACGATGAATCGGGCAAGCTGGTCGTTGCCTATCCCTCGACCATTGGCTCGTCGGACAATCCGTCACCTTCCGGCGTTGTTCAGGTCGAGCGTATCGCGATCAACCCGAACTACACCTACAATCCGAAGATCAACTTCAAGCAGGGCAATAATGATAAGGTGCTGACCATTCCGCCTGGGCCAAACGGGCCGGTGGGAACAGTCTGGATCGCGCTTTCCAAGCCGACCTACGGCATTCACGGTACGCCCGAGCCATCGAGAATCGGCAAGACGTCAAGCCATGGCTGTGTGCGATTGACCAATTGGGATGCGGAAGAGCTGGCAAAGCTGGTGAAAGCTGGCGTAACGGTCGAGTTTACCGAGTAAGCATTCCAGTGAATTCAAAGAGAAAGGCCGGGGCGTATCTCCGGCCTTTCTCTTTATCAGCTCTTCGTCGATCCGTTCGAGGCAAGCTTGGTGCCGTTGTCATCGCTGTTCAACAAAGTGTCGATGCGATCCCGTTCCTGCTTGAAGGCTTCGAGCTCCTTGCCCGAAAGCGCCTTGTTATCCGGCAGACGAATGCGCAGCGGATCGACCTTGGTGCCGTTCACGATCATTTCGTAGTGAAGGTGAGGACCGGTCGAAAGACCCGTCGACCCCACATAACCGATCACTTGTCCCTGCCGCACACGCGCACCGGCGGTAACGCCGCGGGCGATGGCGTTCTGGTGGCTATAGCTGCTCACATAACCATTGGCATGACGAATCAGGGTCTGGTTGCCATAGCCATTGGTCCAGCCTGCCTTTTCCACCACGCCATTACCGGAGGCGATGATCGGCGTGCCGCGCGGTGCGGCCCAGTCCACGCCGGTATGCATGCGGCTGTAACCAAGGATCGGGTGGCGGCGCATGCCGAACGGTGAGCGGAAGACACCATTGGGAACCGGATTGCGGAGCAGGAACTGTTTCGCGCTCTTGCCGTCGCCGTTGAAGTAGTCGACGCTACCGTCCGGAGCCTGATAGCGATAGAATTTGCGGGTCGTGCCACCGAAATTGGCCGAAACATAAAGAAGCTGCGAATCGGCTTCCGGTTTGTCGGGATCGTCCGGCAGCGAGAAGAATGCGTCGATCTGGTCACTCGGTGCAAGCCGTGACTGCAGGTCAACATCGCTTGCGAGCATCTTGACGAGCTGTTCGCGCATCGTCTCCGACATGCCATAGGCGAGCGCGGCCCGGCTGATCCCGTCATAGACACTGGGTAGATTACCCCGAATGGCCGTAGGCAGGGCATTGCCATCGAAAGCCGTCTGCAGGAGTGGGGTCTGTTCCGGTTCGTCGGACGGAATATATTGTCCCCGGTCGTTGAGGGCGACTGTCACCAGATGCGTGGTGCGATTATAGATGCTGGCGCGCACGATACGGTCCGTGCCATCCTGCGTCTCGGTGCCGACACGCAAAACGCTGCCCTCCTTGAGACGCGGCGAGTTCATCAGCTTGGCAAGTGAGTCGGCCATGTTTTCGGCATCGTCGCCGGTATAACCGGCGTCCTCAAGCGCCTGCTTGATATCGGCTGTCTGGCGGAAAGGAATCAGTTCTTCCGAAAAGCCTTCGCCAACCGTCTCGTCATCGCCGCGCTGTGCGACACTGACATTCTCCTGTGTAATCTTCACGCCAAGCGCTGGGCCAAGTGCGAAAGGCGAGTCCGTGCCGCCGAAACGAGCGGGATCGACATAGTGGAGCGATGCAACCTGCACGTCGCCGTCGGTCAGAAGACCACCGGTATCCCGCACAACCTTCTCGACCTCATCCACTGTCAGGTCGCTGGATGCATCGAATGTCGTACTGTTCATCGGAAAATCGACAACACGCAGACTGACTTCGCTTTCGACCTTGGCGCCGTAAATCTGACCGGCATCGGCAGGCTGCGGTGCCGCTGGTCCTTCCGAAAACACGGTCAGGGCGTTGAAAGCAGGATATTTGCGGCTGGTCGGGTGATCGACGGCGAGAGCCATGCGGACAAATT
>NZ_JBDIUZ010000001.1:2675000-2917500 GCF_039631535.1 Ochrobactrum sp. WV_118_8 | reverse complement strand
CAGGGTTAGCCGGCCCCTAAGGCGAGGCCGAAAGGCGTAGTCGATGGGAACCACGTTAATATTCGTGGGCCTGCAGGTAGTGACGGATCGCGTGTGTTGTAAGGTCTTATTGGATTGATCTTGCAGCGAAGCGGTTCCAGGAAATAGCTCCTGCATATAGACCGTACCCTAAACCGACACTGGTGGACTGGTAGAGAATACCAAGGCGCTTGAGAGAACTGCGTTGAAGGAACTCGGCAAAATGCACGCGTAACTTCGGAAGAAGCGTGACCTCCATTTAGGCAACTAGGTGGGGGTGGCACAGACCAGGGGGTAGCGACTGTTTACCAAAAACACAGGGCTCTGCGAAGTCGCAAGACGACGTATAGGGTCTGACGCCTGCCCGGTGCTGGAAGGTTAAGAGGAGATGTGCAAGCATTGAATTGAAGCCCCAGTAAACGGCGGCCGTAACTATAACGGTCCTAAGGTAGCGAAATTCCTTGTCGGGTAAGTTCCGACCTGCACGAATGGCGTAACGACTTCCCCGCTGTCTCCAACGCAGACTCAGTGAAATTGAATTCCCCGTGAAGATGCGGGGTTCCTGCGGTTAGACGGAAAGACCCCGTGCACCTTTACTATAGCTTTACACTGGCATTCGTGTCGGCATGTGTAGGATAGGTGGTAGACTTTGAAGCAGTGGCGCCAGCCATTGTGGAGTCATCCTTGAAATACCACCCTTGCCTATATGGATGTCTAACTGCGGCCCGTTATCCGGGTCCAGGACCGTGTATGGTGGGTAGTTTGACTGGGGCGGTCGCCTCCTAAAGAGTAACGGAGGCGCGCGATGGTAGGCTCAGAACGGTCGGAAATCGTTCGTCGAGTGCAATGGCATAAGCCTGCCTGACTGCAAGACTGACAAGTCGAGCAGAGACGAAAGTCGGTCATAGTGATCCGGTGGTCCCGCGTGGAAGGGCCATCGCTCAACGGATAAAAGGTACGCCGGGGATAACAGGCTGATGACCCCCAAGAGTCCATATCGACGGGGTTGTTTGGCACCTCGATGTCGACTCATCGCATCCTGGGGCTGGAGCAGGTCCCAAGGGTATGGCTGTTCGCCATTTAAAGCGGTACGTGAGTTGGGTTCAGAACGTCGTGAGACAGTTCGGTCCCTATCTGCCGTGGGTGTAGGAATATTGATAGGATCTGTCCCTAGTACGAGAGGACCGGGATGGACGTATCTCTGGTGGACCTGTTGTCGTGCCAACGGCATAGCAGGGTAGCTATATACGGACGGGATAACCGCTGAAGGCATCTAAGCGGGAAACCCACCTAAAAACGAGTATTCCCTATCAGAGCCGTGGAAGACTACCACGTTGATAGGCCGGGTGTGGAAGTGCGGCAACGCATGTAGCTTACCGGTACTAATAGCTCGATCGACTTGATCACTCCCATTTACAATATCCATCGAACAAACTTCGATGAATTTATAGCGCTCACGCCAGTTTGGCTCCGCCAAACGGCTGCGCGGGCGCGGCCTCCGGCCGGCACACAGTCGTGTGCTTATTGTTTATCAGCGTTTATCGCTGAATTATCTGCACGAAAGACAACCAGCTTCTCATATTTGTGTTCTTCGCCGACCTGGTGGTTATGGCGGAGCGGCTGCACCCGATCCCATTCCGAACTCGGCCGTGAAACGCTCCAGCGCCAATGGTACTTTGTCTTAAGACACGGGAGAGTAGGTCGCTGCCAGGTCTGCCAAGAACACAAATCAAATCATCTTCTCAAATACATACAAAACACCCATAGCGCGGGGTGGAGCAGCCCGGTAGCTCGTCAGGCTCATAACCTGAAGGCCGCAGGTTCAAATCCTGCCCCCGCAACCAAATTCCCACAAAAATACACGAAATCTCTCAAGCATAACCGATGTTCGTATCTTTGCGAACTGGCTCCGGCTTCTCCCAGAAGACCGTTCGACCTAATATCGATGCACGGAAGCGAGTTCTATACGCACGCACCGCAGCGCGCTCATAACCCCAAGGGTGGGCAGCAAAAAGAAACGATCCAGCGTGACCTTGCCCCGTTGAAATAATCCATTTTGAAGTAAGCTCTGGCCCATTGAGAGGACCAGAGAATGAAGCGCAACCGTTTCACAGACGAACAGATCATTGGCATCCTGAAGGAGCACGAGGCGGGCACGCCTGTCTCGGAGCTTTGCCGCAAACACGGTGTCAGCGATGCGAGCATCTATAAATGGAAGGCCAAGTTCGGCGGGATGGACGTGTCTGAGGCCAAGCGACTGAAGACGCTGGAGGACGAGAACACGAAACTGAAGCGGCTTCTGGCGGATGCGATGCTCGACAACGCCGCGTTGAAAGACCTTTTGGGAAAGAAGTGGTGACGCCCGCAGCCCAGCGGAACGCTATCGCGCATCTGATGAACCAACATCGGATGAGCGAACGGCGGGCGTGTAAAGCTATCGGTGTTTGCCGGATGACAGTTCGTTACGAAAGCAGCCGCATCGACGACCATGACCTTCGCGAGCGAATGAAGGCGTTGGCGCATGAACGCCGCCGCTTTGGCTACCGACGCATTCATGTCCTACTCAGACGCGAGGGGCACCTTGTGAACCACAAGAGGCTCTTCCGGCTCTATCGGGAGGAAAAGCTGATGGTGCGCAAGCGCGGCGGTCGCAAGCGAGCGATCGGCACACGAGCACCGATGCTGGTTCCGATGACGGCCAATGATCGTTGGTCACTGGACTTCGTGTCGGATCAACTCACCGATGGACGCAGGTTCCGGATTCTGACGGTCGTCGACGATTGCACCAGGGAATGCCTGGCACTCGTCGCCGATACATCGCTTTCCGGTCTGCGCGTTGCCCGCGAGCTTGACCGGATCATCGAGGAGCGCGGCAAACCGAAAATGATCGTCAGTGACAACGGCAGCGAGTTCACCAGCAACGCGATCCTGCAATGGACGGACAAGACTAAGGTGGATTGGCACTACATTGCGCCTGGCAAACCCATTCAGAACGCTTTCATCGAAAGCTTCAATGGACGGCTGCGAGACGAGTTCTTGAATGAAACCCTCTTCTCGTCACTGACCCATGCTCGATCAGCGCTTTCAAACTGGCGCGGCGATTACAACGATCACCGTCCACATTCTGGCCTCGGCTGGCTGACACCTGCCGAGTTCGCTCAGACCATCAACCCGCGACGTGATGCGGTGCTGCGCAGCCGAAATGGCTCCGCACCGCAACCCGTCGCTACCGCCCCAAATACAGCAACCCAAAACCGCTGGAGCGAACTCAAAACTGGATAAAACTTGGGGGCAAGGTCACTAACGGTGGTCAGTTTGATTTGAGGGCTCAACGATTTGTGCCCGGTGCTTTGACGATCAATGTCCACGACCGCGCGGCTGTACAGATTGAAGCGGAAAGCCCACACAGCAAATGCCCGATTGATTTCACCGGGGACGACAGTTCCCGTCCAAAACCAGGTTTATTCAATTTCATCTCGGACAAATATGACGGTGGATTAATCTATATCAGTGGTATGAATCCGATATATTTTGCCGCACTTAAAGACCATATCGTTGCTATAGATGGTAATGCCATTGGGGCCGATGAATTTGAGAAGAGGATAAGATATACTTATAGAGCGGACAACCCGATTGTAACAATGCAGTTGATCAGCTGAAGCCTTTCGCATTTATCGTGTTGTGTGATGGGAGATTTTCCGTAAGCTTGTAGAGCAGCAGTTTCGACGGCTGCAAAAGCGTTCTACGTCCCAGCCTTCACTTCCGCCACAAGCGGAGCATTGGGAGCAAGTGCATTGCTCGATGGGGCGGCTTCTGTCGATTGCGATACACAAGCCGCTTCCCCTTGAAGTTCGTGGGCGTCGATATGCATCGATGAGTTCTTTTTCCATCCGCCGTGAAAATAAAGGACCGTCGCCATCAGCAGGGTTGATACCATTGCAGCTGGAAAACTCAGCCAGAGCGCATCGGAACCAAACTGTTCACGCAGACCAATGGCGACACCGAGACGCACCGGGTACATGGATACGAAGAGAATGATGAGCGGCCAGATAACCTGGCCGTTTGCTCTTACAGTTCCGAAAAGAACCATCGATACGCCGAAGGCGATGAAACCCCAGGTCGCGATCTGCCCGATGTGCTGGCCGATCGTGATTGCCGGACTGTCCGCGCCGAGAAATATCTGCATGGCCTGTCGATCCGCGAGAAGCAGCAGCACAACCAGGGCTCCCGTCATCAGAACTGCATAAATCGCCCCTATACGCGTTATCGAACTCACGCGATCCCATTTTCCCGCACCGATATTCTGGGCAGCCATGGCGCTGACAGCGGCGCCAAGCGCCATTGCCGGCATCTGCACATAAGTCCAGAGCTGCTGCGTAGCGCCGAAGGCGGCCGTCGTATCGACCCCCTCCTGATTGACCAGCCGCATCATGGTCAGCATCGAACTGGAAACCACAATCATCTGGACGCCCATTGGCAGTCCTTTGGTGAAGATCAGCCGCAGTAATTCCCGGTCCGGAACTAGAAGCCATAATTCCTCGCCGCGCAGGCGCAAAGGCAGATCACGGTAGTAGATATAATAAAGCATCGCTGCGAGGCTTATGTAATTGGCGGCAGCCGTCGCCAAGGCAGATCCTGCGATACCGAGTGCGGGCAACGGCCCCCAGCCCAGAATGAAAAGGGGATTGAGCGCTATATCCAAAAGAACGGCCATTCCCATGAATATGAGCGGGGTCATGGCGTCGCCGCTGCCGCGCAATGCCATCATCAATGTCGTCTGCATCAGAATCGCCGGCATGGCGAGGAACGTAACTTGCAGAAACGCGCGCGCCAGCGGTTCAATTGCTTCAGGCGTTCCGAGCAGATCCAACACCCTTGGGGCGAGTAGCCAGCCGATGATGGCGACGACAATGCTAAGCGGCACGAAAGTACCAACAGTGGTGCCCGCTATTGCGCGCGCTGTCTCGACATCACGCCGCCCGAATGCCTGTCCGATCAGGATCGTCGATGCCATGCCGAAACCGAAGACAAAGGCAGTTAGCAGAAACATGACCAGGTTGCCGTTTGTCGTCGCTGCAAGTGCATTCTCGCCCAGCAACTGGCCGATCCAGATCGTATCGATCGAACCGTTGGCTGATTGCAATATGGAAGAGCCAAGTGTCGGCAACGCAAAAAGCAGCAAAGCCTGATTGATCGGGGCGGTTGTCAGGTCGATGCTTTGTTTCATGAGACCTCGTCATCGGAATGTTTTGTTGTGAAAGAATTGCCTAAATGAAACTGGATGTTCGTCCCCGTTACCGGAAACCTAAATGGTTGTACTCCGGAGTGATGTTGGCAGTTTGCACACCACACGTAAAGTCACGGAAAAGAGTATCGGATGTGACGCAAAGCGATGGTACGACCGTTTTATGCCATTCCCACTAATCAAAAGATTGCTAATATGGTCATGAAAGCATGGAGGGGCTCTATCCATGAAAGGTCTGGCAAATAAGGCATTGCAAGATGCCGATAAGAATGAGGGTGATCTACATCCTGCTCACGCGGGGTGTCAGCCATCACAACTGAACCCGGGCGATCACGCCTGTGCAGGCGAAGAGCAGCTCAATTGGCTCGTCGCAATGATCAATCACGTGCCAGATTTCATCTATGCCAAGGACCTGCAGGGTCGGTTCCTGTTTGCCAATGATGCTGTGGTTCGCAACAACGGACTATCGGACATCAGAGATCTGGTCGGACTGACCGACTTCGAAATTCATGGTGAAGCTGCGATCACTGCTCGCATTTCCGAAATCGAAAAGCAGGTCATGGAAAGCGGCCAACCGGATCTCGGTTATGAAGAACGCGCCATGCGCGGCGGAGCTGATCGCTGGCTCATGATCTCGCGCGTGCCTTTGCGCGATAGAAGCGGCAATATTATCGGCGTCGTGGGTGTGTCTCGTGACATTTCCATCAAGAAAAGGGCTGAACGCTTCATGCAGGTTCAGGCCCGTATTCTGGAAATGACGGTAAGCGCGGTTGCCATACCGGAATTTGTCGATCAGCTGGCACATTTGCTGGAAGATATTACAGCTGGTGCTCGCTGTGTTGCCATGGTTACCGGGGAAACGACTGACGAAGTCGTCATATCCGCGCCTTCGCTGCCTCAACTGGTGACTGGTTTGAGAGGTGGGCTTGAATCGATTTCGGCCGCGAGTCTCGAAGTGGTGTTGAGGACATTGCTTCCAGACAGCCAAACCATATTCTGCATCGAGATTCCGTCTGCGGACGCTGAGGGGCACGGTTTTCTAGGCTTGGTGGCCGATGTTGACGCTTCGAAAGACCTTGATCTCAGGGAGTTTTTCACTACTGCAGCGAGGCTGACCGGCATTGCCATAGACAGGCGCATTGCCGATGAGCGCATCCGCTATCTGGCCGAACACGATACGCTGACGGGACTGGCGAACAGGGCCTTCCTGGAGCGAAGGCTCGACGAGATTCTCCAACAGGCAGCTTCCCGATCTCGGAGGGTGGCTGTTGGCTTTCTCGATCTGGATCAGTTCAAACCGGTCAACGATACGCTCGGCCATGCAGCGGGAGACAAGCTCCTGCAACGGATTGCCGGACGGATTTCGGTGCTCCTGCGCGACGGTGAACTAGCCGGTCGCATGGGAGGCGATGAATTCATTCTGGTTTTGCAGGCGGATGACGGTGATTTTTGCTCCCGGCTGGACGAGATCAGGCGGAAGATCAGCGAGTCGGTCGAACTGGACGGGGCATGTCTGGAAGTCACCTGCAGTATCGGCGTCGCCTGTTTCCCGAGACATGGCGGGGCGGCGGGGGAACTCTTGGCGGCTGCGGATGCGGCCATGTATGATGCCAAGGCGAAAGGGCGTAATGGCCTCAGTGTCTATTCCGGCGAAATGTCGCGCGGGCCCGCTACAGGCGGGAGCGGCCAGTCATAGTTGTTGCATGATGTTCAACTCAGCTTGGCTTTGACGAACACGTCATAGCGCGTGCTTTTGCCGAGTATCTGGTGGGAAGGTTTGCGCAATCCGACCATTGGGTCGGCACGCAGGGGCCATTTCAGCACCACGCGGTTCTGCGCGGCTTCCAGCGCCACTTGCATCAGTCTTTCGGCATCCGGATCTGTGCCGACGATCTCGCGGATTTGCCGCATTTCCTTTTTGACGAGCGCACTGTTACCGCGCGGAGGGTGCATCGGGTCAACCAGCACGACCTGCGGCTTCAGATCCGGTAGGAGCAAGCTGGAATCACCCAGCAGAAGTGTCATGCGCGCGACAGTCTCGGCATAGCGACCGCCTTCTGCAGCAGCGCGCGCCAGCCCTTCGGCGAGAAGAGCGTGCATCTTTTCGGAACGCTCGATCAAAGTTACCTTTGCACCCAGCGATGCCAGCAGAAATGCGTCGCGTCCGAGCCCCGCTGTCGCATCCACGATTTCCGGCGTGGCATCGCGCGTCAGACCGGCGGCCTTGGCGAGAGCCTGTCCGCGTCCTTCGCCGGAGCGAAACCGGTGGCCGACAGCGCCTCCGACGAAATCAACGACCAGTTCCGATGTATCGATTTTCTGCGACATGGATGCTCTCAGAAGGGGCAGGGCGCGGTAAAGGTCACGGAGCGACCATCGGGATGCTGGAAAGACAATTCTTCCGCGTGCAGCAGAAGGCGATCTGCAGCAGCCAGCGCTTCACCTTCCGCATAGAATTCGTCGCCAAGGATCACGTGGCCGAGCGCTTTCATATGTACACGCAGCTGGTGCGTGCGCCCTGTGAGGGGATGAAGCCGCAGACGCGTTGTGTTCTCGCCCCGATCCAGAACCCGCCAGCGGGTTTGTGCGGGTTTGCCATTTTCACGGTCGACACGATGACGCGGTTTGTTGTCGGGGTCTATGGCCAGAGGCAGGTCGATCAGCCCTTCGTCATCTTCAACAAGTCCCCAGACCACTGCAGCGTAGGATTTTTGCGTTGTCCGCGCCTCAAACTGCGAGGCGATGGCAGCATGTGCCTTGCGGTTGAGCGACATCAGCACAAGGCCCGACGTGTCCTTGTCGAGACGGTTGATCATCTGGGCTTGCGGAAACTGTTCCTGAACGCGTGTTGCGAGACTGTCCGACAATGCAGGGTGACGCCCCGGTACGGATAAGAGGCCGCTCGGCTTATCCAGCACGAGAAAGCCCGCATCGCGATGAAGGATCGAGAGGTAAGGTTCCAGCGGGGGATGATAGACGGGAGTAACGGCGGATAACACAGTCATGATACGCTTCTAGCATGGTTTACGTGTCGCGGAGAAGCGGGCCTTTGTTGACAGCACGTCCGGGTCGCTCTACCGTATATAAAGATGATCTAAAATACGTTTTTTCCTTTTTATTTTCATGGTGATACGATGATGACCCGCCGCCAAACCTTGTTGGGTGCTGCCGCTGCTGCCGTTGCTATGTCTACGCAGTCACAGAGAGGGCAGGCTGAAGGTCAATCGGCTCGTTCTGCCGGTTTTTGGTATCCGGAAGAAACAGAGCCGCATGAACGCACTTTCATGCAATGGCCGGTGAATCCGGCGGTCTATGACGATCCTGATTTTCTGGATGACATTCAGAAAACGATCGCGAAAATCGCCAACACCATTGCTGAATTCGAGCCGGTGGTGATGCTGGCGGCGGCACAGCACCACCGCGCAGTTCGCAAGCTGGTGTCGCGCAATGTGGAATTATGGGACATTCCGACCGATGATTTGTGGTGTCGCGATTCCGGTCCCTCCTTTGTCGTGAATGGCAAGGGTGGTCTCGCCGTCACGCAGTTCAACTTCAACGGTTGGGGCAACAAGCAGACCCATGGGGCAGACGGTCAGATCGCCGCGCGGATAGCCGAACGGCTGGGGTTGCAGGTTTTCGACACCGGGCTGGTGGGTGAAGCGGGCGGTGTTGAAACCGACGGCCATGGCACGCTGATCGCTCATGAAAGCACCTTCGTCAATGGCAATCGCAATCGGGGCAGCAAAGCTGAAATCGAGAAGATGCTGCTGGATACGATGGGCGCCCGCAAGATGATCTGGGCGCCCGGAATCATTGGTGCCGATATCACCGATTATCATATCGATGCGCTTGCCCGTTTTGTTAAGCCGGGACAGCTGGTAATCCAGATGGGAGATAAGATCGATCCCGACGATCCCTGGTCGGCTGCTGCCTTCGAAACGCACGACATTCTGGCCGCAGCCACTGATGCCGAGGGTAGCAAACTCGATATGGTTATTCTGCCGGAGCCTTATAATATCCGCTCGAGAAGCCACGATTTCGTGTCTTCCTATGTCAATTACTACGTTTGTAACGGCGCGGTGATAGCTGCCGAGTTCGGGGATCGTAAAGCCGATGAACGGGCTGCCGCTATTCTTGCCAAACTGTATCCCGGTCGGGAGATTGTTACATTGAATATCGATCCGGTGGGTGAGGTTGGCGGCGGTATCCATTGTGCCACCCATGAGCAACCCAAGGTCTGAACATGTGGAACTGGTTGCGGCGTAATACTGAACCGTTAGCCGCTCTGGGCGGGATTGCTACAGCCTTTGCCGCCCTCTCGGCGCTGGTTATTATTCCCTATCAGGTCGGTCAGGCCGATCTCATTCAGCGCGACCAGACAGCGCGCGAAATATATCGCGAGTTTCTGAATCTGACGGTCCAAAAGCCCGAGCTGGCCCAGGCCGACTATTGTGCGCTGAGAGGCACGACGCAGCTCACGGCCTATGGGGCATATGTCGAATATCTGCTTTATACATCTGAACAGATGATCGAAACCTCGCCTGACTGGCGTGCGCCGATGGCCGGATATTTGAATGATCACATGGAATATCTGTGCGATCCCGAGGGGCTGGGCGCACGTGATGGCGTGGCTGGTCTGCTGGCGCAGGCTGGACTGGTCTGCAAGCCCGAGAATACCTGTCAGGAAGACACGCAACCTTGAAGTGATATGGCGGAGAGGGTGGGATTCGAACCCACGGTGGAGTTACCCCCACGCCGCATTTCGAGTGCGGTACTTTCGACCACTCAGCCACCTCTCCGCATTGTGCACTACGGTAAAACGATCTATAAAAATCGCGCCGTTGAAAAGCATCTAAAGCGAATGCTAAGTGTGTAGCGGCTCATTAACGAGCCAGAGGCAATTAGACAAGACCTAATTTGCATTCCGTTGTGAAAATTCTTGACTTTTCTGCCGCTTCACACCTATAAGCACCAGACCTTAGGCGTGGGGTAGTCCGCGCCTATTGTTTTGATTGCAGATTTCGGACTTTTCCGGGCTGCGATCAGGGGCCAAAAGCCCGCTCATCAACCGACTGATAAAAAGACGGCCCATCACTTCGACGCCAATGTCGTGGAAATGAGAGCCGGACCGAACAACCGAAAGGACAACAAATGTTCGCAGTCATCAAGACCGGTGGCAAGCAGTATCGCGTTGCCGCAAACGACCTCATCAAGGTCGAAAAAGTTGCTGGCGAAGCCGGTGACATCGTAGAATTCGCAGAAGTTCTGATGGTCGGCTCGACCATTGGCGCCCCGACCGTCGCCGGTGCTATTGTCACCGCCGAAGTCGTCGAACAGGGCCGTGCCCGCAAGGTCATCGCGTTCAAGAAGCGTCGTCGTCAGAATTCGAAGCGCACCCGCGGTCATCGTCAGGAACTGACGACCATCCGTATCTCGGAGATCCTCACCGACGGCGCAAAGCCTTCCAAGAAGGCCGCCGAGAAGAAGGCTCCGAAGGCAGCGCCTAAGAAGGCAGCAGCCAAGGCCGAGTCGGCTGAGTAAGTAGAGAGATTAAAGGAGAACACCAATGGCACACAAAAAAGCTGGCGGTTCCTCGCGTAACGGTCGCGATTCAGAATCCAAACGCCTTGGCGTGAAGAAGTTTGGCGGCGAAGCTGTGCTCGCCGGCAACATCATCGTGCGCCAACGCGGCACGAAGTGGCATCCGGGCGCCAATGTTGGCCTCGGCAAGGACCACACGATTTTTGCAACCACGAACGGTTCTGTATCTTTCCGTACGAAAGCCAACGGCCGCACGTACGTATCGGTAGACCCGATCGCGGAAGCAGCAGAGTAAGCCGGGCACTCTCTAAAGCACCGGCGTCCCATCGGACCCGGTGCAAATGGCAGCCTAGCCAAAAGATCGAAGGGAAGATGGGGCCACCATCTTCCCTTTTTGCATCTGGAGGAACGAAAAATGGTTGTCGAAGTTCTGGAAGAAGATTGTTACGACGCAAGCAGTAGCGAAAGAAGAGACAGTTACACCGATCTGTCGCCCGGCCAGGCTGTCGGCTTGGCGACCAGTCTGGCAGATGATCTGAGCCCAGATCTGGCTTATGAACTAGACTGTCCTGTCCTCGTCACTGAAAGGCTGGTCCTGCGCCCGCCGCATGTCGAAGACGTGGATGCGATTTCCTATCTTGCCAATAACGCCCGCGTCTCCGGTATGCTTGCCCGCATGCCGCATCCATACACGCGTGAAAATGCGGTCGATTTTGTCGAGCGCGTGCGAAAAGGCGAGATGGGCAATTGCATCTACGCCATCACGCAAGCGGAAACCGGCATCTTTATGGGCTGCTGCGGCATTCATGCGCATAAACATGGCGAAGGGCTGGAAATCGGCTACTGGCTGGGTGAGCCCTATTGGGGGCACGGCTTTGCCACTGAAGCCGCTCACGCCCTGATCGATCTGGCTTTCCGTGCAACTGCCATCGAGCGGCTGCATGTCTCGTGCCGGGCCAGCAATGGCGGCTCCCGCCGGGTGATCCACAAGTGCGGGTTCCAGTTCAGCAGCATGGGCATGGCGGATTCGCTTGCCGCAGGCAATGTGCCGGTCGAGCGCTATGTCCTTGATCGTCGCACCTGGATCGGGCTGAGAAGCTGGCAGTCGTAAACAAAAGGTCCTGCGTGCCAAACCTTATAGGCCGCAGGACCAATAATAACGGGGAATGACATGATGGATACTCATGCAATCGCACGCGAGAAGATCGTGGTGCGTGCGCTCGAAAAGGGCGATCTGCATCGCTATCGAGCCATAAGATTAAGCGCTTTGCAGCGTGCGCCAATGGCCTTCGGTTCGAGTTTCGAAGAAGAGAATGCCTATTCGGACAGCGTGTTCGCACGTCGTCTGGAGCAGGTGGACGGTAATGTGGTTTTCGGTGCCTTCGACGGTGAAAACCTGCTGGGAACGGCTGGCCTTTTCCGCCACGACCGCAAGTCCGAGCGCCATCGCGGCACGCTCTGGGGTGTCTATGTGGCCCCCGAAGCGCGCGGGCTGGACTTGGGCAAGGCCCTAGTCAGCAAGGTCATCGACCATGCCGCAAAGCAGGTCGTCGTTCTGGATGCCAAGGTGGTGGCCACGAATGAAGCCGCCAAGCGCGTCTATTATGCGCTTGGTTTCAAGACTTTCGGTGTCGAACCCAAGTCACTTTACGTGCAGGGCCAATATCTGGATCAGGAATTGATCTATATCGATTTCACCGATCCGGTCTGGAAAGACAAACTCGGATGAAATCTGGCCTCCTCGACTGTTTGCAGGAGGCCGCTTTTGCTGTAATTGCAACACACCACATGCGGGCACAGGCCCGCATGTAACAATATTCAGGGCGTCTGCCGCCCAAAAGCCCGCCAGAGTGTGGGCATCCAAGAAGGTTACGTTCAGATGAAGTTTCTCGATCAGGCAAAGATCTACATCCGCTCCGGCAATGGCGGTGCGGGGGCGGTTTCGTTCCGCCGCGAGAAATTTCTCGAATTCGGCGGTCCCGATGGCGGTGATGGTGGACGCGGCGGCGATGTCTGGGTGGAGGCTGTAAACGGCCTCAACACGCTGATCGACTATCGCTATCAGCAGCATTTCCGGGCCAAGACCGGCATGCATGGCATGGGCCGCAATATGACCGGCGGCAAGGGCGACGACGTTATTCTCAAGGTGCCGGTCGGCACGCAGATTTTCGAGGAAGACGACGAAACGCTGATCTGCGATATCACCGAAATCGGCCAGCGCTACCGGCTGGCCAAGGGCGGCAATGGTGGCTTCGGCAATCTGCATTTCACGACCTCGACCAATCGCGCGCCGCGCCGCGCCAATCCCGGACAGGAAGGCATCGAGCGCACCATCTGGCTGCGCCTGAAACTGATCGCCGATGCTGGTCTGGTCGGTCTGCCCAATGCCGGAAAATCCACCTTCCTTGCAAGTGTGACAGCTGCCAAGCCGAAGATTGCCGATTATCCATTCACCACGCTGCATCCCAATCTGGGCGTCGCCCGCGTGGATGGCCGCGAATTCGTCATCGCCGATATTCCGGGCTTGATCGAAGGTGCGAGTGAAGGCGTCGGTCTTGGCGACCGTTTCCTCGGCCATGTCGAGCGCACGCGCGTTCTGCTGCATCTGGTTTCGGCGCAGGAAGAAGATGTCGCCAAGGCCTATCAGGTCATTCGTGGTGAGCTTGAGGCCTATGAACACGGGCTTGCCGACAAGCCGGAAATCGTTGCGCTGTCGCAGATTGATACGCTCGATCCTGAAGCGCGCAAGGCCAAGGTCAAGGCGCTGAAAAAGGCATGTGGGCGCGACCCGCTGCTGCTTTCAGCCGTCAGCCATGAAGGTCTGAACGATGCTCTGCGCCAGCTCGCAAGCGTCATCGACCAGAGCCGCGCCGCAGAGGCCGGTACGGCGGAAGCCGAAGAATAAGCGTCGGATTTTATTTGGGCGCGCATCTTGTCCGAAAACCGTTTCACACTTTTCGGGATGCGCTTTGGATGCGGCGAGGGGAATGAAGGCATGCTGAAGCAACTGAAAAACTATCGCCGCATCGTTGTTAAAATCGGGTCCGCCCTTCTGGTGGATCGAGCAGCCGGTCTCAAGCGGGATTGGCTGGAAAGCCTCGGGCAGGACATTGCCGCTCTGCATCATGCAGGCGTCGAGGTGCTGGTGGTTTCTTCCGGTGCTATTGCACTTGGACGCACCGTTCTGGGGCTGCCGAAGAAGGCGCTGAAACTTGAGGAAAGTCAGGCCGCAGCCGCCGCAGGCCAGATCGCGCTCGCCAAGGCCTATGCCGATGTGCTTGGCGGTCATTCCATCCGTTCAGGCCAGATTCTCGTCACGCTGTCCGACACCGAGGAGCGCCGCCGCTATCTCAACGCGCGCGCGACCATCGAGACGCTGTTGAAGCTGAAGGCCGTGCCGGTCATCAACGAGAACGATACGGTGGCAACCACCGAAATTCGTTATGGTGACAATGATCGTCTGGCCGCACGTGTGGCGACCATGATGGGCGCGGACCTGCTTGTCCTGCTGTCGGATATTGACGGGCTTTATACGGCCCCGCCCCACAAGAACCCGGACGCCGAGTTTCTGCCGCTGGTCGAAACCATCACCCCGCAGATCGAGGCCATGGCGGGAGCGGCGGCGTCGGAACTGTCGCGCGGCGGCATGAAGACGAAGCTCGACGCGGGCAAGATCGCCAATGCGGCAGGGACCGCGATGATCATCACATCGGGCACGCGTTTCGGCCCGCTTTCGGCAATCGATCGCGGTGAACGCGCGACACTGTTTGAACCGGCGCGTGCGCCGGTCAATGCCTGGAAAACCTGGATTTCCGGCAATCTTGAACCGGCTGGCCGTTTGACGGTGGATGCCGGTGCAGCCAGGGCACTGAAATCCGGCAAGTCGCTTTTGCCCGCAGGCGTCAGGGAAATCGACGGCCAGTTCGAGCGCGGCGATACGGTTGCGGTGATCAACGAGGACGGACGCGAAATCGCGCGCGGACTGATCGCTTATGATGCCGAGGATGCGCGCAAGATCGCAGGCCATAAAAGCGATGAGATCAGTGAAATTCTTGGCTATGATGCTCGCGCGGCGATGATCCACCGCAACGATCTGGTTGTGCGTGCTGCCAGCAATGCAGAAGTCGCATAGGGGAGATGGGATGCTGACCAAGGCAGAAACGGTAAACGATATTGCTGCAGTCATGGCGGAAGTGGGCCGCAAGGCGCGCGCTGCCGCAGCCCCTCTTTCCATCGCCACCACTGAACAGAAGAACAGGGCGCTGATTGCTGCCGCCGATGCGATGCTTGAAGCGCGTGGCGATATTCTTGGAGCCAACAAGCTTGATCTGGCCAATGCGGAAAAGAGCGGCATGGCAGCCTCTTTCGTTGACCGGCTGACGCTCGATGACAGCCGGATCAGTGCGATTGCCGACGGTATCCGTGCTATCGCAGCCCTGCCTGATCCGGTGGGCGAAGTGATTGCCGAATGGGACCGTCCGAACGGGCTCCATATCGAGCGCGTGCGCACGCCGCTCGGTGTGATCGGCGTCATTTATGAAAGCCGCCCCAATGTAACCGCCGATGCCGGTGCGCTGTGCCTGAAGGCAGGCAATGCCGTCATTCTGCGCGGCGGCTCGGATTCGGCGCATTCATCGGCTGCCATTCATAAGGCGCTGGTCAAAGGGCTCGAAGCAGCCAACCTGCCAGCCGATGCGATCCAGATCGTGCCAGTGACCGACCGTGCCGCTGTTGGTGAAATGCTGAAAGGTCTGGACGGTGCGATTGATGTGATCGTGCCGCGTGGTGGAAAAAGCCTTGTTGCGCGCGTTCAGTCGGAAGCGCGGGTGCCGGTCTTCGCGCATCTGGAAGGCATTTGCCATCTTTATATCGACAAGTCCGCCGATCTCGACATGGCCCGCAAGATTGCGGTCGATGCCAAGATGCGGCGCACCGGCATTTGCGGCGCGGCGGAAACGCTTCTGGTCGATCGTGCCGCAGCTGCGATGCATCTGGTGCCGATCCTTGAAGACTTGGCTGCCAAGGGTTGTGAAATTCGCGGGAGTGCGGACGTGCTGGCGCTCTATCCGGCAGCAAAGCCTGCAACCGAAGAGGACTGGTCGACCGAATATCTCGACGCGATCATTTCCGTTGCGCTGGTTGACGGTATTTCGGGCGCGATTGAGCACATCAACCGCTATTCCTCGCACCATACGGAAGCCGTCGTGGCTGAGGATGCGGCAGCGGTTGCGCGCTTCTTCAACGAGATCGACTCGGCCATTCTCCTGCACAATGCCTCGACGCAATTTGCCGATGGCGGCGAGTTCGGCATGGGCGCGGAAATCGGCATTGCCACCGGCAAGATGCATGCGCGTGGACCGGTCGGTGTGGAGCAGCTGACCTCGTTCAAATATCGCGTTCGCGGTGACGGTCAGATTCGTGGTTAGGTTCGAATGAAATTCGGCTTCGGGCTTTCCGCATTGAGGGAACAATATCCTGGTGTCGATGCGCATTATCTGCGCATGCCTTATGTCGAGAAGGGCATGGCGGTCGGGCTGTTTGGCGGCTCGTTCAACCCGCCGCATGGCGGGCACGCGCTGGTGGCGGAAATCGCAATCCGGCGGCTCAAGCTCGACCAGCTCTGGTGGATGGTGACGCCCGGCAATCCGCTGAAAGACAGTCGCGAACTGGCGCCGCTTGCCGACCGATTGAAACTGAGCGAGGAAATCGCATCCGATCCGCGCATCAAGGTGACGGCGCTCGAGGCAGCCTTCAACGTGCGTTATACGGCGGATACGCTGGCGCTTATCCGCGATGCCAATCCCGGCGTCCATTTCGTCTGGGTGATGGGGGCGGACAATCTTGCCTCCTTCCATCGCTGGCAGCGCTGGCGCGAGATCGCGCAGAATTTTCCGATTGCGGTTATCGACCGGCCGGGTTCGACGCTGGCCTATCTGTCGTCACGCATGGCGCAGACATTCTCCGACAGTCGCGTCGATGAACAATATGCGCCGATGCTGGCGCGTCGCACACCTCCGGCCTGGACCTTCATCCATGGACCGCGTTCGTCGCTCTCATCCAGCGCGATCCGCAAATCCCGTACATGATCTTGATGCTTTCATGACGATTTCGACAAGATATATGCAAAACGGGCGAATAAACTGAAAAAGTGAACGGTTTGGAAAAGCCGATAGTCTTGAAACAAAACAGGGACTCTGCCTATTTTAGGGAGTGTGGTGCTTATAACTGCCACACGGCGTTGTTCTGCTGAGAAAGGGAATACACTGAGAACAGCAATTGAGAAGAAGGCTCATCACGCGCCTTCAACGGTCAGGATGGACGAGTCCAATCTCGTGTCCCAGACCTTCGACGCGGCCTTGGCCAGTCTCGAAAACTCCAAGGCAGAATCCATCATCCCCATCGACATTCGCGGAAGATCAACGATCGGCGATTACATGATCGTCGCGTCGGGCCGTTCGCATCGTCATGTGACGGCGGTTGCCGACCATCTCCTGCAGGCTCTGCGTGAAGCAGGCTGCAAGGATATACGGGTCGAAGGTCTCGAGAGTGGCGACTGGGTTCTCATCGACACCGGCGACATCATCGTCCATGTCTTCCGACCGGAAGTCCGTGACTTCTACAATCTCGAGAAGATCTGGCTCGACGAGGGTTTCGACGCGTTCGACACCGAACGTGCGCCGGGATTGGTGCATTAGAGCATTTTCGAGCCAAAACTGCGAAGCGGTTTTGCGTTGGATAATGCGCGAAAAAAGAAGATTAAAGCGTGAAACGCTTTAGTTCGATGAATTGAGAGCGTCATGCGTGTGAGTGTTTTTGCCGTGGGCCGGATGAAAGCCGGCCCCGAACGGGAGCTGGTCGAGCGTTATTTCGACCGATTTTCGAAAGCTGGACCGCCATTGGGGCTTGAGTTCGCCGGTGTGAGCGAAATTCCCGAAAGCCGGGGCCAGACGGCAGAGTTGCGCAAGGCCGAAGAAGCCCAGCGCATTCATGAAGCTCTCGATAATGGAGCTGCCTTGATCCTTCTCGACGAGCGCGGCAAGGCGCTCGGATCTGAAGCTTTTGCGGATCGCATCGGGCGGATGCGGGACGACGGCAAGCGCCAGCTCATCGTCGCCATTGGCGGGCCGGACGGCCACGATCCGGCATTGCGAACACGCGCCGACCTCGTTCTGGCGCTGGGCGAATTGACGTGGCCGCACCAGATCGCCCGCATCCTGATTGCCGAGCAGCTTTATCGCGCCGCTACCATTCTGGCAGGCCACCCTTATCACAGGTCCTGATATGGGGGCTGGTTGTAGACTGCGCCCCTCAGTGTGAAACTCTTACCGCTTTCGGGAATGAGAACGGTAAGGCCATCTGCTGCTTGCCGGGTGATCTCCAGACCGGCCTTAGCAAGAGTTTCAACGATGAAGGCGCGGTCGGAACGCTTTGCCGCTACGATATGCTCGCAAATATAGGTATGGACATAGCCGCGCCCTTCGCGCCAATCCTCCGTCATCGTTTTCAGTGCTTTTGCATTCATGACGACCGGTTTATCGTGCGAAGGCCGGTTTAACCAGCGATCCGCTATCGGCGGTATTTATGGTTGATGGTTCGTTAACGGGTTCAGTCTAGTTTCGGCTCTGAATTTGGCCTTGTTTCGTCCTGATAGAACACGCATGAGTCCTGAACGCCTTTTCAAAAGACCACGATTGCTTGCTTTCACGCAGGCTGGCCTCGTTTTGGCTGGCGTGTTCGCCTGCGCGCCGTCGGTTCTTGCGCAGGAAGCCTTGCAGCAGCAGCGTGATCAGGCGGCGAGCGAATATGAAAAGCTCAGCAGCGAACTCACCGTCACCGGCGACAAGCTGAAACAGCTTGAAGACGAGGTGGCCGGGCTCAAGAAGGACCAGACCACCATTACCGCAGCACTGATCCAGTCGGCCAAGACCGACAAGAAGCTGCAGCAGGATATTGCCGATATTGCCGACAAGCTTACCGCGCTGCACGAGCAGGAAGATGGCATTCGCTCGTCGCTGCGCGCACGGCGCGGCGTTCTGGCGGAGGTGCTGGCCGCATTGCAGCGCATGGGGCTGAATCCGCCGCCTGCCATTCTGGTGCGGCCCGACGATGCTCTGGCTTCAGTGCGCAGCGCCGTGCTTCTTGGCGCTGTCGTGCCTGAAATGCGTGAGCAGGTGGAAGAACTGACGGGCGACCTGAAGGATATGCAGCGGGTCACTGCCTCCATCCGGCAAGAGCAGGAAAAGCTGAAGGCGACGCGCACGGTTCAGGCCGAAGAGCAGAAACGGCAATCACTTCTTCTTGAGGAGAAGAAGAAATTGCAGTCGCAATCGGAACAGGAAATCGATGCGCAGCGCCAGCGTTCGGAAGAATTGGCGGCCAAGGCAGGCAGCCTGAAAGACCTTATCGACGGGCTCGATAAGCAGATGGCGGGCGTGCGCGATGCAGCCGAATCCGCTCGCAAGGCCGAGGCGGATCGCCTTGCCGCAGCAAGGGAAAAAGCCGGAGAAGCAACGCCGAACGACAATCATCTGCGAGCCCAGATTGATTTTGCTTCGCTACAAGGCAAGCTCGCTTTGCCTGCAGCTGGCAAGACGATGCGCCGCTTCGGCGAGAAGGACGGTGTCGGCGGCAGCATGATGGGGCAGGTCGTTGAAACCTTGCCTTCTGCCACGATTACGTCACCTTCCGATGGCGTGATACTTTACGCAGGCACATTCCGTTCTTACGGGCAGCTCTTGATACTCGACGCGGGCAATGGATATCATGTCGTCATGGCTGGCATGGGTCGAATCGACGTATCGCAAGGCCAGTTTGTACTTGCGGGAGAGCCGGTCGGCGCGATGGGAGAAAAACTTCTGGCAAGTGTTGCACCGATAGAGGTGGGCAATGGTGCGCCATTGCTTTACATTGAATTTCGAAAGGATGGAAAACCCGTCGATCCCGCCCCTTGGTGGACCGAACGGCTTTCTGGAAGGACGTGAAAATGATACGTAAACTATCGCTGCTGTTCGCCGGGGCCCTTCTGGGGGCGTCAGCCATGGTGATGGTCCAGGGCGCGCCGGCTTCCACTGCTTTTGCGGCAGGGAAAGATAGCGATGTCTACAAGGAACTGGCCCTTTTTGGTGATATTTTCGAACGGGTGCGCGCGCAATATGTGACGCCGCCGGACGACAAGAAGCTGACCGAAAGCGCGATCAACGGCATGTTGACCTCGCTCGATCCCCATTCCTCCTATCTCAACCCGGAAGCCGCGCAGGACATGCGCGTGCAGACCAAGGGTGAGTTTGGCGGTCTTGGCATCGAAGTGACGATGGACAACGATCTCGTGAAGGTCATCGCGCCGATTGACGATACGCCCGCTTCCAAGGCCGGTGTGCTGGCAGGCGATCTCATCACCAAGATTGACGGGCAGGAAGTTCGCGGTCTTTCGTTGACCGATGCGGTCGACAAGATGCGCGGTGAAATCGGTTCGTCTATCGAGCTGACGATCCAGCGCCAGGGCGTCGACAAGCCGATCACGCTGAAGATCGCACGCGCTGTCATCAAGGTGAAAGCCGTTCGCTATCGCGTCGAGAACGATATCGGCTATCTGCGCGTCATCTCGTTCACCGAACAGACATCCGAAGACCTCAAGAAGGCGATCAAGGATATTCAGGACAAGATTCCGGCCGAAAAGCTCAAGGGCTTTGTGCTGGATCTTCGCCTCAATCCGGGTGGTCTGCTCGATCAGGCTGTGGCTGTTTCCGACGCCTTCCTCGACAAGGGTGAAGTCGTCTCGACCCGTGGTCGCGATCCGCAGGATGTGACCCGCTTCGATGCACGCAAGGGCGACCTGACTGACGGCAAGCCGGTCATCGTTCTCATCAACGGCGGTTCGGCCAGCGCGTCGGAAATCGTTGCCGGTGCATTGCAGGATCATCGCCGCGCCACGGTGCTCGGCACGCAGTCCTTTGGCAAGGGTTCGGTGCAGACGATCATTCCGCTTGGTGAAAACGGCTCGCTGCGTCTGACGACGGCGCTTTATTATACGCCGTCGGGCAAGTCGATTCAGGGCAAGGGCATCACGCCTGACATCAAGGTTGACCAGCCTTTGCCGCCGGAACTGAAGGGTGAGGACGTCGTTCGCGGCGAATCCGAACTCAAGGGCCACATCAAGGGCAATGCCGAGGATGACAATGGCTCCGGTTCGTCGGCTTATGTCCCGGCTGATCCGAAGGACGACATCCAGCTCAACGAAGCCTTCAAGCTCCTGCGTGGTGAGGTGGCCAATGCCGCATTCCCGCCGGATCCGAAGAAGGGTGTGTTGAACTGATCGCTCCATGCTGGATCTGAACAGCCCGTTAGGACTGGATAAGAAACCGCAAAAGCGCGGGGGCTCACGCTCCCGCGCTTTTCGTTCGTTCGTGACAGGCCTTGTCATTTTAGGCGGGCTTTGCCTTGCCGGGGGCGCGGTGTTCGCCATCTGGCAGAGCAATCAGGCAGCTTTTCGCAAAACCGAAACTGCCGCCGTGGACCCGACGCAAGTCGAAGTGCCAGTCGCAAACAAGACTGAAGCGAAGCCCGTAACCGGCAATACACCGCCGCCCGGCAGTGCGCTGCGCGGGGCAAGTGGTCAGCCGGGGCCTGCCATCATCAAGGTCACGCCGGACATGCCGCCCGGTATGCCAGGTGCCGCCACCGGTATGGCGGAGGGTAATGTGGTCGTGGTGCAGAACACGCATCAATCCGGACAGGATAAGCGTGTCGCCCATCTGCCGGAACAGGCGCTGGTCGAGCAAAGCCCCACCGGCCCGCTGCCGGTACGCGCGGCGGACGGTCTACGCCCCATGGATGCCTATGCGGCCGGATGGTCCGGCGCGCGCGGCGCGCGGATTGCGCTTGTCATAGGCGGACTTGGGCTGTCACAGACCGGCAGCATGGAGGCAGTCGACAAGCTTCCACCGGAAGTCACGCTCGGATTTGCGCCACAGGGCAACAGTTTGCAGCGCTGGATGCAGGCGGCCCGGCAAAACGGTCACGAACTTGTGCTGCAATTGCCGATGGAGCCTTTCGACTATCCGCGCGTCAATCCCGGTCGCAATACGCTGACGGTGGATGATGGTGCCAGCAAGAACCAGGCTTCCTTGCTGTGGGCGCTGTCGCGGATGACCAATTATGCCGGTGTGATGAATTATATGGGCGCGCGTTTTACATCCGAGACCGAAGCCTTTTCGCCGGTGCTGAGCGAGATCGGAAAGCGCGGCCTGTATTATCTCGATGACGGCACCTCGGCGCGCAGTCAGGCTGACCGGATTGCAGGAAGCGATGCGGTGCCTTTCGCGGCGGCGGATATTCTGATCGATGCGGCGCAGGAGCGCGGCGCGATCCTTGATCGTCTCGATGAACTGGAGCGGACTGCGCGTGCCAATGGCAGCGCCATCGGCACCGGCTCGGCCTTTGCGGTGACCGTCGATGCAGTTGCCGAATGGGCCAATGAGGTCAAGAAGCGCGGCATTGAAATCGTGCCGGTCTCGGCGCTGGTCCGCGACCCCGAACGGCAGTAATTTGCATATCATGGAGAATGTCATGTCGAAGCACAAAGGTCCCGTCGATCCCGAAAGCTTGCCTTACCGTCCCTGTGTTGGGCTGATGGTGCTGAACAAGGCCGGTCTGGTCTGGGCTGGCCGTCGTATCGTCATTCCGGGCGATGAGATGGATGGCGCGACCCAGCTCTGGCAGATGCCGCAGGGCGGGATCGACAAGGGCGAGGAGCCGCTCGAGGCGGCTATCCGCGAACTTTATGAGGAAACCGGCATGAAGTCGGTATCGCTGCTTGAGGAAGCGTCAGACTGGATCAATTACGACCTGCCGCCGCATTTGGTCGGCCAGGCACTCAAGGGCAAGTATCGCGGCCAGACGCAGAAGTGGTTTGCCTATCGTTTCGAAGGCGACGAGAGTGAAATCGCCATCAACCCGCCGCCCGGCGGACACACTGCCGAGTTCGACCGCTGGGAATGGAAGCCGATGGTCGAGCTGCCGGAACTGATCGTTCCCTTCAAGCGCAAGGTTTACGAGGAAGTCGTCGCGGCTTTCAGGCATCTGGTAGCCTGATTTAACAGGGGGAGGAGCCTCCGCCCCCTTGTGCCGCCGCCCAACATATAGTCAACTCGCTTCAGGCGCACCGAACGGTTGCGTTTTGAGAGGGAGAAAAACGCATGGATGTTGGAAGTCTTCTCGTATTCCTTTTCGTAGGTCTGATCGCTGGCTGGCTGGCTGGCAAGGTCGTGCAGGGTGGTGGTTTCGGCCTGATCGGCAATATCATCGTCGGCGTGATCGGCGCATTCTTTGCAGGCTGGTTGCTGCCGCGTCTCGGATTTTCCGTTGGCGGAGGGATTGTCGCCTCAATCATCAACGCCTTTATCGGCGCGGCCATCCTCCTGATTATCCTGCGCATCGTCAAACGCGCCTGACTTGTAAATATTCTTCTGAACAGGCCCGGCTTCCCGCAAGCCGGGTTTCTTCATTCCGAAGTTCAATCCCATGACACCGAATTCCAAACTTTCGCTCGGTCTGGTTCTGACCGCATCGGCTGGTTTCGTCGATGCGATTGCCTTCCTGCAGCTGGGCGGTTTCTTTGCATCCTTCATGAGCGGCAATACCACGCAGCTGGGTGTCGCGCTGGCGGGACAGCCCGGCGTGCAGGGCACTGTGCTGGTCTGGTTTCCCGCGATCCTGATCGTGCTGTTCTTTTCCGGCGCCTTCTTCGGCACGCTTGCGGTGCGTTCATACGGTCGTGCGGGCAGTCTTTATGTGATGGCAAGCGTGGTGGCGATCCTGCTGCTGGTCGGCGTGCTGCGGCGCGAGGGTGCATTGCTGGTCCAGCCGGTGCTGCTGCTTGCCGCAGCCATGGGCGCGCAGAATGCTGCGGTGCAGCCCATCGGAGCTGCGCGTCTTGGCGTGACCTATGTGACCGGTACGCTTTTCAACGCTGCCGCAGATCTTGCTTGTTCGCTGCGCGGTGAAACGCCAAAATGGCGCTGGCTGCAGCATGTGGCGGTCTGGCTGTCCCTGATGCTGGGCGCTGTCGGCGGCGGTCTTGGCCACTATTTCATCGGCCTCGACGCCTTGTTCGTTCCGGCTGCGATGATTGTCGGCGTCATGGTCGCCTATATGCGGCTCAATTGATTTAGCATGATCTGATCCGAAAACCGGCTTCCACTTTTCGGGATCATGCTTAACTGAACAGCGATTTTTCGCTTTCCACCAGTTCGGAAATGAGTGCCGATATGGCGGTGACGCGCCGCAATGTGCGGGCAGATTCATGATAGGCGAGCCAGTAGGCGCGCCGGATCACCCGATCCGGCAGAACGGGCACGAGATCGGGATCGGCGCGGGCGATGAAGGCGTGCAATATGCCAATGCCTGCACCGGCGCGCACGGCCTCGACCTGTCCAAGCGCGCTCGATACTTCGAAGGCCGGTTTCCAGTCACGGCTGATTTCCGGCGCATAGGCCAGCGACGGGTTGATGACGAGATCCTCCACATAGCCGATGAGCCGGTGCCGGGCGAGATCGTCGGTGTTTTCCGGCGTGCCGTTCGCCTCCAGATAGCTGCGATGCGCATAGAGACCGAGCGTATAATCGACGAGCCTGCGCGCGATCAGCCTGCCTTGTTCCGGACGTTCGACGGTAATGGCGATATCGGCTTCACGGCGCGACAGTGAGAACGAGCGCGGCACCGGCACCAACTGGATGGTCAGGTCCGGATATTTCTGTGTCAGCCGCGCCAACCGGGGCGCCAGAAAGTTGACCCCGAACCCGTCCGGCGCACCGATGCGCACCGTGCCCGACACGGCAATATCCGCATTGCCGACATGCGAGCGGGCGGAAAGCATTTCAGCTTCCATGCGTTCGGCGGCGAGCAGAAACTCCTCGCCCGCCTGTGTCAGCGTCGAACCGTTGGTGCGGCGGGTCAGGAGCGTGGTGGACAGCGCCGTTTCAAGCGCGGTCAGCCGCCGGGCAACCGTGGTGTGGTTGAGGCCGAGCCTTTTGGCCGCGCCCAGAATTTGGCCCGAGCGAGCAACAGCGAGGAATATGCGAATATCGTCCCAGTTCATGATGCTCTCTGCATAAGGATGTATTCTGATTACTATAAAATTTGCACAACGGATACGCTTTTCATCGCCTTGCAATCATGAATTTGCAGAGTCAAGATGATGTCAACGATGGGAGCTTTGCAGGCTCCTCAAAGCGATCATCAGGGAGGTTCTTCGATGCGCAATATCGGACATTTCATCGGCGGCAAGCATGTGGCAGGCAAGAGCGGCCGCACGGCAGACGTCTTCCAGCCGCTCGACGGCTCGGTGCAGGGCAAGGTAGCGCTCGCCACCAAGGAAGAAGTGCGCGCGGCTGTCGAAAACGCCAAGGCTGCACAGCCAGCCTGGGCTGCGACCAACCCGCAGCGTCGCGTTCGCATCCTGCGCAAGTTCGTCGAACTGGTCGAAGCCGAATATGACAGCCTGGCCGAATTGCTGGCCCGCGAACATGGCAAGACCATTGCTGACGCCAAGGGCGACATCCAGCGCGGCCTCGAAGTGGTGGAAGTCTGCCTCGGTGCGGCGCACATGCTGAAAGGCGAGTTCACCGACAATGCCGGTACGGGCATCGATACTTACTCCATGCGCCAGCCGCTCGGTGTTGTTGCTGGCATCACGCCCTTCAATTTCCCGGCCATGATCCCGCTCTGGAAGGCCGGTCCGGCGATTGCTTGCGGAAATGCCTTCATCCTGAAACCATCCGAACGTGATCCGGGCGTACCGATGCGCCTTGCCGAACTGTTCATGGAAGCCGGTCTTCCGGCAGGCATTTTCAACGTCGTCAACGGCGACAAGGAATCGGTCGATGCGCTGCTCGACGATCCGGACGTCCAGGCCATCGGCTTTGTCGGCTCCACGCCGATTGCCCAGTACATCTATGGCCGCGGCTGCTCGAACGGCAAGCGCGTGCAGTGCTTCGGCGGTGCGAAGAACCATCTCCTCATCATGCCGGATGCCGACATGGACCAGACCGTCGATGCGCTGATCGGCGCTGGCTACGGTTCGGCTGGCGAACGCTGCATGGCGATCTCGGTTGCCGTTCCGGTCGGTGAAGACACCGCCAACCGTCTGATGGAAAAGCTCATTCCCCGTGTTGAATCGCTGAAGATCGGCACCTCCACCGACAATTCCGCCGATTACGGCCCGCTGGTCACCAAGGCTGCGCTCGACCGCGTGCGCGGTTATGTGGACCTTGGTGTTGAAGAAGGCGCGAAGCTGGTCGTCGATGGCCGTAACTTCAAGATGCAGGGCTATGAAGATGGCTTCTACATGGGTGGCTGCCTGTTCGACAACGTGACCAAGGACATGCGTATCTACAAGGAAGAAATCTTCGGTCCGGTTCTCTCGGTCGTGCGCGCCAAGAACTACGAGGAAGCACTGGCTCTGCCGAACGATCATGAATATGGCAACGGCGTTGCTATCTTCACCCGTGACGGTGATGCTGCTCGCGACTTCGCCAGCCGCGTGCAGGTCGGCATGGTCGGTATCAATGTGCCGATCCCGGTTCCGATCGCCTATTACACCTTCGGTGGCTGGAAGGCTTCCGGCTTCGGCGATCTCAACCAGCATGGCCCGGATGCATTCCGCTTCTACACCAAGACCAAGACCGTCACCTCGCGCTGGCCGTCTGGTGTTAAGGATGGAGCTGAGTTCGTCATCCCGACCATGAAGTAACGCCAGACGCTTTCTTGCTTGCGCGTCCTCGCTTTGCTGCGGGCGCGCGGCATGGCGTCAAGGATGGTGCGGAATTAGTCATCCCGACGATGAAGTAAGCATTGCGCTTGTCATCTCGTCCTTCGAGACGGCGCTTCGCGCCTCCTCAGGATGAGGTGACAGGCAACCTTACTGTCCCCCAAGCGAAACCCCGCCCTTGTGGCGGGGTTTTTGTTTGCGTTTTGAGCGGAGGGAGGCTCTGTACCATCGGTCGTTTGGCGCGAAAGATGGTGCAAATATCCGTCAATCTGACGATGAGCAGGCGCGACGTCTGGCACCTCATCCTGAGGAGGCGCGAAGCGCCGTCTCGAAGGACGAGGTGATGGCAATTCGCTATTGCCCAACCTTATCCTGAGCTTGTCGAAAGGGCAGTTTTTCAGGGATGCGGCAGCGGAAAGCCGTGCCGCTCCGCAAGGACGGCCAGTATCTTGTGCGGGTCGCCGATCAGCGAACGCCCTTCGTGCCTCCCGGTCTCGAACGGGGACCGGTCGCCATCCTTCAGTACCAGCAAGGGCAGGTTTTGGTTGTCTTCGCCTGCCAGCTCTATGACGGCCCTGCGCGGGCGCTGCCAGTCCACGCGCTCTATATGCAGCCTGTCTCCCAGTGCCGGAAAAGAAGCCAGAACACCCTCGATGAGGGCGCAATGCCAGCAATAGAAAAGCTGGCCGGGATAAGCCGGATCTTCAAACCCCGGTTTCAAGAGAAAAAGTCTGTCCTGATTCATGTCGTTTGTCCCAAGGCGCAAGGCCGCTGCAAAGAGGGTGATGCACAGCGCAAATTCGCTAGCTTTGGAACAGCTTTCCAAGCCAAGCGTTCACAACGGATGTATAGCTTGATTTTGATTGCAAAAGCTCAACTTTTCCGATCATCGCCCTAAACTAATAATATGTAGCTCGAAGCCCGATCATTACTGTCAGGAGTTCCGTTCATGAGCGAAAAGATCAATCGCCGTATCGTGCTGGCATCGCGCCCGGAAGGTCGGCCAACCGCAGAAAACTTCCGGCTGGAGGAAGCGGCGATCCCGAGCCCCGGTGACGGTGAGGTTCTCCTGAGACTGCATTATCTGTCGCTCGATCCTTATATGCGTGGGCGTATGAGCGCGGCCAAATCCTATGCCGCGCCGGTGGCAATCGGCGATGTGATGGAGGGTGGCACGGTAGGCGAAGTCGTTGAAAGCAAGAGCGCAGGCTTTGCTCCGGGTGATTTCGTGCTTTCCCATTCCGGCTGGCAGGATTATGCGGTTGCCGATGCCTCGACCTTGCGCAAGCTCCACCCGAAAGAAGCCCCTGTAACGACGGCGCTTGGCGTTCTTGGCATGCCGGGCTTTACCGCCTATTCCGGCCTGCTCACCATCGGCCAGCCGAAACCGGGCGAGACCGTCGTGGTTGCGGCCGCAACCGGTCCGGTCGGTTCTGCCGTCGGGCAGATTGCCCGGATGAAGGGCGCACGCGCTGTCGGCATTGCGGGCGGAGCGGATAAATGCAAGGCGTTGATCGATGAATTCGGTTTCGATGTGGCTATCGATCACCACAGCAAGAATTTCGCACAGGAGCTGGCTGAGGCCTGCCCGAAGGGCATCGACGTTTATTTCGAAAATGTCGGCGGCAAGGTCTTCGACGCGGTGTTTCCGCTGCTGAACCAGTTTGCGCGGGTTCCGGTCTGTGGCCTGATTGCGCAGTACAATCAGAGCGGCCCGTTCGATGGACCTGACCGGCTGCCGCTGGTGATGCGGGATGTTCTGTCGAAAAGCCTGACCATTCGCGGTTTTATCCAGCGTGATTTTGCCGATCAGAGGCCAGCCTTTTACCATGACATGGTGAAGTGGATTGCCGACGGTCAGGTGCGTTATCGCGAAGACATTGTCGATGGGCTGGAGAATGCGCCGAAAGCTTTCATTTCCCTGCTGGAAGGAGGTAATTTCGGAAAGCTGATCGTGAAGCTCGCATGAGACTGCAATAAACTGCTTGCAGAACTGCGACTTGAGCGTGATGCTGTGCCTGTTTCTTCTGTTGGAAACTAGTGTGGCGAATCCGAAATTCGTATCACTCCGGGGCGGGGTTGCGAACGAATTTCGGTTTCAAAGCCACACTAGGTCATTGCAAAGGGCAGGCAGAGCATGGGCGAGCGCCAGCAGGCAGGCATAGGGGAAGGCGGCGGGCCGGGACGCGAGCGTCAGGAAGAGGCCCGGCGTATTCTCGACAGGCTCGAACGCGAGCAGACCGGTGCCGAAGGCATCGTGCGGCGCGGATTTTCCCGCACTGCGCATCATCTGGCTGCCACTGACGCCCCCGAAAATGATCCCATCGAGCTTTGGGCTACGCGGATCGGGCGCGGGCTCGGCTTCCTCATCACGCTGGCGATCATCGTCTGGCTCATTCTCTATCTCATGCAAAGCTAGGTACTCAATGACGCTTTCTGCGCCTTCGGATGCGACAACCGTTATTGTCATCTCAAGCCATGTCGTGCGCGGTTCAGTTGGCAATAGAGCCGCCGTTTTCGCGTTGGAAACGCTGGGTTTTCCCGTATGGGCCGTGCCGACCGTAGTGCTGCCATGGCATCCGGGTCATGGGCCTGCTGGACGCATCGTGCCACCGGCGGAAGAGTTTTCGCGCCTGATGCAGGATCTTCAGCGCGCACCGTGGCTTGGCGAGGTGGGTGCTGTCCTGACCGGCTATCTCGGTCATCCCGAGCAGGCGGCAGCCGTTGCCGAGCTGGTCAAAGCCGTGAAGGCGAAGAATCCGGGGGCGGTCTATCTGTGCGATCCGGTCATCGGCGATGAAAAGGGGCTTTATGTCCCCGAAGCGACTGCCATGGGTATTCGCGACAAGCTTCTGCCGCTTGCCGATATCGCAACACCCAATCGTTTCGAGCTTTCATGGCTGACCGGCGTTCCGCTGGAAGACAATTCCGCCCTGATGGAGGCTGCATTGGAGGCCGGTCCGGCAACCATGCTGGTCACCTCGGCCTTTCCGCTGATGAGCGGCAGCATCGGCAATATTCTGCTCACGCCGACCATGGCGCTGATGGCCGAACATCGCCGTGTCGATGGCCCGACCAACGGTCTCGGTGATCTGACCTCTGCCGTGTTTCTGGCGCGTCGCCTGTCCGGCATGGCGGAGGAAAAGATGCTCCAGAGCACTACTGCGGCAGTGTTCGAAATCATGGCGCGCTCGGCAAAGCGCGGGGCGGACGAGCTGATGCTGGAAGCCGATGCGTCGAGCCTCGCCACGCCGATGGCCATGGTGCAGACGCGGCGGCTGATGCATCCGACCAAGGGGTTCCGCGCTTGACACATGTGGCTCCAGTGCTTGCTGGTGTTGACGGCTGCCCGCGCGGCTGGATCGCCGTGATCGGGGATGGCGGCGGTTTGCGAGCGGAAGTGTTCGGCAGTTTCTCCGCCCTGGTGGCGTCGCTTCCGGATAAAGCGATCATTGCGGTCGATATGCCGATCGGCCTGCCGGAAAAGGGCGGGCGGTCGGCGGAGCGGGCCGCACGAGCACATCTTGCCGGAAGGCAATCGAGTGTTTTTTCCATTCCGCCGCGTGCTGCTGTCTATGCCGAAGATTATCGCGAGAGCTGTTCTTTGTCGCTGGAATGCACCGACCCGCCACGCAAGGTTTCCCGGCAGGCTTTCGGGCTTTTCCCGAAGATCTGCGAGATCGATGAATTTTTGCGCTGCGATCTACGGCTTGCCGAGCGTATCATCGAATCGCATCCCGAACTGGCTTTTGCGGTTTTGAATGGCATGAAGGCCATGTCCCTGCCGAAGAAGATCAAAAGCCGGGTGAATCCGGAAGGAATGGCCGAGCGCCGGGCCTTGTTGCAGCACTGCGGATTGCCGGAAGATTTTTTGAAAGGTCGCGTCCCGCGCGGTGCCAAGGAGGATGACTTTCTTGACGCCTGCGCCATGTATCTCGTGGCTGGTCGTCACGCGCGCGGTCAAGCGCACCCGCATCCCGACCATGAAGAACGCGACGCTTTCGGTCTTCGCATGGCGATATGGGCTTGAGAAGCTTGCATGAAAGCGAAAGGGATCATGCGTCCAATTGGACGCAGTCCGTTCAGTGCATTTCGATTGATCTCGGTTTTCGATAGGGATATTGGAAAAATATGGTTGATCTTCCAGACTCACTTCTCGCCGGTTATCGAACCTTCATGCGCGAGCATTTTGCCCACGAAACTTCACGATATCGCCATTTGGCCGACAAGGGACAATCACCGGAAACGCTGGTTATCGCTTGCTGTGACTCCCGTGCGGCTCCCGAAACCATCTTCAACACGGCGCCCGGCGAAATCTTCGTCCTGCGCAATGTTGCCAATCTCATTCCGCCTTATGAGCCCGATGGCGAATACCATGCTGCTTCGGCAGCACTGGAATTTGCGGTTCAGAGCCTCAAGGTGAAGAATATCGTCGTCATGGGCCATGGCCGTTGCGGCGGCATCAAGGCTGCGCTCGACACCGAAAGCGCACCGCTTTCGCCGGGTGACTTCATCGGCAAATGGATGAGCCTGATCGCGCCTGCAGCCGAAGCCATCAGTGGCAATCAGCTCATGACGCAGAGCGAGCGCCAGACCGCGCTGGAACGTATCTCGATCCGCTACTCCATCAACAATCTGCGCACATTCCCTTGCGTCGATATTCTGGAGAAGAAGGGCAAGCTCACCCTGCACGGCGCATGGTTCGATATCTCGACCGGCGAGCTGTGGGTGATGGATCACCAGACGGGTGATTTCAAACGGCCAGACGCGGCCTGATCCAGATTTAAAAAATGCTTCCTGAAACGGCTTCTCTCAGATCGAGAGGGGCCGTTTGCCATATTTTGGCCAGCCAAAATTGACGTTTTTGTCTTCCAAACGCGAAAATTCGCATCAAAACATACAAAAATAGCCCCAAACTTTGGGGCTATTCTGTGAAGCATGAGGCTTTTCTGCGGCAATTTCAGAGCGAAATTGCGATTTCAGCCTTCAGTTCTTACTTGCCGTCGATGGCCTTGCCCATGACGGCGATGGCGCGCTGGTAAACCTGTGCAGCATTCCAGCCCTGGATCGCACCGTAGTTCGGTTCGCCTGGCTGATAGCCTGCACCGCGCTGCCAGCCATGGCCGACAAGGAAGTTCGCGGTCGAATAGAGAGCATCCGCCTTGGAGCGGGCCATGTCGATATGGCCGCTGCCGTCGCCGTCGACGCCGTATTTCAGGACGTTGACCGGCAGGAACTGCGTCTGGCCGATTTCACCATGCATGGCGCCAACCGCATTTGGATTGAGGTCCTGACGGTCGATCAGCTTGAGCGCTGCATAGAGCTGGTCGGTGAAATAATCGCTGCGGCGGCAGTCATAGGCGAGCGTCGCGACAGCCGACAGCGTATGCTGCTTGCCGAGATAGGCGCCGAAGCCTGTTTCCATGCCCCAGATCGCGAGCAGCGGTCCGGCTGGAACGCCATAACGCTTTTCGATCGCAGCGAAGAGAGCAGCGTTCTGCTGCTTCTGCGCACGGCCGCGCTTGATGATGGTATCAGCGCCGCGCTTCTGCATGAACTGTTCGAAGGAGAGCTTGAAGCTCTTCTGGTTGCGGTCGGCATTGATAGTGGCCTGCGCGTATTTGGTATTGCCAAGCGCACCGATCGCGGCCTTGCCAATGCCACGCGAAGCGGCTTCCTTCATCGTCTGCTGGAGCCAGGCATTATAACCGGCGGCATTATTGCCGCACTGGGCTGCCTCGGCAATGCCTGTTCCCGTCATCATGCCCACTGCAAGAACTGCTGCTGCCGTCCAAGACCGGCCCTTGGCAACCAATGCCATTCGTTTCTCCTTTGGAGTTGATTCGACCTCAACGCGAATTTGCCATTCCTTACACCAAATGTCATGCGGCAACGGCAAAGCGGGACGAGGCAGGTGCGAAATGCCGCGTCTCAAGCATTTTTGCACAAAAACAGCAAGCTTTTGTTGGTCCCAAAACCTTGATCGGAATTTTTCGCTTGGAAGCTGTGGCTTTCATACCTATTGCTTATGGTCTTACTGGTAAAACTTCTTTACCAGCGTTTCATAGTTGACTTTCAAAGTTCGTGACATTGACGGGGAGGACGCCACATGTCGAACGGATTTCTTGCATTATTTGCATTTCTGCCAATTCTCGTAGCCGGCGTGATGCTGGTCGGATTTCGTATTCAGGCCCGCATTGCGATGCCGGTGACCTATGTGCTGACTGTCGTGATCGCAATGGCGGTCTGGGGCATGAGCGGCAACCGGGTCATTGCCTCGACCATTCAGGGCCTGATCCAGACTGCAGGTCTGCTCTGGATCATTTTCGGTGCGATTCTGCTTCTCAATACGCTCAAATATTCAGGCGGCATTTCTGCGATCCGCTCCGGCTTTGCCCAGATCAGCCCTGACCGCCGCATTCAGGTGTTCCTGATTGCCTGGCTGTTCGGCTCGTTCATTGAGGGTGCATCCGGTTTCGGCACGCCTGCTGCTGTCGTGGCGCCGCTGATGGTGGCCGTCGGTTTTCCGGCACTTGCCGCCGTTACTTTCGGATTGATCATCCAGTCGACGCCCGTGTCGTTCGGTGCCGTCGGCACGCCGCTTATCGTCGGTGTCCAGTCAGGTCTCAATCGCGAGGCGCTGACGGCGCAATTGCAGGGCGCCGGATCGAGTTGGGAACAGTTCTTCCATATCATCACATCGGAAGTGGCTATCCTGCACGCCATCTGCGGTACGTTCATGCCGCTGTTCCTCGTGGTCATCATGACCCGCTTCTTCGGGCGCAACCGCTCCTGGACGGAAGGTCTTGCCATTCTGCCCTTCGCGCTGTTTGCGGCCTTCTCGTTCACCATTCCTTATGTGCTGAGCGCGGTTTTCCTCGGTGCTGAATTCCCGTCCATGATCGGCGGTCTCGTCGGGCTTGCGCTGGCGACGTTTGCCGCACGAGCCGGTTTCCTGATGCCGAAGCAGAGCTGGGATTTCCCTCCCGCTTCGGAGTGGCCTGCAGGCTGGGTCGGCACCGTCCAGATCAAGCTCGATGAACTGACCTCGAAGAAAATCCCGCTCGTTCTGGCATGGACCCCTTACATTCTGCTGGCGATCTTTCTGGTGGTCAGCCGTACGTTCCCGTCGGTTGGCAATGCGCTGAAGTCGATCACGTTCGTTGCCAAGGACATCATGGGCGAAACCGGTATAGGTGGTGATTTCACGCCGCTCTTCCTGCCGGGCGGTCTTCTGGTCATCGTCTGTGTGATCACCTTCTTCCTGCATCGGATGAACGGCGGACAGTTCGCCAAGGCTTTCGGTGAAAGCACAAAGACGCTGGTGGGCGCAGGCTTCGTGCTTCTGTTCACCGTGCCGATGGTGCGCGTCATGATCAATTCCGGCGTCAACGGCAAGGAACTCATCAGCATGCCGCTGATGGTTGCCGACTGGGTGGCGGTGGAAGTCGGGAATGTCTATCCGTTCTTCGCGCCGTCCGTGGGAGCGCTGGGTGCGTTCCTCGCCGGGTCCAACACGGTGTCGAACCTCATGCTCAGCCAGTTCCAGTATGGCGTGGCGGAAGGGCTTGGCATTTCCGGTGCGCTGATGGTCGCCGGTCAGTCAGTGGGCGCTGCCGCTGGCAACATGATCGCGATCCACAACGTGGTTGCAGCTTCCGCGACGGTCGGCTTGCTGGGACGTGAAGGCACGACCTTGCGCATGACCATCATTCCCACGATCTATTATGTGGTTCTGGCGGGAACGCTGCTGATGATCGGCCTTTATGTGCTGGGCATCGGCGATCCGCTTGCCGGTGTGGCCGCACAGTAAAACAAAATCGAAACCGGCCCTGTATTGGAGCGCATCCCGAAAAGTGTGAAATGGTTTTCGGAACAAGATGCGCCCAAAACAAACTGGGCCGGTTTCAGTGAGTTTCAGGCCTTTTGCTTGACATTGCGGGCTGATCACCTTAAAGCCAGCTCCAATCTATCCGCGATCTTCAGAACGCGAGCCACCGACCGGGACCCATTTGGTATAAAGCGATCCCGGAGGTCCACATCCGACAGCGCGATGCGCCCTCGGGTGCTGTATCGCTTTGGTTGCTTCTTGAACTGGCAGATAAGCGGGACGATTTATCCCTGACGAAGCATAAGCCTCTTCTCGGATTAAAAGGAAATTCGATGTTTGAATCACTTCAGGAGCGTCTTGGCTCCATCCTGAACGGCCTTACCGGACGCGGCGCTCTTTCTGAAGCCGACGTGGCCGCAGCGTTGCGCGAAGTGCGTCGCGCGCTGATCGAGGCTGACGTTTCGCTGGAAGTGGTTCGCTCCTTCACCGACCGCGTTCGTGAGAAGGCGGTTGGCGCCGAAATCCTGAAAAGCATCAAGCCCGGCCAGATGGTCGTCAAGATCGTCCATGACGAGCTTATCGAGATGCTTGGCACCGAAGGTGTCGCGATTGACCTGAACGCGCCTGCGCCTGTCGTCATCATGATGGTCGGTCTGCAGGGGTCGGGCAAGACGACCACCACCGGCAAGATCGCCAAGCGTTTGACGGAGCGCCAGCGCAAGAAGGTGCTGATGGCGTCGCTCGATACGCGCCGTCCTGCTGCACAGGAACAGCTTCGCCAGCTCGGTATTCAGACCAGTGTCGACACGCTGCCGATCATCGCCGGCCAGTCGCCGGTCGAAATCGCCAAGCGCGCCGTACAGGCTGCAAAGCTCGGCGCACATGATGTCGTCATTCTCGATACTGCGGGCCGCACGCATATTGACGAGCCGCTGATGGTGGAAATGGCGGATATCCGCAAGGCCGCCAATCCGCACGAAATTCTGCTCGTCGCCGACAGCCTGACCGGTCAGGATGCCGTCAATCTGGCGCGCAATTTCGACGAGCGCGTTGGCATTACGGGTATTGTTCTCACCCGTATGGATGGCGATGGCCGTGGCGGTGCAGCGCTTTCGATGCGTGCCATCACCGGCAAGCCGATCAAGCTGATCGCCACCGGCGAAAAGATGGATGCGCTTGAGGAATTCTATCCGAAGCGTATCGCCGACCGTATTCTCGGCATGGGCGACATTGTTTCGCTCGTGGAAAAAGCTGCCGAAAACATCGACGCGGAAAAAGCCGCGGCGATGGCCAAGAAGATGCAGTCGGGCAAGTTCGATCTCAATGATCTTGCCGATCAGCTGGGCCAGATGAAAAAGCTCGGCGGCATGGGCAGTATTATGGGCATGATGCCCGGCATGGGCGGAATGAAGGACAAGGCAGCAGCAGCCGGTCTCGACGACAAGGTGTTCGACCGCCAGCTCGCTATTATCGGCTCGATGACCAAGGCCGAGCGCGCTAATCCCGACCTTCTCAAGCACAGCCGCAAGCAGCGCATTGCCAAGGGTTCCGGCACGACTGCTGCCGACATCAACAAGCTTCTCAAGATGCACCGCCAGATGGCCGACATGATGAAAGTCATGGGCAAGGGCAAGGGCGGAATGATGAAGCAGATGATGGGCGGCCTTGCCAACAAGATGGGCCTTGGTGGCGGAATGGGCGGCCTTGGTGGCATGCCTGATCTCTCGAAGATGGACCCGAAGCAGCTTGAAGCGCTTGCCAAGCAGGCGGAAGCAGCCGGTCTGACGAAAGGCGGCGGTTTGCCGGGCCTTCCGGGCGGTGGTCTTCCGGGCTTGGGTGGACCGAAACTTCCCGGTCTTGGTGGCGGTCTTCCCGGCCTGCCGAAGAAGAAGTGAGCATCATGAGCGACGAACAGAACACTGCACCGGCTGAACTTCTGGCACTGCGCGCCTCCATCGACAATATCGATGCTGCGCTGATCCACATGCTGGCCGAACGTTTTCGCTGCACCAAGGCTGTCGGTGTACTCAAGGCCGAACGTGGCCTCGCACCGGCTGATCCGGCCCGCGAAAAGCGTCAGGTGGAACGTCTGCGCGCCCTGGCAACCGATGCCCATCTCGATCCCGATTTCGCCGAAAAATTCCTGAACTTCATCGTGAAGGAAGTCATTCGGCATCATGAGCATGCCGCCGCAAACCACGGCGGAAAGTAAAGCGCATCCCGAAAAGTGTGAAACGGTTTTCGGGTAAGATGCGCGTCAAAACAACAACCGTAGCTACGGTTTAACCCGTTTTGCCCCGACCATCCCTCGGGCGAAGCAATTGTCTAAAGGAAAGAAAAAATGTCTCTCAAGATTCGTCTGGCCCGCGCTGGCTCCAAGAAGCGTCCTTACTACCACATCGTTGTTGCCGACGTCCGCAGCCCGCGTGATGGCCGCTTCATCGAAACCGTTGGTGCATGGAACCCGATGCTGGCCAAGGACGCTGAACGCGTGAAGCTCGATGCCGACCGCATCCAGCATTGGATTGCACAGGGCGCACAGCCGACCGACCGCGTTCTGCGCTTCCTCGACCAGGCTGGTCTTGCAAAGCGTCCGACCCGCAGCAACCCGACCAAGGGTGAGCCGGGCAAGAAGGCTCAGGAACGTCTGGCCATGGCCAAGCAGGCTGAAGAAGAAGCTGCCGCAAAGGCCGCTGAAGCTGCCGCTGCCGCTGCTGCTCCGGCTGAAGAAGCTGCAAGCGAATAATCTTCGCGCAGCTTGCATTTTGAGAAAGCGGCGGAGCAATCCGCCGCTTTTCTTATGGGCTGGCTAAGATGTTGCCGGTCGAGCCTTACCTCAGGTCCAGCTCCCATGTCTGGCCGGTGAGATCCGCGCCGAAGGAATGGTGTGGTGCTTCATCAATGAGCCGGAACCCGGCGCGTTCGTAAAGACGCCGTGCTGCCGTGAGAACACTGTTCGTCCACAGAGTGATGCGCTCATCGCCGACAGTGCGCGCGCGTTCGATACAGGCGTTCACGAGCTTTGCACCGACACCGGCCCCGCGCGCATCCGGTTCGACATAGAGCAGGCGCAATTTGCCAAGCTTTGGCTGGTCCCCCTTGACCAGAAACACCGATCCAACCACACGACCGTCGAGTTCAGCTACCCATGCCGCGTCGTGGGCGGGATCGAAGGCTTCAGAGAAATCGGCAAGAATGCGGGCAACGAGTGCCTCATAGTCGCTGTTCCAGCCATACTCGTCCGTATAGAGCACTGCCTGCCGGTGAATGATCCACCCCAGATCACCAGCCCGCAGATTGCGCAGCTGCAAATCCTTGGGGTGCTCGTCATCAAATATGCGCTTGATCGTACTCGCTGCTGCCAGCAGATTTCTGCGCTGATCCGGCTGCAGTCCGTCGAGAAGTTCGCCAACAGCGTCGCAGGTGTTACGCTCCAGTGCGCCGAATGTCTTGCGACCGGCATCGGTCAGTTGGATGGGACGGCTGCGGCCTCCGTCGGGATGCTCTGACGTCTCGATCAACCCACGTTCGGTGAAGCGTTTCAGTGTTCTGCTCAGCTGGCCGCGGTCGAGCCCGAGCGCTCGCATGATGTCTGCTGCCGCAGGTGCTGTGCGATGGGCGATCTCGTAGAGGATACGCGCCTCGGTCAGCGTGAACGGGCTCTTGTCCAGATGGGCGTTCAGCAGGCCGAGACGGCGCGTATAGACGCGGTTGAACGCCCGCAATGCACTGATGTCGTCGAGATTGTCTACTTGCGTCATGTCTGCTTACGCCCGGCGCGGCGTCTCCCTATGTTGACACTATCAATATCTATTGTGTTGACTGAGTCAACACCCTCGTAAGGTGAAATCCATTCGGGAAAGACCTCGCTGCGGCGCCGTACGCGGGCGGTTTTCTTTGACTGTTGTGCATGCGCTGCAATCAGGCTGGACGATGCGCGAAATTGCGTTATCTTGTTGATTTGACGGCTCGCATTTGCGTGAACGCACATATGCGGGTGATGAATTTGTTTCCCCGGCGCTTGGCAAAGCGCTCTTTTCAGGAGAAGTCCATGTCGGCTGCGACGGTTGCCACTTCTTTCTCTTTTCGCCGTATTTTCATCGCTCTTGGTCTCGCTGTTCTGGTTCCGCTGCTATCGGCATGCGGTTTCAACACGATCCCGACCAATGAGGAAAAGGCGAAGGCTGCCTGGGGCGAGGTGCAGAACCAATACCAGCGCCGCGCCGATCTCGTGCCCAATCTGGTCGAGACCGTGAAAGGCTATGCTGCTCACGAACAGGAAACCCTGCAGGCTGTGATCGAGGCGCGCGCCAAGGCGACGCAGGTGCAGATCACGCCGGAAACGCTCAACAATCCGGAACTCTTCAAGCAGTTCCAGGATAATCAGGCCAATCTGACAAGCGCGCTGTCGCGCCTGATGGTGGTGGTCGAGCGCTATCCGGACCTGAAAGCCAACCAGAACTTCCTTGCATTGCAGTCGCAGCTCGAAGGTACTGAAAACCGCATCGCCGTCGCACGTCGCGACTATATCGAGGCGGTTCGCGTCTACAACACGGCGCTGCGCACCATGCCGACGATGATCTGGACGTGGATCTGGTATCGCGATGCACAGCCGATGCAGAGCTTCAGTGCAGATGCAGGCAGTCAGGCCGCGCCCAAAGTCAACTTCAACTGACGGCGCGTTTCATGATGCGTTTCGGGGCGAGTGCAGCACTCTCGCGTGATCGTCGCGGTCTTGGCTGGTTGGGCTGGCCGCGACATCTCCTTGCGCTCGCTTTCCTGCTGTTTTGCGCAGCGCTGACGCTGCACACGGTGGCCCTTGCACAAGACGCGTCGACGCCTGCACAGGCCTTGACCGGTCGTGTGGTGGATGCGGCGGGGATCATCGACCCCGCCGAGCGCCAGCAACTGACCCAGAAGCTTGCCGATTTTGAAGCGAAGTCATCGGATCAGGTGGTCGTGGTGACGGTCCCGAGCCTCAACGGCGAAGACATCGAAACCTATTCCAACCGTCTGTTCCGTGCCTGGGCGCTGGGGCAGAAACAGGAAAACAACGGCATATTGCTGGTGGTTGCGCCCAATGACCGTAAGGTGCGGATCGAGGTCGGCTATGGTCTCGAAGGCGTCATGACCGATGCGCTTTCAAGCGTCATCATCAATGGCACCATCATTCCCGAATTCCGTACCGGCAATTACTCGAACGGCATCGTACAGGGTGTTGACGGCATTCTTTCGGTGCTTTCCGGTGATGCCGCCGAGCTTGAAGCGCGGGCCAAGCGCAATGTGCAGTCGAGTTCCGATGATGTCGACTGGGTCTTTGTCGTCTTCATCGCCTTCTGGTGCCTGATCTTCTTCGGTGGCTTCGGCATGGCGATCCTGACGCCGGTTTTCGGACGCAAGATCGGGCCGGGCAAATATCAGTGGCTCGGCATGGTCGTCGATTACAACAATCGCGGCGGCGGCTCTGGCGGCAGGGGTGGTGGCAGCTGGGGCGGCGGCGGTGGCTGGTCGTCCGGCGGGGGAGGCGGTGGTTTCTCCGGTGGTGGCGGTTCATCCGGTGGCGGTGGCGCCTCGGGTAGCTGGTAGGGAGACGCAACGATGAAGCATCACACGCTGATTGGCGCTGAGGACCATGCCCGCATTGCCGAGGCCATCCGCAAGGCGGAAGCAGAAACCAGCGGCGAAATCTATGCCGTTCTGGCGCGCTCGAGCGATGACTATTTCTTTGCGGCGGGCTTTGTTGCGACTTGCGGCATCCTCATCGCTTCGGTGATCGCGGCTTTTCTCGCCCATTGGTACTGGTTCGATATCCGCCTGCCCATGTTCGGACTTGCGGTGCTGGCGGCGTTCCTGACTGCGATGCTGGTGCTCTGGTTCTTTCCGGCCATTCGCATGTTGCTGGTGCCGCGCCGCATCCGTTACAAGCGCGCCCATCTCAATGCGCTGCAGCAGTTTCTGGCGCGCAATGTCCATATTACGGAGCACCGCACCGGCATTCTGCTCTTTGTCTCAATGGCCGAACATTATGCCGAGGTGATCGCCGATGCGGGCATCCATGCGCGTGTCGAACAGGACGAGTGGAATGCAATCGTCGCGACGCTCATCCATCACGCCTCCCGCGCACAAATGACCGAGGGTTTCGTACTGGCTATCGGTCAGGCCGGGGTGCTGCTGGAAACGCATTTTCCGGCAGGACCGGACAATATCAATGAGCTGGACGATCACCTGATCGAGCTCTGAGTGTCTGTTCCAAAAGTCGCCATGCCGGCTGCAAATGACGTTTTTGCCACGGCCTGACGCTTTTTGATTCAGGCACTGACAGGCCGATTCATTTATCAGAATCATCTGCAACTTTAGTCGGAAATGTGGCGAAGCAGGGCTGCTGCTTGACCCTTTTGGCAGCACTTTTGAGCTGCGCGGAGAAATCCGCTGGCATATTCCGAAATTTCGCGGGAAGTTTTCGAAGTTTTGTTCCAAATTAAATGGATTAAATGCGGTCTTTCTGACTTTCCGGGAAATTTTTCGTTATTTTCAACGAATTGCCATCGAAACCAATGCCTAATCTGCTAGTTTGGCGCGCATTGCCATCATGACAGGAGTATCCGACGTGACTGCAAAGCAGGATCGGTCGAGCAAGGTTAAAGGTTCCAAGGCAAGCAAGGAGGAGAAGAAGGGAGGCAAGTCGAAGGCGCTTACGGCCTTCTCGCAGCTTCTCTTCGAATGGGCGCCGCCAGAAGATCTGGCCGCTTACGATGCTGCCGCTCTCGACAGTTCAGCCCGTCACGGCTATGCCGCCCTCGAATCCTATCGCAAGGGCAAGAGCATCATCAGCGTCGATAATGGTATCGAGCGCCATGGTCGGCCGGTGAGCGTCATCACCATCGTCAACGACAATATGCCGTTCCTGCTCGACTCCATCATGGGTGAGCTGAATGATCATGTCAGCCAGATTTTCATGGTCGTGCATCCGGTTCTGGATATTGCGCGCGAAAAGGACGAGCTGGTCATTCTGGGCGAAGCATCGCAGCTAGCGCCTGCCAAGGGCGTCGAGCGCGTCAGCCTGGTACAGATTCATCTTCCAGCCCTCGACAAACAGGTCAAGGCCGATCTGACTGCCGCCATCAAGCGCGCGCTCGGACAGGTTCGTGCCGCTGTCAGCGACTGGAAGCCGATGTTGAAGCGCCTCGATGGCGCTATCGCCGATTACAAGCGCGTTTATGAAATGACGAGCGATCCGGCCATGCCGGAGGCCATCGCGTTTCTGGAATGGCTGCGCGATGATCGTTTCATCTTCCTCGGACTTCGCGAACTCACCTTCAAGGGCAAGGGCGACAAGCGCGAACTGGTTCCGGTCAAGGAAACGCTCGGCATTCTCAACGACAATGAAGTCCGCGTCCTGCGCAAGGATGACGACGACACGGTGACGCCGCGTGAGGTAACGGAATTCCTCGACAGCAACGAGCCGCTGATCGTGACCAAGGCGAATTCGCTTTCGCTGGTGCATCGCCGCTCCTATCTCGATTATGTCGGCGTGAAGATATTCGGCGAAAAGGGCGAAGCCATCGGCGAACTGCGCCTGGTCGGTCTCTTCACCTCGGTTGCCTATACGAGTTCGGTTGCAGGCATTCCGTTCATCCGCTCCAAGGCCGATGCGGTCATCAAGCATCTCGGGTTCAACCGCGAGGACCATTCGGGCAAGGCGCTCATCAACGTGCTGGAAGAATATCCGCGCGACGAGCTTTTCCAGATCGATGTGGAAAGCCTGACGGCCAATGCCGAGCTGATCCTTGCGCTCGGCGAACGCCCGCGTGTGCGTGCCGTTCCGCGTCTCGATCGCTTTGGCCGCTTTGCGACCGTGCTGGTCTATATCCCGCGTGACCGTTACGACTCGGTCGTGCGCGAGAAGATCGGGCACTATCTCGTTGATATCTATGGCGGTGACAGTTTCGAATTCCACCCGGTCTTCCTGCAGAACGGCCTGACGCGCGTTCAGTTCGTCATCCGCCGTCATGAGCGCTCCACACCGCATGTGGATCGCGAAGCGCTGGAAGCCGAAGTGCGCGCCATTGTCCGCACATGGGACGATGCGGTTCGTGAAAGCTCTGACAGTGCAGACGCAAAGACCGTCGCGCTTGCTGCAAGCTTCCCGCCATCCTATCGCGAAATCTTCACGGCGCCGGAAGCGCTGGTTGATGCGGAACGTATCGCTGGCCTCAGCGCAGAGGCTCCGCTTTTCGTAGACTTCTATCGTTATCGCACTGATGGTCCTGATGCGGTTTCGCTGAAGCTTTATCATCACGGTGCGCCGGTTGTTCTGTCGCAGCGTGTGCCGCTTCTGGAAAACATGGGCTTCCGTGTCGTCAGCGAGCAGACCATCGACCTGCCGCATGCTGGCAAGGACGGCGCTGCCGTTTACGTGCACGACATGCAACTCGTGAACGCCTATGGCGCTCCCGTCGATCTTTCCGACGATGGCGAGATGCTGGAAGATGTGTTCCGCAATGTCTGGGACGGTCTGGCTGACAATGACGGCTATAACGCGCTGGTGCAGACCGCACGCCTGACGGCACGCCAGATCATGATCCTGCGTTCCTACGGTCGTTATCTGCAACAGGCAGGCATTGCCTATTCGCAAGGCTTCATCGCGGCTGCACTGAACCGTTATCCGGAAATCGCCAGCGACCTCTATTCGCTGTTCGACCTGCGCTTCAACCCATCGGCCAAGCGCCGTGATGCGGCTGAAAAGAAGCTGGTCGATGCTATTGAGACCGCATTGCTTGGCGTGCCGAGCATCGATGACGACCAGATTTTGCGCCGTTTCCGCAATCTGATCGAAGCGACGCTGCGCACCAATGCCTATCAGCCGGATGCCGACGGCAAGCCGCGTGTCACCTTTGCCTTCAAGCTCAATCCGCGTCTGGTCGAAGGCCTGCCGGACCCGCGCCCTTATCGCGAAATCTTCGTCTATGGGCCGGAAGTGGAAGGCGTGCATCTGCGCTTCGGCGCTGTCGCCCGTGGTGGTCTGCGCTGGTCGGACCGCGCACAGGATTATCGCACCGAAGTGCTGGGCCTCGTGAAGGCACAGCAGGTCAAGAATGCGGTGATCGTGCCGGTTGGCGCCAAGGGCGGCTTCTATCCGAAGCGTCTGCCGGTTGGCGGCGATCGTAATGCCGTGTTTGAAGCTGGTCGTGATGCCTACAAGGTGTTCATCTCCACGCTTCTGTCGGTCACCGACAATATCGAGGACAATCATGTCGTGCCGCCGGCGGAAGTCGTGCGCCATGACAATGACGATCCTTATTTCGTCGTTGCTGCCGACAAGGGCACGGCCACCTTCTCCGATACGGCCAATGCCATCAGCCAGGCACATGATTTCTGGCTGGACGATGCCTTCGCATCCGGCGGTTCCGCCGGTTATGACCACAAGGGCATGGGCATTACCGCGCGCGGCGCATGGGAAGCCGTGAAGCGGCATTTCCGCGAATTCGACACGGATATCCAGACCGAGCCTTTCACTGTTGCCGGTGTGGGTGATATGTCGGGCGATGTGTTCGGCAACGGCATGCTGCTTTCCGAACAGATCAAGCTGGTGGCTGCGTTCGACCATCGCGATATTTTCATCGATCCTAACCCGGTTCCAGCCGACGGCTTTGCCGAGCGCAAGCGTCTGTTCGAATTGCCGCGTTCGAGCTGGCAGGATTATGACCGTTCCAAGCTTTCGGCTGGTGGCGGCATTTACAGCCGCAGCCAGAAGACGATCACCCTGTCGGCAGAAGCTGCTGCAGCCATCGGCCTTGGAAAGACCTCCGGCACGCCGCAGGAAATCATGACCGCGATCCTGAAATCGAAGGTCGATCTCCTCTGGTTCGGCGGTATCGGCACCTATATCCGCTCGTCTGCTGAAACGGATGCGCAGGTTGGCGACCGCGCCAATGATGCGATCCGCATCACCGGCTCGGAAGTCGGTGCACGGGTGATCGGCGAAGGCGCCAATCTCGGCGCGACCCAGCGCGGACGCATCGAATATGCGCTGGCAGGTGGTCGTGGTAATACCGATGCCATCGATAATTCGGCAGGCGTCAACTGCTCGGACGTCGAGGTCAACATCAAGATCGCTCTGGCTGCTGCCATGCGTTCGGGCAATCTCAAGCGCCCGGCACGCAACAAGCTTCTGGTCAGCATGACCGACGATGTGTCCGAACTGGTTCTGCGCAACAATTATCTGCAGCCGCTGGCGCTTTCGCTCAGCGAAAGGCAGGGTCTGGCAGAACTGCCCTATCAGGCGCGGTTCATGGCGGAGCTGGAAAACCGCAAGCTTCTCGACCGTAAGGTCGAGTATCTGCCGTCCGATGCGCTGCTGGCCGAACGCCAGAAGGCAGGCCAGCCGCTGACGCGTCCGGAACTGGCGGTTCTGCTTGCTTATGCCAAGCTGTCGCTGTCGGATGATCTGGTGGCAAGCCAGCTTCCGGACGAACCTTACTTCCAGTCGCTGCTGTTCGGCTATTTCCCGAAGCGCATGACCAAGACTTATGCCGAGGAAATCTCCGGTCATCGTCTGCGCCGTGAAATCGTCGCTACTTTGCTGGCAAACGATGTCATCAACCGTGGCGGTATCACCTTCATCAGCCGTCTGGCCGATACGACGGGCAAGTCGCCTGCCGATATCGTGCGTGCCTATGTGGCAGTGCGCGACGGTTTCGAGATCGATGCGATCTATGATGCCATCGATGCGCTCGACAGCAAGGTGCCGGGCGATGTGCAGAACCAGTTCTACCATCTCGTCGGCGAAATGCTGCAGGCGACGACGGCCTGGGTGCTGCGTAACGATACGACACGCGCCAACCTGACGGAACTGGTGGATACGATCACCAGGGCACGTGCCGAACTGGAACCGCGTTTCGACGGCCTGATGCCGGAATATCTGAAGAGCACGCTTCAGGCCGACAAGGTCGCTTTCGTGGAAAAGGGTGCACCGGAAAAGCTGGCTCAGCGTCTTGCCAATCTGCAGCTTGCAGGCATCATGCCGGACATCGCCCTGATCGCGCATCTGGCCGGTGCCGACCGGGTGGTAACCGCCAAGACCTATTTCGGTGTTTCGGAAGCCTTCCGCATCGGTCGTATCGAGGAAGCCGCGCGTTCCATCCCCGTCACGGACTATTATGACGGGCTTGCTCTGTCACGAGCAAGCGATACGATCACGCAGGCCGCGCGCGGTATCACCATTGCGGCGCTCAAGCGTTTTGCCAAGGACAAGGACCCGGCAGCAGCCTGGTTCGCAGCCGATGGTGCGCGTATCGAGCAGGTGAAAAACCGTATGGTGGCGCTGACGGAAGGTGGTGACCTGACAGTCTCGCGACTGGCGGTTGCAGCGGGCCTGATGTCCGATCTGGCGCAATAGAAAACAACGACATAATCTTGCAAAAGGGCGGCTTCGGTCGCCCTTTTTGTTTCTTTTGAAACAGCATTTCGGGTTATATGGTGCCGCTGATAAAAGCGAAGTATCCAACCGACTGGCCGGTCAATGGTTGGACCAACTTCTTGTCCGGGGGAAGGAACAAACAATTGAGCGATCAGGTTCTGCCTGCTCGGGGCTATGCCTCGCGGCGCGGCATATGGGGCTGGATATTTTTCGACTGGGCGGCACAGCCATTTTTCACGGTTATTGTCACCTTCATTTTCGGTCCATACTTCATCTCCCGCATGGCCGACACGCCTGAAGCCGGGCAGATTGCCTGGGGCTATGGTATCGCTGCCGCAGGTTTTGTGATCGCTGTTCTTTCGCCTGTTCTGGGGTCGATTGCCGACAAGACAGGCTCCCGCAAACCATGGATCGGCTTTTTTGCTGTCCTCAAGATCGTTGGACTCATGACGCTCTGGTTTGCGGTGCCCGGTGCGAACCTGTTCTGGGTGCTTCTGGCTTTCAGTATCGCAATGGTGTCGGCGGAGTTTTCAATCGTTTTCAACGATTCCATGATGCCGCGGCTTGTCCCGCGCAGCGAGATCGGCAGGGTGTCCAATCTGGCCTGGGGGCTTGGCTATCTGGGTGGTGTTCTGGTGCTGATCTTCGTGGTGGTTTTTCTGGCTGCATCACCCGACACAGGCAAGACGCTGATTGGGCTCCCGCCACTCTTCGGCCTCGACCCCGTCAGCGGCGAAGATGCCCGCATCACCGGCCCCATAGCGGCACTCTGGTATCTTGTTTTCATCATGCCGATGTTTCTGTTTACACCCGATCAGGCGCGCGGGCAGCCGCTGCGTCAGGCAATCGGCAGCGGTCTGGCGGAACTCAAATCGACGCTGCGGGAAGTGCGCGAACATCCGGGGATCACGCGCTTTCTGGCCGCCCGCCTTTTCTATCAGGACGGGCTCAATGCCATTGTCGCGCTCGGCGCCGGTTATGCCGCTTCATTGTTTCAATGGAGCATCAACGAGATTGGCCTCTTCGGCATGATCACCAATGTGTCGGCGATCCTGAGCTGCCTTGTCGCGGCGCGCCTCGATATCAGGCTCGGCTCCAAGATCATCGTCATCGGATCGCTGGTGCTTTTGCTGCTGGCTTCGCTCGGTATCGTTTCCACCGGAACGCATTATCTGCTGTTCGGTCTGGTGCCTGTCAGCTATCCGGAGGCAAAAGGCTTGTTCTCGACAGCTTCGGAACAGGCTTTCCTCATCTACGGGCTGACGATCGGCGTCGCGCTTGGGCCTATACAGGCCTCGTCCCGGTCGTGGTTTGCGCGCAGCATCAAGCCGGAGGAATCGGGTCGATATTTCGGCATCTATGCGCTGGCGGGGCGTGCGACGAGTTTTCTCGGACCGTTTCTGGTTGCGACGATCACTGCGCTCAGCGGCTCGGCTGCACTTGGCATGTCGGTGCTGCTGCTGTTCTTCGCCGTCGGGCTCTATCTGGCGGCCATAACGCCTTACCCCGCCGACAAGCCGCTTGCATCCGGCCCGCTGTAACGGGCCGGAATCTGACTTTTATTCGATCCAGCCGAGTGAACGCTGAACCGCTTTTTCCCATGCGTTGAACAAGCGCGTGCGCTCGTCTACGGGCATTCGCGGATGCCAGCGATGGCCCACCTGCCAGTTTTCCACGATGTCGTGCGTGGATTTCCAGTAGCCGACGGCAAGCCCTGCCGCATAGGCAGCACCCAGCGCCGTCGTCTCGATAATTTTCGGGCGCACGACCGGCACATCCAGAATGTCGGACTGGAACTGCATGAGCAGTTCGTTGATGGTCATGCCGCCATCGGCGCGCAACTCCGTGATTTCGACGCCTGAATCCTTCACCATCGCATCGAGCACTTCGCGCACCTGATAGGCGCTCGCTTCCAGGGCCGCCCGGGCAATGTGCCCCTTGTTGGCGAAGCGGGTGAGGCCAGCAATGATACCGCGCGCTGAATCCTGCCAATGCGGTGCAAAGAGGCCGGAAAAGGCGGGAACGAAATAGACGTCGCCATTGTCCTCGACGGTGCGCGCCAGCGTTTCGATGTCGCTGCTGTTCTTAATGATGCCGAGATTGTCGCGCAGCCATTGCACCAGGGCGCCGGTAATGGCGATGGAGCCTTCCAGCGCATAAACCGGCTTGGCGCCGTCGAGCTTGTAGGCAACCGTGGTCAGCAGGCCGTAATTGGAGGGCACCAGTTTCTCGCCGGTGTTCATCAGCATGAAGCAGCCCGTGCCATAGGTGTTCTTGGCTTCGCCCGGTTCCAGACATGCCTGACCGAAGAGCGCTGCCTGCTGGTCGCCCAGAATGCCCGCAAGTTTTACACCGGAAAGGGAGGGCAGGGTGATCTCGCCATAGACTTCGCTTGAAGAGCGGATTTCCGGCAGGCAGGCTGACGGAATATCGAAAAGACGAAGTATGTCTTCATCCCATTGCAGCGTCGAAAGATCCATCAGCTGGGTGCGGGAAGCATTGGTCACATCGGTGATATGGATGCCGCCATCGGTGCCGCCGGTCAGGTTCCAGACCAGCCATGTATCGATTGTGCCGAAAAGTGCGTCTCCGGCTTCGGCCTTTTCACGCGCACCCGGAACATTGTCGAGTATCCAGCGCAGCTTGAGCCCGGAGAAATAGGTCGAGATTGGCAGGCCCGTCTTGGCACGCAGCTGGTCTGCGCCGCCGTCCTTCGTGTACCGGGAAACAAGTTCGTCGGTGCGCGTATCCATCCAGACGATTGCATTATAGAGCGGCGCACCGGTTTTCCTGTCCCAGAGCAGTGTGGTCTCGCGCTGATTGGTGATGCCGACGGAAGCGATATCACTTGCCTTCAGTTTTGCTTTTTTGAGTGCTGCGGCAATGACGTGCTGTGTGTTGCGCCAGATTTCTATCGGATTGTGTTCGACCCAGCCCGCCTTTGGATAAATCTGCTCATGTTCGCGCTGGTCGCTCGCGACGATATCGCCCTGCCTGTCGAAAATGATGAAACGCGAACTCGTGGTTCCCTGGTCGATGGAACCGATAAACTGCGTCATGGGGCGGGCTCCTCCGTTGATCCGGTCTATGCTGAAAACGAATTTAAACGAAACAATATGAAACTCAATGAAAACGAGGCCCCGGAATGGTTGGTTCCGGGGCCTCGATATATACTTTTTATAAGGGGTTAGAGCATTTCCAGCAAAAGTGCGGAGCGGTTTTGCGCAGGATAATGCGTAAAAGCTCTAATGGCGGAAGTGACGCATCCCCGTCATGACCATGGCGATGCCGTGTTCGTCGGCAGCGGCTATCACTTCATCGTCCCGCATGGAACCTCCCGGCTGGATGACTGCGGTTGCACCGGCCTGAACGGCGGAAAGCAGACCGTCGGCAAACGGGAAGAACGCGTCGGAAGCGACCACGCAGCCCTTGGTGAGCGGTTCTGCAAGACCGGCGGCTTCTGCTGCGTCTTCAGCCTTGCGGGCTGCGATGCGGGCTGAATCCACGCGGCTCATCTGGCCTGCGCCGATGCCGACCGTTGCGCCGTCCTTCACATAGACGATGGCGTTCGACTTCACATGCTTGCCGACGCGGAAGGCGAATTTCATATCGTTGAGTTCGGCTTCGGTCGGCGCACGTTTGGTGACGACCTTGAGATCGAGATCGTCGACCACACCATTGTCGCGCGACTGGACCAGCAAACCACCGGCAACCGTCTTGGCGGCAATGCCCTTGGCGCGCGGGTCCGGCAGGCCGCCGGTGACGAGCAGACGGAGGTTCTTCTTGGCAGCAACAATGGCCTGTGCGCCTTCGGTGGCATCCGGAGCGATAATGACTTCGGTGAAGATCTTTACGATCTCTTCAGCGGCTTCCTCATCGAGCGTTTTATTGAGCGCAACAATACCGCCGAACGCCGAAACCGGATCGCAGGCGAGTGCCTTCAAATAAGCTTCCTTGATGGTGGCTGCTTCTGCAACGCCGCAAGGATTGGCGTGCTTGATGATGGCGACGGCTGCGGTGCGGGCAGGGTCGAATTCTGCGACGAGTTCGAAAGCCGCATCGGTGTCGTTGATGTTGTTGTAGGAGAGCTGCTTGCCCTGAAGCTGGGTCGCGGTGGCAACACCGGGGCGCTTCTCGCCAGTGAGATAAAAGCCAGCCGTCTGGTGCGGGTTTTCTCCGTAGCGCATGACGGAATGCAGCTTGCCTGCGACCGAGCGATAGACCGGAGTTTCTTCGTTGATCGCTTCGGCAAACCAGTTGGAAATGGCTGCGTCATAGGCTGCCGTGCGCGAGAAGGCCTTGGCGGCGAGCTTCTTGCGGAAGGCAAGCGGCAGGGAGCCTGCGTGCTTTTCCAGTTCGGTGACGACGTCGGCATAGTCGGCAGGATCGACGACCGTGGCGACATAGGCGTGGTTCTTGGCCGAAGCGCGGATCATCGCGGGGCCACCAATGTCGATGTTTTCGACGGTCGTGTCGTAGTCGCCGCCCTTGAAGCGGACTTCCTCGAACGGATAGAGATTGATGACGGCAAGATCGATGCCGCCGATGCCGTGTTCTTCCATGGCCGCGACGTGTTCCGGATCGTTGCGCACGGCGAGCAGGCCGCCATGGACCGCCGGATGCAGCGTCTTGACGCGTCCGTCCATGATTTCCGGGAAGCCGGTTACTTCGGATACATCCTTCACCGGAATGCCTTCAGCGGCAATCGACTTGGCGGTGCCGCCGGTCGAGAGGATTTCGACACCTTGCGCGTGAAGCGCTTTGGCGAAATCGATCAGGCCGGTTTTGTCGGAAACGGAAAGGAGGGCGCGGCGCACCCGATGAAGATCGGGAGCGGGAATATGCTTGGAGCTGACAGCCATAGGGAGTTGGTCTCTTCGTTGCTGAAACGGATGCGTTCAGGAAAGTGGACGGCTCGCCCTAACACAGGCGCGCCGAGAATCCTATCGCAAAAGGCCGGAAAAGAACGGTGAAGAGGTATTTCTTGCCCCGCATTCGATCCCATTGACCCTCGACCCTTCGAGACGGCGCTACCGCGCCTCCTCAGGATGAGGGCGGTGGAGAGCGGACTATACCAAGTCTCATTGAGTTTGACTCATCGAGACTTGGTTAAGCCCGTGCGGCAATTGAGCATTTTCAGGGCGTGATGCGTTAGCATCTTAGCGCCCTGCTATTATACGTAACTGCCGAGTGCGACGCGGCTGAACTGCCAGTTCACTTCCGGCAATTCTGATGCCGGGAAGGAGAGCACGATCTGCTTCGATGTCACGGGGCCACGGAAGCCCGCAAAGAAGATCGAATCTTCCAGTTGCGGCGCAACTTCAAAACAGGAGAAGACCCAGGTATCGTCACGATCCGCCGACAGAACGATCAATCCGTTCTCATCGAAGGAAATATCGACCGACGGATGCAGATGGAAACGCACCGCAATATTGTCGCGTCCGTTCGCCTTCAACGGACGGCCATCGCCGCGATAGAAGCGGTCTGCGCCCTGAATGACGCTGCCATTGTGCGACAGCACAAGGCGACGTTCGTGATAGATGCCGAACAGGCGCGCATAGCCGTCATGGCTGGCAACAAAGCCCTGTCGTCCCATTTCCTCGATCCGGTCGCGCTGCACGCGGGTCGGGCCTGCAATGATCGGCGTGCCGATCATGTTGGAGAGACCCGCATTGAGGCTGAAGCGGCACGAGGACGTGTCGTTGATGGTGGCCGTGGAGTGCGCAGCCGTGGAACGGCCTAATGGACGAAATTCCGGCGGACCGAAACGGTCAATGCCGGAATTGACGATATAGCGCTGGCGCCCGGAGGACATTTCGAAGGCGAGGCAGCCGGCATGGGCATCCCGCGAAGCTGTGACCGGCGGCGGCAGTCCGGTATCGGCGATGATGGTGGTCGAACCCATCGAAAGCCGTTCATAGCCGGAATAGGGTGCATGGGTCAGCGGCGATCCAGCGGTCTCGTCATGCCGGAGAACCGAGATGATGCGTTCCGGCATGGTGGGGCCGACGCCGTTGAAAAGCGCAAGGCTGCCATCCTGATGGCGGAAGAAGCGCAGGGCCGGCAACATGCGCTCGACGGCTTCGATCAGCGCCTTGGGCGGGGCTTCCGTGCCATTGGCATAGGTCTGGCGGAGCGGCAAAAGATCGGCCAGCAGTTCCAGAACCGTAACGGGGTTGCGCGAGATATGTCCGCCATCGGGCAGAATCTGGCGTTTCAGCTCATACTCCAGATTGCGCCGGGCGGCGCGTGCCGTCGGTGGCGAAACAGGCAGAGCCAGAGCGGCGAATGCCAACGCGATACGGGCGCGCAACCGTTCCTCGCCATCATCCATGGCGGCGGCAACGGTGCGCAGATAACGCACCTGCATGGCAAGCGAGCGCATGAAGCGGCGATAGGCGGGGAGTTCGGCGCCCGACAGAATAAGGTTTGAATGCTGAAGCCAGGCGATGATGCGTTGGGCAGTGACTTCCGGTGACCAGGCGATGCCACCGATCCGCTTGCCGAACATGCGCATCCAGTCGTCAACGAGCGCGCGCGCATTAGCGGTTGCCAGTTCGCTATTGGCGCTTTTCAAATGACGCAGCCAGCCGAAACTCTGAAGCGCTGCTTCCCATTCCGGCGTCGGCGGTTCGACGGCGAAAGGCGACAATCCGCCGGTTTCGACCAGACGACCGGCCAGCGCAAAACGGCCATGATAGAATTCCTGTGCCAATTGCGGGTCTGCTACGCGCAGATCAGGCGGTGCGATCAGGATACGGTCGGGGGTGAAGCCGGTGAAGCGCCAGCGATAAAGCGGCCCCATGCGCAGACGGCGGCTGAACTTGCGCCAAGCCTGTGCAACGGCCAGTCCCCAAAGATGTGGGGTTTCGCTGAGGGCGACTGCCACCCGGTCTTTCTCCGTATCGTTTGTCATTATTGTTTGGCCAGATCGAGCAGCCAGTTCCTTTGATACAATTGTACAGAAATGGTGAATCGAGCGTTAACCATAACGGGTATCGCGACCCGTTATGGCAAATTATACGATTTGTTTGCTTATATCCGGTCTCAGGCCCGGCGCTTGAAGCGGGCCGCGAAGAAGCCGTCCATGCCAGCCATGTGCGGATTGCCTTCAAAACGATCCGGCGGCAAGTCTGCCGGGGTGGATCGCAGAAAGCCTTCTGCTGTGACCAGCCCATCCAGAAGCCCGTTCAGACTGGGGCAATCCTGCTCCGTGATCGGGAAAGGTTCCAGCAACGGATTTTCCGCTGCCTTGCGCGCCATTTCCTCGCCTTCGAGCGGGTGCAGCGAACAATTGGAAAAGACGATTACGCCGCCGGGTTTGACCAGAGTGGCCGCGTGCGCCAAAAGCTTGCCTTGAAGTTCGGCAAGTTTTGCTATGTCCTGCGGCGTCTTGGTCCAAGGCACATCCGGATGACGGCGCACAGTGCCGGTGGAAGAGCAGGGCGCATCCAGAAGCACAGCATCGAACAGTTCGTCCGGCTGGAAATCCATCAGATTGGTGGCAACGGTCTTCGCCTCGAAGCCGAGACGTTCCAGATTGCCGCGCAGGCGCTTCAGCCGGTTTTCGGAAAGGTCGAGCGCGGTCACGTCTGCGCCCTGAAGTACGAGCTGCGCCGTCTTGCCACCGGGGGCAGCGCACAGGTCGGCTACCCGTTTGCCCTTGATATCACCCATCAGGCGCGCAGGCAGGCTTGCCGCCACATCCTGCACCCACCAGTCACCTTCGGCAAAGCCGGGCAGGTCGGTGAGATTGCCTTCGACCGTTTGCAGGCGCACCGAACCGTTGGGCAGCGCAACGCCACCGAGCTTTTCGGCCCATGCCTTTGTGTCACCCTTGACCGTGAAATCGATCGGCGGCTCATAGGCATGCATGGCAAGAATGGCTGCTGCTTTTTCCGCGCCATAGGCGTCGGTGATGCTTTTGGCAAACCACTCTGGCACGTTGGTTTCGGGCTCAAGCGTGTGGGCGAGAGCACGTTCCTTGTTGCGCGAAAGGCGACGCAGCAGCGCATTGACGAGACCGGCATATTTGCGATTGCGCGGATCGTTGTTCGCCGCTTCCACCGCAAGATCGACCGCCGAGTGATCGGGCAGGTTCAGATAGAAAATCTGGGCGATGGCGACATGCAGAAGATGCTTCAGTGCTACTGCATTTTCCGGCAATGGCCGGTCGAGCCGCTTGTTGATGGCGCGTTCGATGCTGCCGCGATTGCGGAGCGCAGAGCCGAGAATGGCGCGAACCAGCGCGCGGTCGCGCGGCTCCAGCGCCAGATATTGCGGATGGCCGTGCGTATTGTCGGTCAGGCCGTCGAGCGAGGTGTTCTTTTCGATTACCGCGCCAAGAAGGCGTGCCGCACACAAACGCGCCGCCAGACCGGGGCGCAGGTCTGCGGCGCTGTTATTCGTTTGCGGCTTTTTATTTCCACGCTTTGGCGCGGGCTTTTTATCGTTCACACTGTTCAACTTTATTTATGACCACGGTCCGCGAAAACCCGAACCGCCATTGCTGTTACCGCCTGCATTACCCCATGGACCACCGCTTTGGGAAGGGGCAGCGGCACGCGGTGCCATTCCAGCGGAGCGGATGCCCATTTCGGCAGCCATCTGTTCAAGTGCGGCGATGCGGTTATCGGTATCAGGGTGTGTCGAGAAAAGATTGTCTGCGCCACGTCCGCTCAAGGGATTGATGATGAACATATGCGCGGTTGCCGGGTTGTGTTCGGCTTCCTCATTTGGGATGGCCTTGGCGCCGCGCGCGATCTTGCCCAGCGCCGAGGACAGCCACAGCGGATTGCCGCAGATTTCCGCGCCGCGCTTGTCAGCGGCATATTCGCGGGTGCGGCTGACAGCCATCTGCACGATCATTGCGGCGAAGGGCGCGACGATCATGGCAAGAATGGTGCCGACCACGCCCATGATGCCGTTGCCGTTCTCGCGATTGCCGCCCAGGAAGAAGGCGAAATTGCCGAGCATGGATATGGCACCGGCAAGTGTTGCGACGATGGTCATGGTCAGTGTGTCGCGGTTCTGGACGTGCGCCAGCTCGTGCGCCATCACGCCCGCGACTTCTTCCGGCGTCAGGCGGTTGAGGAGCCCGGTTGTGGCTGCAACGGCAGCATTTTCGGGGTTGCGGCCCGTGGCGAAAGCGTTCGGCTGGTCTTCATGGATGATATAGACCTTCGGCATCGGAAGGCCCGCATTGGCGGCCAGCCCGCTCACCATGCGGTAATAGTCCGGTGCGCTGCGCTCATCCACTTCCTGCGCATTGTACATGCGCAGCACCATCTTGTCGGAGTTCCAGTAGCCGAACAGGTTCATGGCGACTGCAATCACAAGCGCAATCATCATGCCGCCGCCGCCGCCCAGCAAATAGCCGATGCTCATGAACATGACCGTCATGAGGGCGATCAGCATGGCAGTTTTTGTCATATTCATCTGCGGCGGTCTCCAAATCTTAGGCTGCACGACCCGCAAGGGTTTTGCACGGCAAGCCTTTCTGCCTATATGATGGGTATGAACAGGCTTTGCTTCAATGTTCGAAGCAAAAACCGAGAACGGGATTGTGACCGATGAGCGAAAAAACCGAAAGCCCGCAAAACGTTGACAAGCGCACGTTCGAAGACCTGCCGCCTGCTGCCCAGCGCGCATTGAAGGAAGCTGAAGCGCGCCGCGCTGCCGAAAAGGCAAACGAAGCGCCCCGCGAACTTGGCGGTCGCGGCGGCAAGGACCCCGCCCGTTTCGGCGATTGGGAGATCAAGGGTCGGTCGATCGATTTCTAATAAGTTTGGGATATTGTCGCCCTGCTGGTCTGCAAATCGCGCTCCTCTGCGCTTCCGGTGCTCATGTACTTTAAGTACACTCCGCTCCGGTTCTCGAAGATCACGATTTTCGTCTCAGTACGCCGAAAATCCCACCAAACTTGGGTGCCTTCTCAGGCAGCATCGAAAAAAAGCCCCGGTTTCCCGGGGCTTTTTACTATTTTTTGTTCTGGCGATTTTCGATCAGATCGTCCACGACGCCCGGATCGGCCAGCGTCGAGGTATCGCCCAGTGCGCCGAACTCGTCTTCGGCGATCTTGCGCAGGATGCGGCGCATGATCTTGCCCGAGCGGGTTTTCGGCAGGCCCGGCGAGAACTGGATCTTGTCCGGCGTGGCGATAGGACCGATCTCCTTGCGCACGTGCTGGGTCAGCTCCTTGCGCAGGGCATCTTCGTCCTGAACTGCTTCGCCGGTCATCAGCGTGACATAGCAATAGATGCCCTGTCCCTTGATCGGATGCGGATAGCCCACAACGGCGGCTTCTGAAACCGAGTGATGCGAGACGAGTGCAGATTCGATTTCCGCCGTCCCGAGGCGATGGCCGGAAATGTTGAGCACGTCATCGACGCGGCCCGTGATCCAGTAGTAACCGTCTTCATCGCGACGGCAGCCGTCGCCGGTGAAGTATTTGCCCTTATAGGTCGAGAAGTAGGCTTCGATGAAGCGCTTGTGATCGCCGTAAAGCGTGCGCATCTGGCCCGGCCAGCTGTCGATGATGCAGAGATTACCGTCCACGGCACCTTCAATGACAACGCCCTCATTATCGACCAGTTCCGGCTTGATACCGAAAAACGGACGCGTTGCAGAGCCTGGCTTCAGGTCTGTCGCGCCGGGCAGCGGGGTGATGAGAATGCCGCCGGTTTCCGTCTGCCACCATGTATCGACAATCGGCGACCGCTGGTCACCAACGACGTTGTAATACCATTCCCAGGCTTCCGGATTGATCGGCTCGCCAACCGAACCGAGCAGGCGCAGCGTCGAACGCGACGAGCGGGTGACGAATTCATCGCCGGCGCCCATCAGGGCGCGGATGGCCGTAGGCGCAGTGTAGAAGATGTTGACGTGATGCTTGTCGACGACTTCCCAGAAACGTCCCTGATCGGGGAAGTTGGGCACACCCTCGAACATCAATGTCGTCGCGCCGTTGGCGAGCGGGCCGTAGACGATATAGGAGCGACCTGTCACCCAGCCCACATCCGCCGTGCACCAGTAGATGTCGCTGTCATGATAGTCGAAGACATATTGATGCGTCATCGATGCATAGACGAGATAGCCGCCGGTTGTGTGCAGCACGCCCTTCGGCTTGCCGGTGGAGCCGGAGGTGTAGAGGATGAAGAGCGGGTCTTCCGCATTCATCGGTTCGGGATCGCAGGTCGGTTCGACGCTAGCAACTTCCTGATGGTACCAGAGATCGCGGCCCGGTCCCCAGCTCACCTTGCCGCCGGTGCGGCGCACGGTGAGAACCTTGTTGACCATGACATATTGCTTGGCTGCAATGTCGATGGCGGTATCGGTGTTTTCCTTCAGCGGAACCGGCTTGCCGCCGCGCACGCCTTCATCCGCCGTGATGACGAAAGTGGATTCGCAGTCGACGATGCGACCGGCAAGTGCTTCCGGTGAGAAACCGGCGAAGACGACGGAATGCACAGCGCCGATGCGCGCGCAGGCCAGCATCGCATAAGCCGCTTCCGGGATCATCGGCAGATAGATCGTGACGCGGTCGCCCTTCTTAACGCCGTGCTTCTTCAGCACATTGGCGAGGCGGCAGACATTCTCATGCAATTCGCGATAGGTGATCTTCTTGTCGATATAGGGATTGTCGCCTTCCCAGATGATCGCAACCTGATCACCACGGCTCTTCAGGTGGCGGTCGATACAGTTATAGGAAACGTTGGTAACGCCGTCCTCATACCATTTGATGGATACGTCGCCGTTGAAATCGGTGTTCTTGACCTTGGTGAAGGGCTTGAACCAGTCGATGCGCCGTCCGTGCTTTGCCCAAAAGCTGTCCGGGTCGCTCACGCTTTCCTGATACCATTCGAGATAGGTTGCGTTGTCGATGAGCGTGTTTCTCTTTGCCTCGGCAAGGACCGGGTAAAGCTTTTCCGACATGATTTCCTCCTTCAGCATTCCGCGAGCCGGACGATATCCCGCTCGTATAAATGCACCCAAAAACTGACCGGCACCTCCCGCCGGATGAGACGGTCCACCATGAAAGGCGAGACCATCGGGTGCCCTGTCTACCTTCCATTGCGGGCAAGGTAAATTAGACAATCGGCGCGTCTATGATCCACAATGACGCATCGTTAGAAATGGCAACTGGCAGCACTCGCTGTCGAATGGTGCTAATATATTGTTTTTACAGTTTAAAAACCATTTTGAGTGATTATCTCCTATTCAGGAGCCTGACAATATGGCTCTTCACAAAAAGGGGAAATCGCCATGACGACGTCCGCTTTGAACGCAAAGTCAGCCTTCGAACTGCAACTCGCCGGTTATGGTCTGACGACGGCGAAAGTTTTCTACCACTTGCCTGATCACCCGCATCTGCTGCAGCTTTTCGTCTGGCAGGATTATGACCTCGCGCCCGATTTTCCGGTGCTCAATCATTTCATCGAATTCTGGAATCGGGAAATCGACGGGCCGTTGCATTCGGTCAGCTACACGCATTTCCGGCTGCTTGGCCCCTCGGACTGGAGGAATGTGCAGGGCGAGATCGTCCTGCATTAGGAGCATTTCCAGCAAAAGTGTGAAGCGGTTTTGCGTAGGATAATGCGACAAGAACAAACAGTAGGGGTGACAATTCAGGTGGGGTTGGCATAGCTCCGTCCGCCGAAGATGGCCGAGCCGACACGCACCGATGTCGCGCCGAAACCGATGGCGGTTTCATAATCGCCCGACATGCCCATGGAGAGTTTTTCGACCTGTGCCTCGCGGGCGAGCTTTTCCAGAAGCGCGAAATGCGGCCCCGGATTTTCATCCGCAGGCGGGATGCACATCAGCCCCTCGATGGCGAGGCCATGTTCCTTGCGGCAGCGCTCGACAAAGGCGACAGCTTCCTTCGGCGCAATGCCGGCCTTCTGTTCTTCAAGTCCGGTATTCACCTGCACGTAGAGCTTTGGGGCCTTGTTCTGCTTTTTGATCTCGACGGCCAAGGCGGCTGCGATCTTTTCACGGTCGACGGTTTCGATGACATCGAAGAGGGCGACGGCATCGGCGGCCTTGTTGGATTGCAGCGGGCCGATGAGATGCAGTTCGATGCCGGAATAATCGTCGCGCAGTCCCGGCCATTTGGCTTGTGCTTCCTGCACGCGGTTTTCACCGAAGACGCGCTGGCCTGCGTCGAGGACCGGGCGGATTTCCTCCGCATCGAAGGTTTTCGATACGGCGACAAGCGTAACGGAACCCCTGTCGCGCTGTGCTTCCTCTTCGGCATTGGCGATCGCGGCCTTGACCGTGCTCAGCTTCGCTACGATATCTGACATGAAACTCTCGCTTTCAGGCTTTTCATCCGCAAAAGGTTGACGCTTTCGCCAATACGTGGTGAAGGTCGCCATTAAACATCGACTCTCCTTATTGCATCACCTTCGTACGAGTAAATACGGTCATGGCAGCCGAACGTTATAATCCGCGCGTGGCGGAAGCTCATTGGCAGAAAGTCTGGGAAGAAGACCGGACCTTCGAAACCGACAATAGCGACAGCCGCGAGAAATATTATGTGCTCGAGATGTTCCCCTATCCATCGGGGCGCATCCATATGGGGCATGTGCGCAACTATGCGATGGGTGACGTTGTCGCCCGTTACAAGCGCGCCAAGGGTTTCAACGTGCTTCATCCGATGGGATGGGACGCGTTCGGCATGCCTGCGGAAAATGCAGCGATGCAGAACAAGGTTCATCCGAAGGAATGGACCTACCAGAACATCGCCACGATGCGCAGGCAGCTCAAATCGATGGGTCTTTCGCTCGACTGGGCGCGTGAATTCGCGACCTGCGATGTGGAATATTATCATCGCCAGCAGATGCTGTTCATCGACCTTTTTGAAAAGGGTCTGGTGACGCGCAAGACCTCCAAGGTCAACTGGGATCCGGTCGACAACACCGTGCTTGCCAACGAGCAGGTGGTGGATGGTCGCGGCTGGCGTTCGGGCGCACTGGTCGAACAGCGCGAGCTGACGCAGTGGTTCTTCAAGATCACGGATTTCAGCGAGGAATTGCTGGCCGGTCTCGATACGCTCGACCAGTGGCCGGAAAAGGTTCGCCTGATGCAGCGCAACTGGATCGGCAAGTCGGAAGGCCTGCAGGTCCGCTTCGCGCTGGACGGCAATACCGCGCCTGCCGGTTTCTCGGAAATCGAGGTCTATACGACCCGTCCGGATACGCTGTTCGGTGCGGCTTTTGTGGCGATCTCCGCAGATCATCCGCTGGCAAAGAAACTGGCCGAAGACAATGCTTCGCTTACCGGCTTCATCGAAGAATGCCATCAGCACGGCACGTCGCTGGCGGCGCTGGAAACGGCTGAGAAGAAGGGCTTCGACACGGGCGTGAAAGTCCGGCACCCGTTCGACGAAAACTGGGAACTGCCGGTCTATGTCGCCAATTTCGTCCTGATGGAATATGGCACGGGCGCGGTGTTCGGCTGCCCGGCGCATGATCAGCGCGACCTGGATTTCGCCAACAAGTACAAATTGAAGGTTACGCCTGTCGTTCTGCCGAAGGGCGAGGATGCGGCAGGCTTCAGCATCGGCGAAACGGCCTATACCGATGATGGCGTGATGATCAACTCACGCTTCCTCGACGGCATGACGCCGGAAGCGGCCTTCAATGAGGTGGCGAATCGTCTGGAACAGACCAGTCTCGGCAACAGCCCGCAGGCAAGCCGCAAGGTGCAGTTCCGTCTGCGTGACTGGGGCATCTCGCGCCAGCGCTATTGGGGTTGCCCGATCCCGATGATCCATTGCGAAAGCTGTGGCGTCAATCCGGTGCCGCGCGCCGATCTGCCGGTCAAGCTGCCGGACGATGTCGAGTTCGACCGTCCGGGCAATCCGCTCGACCGTCATGCAACATGGCGTCATGTAAAATGTCCGAAATGCGGTGCCGATGCGCGTCGTGAAACCGATACGATGGACACGTTCGTCGATTCGTCCTGGTACTATGCGCGCTTTACGGCACCATGGGAAAACGAACCGACCGACCGCAAGGTCGCCGATCACTGGCTGCCGGTCGATCAGTATATCGGCGGTATCGAACACGCGATCCTGCATCTGCTCTATTCGCGTTTCTTCACCCGCGCGATGAAGGTGGCCGGTCACGTCGGCATCGACGAGCCGTTCAAGGGCCTGTTTACGCAGGGCATGGTGGTGCACGAAACCTACAAGGCCAACGGCCAGTGGGTGGCACCTGCCGACATTCGCATCGAGGAAACCGACGGCAAGCGCAGTGCGACCTTGCTCTCGTCCGGCGAGCCGGTGGAAATCGGTTCCATCGAGAAGATGTCGAAGTCGAAGAAGAATGTTGTCGATCCGGATGACATTATCGCTTCCTACGGTGCTGATACGGCGCGCTGGTTCATGCTGTCTGATTCGCCACCCGAGCGTGACGTGATCTGGACGGAAGCCGGTGCCGAAGGCGCCCATCGTTTTGTGCAGCGCGTCTGGCGTCTGGTGGCGGAAGCCGCCGAACATCTGAAGGACGTTGCGCCCAGGACCGGGACGCAGGGTGAAGCCCTTGTCGTTTCCAAGGCTGCGCACAAGGCGGTCAAGGCTGTCGGTGACGATATCGAGAAGCTCGCCTTCAACCGTGGCGTTGCCCGTCTTTATGAGCTGGTCAACACGGCTGCTGCATCCCTGCAGCAGGTGGCTTCGGGCAATGCGGATGACGAGTTGAAGAGTGCCGTCCGTGACGTCACTGAAAAGCTCATCCTGATGCTGGCGCCGATGATGCCGCATCTGGCTGAACAGTGCCTGGCCGTACTTGGCGGCAAGATTGCCGGTCGTGAAACGCTGGTTGCCCGCAGTGCCTGGCCGGAATTCGATCCAGCCATGGTGGTGGAAAACGAGATCGTTATGCCGGTGCAGATCAACGGCAAGAAGCGTGGGGATTTGACAATCGCCCGCGACGCTGATCAAGCTAGCATCCAGCAGGCGGTGCTCGAACTTGACTTCGTCAAGGCTGTGCTCAACGGGAGCTCGCCGAAGAAGGTTATCGTGGTGCCGCAAAGGATCGTCAATGTCGTTGCCTGACCGCTTTTTCTCCGCAATCAAAGCCTTCCGGGTTGCGTTTTTCGCACTCGGGGCCGCGGTTCTGATGGCTGGATGCACCGTGCAGCCGCTTTACTCTTCCGGCGCTGGTGCCGGTGGAACCATAGGCGGCAGCGTGACGCCGGACATGCGCACCAAGCTTGCTTCGGTGGCCATAGATCCGGCTGGCGATGTGTTTCAGCAGCAGGTCCGCAATCGCCTGATCTTCCTGCTTGGCGGTGGCGCCGGTGAACCGGCCAACCCGACCTATCGGCTTGGTCTTGGTCTGAGCAGCAATACGATCTCCGCGGTGAGTGTGGATATTGGCGATCAGACCGACCGTACAGGTCGTCCATCGGCTGGTATCGTCAAGGCAACGTCGAACTTCGTGTTGCGTGACAAGGACGGCAAGCCGCTTGCCGCTGGCACCCGCACGGTTGGCGCTTCCTTCGACCGTCCGCGTCAGGAGTTCGCAAACCTGCGTGCCGAACGCGATGCGCGCAAGCGCGCTGCCGAAGAACTTGCCGAACAGGTGTTCCTCGCTCTGGCGCAGAAATTGTCGAAGCTCTGATCGGGCTTCGACCTGACATCGAAAGGCGGTGCCGCAAGGTGCCGCTTTTTTTGTTTTAGAGGTTGGATAATTAGTAATGAATTCAGGAAGGTAACATTGCTGTGCCTACCCAACATTCATGTGTCTTCTTGTTTTTCCTGGAGTGATTAGCAACCTGAATGCTTCTGCGAGCGCATGATGCGTCCGCTGGTTCAAACCAGTTTTTACAGGAGTAGTTGGATGAAGCGGTTTTCCATGACGATGGGCAGTCTCGCGATTTTGGCGGGGCTGGCAGTTGCCGGTCCTGCGATGGCACAGGAAAAGGCGTCGCCGTTGCAATGGCAATATTTCCAGGCGGATGAGAATGGCTTCAATCGTACGCCTGTCCTTCTGACCGGAGACAAGGACGCGATCCTGCTTGATGGCGGCTTCACGCTTTCGGACGGCAAGGCGGTTGCCGAGAAGATCAAGGAAACGGGTAAGAAGCTGACCACGATCTATGTGAGCCAGAGCGATCCGGACTATTATTTCAGCCTTGGCCCGATCAAGGCCGCTTTTCCCGATGCGCGCATCATCGCGGCCCCTGAAACGGTCGATGCGATCAAGGGCAATATCGAGGCGAAATTGAAGGTCTGGGGTCCGCAACTCAAGGACAATGGCCCGCAGAAACTGTCGGATGTCGTTATTCCCGAAGCTTCCGATGTGAAGGCGCTGGAGCTTGAGGGCAATGAGATTGAAATCGTTTCCGCCGAAGGCATGACGAACAGGCGTTATCTCTGGGTGCCTTCGCTGAAGGCGGTGTTCGGCGGTGTCCTGATAACGGCAGGCGAGCATGTCTGGCTTGCCGATACGCCCGATCTTTCCCAGCGTGAGGCATGGATCAGAAATCTCGATACGATTGCTGCACGCAATCCTGAAGTGGTTGTTCCGGCGCATATGAAGCCCGGTTCGGCGACGGATGTTTCGGCAATCAAGTTCACCCGCGATTATATCGCGGCCTTCGATGAGGAAGCGGCGAAAGCCAAGGATAGCGGCGAATTGATCGCAGCAATGAAGAAGCGTTATCCTGATCTTGGCGGTGAAAGTAGCCTGGAACTCGGTGCAAAGGTCATCAAGGGCGAGATGAAGTGGGAATAGGCCGGAGCATTTCCAGCAAAATTCCGAAGCGGTTTTGCGTAGGATAATGCGTAAAAACAAAAAGATAGAGTATTTCCAACGATTCAATTTAAACTGGAAATGCTCTAGTCTCAAATTGACAGGTGGCTATAAAGGCGGTGTGTGTTTCACACCGCCTTTTCATTTGCAGGGCCCGATCAAACCATGCGTCTCATTTCGTTTTCCGCCAAAGGCTATCGTTCGCTACGTTCCGTCCGGTTCGATCTCGGACAGGTGACGGTTTTCGTCGGAGAGAACGGTGCCGGAAAATCCAATCTCTATCGGGCGTTGCAACTGGTGAAGGCGGCGGCGGAGGGCAATCTCTCGACGGAAGTGGTGCGCGAAGGCGGGATGCAATCGGCCATGTGGAGCGGCAATCGCCGTAAGCACGAATCGGCGCGCATCATTCTGGAAGCGGATTTTGAAGACGAGCGGCTCGCCTCGCGTCTTTCCTATCGTGTCGAGGCAGGTCTGCCGCCGCCGGTTTCCGGTGCCTTTCCCTTCGAGCCGCAGATCAAGGAAGAACAGCTCAATCTCGATACCGGTCGTCGCCCCGTGGATCTGATGGATCGGCGCGGACCTGCGGTTTTCGCGCGGGACGGGGAAGGGCGGCGCATGGAGCACCCGGCGCGGCTTCTGACTTCGGAAAGCGGGCTGGCGGTGCTCGGACAGTCAGGCCATTATCCGGAGATAGGCGATCTTTCCGCGCAGATACGTGGCTGGCGCTTTTACCACGGTTTTCGAAGCGACCGTGATGCGCCAGTGCGTCAGCCGTCCATAGCCGCAACCGCTGCGATGCTGGACGAGGACGGTGGCAATCTTGCCTCCGTCTTTGCCACGCTTGCCCATATCCGGCAGGATACGGTCGACCTTGATCGTCTGGTTGCCGACGCGCTGGAGGGTGCCAAGCTGGTCATTCCCTATCCGGAAGAAACGGCGACTTTTGGCCTGAATTTCCCGGCTTTCCCGCCGCGAACATTTCGCCCCGGAGAACTGTCCGACGGACAGATTCGCCTGCTGGCTCTGGCGGGTGCGCTGCTCTCCTATCGCCTGCCGCCATTGATCGCGCTCAATGAGCCGGAGGCGAGCCTGCATCCCGATATGATCCCGTCACTTGCCCGCATGATCGCGCAGGCATCCGAACGCAGCCAGATATGGGTGGTGACCCATTCAGCCGCCCTCGCCAGCGCGATTGCCGAACATTGCGGCGCAAGACCGATCCGGGTGAGCAAGCAGGACGGGGAAACGGTACTGGAATAAAAAAAGGCGAGCCGATGGCCCGCCTTTTCATTGTCTCTGAAAATCGTCGATCAGGCGATCGTCTGACCGGTTTTCGCCCAATCGGCGAGGAAGGTTTCGAGGCCCTTGTCGGTCAGCGGATGCTTGACCAGTGCCTTGAGCGTTGCCGGAGGCGCGGTCACGACATCGGCGCCGATGAGGGCTGCTTCCTTGACATGATTGACGGTGCGAACCGAAGCGGCAAGAATTTCGGTGCGGTAATCGTAATTGTCGTAAATCGTGCGGATTTCGGCAATCAGCTCCATGCCGTTGATGCCGGTATCGTCGAGACGGCCAATGAACGGCGAAATGAAGGTCGCGCCGGCCTTGGCTGCCAGAAGTGCCTGATTGGCCGAGAAGCAGAGCGTCATGTTGACCTTGTGACCATCAGAAGACAGAGCCTTACAGGCTTTCAATCCGTCGAGGGTTACAGGCAGCTTGATGCAGATATTGTCAGCGATCTTGGCGATGACGGCTGCTTCCTTCATCATCTGCTCATATTCTGTCGCGGCAACCTCGGCGGAAACCGGGCCCTTGACGATGTTGCAGATTTCCTTGGTCACTTCGATAATGTCACGATCCGACTTCAGGATGAGGGACGGGTTGGTGGTCACGCCATCGACCAGCCCAAGGTCGTTGAGCTCGCGGATTTCCTTGACGTCCGCAGTGTCCACGAAAAACTTCATAACAGCGTTCCTCCATAATGAGCGCGGGTGGATTTGAGGAATTTAAAACCATTTAATTCCCGGAAGGTGGCTTTTCTTTAGCGCAAAGCCGCGCCAAGGTCACGCGATCATGTCGAAAGATTCGCACGATATTTCCAGTCTGTTTCCGGAGCTCGCACCACGGGTCGTTCCCGTGCTCGTGCCCATGCCCGCGGAGCGGCCTTATTCATATATGGTTCCGGAAGGGATGAACGTCCAGCCCGGATCGATCGTGCGCGTGCCGCTCGGACCTCGTGAGGTGGCGGGGATCGTCTGTGAGGGGGAAACCGACGCTGTTGACGCCAGAAAGCTGCGGGCGATTTCCGAAGTTTTCGACTGCCCGCCGGTGGGAGCCGACATGCTGCGCTTCATGCGCTGGGCAGCTGACTACACGCTTTCGCCGCCAGGCATGGTGGCGCGCATGGTCCTGCGTGTGCCAGCTGCATTTGATCCCGAACCATCGGTGCCGGGTCTTCGTTATTCCGGCGGTGAGCCTGAGCGTATGACCGAAGCGAGGTCGCGGGTAATGGAGCTTGCCCGCGACGGGCTTGCATGGACCAGATCCGGCCTTGCCCATGCGGCGGGTGTCTCCATGACGGTCGTGGACGGGTTGAAGACGCAAGGTATTTTCGAAGAAGTCATGCTGCCGCCGCCAGCCGTGGTGGCAAAGCCCGATATCGACTATGCACGGGCCACGCTTTCGGAAGACCAGCAGGCGGCGGCTGAAATGCTGTCGGAAGCCGTCGAAGCCGATTGTTTTTCGGTTTCACTGCTTGATGGCGTGACCGGATCGGGCAAGACCGAGGTTTATTTCGAAGCCGTTGCCAAGGCGATTGAGCAAGGCAAGCAGGTGCTGATTCTCTTGCCTGAGATCGCGCTGACACAACAGTTTCTCGACCGGTTCCACGATCGTTTTGGGGCAAAGCCTGCCGAATGGCATTCCGACCTTGCACCCCGCACCCGGGAGCGCGTCTGGCGGCAGATTGCCGAGGGTACGGTGCGGGTTGTGGCAGGGGCGCGGTCGGCGCTCTTTCTGCCCTTCAAGGAACTGGGGCTGATCGTTGTCGATGAAGAACATGATCCGGCTTACAAACAGGAAGACCGGGTCTTCTACAATGCGCGCGACATGGCGGTGGTGCGCGGCCATATCAGCGGCTTTCCGGTGGTGCTGGCATCGGCCACGCCATCCATCGAGAGTCAGGTCAATGCGGAGCAGGGGCGCTACAAGCGAATCAAGCTTTATGGTCGCTATGCGGAAGCCGCACTGCCCGATCTGAAGACCATCGACATGCGACGTTCTCCACCACCGCCGGGCCGGTTTTTGTCGCCCGCACTGACCGAAGCTGTTGGCAGGACGGTGGAACGCGGAGAGCAGGCGCTTTTGTTCCTCAACCGGCGCGGTTACGCGCCTTTGACCCTGTGCCGGGTCTGCGGCCACCGCTTCCAATGTCCGCAATGTTCAAGCTGGCTCGTGGAACATCGTTTTCGCGGACAGCTGATGTGTCATCAGTGCGGCTATCATGAGCCGGTGCCGGAGGCTTGTCCCGAATGCGGCACCCTGGATCATCTGGTCGCCTGCGGTCCGGGCGTGGAGCGCATCGCGGAAGAAGTCGCGGCAACGTTCAGCGAAGCGCGAATCATAGTTCTTTCGTCTGATATGGCAGGCGGCGTGAAGCGGCTGCGGCTGGAACTCGATGCTATCGCAAAAGGCGAGGCGGATATCGTGATCGGCACGCAGCTTGTTGCCAAGGGGCATAACTTTCCCAACATGACATTGGTGGGTGTCGTGGATGCCGATCTGGGACTTGCCAATGGCGATCCCCGCGCGGCTGAGCGCACCTTCCAGCTTCTCAATCAGGTGACGGGACGCGCCGGTCGAACCGGTCGCAAGAGCCTCGGACTGATCCAGACCTACCAGCCGGATCATCCGGTGATGCGGGCAATCGTCAGCAGCGACGCAGACGCATTCTACGCCCGTGAAATCGAGGAGCGCGAACGCAGTGCTTTGCCGCCTTTCGGGCGGCTCGCCGCGTTGATTATCTCCGCGGACAACCGGCCCGAAGCCGAAAATCATGCGCGTGCGCTTCGCCGTGCGGCACCCTCATCCCCGGAGATTTCCGTGCTCGGGCCTGCCGAGGCACCGCTTGCGCTCGTGCGGGGAAGACACCGTTTCCGCATTCTGGTGCACGGGACCAAACGCGCCGACATTCAAGGATTTATCCGCGTCTTGCTCGCCGCCGGGCCGAAGGAAAAAGGCTCGATAAGGGTTCAGGTGGATATTGATCCGCAAAGCTTCTTGTAGGGCCGTATTGCTATCGAAGCAGGCTAAAAAAAGCTGCTTGCTTCTCTAGTCGCTAGAGGATGCAGACTGGTCTCAAAGGTTCTATGAGGCTCGAAACCAATGAGATACACCCCTGCTCATCAAACGCGACCTTCAGCGAATAATGGCCCCGGTTTCTGGCTGGTCGCCCTTGTCGGACTGATAATCTGGACATTGTTGATGTGGTTTGCCTACTACATCTCGGATGCCGTGATTGTCTGGATCAGTGGCAATGGACCAGCTTTGGCCGAGACTGGAAAAAGCTTGATCGGCAAAGAAGCGACTGCGCTGCTGGATGTGTTCAAGCTGGATCAGGTAGCAGGTTCCGGGATCGGATTGCTGCATAGTTTGCTTGTTCCGGCGCTTTGGATCATTTGGGCGATCGGTGCGATAGCCATCCTTTTCATCCGGTCGGTTCTGGCTCGGGTCATTGCGATGCGCGGTTCTCTGCCGCGCTGATGGTACGTTCCATGCCCTTGAATGGCTTGGTAATTCTGTTGGAATCGCTCGGATATGCCTGAATGCCGGTTGCGTTCAGATAGTGCGATCAGTTTTCGTTTACGCAAAACTGGTTTATAGCCGTGTTCTGTTCAGATTGAGGGCGATCGCGATGGAATTCTATCTTCCCACCACCACCGGAGAATGGCTTGCCTGGGGCTCTGCCGCCGTGACGGCACTTGCTGGTCTTGTCATGCTTTTTGCGCCCGGCATAACGATGAAGCTGTTGCGGCTCCAGCCGATCAATGGCCGTCCCGAAGGTTACGGTTCCATCCGTGCGACGCTCGCCGGACCCTATCTCGGCGTGGGGATCGGATGCCTCGTTTTCGCGCAGCCATTCCTCTGGGTCGTGCTGGGTTCCGTCTGGGGATTTGCACTGTTCGGACGCTTCATTTCGATGATGTCGGATGCGGGTGGGCGCAAGGGCGGACCGAGCGGCGGACGCTTCTATGGCAGTCTCGCAGCGCTGGTGGAGTTCGTGCTTGCAGCAGGTCCGCTGCTCTACGCTTTCGGCTTCATTTCCTGATCGGAAAGAGCTCTGTTCTGCACTTCTGACGTGCAGGCTGCGCAAGGGAAGATAGCGTCGCTGCGGTGGATGCGACTTTTTTGACCGCGAAAGGCGGTAAATCTTACACAAAAGTGCCGGATTCGCGTGTTGCGAGTCCTGTTCGTCTATGCTAGACGGCAATCACATTTCGGTGTTGACGTGCTCGCGCGTCAGTGGTTTTCCGGAAACATTCAATAAAATCATCGGTTTGGCGTCCTGAACAAGATTGGGCCCCAAAAGGATGGTTTCAACGTAGAGAGCAGGTTGTTCGTGGCTGAAACGTCTTCGCTCATTTCAGGTGTCGCACAGCGTTACGCCGGATCTCTTTTCGAGCTTGCGCTTGATGCGAAATCCGTTGCGGCTGTGGAAAAAGATCTTGACCGTTTCGAGGCGCTTCTGAGCGGAAGCGAAGACCTCAAGCGACTGATCTCCAGTCCGGTATTTTCCTCGGAAGATCAGCTTCACGCCATCGGCGCTCTCGCCGACAAGGCGGGCATCAAGGGTCTGGTCGGAAATTTCCTGCGCGTTGTCGCGCGGAACCGTCGTCTCTTCGCTCTGCCGGGCATCATCGCTGCTTTCCGCATTATTGCTGCTGAACATCGCGGTGAAATTTCCGCCGATGTCATCTCCGCGCACGAACTGAGCGCTGCGCAGCAGAACGAATTGAAGGCAACGCTGAAGGGCGTGGCCGGCAAGGACGTGACGATCAATGTCACCGTCGATCCGTCGATCCTCGGCGGTCTTATCGTCAAGATGGGTTCGCGTCAGATCGACACGTCCCTTCGCACTAAACTTTCTTCTCTCAAGCTTGCACTGAAAGAGGTCGGCTGATGGACATCCGCGCCGCGGAAATTTCCGCTATCCTGAAAGAGCAAATCAAGAACTTCGGCAAGGAGGCTGAGGTCTCCGAAGTCGGTCAGGTTCTTTCCGTTGGCGACGGTATCGCCCGCGTCTATGGTCTGGACAATGTTCAGGCCGGTGAAATGGTCGAATTCCCTGGTGGCATTCGCGGCATGGCGCTGAACCTTGAAAGCGACAATGTCGGCGTCGTTATCTTCGGTGCCGACCGCGACATCAAGGAAGGCGACATCGTCAAGCGTACCGGCGCAATCGTTGACGTTCCGGTTGGTCCGGAACTGCTCGGCCGCGTTGTCGACGCTCTCGGCAATCCGATCGACGGCAAGGGCCCGATCAAGGCCAAGGAACGTCGCCGCGTCGACGTCAAAGCGCCAGGCATCATCCCGCGCAAGTCGGTTCACGAGCCAATGTCGACGGGTCTCAAGGCCATCGACGCCCTGATCCCGGTTGGCCGCGGCCAGCGCGAGCTGGTCATCGGCGACCGTCAGACCGGCAAGACCGCCATCATTCTCGATACGATCCTGAACCAGAAGCCGATCCACGACAACGGCCCGGACAAGGACAAGCTGTACTGCGTCTACGTCGCCGTCGGCCAGAAGCGTTCGACCGTCGCCCAGTTCGTCAAGGTTCTCGAAGAACGCGGCGCTCTGGAATACTCGATCGTTGTCGCGGCTACCGCTTCCGATCCGGCTCCGATGCAGTATCTCGCACCGTTTGCGGGCTGCGCCATGGGCGAATATTTCCGCGACAACTCGATGCATGCGCTGATCGGCTATGACGATCTGTCCAAGCAGGCTGTTGCTTACCGTCAGATGTCGCTTCTGCTCCGTCGTCCTCCGGGCCGCGAAGCTTATCCGGGCGACGTTTTCTACCTGCACTCCCGTCTTCTCGAACGCGCTGCAAAGCTCAACGACGAAAACGGTGCTGGCTCGCTGACGGCTCTGCCGGTCATCGAAACGCAGGGCAACGACGTTTCGGCCTTTATTCCGACCAACGTGATCTCGATCACCGATGGCCAGATCTTCCTCGAAACCAACCTGTTCTATCAGGGTATCCGTCCGGCTGTTAACGTCGGTCTGTCGGTTTCGCGCGTTGGTTCTTCGGCCCAGATCAAGGCCATGAAGCAGGTTGCCGGTTCGATTAAGGGCGAGCTTGCCCAGTATCGTGAAATGGCTGCCTTCGCGCAGTTCGGTTCCGACCTCGATGCTTCGACGCAGCGTCTTCTGAACCGTGGTGCACGCCTGACCGAACTCCTGAAGCAGCCGCAGTTCTCGCCGCTGAAGACGGAAGAGCAGGTTGCCGTGATTTACGCCGGTGTTAACGGTTATCTCGACAAGCTTGCTGTCAATCAGGTTGGCAAGTTCGAAGAAGGTCTTCTCGCTTCGTTGCGCACCGAGCACAAGGACGTGCTCGATGGCATTCGCAAGGAGAAAGCCATTACTGATGACCTCAAGGCCAAGCTCAAGGCAGCGATCGACGCTTTCGCCAAGTCCTTTGCCTGAATTATGTTAGCCGCATGATTTTATCCGAAAAGTCTCCAACTTTTCGGAATCATGCTCAGACGGGATGAACGGATGCCTTCACTAAAGGATCTGAGAAACCGTATCGCCTCGGTCAAGGCGACGCAGAAAATCACCAAGGCGATGCAGATGGTCGCCGCGGCGAAGCTGCGCCGTGCCCAGGAAGCTGCGGAAGCCGCAAGGCCTTATTCGCAGCGCATGGGTGTCGTTCTCGCAAACATCGCGCAGAACGTAACCGGCGAAGATGCGCCGGCCCTGATGGCCGGTACGGGCAAGGACGACGTGCATCTGCTCGTCGTCTGCACCGCAGAACGTGGCCTTTGCGGCGGTTTCAACTCGCAGATTGCGCGTCTGGCGCGCGATCATGCCCGCAAGCTCCTCGCTGAAGGCAAGACGGTCAAGATCATCACGGTCGGCAAGAAGGGCGCGGACATTCTGCGTCGCGAATTTGCCAGCCTGCTGATCGACCATATCGATCTGCGCGAAGTCAAGCAGCTCGCTTTTGTGCATGCCGACCAGATCGGCCACAAGATCATCAAGCTGTTTGAAGAAGGCGCTTTCGACGTCTGCACGCTGTTCTATTCCGAGTTCAAGTCGGTGATCTCGCAGATTCCGACCGCACAGCAGCTTATCCCTGCTTCGGCGGACGACAGCGAGGATGCGGAGACCGCAGGCGACGCGATCTACGAATACGAACCTGATCCTGCGGCGATCCTGTCGACGCTGATCCCGCGCAATATCTCGGTCCAGATTTTCCGTGCTTTGCTGGAAAATGTCGCGGGCGAGATGGGCGCGAAGATGAGTGCGATGGATAACGCGACGCGCAATGCGGGCGACATGATCAACAAACTGTCGATCACGTATAACCGCCAGCGTCAGGCGCAGATCACCAAGGAACTGATCGAAATTATTTCGGGTGCGGAAGCGCTCTAGAGCATTTTGCAGCCAGATGGGAACATCTGGCGTCGCATAAATGCGGCGAAATAGAATTTGGTTTACCGCATGATTTCCCAGAAAGTCTGCAACTTTTCGGGATCATGCTAACGGAAGGTAAGGATCGATGGCAAAAGCAGCGACCCCGAAAACTACCGCCGCGGCCGAAGCAAAGCCAGCGGCGAAGGCGCCTGCCAAAAAAGCGGCACCTAAGACCACTGCAGCAGCCAAGTCTGTTGCTGAGAAGTCTGCCGCTCCCAAGGCAGCAGCATCCGGTGCGATCGGCCACGTTACGCAGGTCATCGGCGCTGTCGTCGACGTCAAGTTCCCGGAAGGCCAGCTGCCGCTGATCCTGAACGCGCTTGAAGTCGACAATCAGGGCAATCGCCTGGTTCTCGAAGTTGCCCAGCACCTCGGCGAAGACACCGTGCGCACCATCGCCATGGACGCGACCGAAGGTCTCGTTCGCGGTCAGGAAGCGCGCGACACCGGCGAACCGATCATGGTTCCGGTTGGCGTCGAAACGCTTGGCCGTATCATGAACGTCATCGGTGAGCCGGTTGACGAAGCTGGTCCGATCAAGACCAAGGCAACCCGCGCCATCCACCAGAACGCTCCGGAATATATCGAGCAGTCGACCGAAGCTGAAATCCTGGTAACGGGCATCAAGGTCGTCGACCTTCTCGCTCCTTACGCCAAGGGCGGCAAGATCGGTCTCTTCGGCGGTGCAGGCGTTGGCAAGACCGTTCTCATCATGGAACTCATCAACAACGTCGCCAAGGCGCACGGCGGTTACTCCGTGTTCGCAGGCGTCGGTGAGCGTACCCGTGAAGGCAACGACCTTTACCACGAAATGATCGAGTCGGGTGTTAACAAGCTCGGCGGCGGCGAAGGCTCCAAGGCAGCCCTCGTTTACGGCCAGATGAACGAACCCCCGGGTGCGCGCGCTCGTGTTGCCCTGTCGGGTCTGACGGTTGCTGAAAACTTCCGTGACCAGGGCCAGGACGTTCTGTTCTTCGTGGACAACATCTTCCGCTTCACGCAGGCAGGTTCGGAAGTGTCGGCTCTCCTCGGCCGTATTCCTTCCGCTGTGGGCTATCAGCCGACGCTGGCAACCGACATGGGCGCCATGCAGGAACGCATCACGACGACGACCAAGGGTTCGATCACCTCGGTTCAGGCGATTTACGTCCCTGCCGACGACTTGACCGACCCGGCACCGGCAACCTCGTTCGCCCACTTGGATGCAACGACCGTTCTGTCGCGCTCGATCGCTGAAAAGGGTATCTACCCGGCTGTTGACCCGCTCGACTCCACGTCGCGTATGCTTGACCCGAAGGTCGTTGGCGATGAGCATTACGCTGTCGCCCGTCAGGTTCAGTCGATCCTGCAGCGCTACAAGTCGCTTCAGGACATTATCGCGATCCTGGGCATGGACGAACTGTCTGAAGAAGACAAGCTCACCGTTGCCCGCGCTCGTAAGATCGAACGCTTCCTGTCGCAGCCGTTCTTCGTTGCTGAAGTCTTCACCGGTGCGCCAGGCAAGCTGGTCGATCTCGCCGACACCATCAAGGGCTTCAAGGGTCTTTGCGCTGGCGACTACGATCATCTTCCGGAAGCTGCCTTCTACATGGTCGGCAGCATCGAGGAAGCTCTCGAGAAGGCCAAGAAGCTGGCAGCTGAAGCTGCTTGATGAATTGAATTTCCCGGTGGGCCGCAAGGCCCGCCGTGAAAGCCAATCATTTTGTTTAAGCATGTTCTGAAAGTCGGTTTTTTCGGGATTGTGCTTTTGAATTCAAGTGAGAACCATGGCTCAAGCTTTCCAATTCGAACTCGTGTCGCCTGAACGGCTCCTGCTTTCCGCGCAGGTGACGGAAGTCGTCATTCCGGGTAGCGAAGGCTATCTGACGGCTCTCGCCGGTCATTCGCCGTTGATGACGACGATCATGCCGGGTGTCGTTTCGGTGAAGCTTGCCGACGGCAAGTCCGACTCCTACGTGGTCTTCGGCGGTTTCGCCGATATCACCCCGCAGGGTTGCACCGTTCTGGCCGAATCGGCGACCCATGTGGACGATATCGACCCGGCAGATATTCAGCGCCGCATTGAACATGCCCGCAAGGCTCTGGACGATGCTTCGTCGAACGAACACCGCACCAAGGCGGAAATCTTCCTGCATCAGCTGATGACGCTGCAGGGAACGATCATGCCAGCCTGATCGGCAGCACTCTATCGTTTTTCGGGAAAGCGGGCTCTTGCCCGCTTTTTCTTTTTCAGATCACTGCTCTGCAGTGAATTTGTTCGCAAAACTGTCATATTGCCGCTAAATCCCATCACGCTTGCGTGAGTTCAGGAAGTTCGCTTGAAAATAGTTCGCCAGCGATTTATCCAAATCCGTAATCATTAGTTTACTAATATATAAGGCGGTTGGCATGGATACGGCAGATCTTAAAGCTGAAATGATTGATGCCATGGCGAAGGTTAATCGCAGGCTCCGCACCGTTTTCGACGCGCGTGTGAAGGAACGGGGCCTGACCCTGGCGCGGGCGCGCACCCTGCTTGCCTTGATGGAACAGGAAGGCCTTTACCAGAAAGAACTGGCAGAAGCGCTTGAGATCGAGAATGCGACTATGGTCCGCCTGCTCGATGGTCTGGAGCGCCAGTCATTCATCGAACGGCAAACCGTTCAGGGTGACCGCCGCGCCAAGCGCGTGGTGATGACGGCGGAAGGCAAGATTCTGGCTGAGCAGGTTGTGAAGCTCGCCGGCGATGTCCGCGAAGATCTGCTGGAAGGTGTAAGCGATGAGGAGTTGAGCATCGCGCTCAACGTGCTTCGCAAAATGTCAGAATCGATGAACAAGACCCACTGATCGGGTTGTTTTGCCGTAAGTTTTCATCAGTATCAGCTACGTCGTTACAACCTGATACGATAAACGCGATGACAATTTCGGCGCATCTGTTCAATGCGCAGCAATTGACGTTTGGCTACGTTCCAGTGAGCCGGTCACCTAGTGCATGTCTCCCCAAAGCAGGAATCGGTTTTGGGAGACATGCGCAAGAACAAAGAGATAGAGCATTTCCAACGATTCAAACGAGACGGGAAATGCTCTGGCAATCACGATCTTGCGAGGACATGCCGTCCTTGTCGCAGATCAAAGATCGCAAGGTCGGTGAGGTCTTGAATACCTGAGTAACACCATTGCTCAGGAGTTCTCATGATACGCCTTTCCAGACCCTCGTACACAGCCGTGGCACTCGCATTTCTGGCGGTGACCGGGACATCAGCCCTCGCATCTGGTTCGCACGAGCATCCGGCGGAAAACGGCAGTGTCAAAGCTCCACTCAACATTGTCCGTCCGGCGAATGACCTGGCGCCGCCAATTAGAAGAAGCGAGCCAGCGACCATCAAGGTAAAGCTCGATACCGTCGAGGTGACGGGACAGCTCGCAGACGGCGCAGCCTACCACTACTGGACGTTCAACAAGAAGGTCCCCGGCCCGTTCGTGCGCGCCCGAGTAGGTGACACGATCCAGGTGGAGCTCTCCAACAAGGCCGACAGCAGCGAACGTCACAGCGTAGACTTCCACGCTGTGACCGGGCCAGGCGGCGGAGCGGCGGCGACCGATGCCGCACCGGGTGAAACCAAGGCCTTCTCGTTCAAGGCGCTGAAACCGGGGCTGTACGTCTATCACTGTGCTGTGCCAATGGCCGCACATCACATCGCCAACGGTATGTATGGCCTGATCCTCGTCGAGCCGGCAGACGACCTGCCGCCCGTTGACCGGGAGTTCTATGTAATGCAGGGCGAGCTCTACACGTCGCAGCCATACGGATCCAAGGGGAAGCTGACCGAGAGCGTCGAACGCCTGCTCAAGGAAGACCCGGAGTACTATGTCTTTAACGGGGCTGCCAATGCACTCACAGGCGACAATGCCCTGACGGCGAAGGTCGGCGAAACCGTACGCATCTACTTCGGTGTCGGCGGACCCAACAAGACGTCGAGCTTTCATGTGATCGGAGAAATCTTCGACAAGGTTTATCAGCTGGGCTCCTTGACGACGGAGCCGCTATCCGATGTCCAGACAATTTCGGTCCCACCGGGAGGCGCGGCGGCGGTCGACATCAAGCTGGAAGTTCCCGGCGAATACACCCTGGTGGATCACGCGCTGTCGCGAGCGGCACGCGGGTTGGTCGGAACGCTTGTCGTGAGCGGCGAGAACCGTGCCGAACTTTTCCAAAGTGCCATACCTGTCACGACCGAAGTGGAGCAGGGCGAACACAACGCTCATTGATTGGGATTGGTTCTTGTGGGATGGACGCCCTTCCGACGGCCTTAATGTGGCAGAATGGATTTGTTGAACACCATTGAGGAGAGGGCGTCCATCCCTACAAAGCCATATTGGTCGGACGCCGGGTGTCAGGGTGCAAGAGTGCGCAGATAGGCCATCAGTTCACTGGCCGTGTCGCTGGCCCGTTCCGGCTGACGGGAGACGATCGCCTCGATCAGTGTCGCATGGGCATTGGCAGAACCGGCTATGCCGGTCGATGGGCGAAGGCGGAACCAGAAGCGGCGGCTGTGGGTTTGCAGGGGGGCTGCAATACGCGCGGCATAGGGATTGCTCGCCGCCGCGCCCAGAACAATATCGAATGCCTTGTCGGCATCGAGAAACAGGGCCACATCCTCGTTGGGGATGGCCTGCCGCATGGCGGCTGCAGCGGCTTCAAGCCGTTCATAATCGCGAGGGCTGCCAAAGCGGGCAGCATCGCGCGCCAGAACGCGCTCGACACCTTCGCGGGCATCCAGCACCTTGATGAAATCCGTCGGATCGATGGCCGCGATGGCAATGCCTGAGCGCGGACGCACTTCCACGAGACCTTCCCAGGCGAGCCTCTGAATGGCTTCGCGCATCGGCGTGCGGCCCATGCCGGTCAGCTCGATCAGTGTGCGCTCGTTGACAACGGTGCCCGGTTCGAGTTCCAGTGTGACGATGGAGCGCTCCAGAATGCGATAGGCTTGCTCGGCGAGGCTTTCGCTACCCCAGCTATCCATGGTCGCCAACGGCATGTTTGCCGAGCTCCGCGTCAACCTGTCTCGAACGTTTGCTTCTTCCATGCCTGTCCATGCCCTGTGGTTACGACGATTGACATAGTGCAATCTTACAGATATATCTCTGATATATCAATATGAGGTGATTTGAGTTTGTCGATCCCTAACTTTGCCTTTGTGGCTTTTTCAAGCGATGGCGAACTTTCAGCACAGTGTCATTCCAAAAAATCGATGGACAGAGCCGAAAGGCTGGCATTGAACATACTGAACGCCAATTGCTCGAAGCGTCGACATTGTCCGGTTCTTTGGCAAGGCTATAGGCAAAAATGAATCCGGTGGGGAGCCGCACAAGATGAAATCTGATCCGCAGGGTCAGCAGGATATTCTCATTATCGGTGGCGGTATTGTCGGGGTTGCCACTGCCGCCTTGCTTGCCGAGGCTGGGCGCGAGGTTTTGGTCGTCGACAGAACCGGCATTTGCGAAGAGACCAGTTCTGGCAATGCTGCGGCGCTCGCTTTTTCGGACATTCTTCCGCTGGCCTCCAAGGGCGTCATGCGCAAGGTGCCAGGCTGGCTGATGGACCCGCTTGGTCCGTTTACGATCCGTCCTTCCTATTTTCCCAAAATGGTGCCGTGGCTCTACCGCTTCTGGCGCGCAAGCAGCGCGGATGCATTAGCGAAAACCGCGATTGCACAGGCCGACATCATGCGTCTTGCCGGCAGCGAGATGATGGCGTTAATCGACAGGGCAGGGCTGCGCGGGAGATTGCGCGAGAACGGCAATCTGGAGCTTTATGAAAGCGAAGCCGAGCTTGCTGCCTCCCAGCCGGGCTGGGATGTTCGCGAACAGGCCGGAATTGCCTATGAACATGTGCGCGGTGACCGGCTTGCCGAACTGCAGCCCGGCTTGAGCCCGCGTTTCGTTGCCGGAACTTTCGTTCCCGGCTGGAAGAATGTCAGCGATCCGAAACTGTTCGGCAAGGCCATCTGGGCCTATGCCCAGAGCAAGGGTGCGCGCTTCCTTCAGGCCAAAGTCACGAATGCGAAGCCGGGCCATGGCGGGGCGAGCGTTCATCTTGAGGATGGAACGAAAATCAAGACGACGCATCTTGTCCTCATGGCGGGCGCATGGTCTCGCGATCTTGCCAAGGGCTTTGGTGATGCGGTGCCGCTCGATACAGAACGCGGCTACAACACGACGCTGCCGGTGGGCAGTTTCGATGTGAAACGGCAATTGACCTTTCCTGGCCATGGCTTTGTCATCACGCCGATGGAAACCGGCCTGCGTGTCGGTGGTGCGGTGGAATTCGGCGGGCTCGACCTGCCACCAAATTTCGCGCGATCTGAAGCCATGCTTAAGAAGGCTTCCATGTTTCTGCCGGGCTTTCGGACAGAAGGCGGGCGACAGTGGATGGGCTATCGGCCATCCATGCCGGATTCCGTACCGGTCATCGGCCGGGCCTCGGCAGGTGGCAACATCTATTACGGCTTCGGCCATGGCCATCTCGGCCTCACGCAATCGGCGGCAACCGGGCGGCTTATCCGTGATCTCATCACGGGGGCCGCGCCTGCAATCGACATTGAACCTTTCAAGCCACAACGTTTTCGGAACTGACCATCATGGCAAGACATTCCTTCTTCTGCGTCGACGGACACACATGCGGCAACCCCGTGCGTCTCGTGGCTGGCGGCGGGCCGAACCTCGAAGGTTCGACCATGATGGAAAAGCGCGCGCATTTTCTGCGCGAGTATGACTGGATCCGTACTGGTCTTATGTTCGAGCCGCGCGGCCATGACATGATGTCCGGCTCCATTCTCTACCCGCCGACACGTCCTGATTGCGATGTCGCGGTGCTTTTTATTGAAACCTCGGGGTGTCTGCCGATGTGCGGTCACGGCACCATCGGAACCGTGACGATGGCGATAGAGCAGGGGCTGGTGACGCCGAAGACGCCGGGCAAGCTCAATCTGGATACGCCTGCCGGTCTGGTGGCGATCGAGTATGAGCAGAACGGCCAGTATGTCGAGCGCGTTCGTCTCACCAATGTTCCGGCTTTCCTTTATGCTGAAGGACTTGAGGTCGAATGCCCGGACCTTGGCAACCTCAGGGTCGATGTGGCTTATGGCGGCAATTTCTACGCTATCGTCGAGCCGCAAGAAAATTACACCGATATGGAAGATTATTCCGCGCTGCAGCTGATTGCCTGGAGTCCGATCCTGCGTGAGCGGTTAAATGAGAAGTACAAGTTCCAGCATCCGCTGCTGCCGGATATCAACCGTCTGAGCCATATTCTGTGGACTGGGAAGCCGAAACATCCGGAAGCGCATGCTCGCAATGCCGTCTTCTACGGCGACAAGGCAATCGACCGTTCGCCATGCGGAACCGGTACGTCTGCGCGCATGGCGCAACTGGCTGCCAAGGGCAAATTGAAGCCCGGCGACGAGTTTGTGCATGAATCCATCATCGGGTCGCTTTTCCATGGCCGTGTGGAACGTGCTACCGAAGTTGCAGGCCAGGACCGCACATTGCCGGCGATTATTCCTTCAATTGCGGGCTGGGCACGCATGACGGGATATAATACGATCTTCATCGACGACCGTGATCCCTTTGCACATGGGTTTACGGTCGCGTAAAGTGGGTACGGTCGGTAATTTTAATGCTGGCCCCCAATTTTTTGGCTTTTCGGCCATGTAGAAAGTATGGAATAAGGCGTCCTGGGTAGGAGAAAAAAACATATACAGGACGTTTAGTAGGGGACATAACTAGTTTGTGGAGGGATGATGCCCTTAGTCTTTTGTCTGAGGCAAAAGGGGGTTGCATTCCTCTATACAGCCGTTAGGTGTAAAGAGCCGGGAATAACATGAAGGCGCACGAAATAAAGATGCGTCAATAAAATCCCGGGCGGTAAAATGGGTGGCTTCTCGATGGAATATTTCTTCCAGCAGGTGATCAACGGGCTCGCGCTCGGCTCGATCTATGGCCTGATCGCCATCGGCTACACGATGGTCTATGGCATTATCGGCATGATCAACTTTGCTCATGGCGATGTCTTCATGCTCGGCGCCTTCATGGCGCTGATTGTTTTTCTCATGATCACAACCTTCATTGGAGCATTGCCGATTGCGCTGATGCTTCTTCTGATGATGATCGTCGCCATGTTGCTGACGGGTTTGTGGAGTTGGACGATCGAGCGCGTGGCCTACCGGCCGCTGCGTGGTTCGTTTCGCCTCGCACCGTTGATCACGGCTATCGGCATGTCGATTGCCTTGTCCAACTTCGTACAGGTAACGCAGGGTCCGCGTAACAAACCGGTGCCTCAGCTGCTGAACGGTTCCTACAATATCATGGGAACCAACGTGACGATCTCGCTGAAGCAGATTGTGGTCATTGTGGTGACAGCCGTGCTGCTGACGATCTTCTGGTATATCGTCAATCGCACCTCGCTTGGTCGCGCGCAGCGTGCCTGTGAGCAGGATCGCAAAATGGCAGCGCTTCTCGGCATCAATGTCGATCGGGTCATTTCGCTCACCTTCGTGATGGGTGCGATGCTCGCGGCTGTGGCCGGTACGCTCTACCTTTCCTTCTATGGCGTGATTTCCTTTGCCGACGGGTTCATCCCCGGCGTGAAGGCGTTCACGGCGGCAGTTCTGGGTGGTATCGGATCGCTTCCGGGTGCTGTGGTCGGTGGCTTGCTCATCGGTCTCATCGAGGCATTGTGGTCGGCGTATTTCTCGATCGACTACAAGGACGTTGCCGCGTTTTCGATCCTCGCCATCGTGCTGATCTTCATGCCGTCCGGCATTCTTGGCCGTCCTGAAGTCGAAAAGGTTTAATCATGGCTGCACAGTCGAGTTCACGCCCGGATTCCCTTTTTGGCCGGGCCATTCGTGAAGGGTTCTTCGCCGGTCTTCTGGCTCTGGGTCTCTTCTGCCTCATCATCGGTTTCAAGACCGATCAGAACATCAACAACGAGCTGGTGCTCGTTCAGCGCTGGGGCGCACTGGCCGTCATGGTCGCGCTCGCTGCGGTTGGTCGTTTCCTGTTCGTTGCATTCCTTCAGCCAACGCTGGAGGCGCGCAAGCTTGCCAAGAGCAAACAGCCGACCGCTGCGGTCGACGAAAGCCCGTCTTTCGTGCGCCGCAACTTCTCGCGCCTCGGCGTTGCCTTCCTTTTTGTCTACCCGGTCCTGATCGTCACCTTTCTGGGCTGGCAGGGATCGCTCAAATGGGTCGATAATTTCGGCGTTCAGATCCTCATCTATGTGATGCTGGCCTGGGGCCTCAACATCGTGGTGGGCCTCGCTGGTCTTCTCGATCTGGGTTACGTCGCCTTCTATGCAGTCGGCGCCTATTCCTATGCACTGCTGTCGGCCTATTTCGGTCTGTCCTTCTGGATGCTGCTGCCGATTGCCGGTATTCTCGCCGCGACATGGGGCGTCATTCTCGGCTTTCCGGTCCTGCGTCTGCGCGGTGACTACCTCGCCATCGTGACGCTTGCATTCGGTGAAATCATCCGTCTGGTGCTCATCAACTGGACAGATGTCACCCGCGGCACCTTCGGCGTTTCCGGCATTGCCAAGGCAACCTTCTTCGGCCTGCCTTTCAATGCCAGCAAGGACGGTTTCGCCGCTCATTTCGGCCTCACCTTCTCGGCGGCGCATTACAAGTTCTTCCTCTATTACGTCATCCTTCTGCTGGCGCTGCTGACGGCCTGGGTCACCATCCGTCTGCGCCGCATGCCGGTTGGCCGTGCTTGGGAAGCACTGCGTGAAGATGAAATCGCCTGCCGTTCGCTTGGCATCAACACTACCACGACCAAGCTCACGGCCTTTGCCACGGGCGCGATGTTCGGTGGTTTTGCCGGTTCCTTCTTTGCAGCACGCCAGGGCTTCGTCAGTCCGGAATCCTTCGTGTTTCTCGAATCTGCCGTCATTCTTGCCATCGTCGTTCTGGGCGGCATGGGCTCCCTGGTCGGTATCGCCATTGCTGCGATCGTCATGATCGGCGGCACTGAAATCCTGCGTGAAATGAGCTTCCTGAAAGCAATTTTCGGCCCAGATTTCACGCCGGAACTCTATCGTATGCTCATCTTCGGCCTTGCCATGGTCGTGGTCATGGTCTGGAAACCGCGCGGTTTCGTCGGAAGTCGAGAACCCAGTGCCTTCCTGCATGAGAAGAAGATGGTGTCGGGTGCCTTTACCAAGGAAGGGCACGGCTGATGGCGGAGATAAGCACTATGTCTGGCACTGCGCCTGATAAAGCCGAATTGGGCAACACTGAAAAAGACACGATCCTGCAGGTCGAGCATCTTTCGATGCGCTTTGGCGGTCTCGTCGCCATCAACGATCTGAGCTTCAATGTGAAGCGTGGGGATATCACGGCGATCATCGGCCCGAACGGTGCAGGCAAGACCACGGTCTTCAACTGCATCACCGGCTTCTACAAGCCGACGGGTGGCATGCTGACGATGAACCGGAAGACGGGCGACAAGTTCCTGCTGGAACGCCTGCCCGACTTCCAGATCACCAAGCAGGCCAAGGTGGCGCGTACCTTCCAGAACATTCGCCTGTTCTCGGGTCTCACTGTTCTGGAGAACCTGCTGGTCGCGCAGCACAACACGCTGATGCGTTCGTCGGGCTTCACGATCCTCGGTCTTCTCGGTTTGCCCGGCTACAAGTCTGCGGCGAAGGATGCGATTGAAAAGGCGCGTCACTGGCTGGAGAAAATCAACCTGATCGGTCGTGCGGACGATCCGGCAGGCGATCTGCCTTATGGCGATCAGCGCCGTCTGGAAATCGCCCGCGCCATGTGCACCGAGCCGGAAATTCTTTGCCTCGATGAACCGGCCGCCGGTCTCAATCCGCGTGAATCGGCAGAGCTCAACAAGCTCCTGCTCGATATCCGCAAGGAAACCGGGACGTCAATCCTGCTGATCGAGCACGACATGTCGGTGGTCATGGAAATCTCCGATCATGTGATCGTGCTGGAATACGGCACCAAGATTTCCGATGGCGCACCAGAAGAGGTCAAGAATGATCCGCGCGTTATTGCCGCCTATCTCGGCGTCGATGACGAAGAGATTGCCGAGCTTATCGAAGAGGCGGACAAGCCGGGCACCGGTGATGCGGCGGACTTCGTGGCGGCACAACTCGCCGAGGAAGCCATCGAGGAAGAAATTGCCGAAGAGACGGGCGAAGTGCCGTCCGGACGCGTTTCTCTCGCCGGTGGTCTGGCGGAGGCACGTGGTGGCAAGGCCGATAACCTGACTCTTATCAAGGGCATCGGCGCGGTCAACGAAAAGAAGCTTCACGAACACGGGATCTATCATTTCGATCAGATTGCCGCCTGGAGCGACGCGGACATTGTGGAAGCTGAAACCTATCTGGAATTCGATGGGCGTATCGCGCGCGAAGACTGGGTCGGGCAGGCCAAACAACTTGCCGCCGGTCAGGCGACAGAGTTCTCCGAGCGCGTTGAACAGGGTGATGTTCCGACGAGCCATAAGACTGCTCCCGTAAAGGCTGCCAAAAGCGGTGGTGCGAAACGCGCTAAGGCGCCGACAAAAGCACCGACTAAAACCGCGGCCAAGCCCAAGAAGGGAGGCGAATGATGCAGGCTGAAACCATGCAGAAAAAGCAACCGCTTCTGGCCGTCGAGAAGGTCGAGACCTATTACGGCAATATTTGTGCCCTCAAGGGCATTGACCTTACCGTCGATGAGGGCGAGATCGTCGCGCTGATTGGCGCTAACGGTGCCGGCAAGTCGACGCTTATGATGACGATCTTCGGCTCGCCGAAGGCGCGTACCGGCCGCATTCTCTTCAACGGCAAGGATATTACATCCATGCCGCCACATGAGATTGCCAAGCTGCGCATTGCGCAGTCTCCGGAAGGCCGTCGCATCTTCCCGCGCATGACGGTTCTGGAAAATCTCCAGATGGGCGCAAGTCTCGATCATCAGCAACACTTCGAAGAAGACGTGAAACTGATGTTCGACCTGTTCCCCCGCCTTAAGGAACGCATCAACCAGCGTGGCGGCACGCTTTCGGGCGGCGAACAGCAGATGCTGGCCATTGCCCGCGCGCTGATGGCGCGTCCGAAGCTCTTGCTTCTGGATGAACCGTCGCTCGGTCTGGCACCGCTGATCGTGAAGCAGATTTTCGAAGCGATCAAGGAACTGAACCGCACGCAGGGGCTGACGGTGTTCCTCGTTGAGCAGAACGCATTCGGTGCTCTCAAGCTCGCAGACCGTGGCTATGTGATGGTCAACGGCTCGATCACCATGAGCGGCGCTGGCCGCGAATTGCTGGCCGATCCGGAAGTCCGCGCCGCCTATCTCGAAGGCGGAAGGCACTAGGAGGATAAGATGCAGGGTATTCTCTACGAAGAATCGTCATTCTGGTTGTTTTTCCTCATCACCTGTCTGCTGGGCGGCTGGGCCGCCTGGATGACGGGACGTGCCTGTGCTTCGACGTGGCGCACCTATCCGCAGCTTCTGCTCTACCTGATCCCGCTGGGAGCTGCGGTGCGCTTCATCCATTTCGCACTGTTTGAGGGAACGCTTCTTTCGTTCCACTATTATCTGGTGGATACGATCGTCCTGATGATCATAGGTACGGTCGGCTTTCGCTTCACCCGCACCAAGCAGATGGTGCGGCAATATAGCTGGCTTTATGAAAAAGCTTCGCCTCTCAGCTGGAAGGCAAAATAATTTTAAAGCTTCGCCGTCATGCGGCGAAGCTTTTTTGTAAGATCACGTTGACAGTAATAAGATTCAGCGTAGATACTGCTGAGTATTCAGCAAGAAAATAAGGCGATGCAAAACATCGTTTCGGGGTAAATACAATGATGGGAGTTCCAACAATGAAGAAGTCACTTTTCTCAGGCGTTGCTCTTGCAGCAGTTATGGCTTTCGGGGGCTCGGCTTGGGCTGATGTTCTTGTCGGTATTGGTGCGCCGCTGACGGGCCCAAATGCCGTTTACGGTGCGCAGATCCAGAAGGGCGCGGAAGCGGCCATCAAGGAAATCAACGATGCGGGCGGCATCAACGGCGAAAAAATCGCGATCACTCTCGGCGATGACGTATCGGATCCGAAGCAGGGTATCTCGGTTGCCAACAAGTTTGCAGCTGATGGCGTGAAATACGTTATCGGTCACTTCAATTCGGGCGTTTCGATCCCGGCTTCGGACGTTTATGCCGAAAACGGCATTCTCGAAATCTCGCCTGCTGCGACCAACCCGGTCTATACAGAGCGCCAGCTCTGGAACACGTTCCGTACCTGCGGTCGCGACGATCAGCAGGGCATCGTGGCCGGTCAGTATATTTTCGACAATTTCAAAGACGGGAAAATTGCCGTCATTCACGACAAGACCCCTTATGGTCAGGGCCTTGCCGATGAAACCAAGAAGAAGCTCAACGAGCTTGGCGTCAAGGAAGCCGTCTATGAAGGCGTGAATGTTGGCGAGAAGGATTTCTCGGCTCTGATCGCCAAGCTGAAGCAGCAGGGCGTTACGGTCCTTTATTGGGGTGGTCTGCACGCTGAAGCTGGTCTGATTATCCGTCAGCTTGCCGATCAGGGGCTGAAGGTCCAGTTCATCTCTGGCGACGGTATCGTTTCCAACGAGCTGGCCTCCATCGCCGGCGATGCGGTTGCCGGTACGCTGAATACGTTCGGCCCGGACCCGCGCAATAACCCGAACAATGCCGATCTGGTGAAGAAGTTCCGCGATGCTGGCTTCGAACCGGAAGCCTACACGCTTTACTCTTACGCTGCCGTTCAGTCTCTGGCTGGGGCTGCGAAGGCTGCCGGAAGCAACGACCCGCAGGAAGTTGCCAAGGCGCTTAAGGAAAAGGGTCCGTTCAAGACCGTGCTTGGCGACCTGTCCTATGACGAAAAGGGCGATCCGAAGCTTCCAGGCTATGTCATGTACAAGTGGGAAAAGGGCGCTGACGGGAAATATACTTACATTCAGCAGTAAGTTTCGCTTACATTCTTTCCCGATGAATGGAAATGCCCGGCTTCAAGCCGGGCATTTTCGTTTCGATGGCGTCGGTCCGCATAAAGTCATGCGGAAAAAGCAAGATATAGACTAAATCATTACTTTACTTCGGTATTGAACGTGATTGTATCTAGCTTGATGACTGAATATAGGGCGAATCTCTATATCCAGTCTCGCGTTCTGGTGGGAGGACCAGTTTCAGCGCGGGCAGTTTCAAGCCCGAATTGCGTTTCTGGCGCTGATGCAGTCTCCCATTCGAATATCAGGTTTATGCAACGCCTCTGGTGTTGCTGTTCATGCCTGCAAAAAATGGCGGTCATCTGATCCTGTCAGACTGCCGCTCTGAATGACTATTTTGACGTGTGTCTCGAAAATCGTTTCATATCTTTCGGGATGCGCTTAGTGGGAGCAACTGAAATGAAGAAATCCTTATTCTGCGGCGTCTGCCTTTCGGCACTGGTTGTGATGGGTGGCGTGTCCTTTGCCGACATCCAGCTCGGCGTCGGCGCACCGTTGACCGGCAGCCAGGCAGCTTTCGGCGAGCAGATCAAGCGCGGTGTCGAAGCGGCTGTCGCAGAAGCCAATGCCAAGGGCGGCATGAACGGCGAGCAGATCACCATCGTCTATGGCGACGACGCTGCCGATCCGAAGCAGGGCATTTCGGTTGCAAACAAGTTCGTGGGTGATGGTGTTCAGTTCGTTATCGGTCACTTCAATTCCGGCGTCAGCATTCCGACGTCGGACATCTATGCTGAAAACGGCGTGCTGATGATCGCGCCCGGCACCACCAACCCGACCTTCACCGAGCGCGAACTTTGGAACACGTTCCGCACCTGCCGTCGCGATGACCAGCAGGGCATCGTTGCCGGCAAATATATCGCCGACAATTACAAGGACGGCAAAGTCGCGATCCTTCACGACAAGACCCCTTACGGTCAGGGCCTTGCCGACGAAACCAAGAAGTCGCTCAACGACAACGGCATGAAGGAAACGCTCTACGAAGGTGTAAACCAGGGCGACAAGGACTTCTCCGCGCTCATCTCCAAGATGAAGGCTGCTGGCATCACCGCTGTTTACTGGGGCGGCATGCATCCGGAAGCGGGTCTGCTCATCCGTCAGATGGATGATCAGGGCCTCAAGGCACAGTTCATTTCGGGCGATGGCATCGTTTCCAACGAACTTGCCTCGATTGCCGGTGATGCTGTTGGTGGTGTCATGAACACTTTCGGTCCCGATCCGCGCGACGACAAGTCGAATGCGGAACTGATCAAGGCATTCCGCGACAAGGGTTTTGAGCCCGAAGCCTATACCTTCTATGCCTATGCCGGTGTGCAGTCGCTGGTCAATGCCGCCAATGCTGCCGCAAGCAACGATCCGCAGGAAGTTGCAACCGCGATGAAGGAAAAGGGTCCGTTCAAAACGGTGCTTGGCGACATCTCGTTCGACGCCAAGGGCGATCCGAGCCTTTCGCCTTACGTCATGTTCGAATGGCGCAAGGGTGAAGACGGCAAGTATAATTACTTCCAGAAGTAATGGAGCATTTCCAGCAAAAGTGCGAAGCGGTTTTGCGTTGGATAATGCGAGAACACAGATGCTTAGAGCGGTTCTGATGATTGCTTCATAATAGGAACCGCTCTTGTGCCTGATATATTAGCATAAAGTGCTACAAAATTCATCAATCTGCCCGGCATTTAGTCGGGCATTTTGTTTTTATCTCCCTGTTGCACAGTTTGTTTGCGCTTGTGTCTATTGCAGGTTAAGCAATGGCGCCTTTGTCATTGCAGTTAGGGAGATCTGCCTTGTCTTTCGCCCAAAAGCCTATCCGGAAAATTCTGGTCGCCAACCGATCTGAAATCGCAATCCGCGTATTCCGCGCCGCCAATGAGCTGGGGCTCAAAACGGTGGCCATATGGGCTGAGGAAGACAAACTTTCCCTGCATCGCTTCAAAGCCGATGAAAGTTATCAGGTCGGTCGCGGTCCGCATCTGGATCGAGATCTTGGTCCGATTGAAAGCTATCTTTCTATCGATGAGATTATCCGCGTCGCCAAGGTTTCGGGCGCCGATGCGATCCACCCCGGCTATGGCCTTTTGTCCGAAAGCCCGGAATTCGCCGAAGCCTGCGCAGAAAACGGCATCATCTTCATCGGCCCAAAGCCTGAGACCATGCGCCGCCTCGGCAACAAGGTTGCGGCCCGCAATCTCGCCATTGAAATCGGCGTGCCGGTGGTGCCTGCCACCGATCCGCTGCCGGACGATATAGAAGAAGTAAAGAAGCTGGCGGCAGAAATCGGCTATCCGCTGATGTTGAAGGCAAGCTGGGGCGGTGGCGGTCGCGGCATGCGCGCCATCCGCGCCGAAGCCGATCTTGCCCGCGAAGTCACGGAAGCCAAGCGCGAGGCCAAGGCTGCATTTGGCAAGGATGAGGTCTATCTCGAAAAGCTGATTGAACGCGCGCGCCATGTCGAAGTGCAGATATTGGGCGATACCCATGGCAATGCGGTCCATCTTTTCGAGCGTGACTGCTCGATCCAGCGCCGTAACCAGAAGGTGGTGGAGCGGGCGCCGGCACCTTATCTCGATGATGCGCAGCGTCAGGAACTGGCAAGCTATGGCCTGAAGATTGCCCATGCCACCGATTATATTGGCGCCGGTACAGTCGAATTCCTGATGGATGCCGATACGGGCAAGTTCTATTTCATCGAGGTCAATCCGCGTATTCAGGTCGAGCACACGGTTACCGAACAGGTTACCGGCATCGATATCGTCAAGGCGCAGATTCATATTCTCGAAGGCTTTGCCATCGGCACGCCGGAATCGGGTGTGCCGCGTCAGGAGGACATTCGCCTTAATGGCCATGCGCTCCAGTGTCGTATCACCACGGAAGACCCGGAACAGAACTTCATTCCTGATTACGGTCGCATTCAGGCCTATCGTTCGGCATCGGGTTTTGGCATTCGTCTCGATGGCGGCACGGCCTATTCGGGTGCGTTCATCACCCGCTACTACGATCCGCTGCTCGTCAAGGTGACCGCTTCAGGCTCTACGCCTCTGGAAGCCATCCGCCGTATGGATCGCGCCTTGCGCGAATTCCGTATCCGCGGTGTGGCGACGAATCTCACCTTCCTCGAAGCGATCATCAATCATCCGAAGTTTCAGGCAAACGACTACACGACGCGCTTCATCGACACGACGCCGGAACTGTTCGAGCAGGTCAAGCGGCAGGATCGTGCCACCAAACTTCTGACCTATATCGCCGACGTGACGGTCAATGGCCATCCAGAAACCAAGGGGCGCGCAAAGCCGGCTAAGGATGCCGCCAAGCCGCGCGTGCCGTGGTTCGGTGATAAGCCGGTCGTTGATGGCACCAAGCAACGTCTGGACCAGCTTGGACCGAAGAGGTTCGCGGAATGGGTGCGCAACGAAAAGCGTGCGCTGATTACCGATACGACCATGCGTGACGGCCATCAGTCGCTTCTGGCGACGCGCATGCGCACATACGACATCGCCCGCATCGCCAATTCCTATGCGCAGGCACTGCCGAATCTGTTTTCGCTGGAATGCTGGGGCGGTGCGACCTTCGACGTTTCGATGCGCTTCCTCACCGAAGACCCGTGGGAGCGTCTGGCGCTGGTGCGTGAAGCGGCGCCGAACCTTCTTCTGCAGATGCTTTTGCGCGGTGCAAACGGCGTCGGCTACAAATCTTATCCCGATAATGTCGTAAAATATTTCGTGCGCGAGGCAGCACGCGGCGGCATCGATCTGTTCCGCGTTTTCGACAGTCTGAACTGGGTCGAAAACATGCGCGTATCGATGGATGCGGTGCTGGAGGAAAACAAGCTCTGCGAAGCAGCGATCTGTTACACAGGTGATATTCTCAATCCGGAACGCGCCAAGTATGACCTCAAATATTACGTCAATCTGGCGAAGGAAGTTGAAAAAGCTGGCGCGCATATCATTGCGGTGAAGGATATGGCGGGGCTTTTGAAGCCTGCCGCGGCCCGCGCCCTGTTCAAGGCGCTACGCGAGGAAACCGATCTGCCGATCCATTTCCATACGCATGATACGTCGGGCATTTCGGCGGCGACCGTACTTGCCGCGATCGATGCGGGCGTGGATGTGGTCGATGCGGCGATGGACGCTCTCTCCGGCAATACTTCGCAGCCTTGCCTCGGTTCCATTGTCGAGGCACTGCACGGTTCCGAGCGCGATCCGGGCCTTGATCCGGATTCGATCCGCCGCATCTCTTTCTATTGGGAAGCCGTACGCAACCAGTATGCCGCCTTCGAAAGCGATCTCAAGGGGCCGGCTTCCGAAGTTTATCTGCATGAAATGCCGGGTGGTCAGTTCACCAACCTGAAAGAGCAGGCCCGTTCGCTGGGACTTGAAACCCGCTGGCACGAGGTGGCGCAAGCCTATGCCGATGTGAACCGCATGTTCGGCGATATCGTCAAGGTAACGCCATCCTCCAAGGTTGTGGGCGACATGGCGTTGATGATGGTCAGTCAGGACTTGACCGTCGCTGATGTCGAAAACCCGGCAAAGGACATTGCTTTCCCGGATTCCGTGGTGTCGATGATGCGCGGCGATCTTGGCCAGCCGCCATCGGGATGGCCGAAGGCGCTTCAGAAAAAGATTCTGAAGGGCGAAGAGCCGTTTACCGTGCGTCCCGGTGCCCTGCTGGAACCTGCCGATCTGAACGCCGAGCGTGAAGGGTTCGAGGAGACGGTCGATCGCAAGATTTCCGATCAGGAATTCGCTTCGGCGCTGATGTATCCGAAGGTCTTCACCGACTATGCATCCGCACAGGAAACCTATGGCCCGACAAGCGTTCTGCCAACGCCGGTCTATTTCTACGGCCTGAAGCCGGAAGAAGAAGTCTTCGTCGATCTGGAGCGCGGCAAGACGCTGGTGATCGTCAACCAGGCAATGAGCGAAACCGATGAGAAGGGCATGGTGACGGTGTTCTTCGAGCTGAATGGTCAGCCGCGCCGCATCAAGGTGCCGAACCGGGCCAAAGGCGCTTCTGGCGGTGTGCGTCGCAAGGTGGAAGCCGGGAACGACCGTCAAGTCGGTGCGCCGATGCCGGGTGTCGTATCAACGGTTGCTGTGGCGACCGGCCAGACGGTTACGCAGGGCGATGTGCTGCTTTCCATCGAGGCGATGAAGATGGAAACCGCCATCCATGCCGAGCGCGATGGCACTATCACGGAAGTGCTGGTGCGTCCCGGCGAGCAGATCGATGCCAAGGATTTGTTGGTGGTGTATTCCGAATAACGCCAACCAGCGTTTCCCCCGGATCAAAGTTCAATGCCGCGCCGGTAAAAACGGCGCGGCTTTTGTTTGCGCTTGTAGTGCTTCCAAAATCTGGTATGCATGTTTTTGCCGATTTGTGCATGATTGTGCATGTTGATGGAGGCGACGGTGACAGAGTTTCTGCTTCACGAAAGACAGGCGCGCATTCAGGAACTGCTACAGCAGTCTGGTCGTGTACTGGCTGCTGAACTGGCTGAAAGTTTCGGCGTGTCCGAGGATACGATCCGGCGCGATCTGCGCGAGATGGCGGCGGCGGGGCTCTGCAAGCGTGTCTATGGCGGCGCGTTGCGTGCCGTGCCCGAGCCTTCTCCGCTCGCAGAACGGGATTCCGAGCGACCACAAGCGAAGGCCGCCCTGGCTGCGGTCCTGGCGGAACTGGTCGAACCCGGCATGACGGTGTTTCTCGATGCATCTTCGGTGAATACGGCTCTGGCGCGACTTTTGGTCGAACGTGGTGAAGCCATCACCGTCGTCACCAATACGCCGTCTATCGCTGCAATTCTTATGGGCTCGCCGGAGATTGAGCTGATCATGATTGGTGGTCCCATCGACCGGCGGGTGAGTGCCGCCGTCGGGGCGCGCGCCTTGCGTGATGCGGAACTGCTGCGGCCTGATCTTTGCGTTTTGGGCGCGTGCGGTATTGCCGCCGAAATCGGCGTAACGGCGCTGCATCTGGACGATGCGGAATTCAAGCGAGTTATAGCCGGACGCAGCCGGGTGGTGGCACTGGCCATTACGAGCGACAAGCTCGGTACGGTTGCCGCCCATGATGTCGTTCCCCTGGACGATGTCGGTGTCATGGCTGTCGAATATGATGTGGATGAAGCAGCGCTTGCGCCCTATGCGACATCGGATATGAAGATTTTACGTGCGGCAGCGGACCGCAACTGAGGGACAGATGGAACAGGTTTCCGGACGCGAAGATGCGGCGCCTGCGCGTGCGCCGATTGTAACCAGGGAGCGGATTGCGGTTGCTCTCCTCTTTCTGATGAACGGCTATATTTTCGGCGGCTGGGCCCCGAAAATTCCGGAATTTGCCGAACGCCTCGGACTTGATAGTGCAGGCATGGGGTTGATGATCCTCGTCTTCGGCCTTGGTTCTCTGGCCATGATGCCGGTCGCAGGTGCGCTTTCAGCGCATCGCGGTTCGGGCATGGTGGTGCGCATTTTTGCACTCGCCTTTATCCCGGCGCTGCTCATCATCGCACTGGTGCCGAATGTGGTCACGGCTGTGATCGTGATGTTCTATTTCGGCGGAATCATGGCTGCGATGGATGTGTCGATGAATGCCAATGCGGTTGCGGTCGAGAAAAAAATGCGCCGGGCAATCATGTCGTCCTGCCATGCATTCTGGAGCCTCGGCGGCCTCATCGGTGCTGCGACAGGCGGCTTTCTTATCGCGCAATTCGGATCGACCGTTCATGCGCTGGTGACGACGATTGTGGCCGCAATCCTGATTGCTATCGCATGGCCTTCGATCATCGCGGACACGGAGCATCATCATCCAAGCGGCGAAAAGCAGAAGCTGACCTTGCCGCGTAATCCTTTGCCATGGCTTGTCGGTGTCATGGCGCTGTTTTCCATGGTGCCGGAAGGGGCGATTCTCGATTGGGGCGCCTATCATATGCGCCAGGATCTGGGTGCTTCCGTCACGGTGGCAGGCTTCGGCTTCGCAGCTTTCTCGGGCTCAATGGCCATCATGCGTTTTGCTGGCGATCTGGTCCGCGATCGGTTCGGCGCGGTCAAAACCCTGCGCGCCTGCACGATCATCGCCATCATAGGCATGCTGATCGTTGGTTTCGGAAACAGCTCAACCACGGCGATTATCGGCTTTGCGATCTGCGGGATCGGCATTTCCAACATGGTGCCGATCGCCTTCTCGATGGCTGGCAACATGCCGGGTGTCAATCCGAGTGTCGGCCTGTCGATTGCGACGACGCTTGGCTATTCCGGCATGCTGGTGGCGCCGTCGCTGATCGGCTTTGTCGCCAAGCATAGCGGCTTTGGCGTGGTGTTTCTGGCGCTTCCGGTCTTGCTGCTGGTCGTGCTGGCCTTCTCAAGTCTGGCCCGATACGCGGATCAAAAGCACTGAATTTTCTTATGCCACGCATCTTATCCGAAAACCGGCTCCCACTTTCGGGATGCATTACTCCGCTGTCCAGCCACCATCGACAGGAATGGCAGCGCCGTTGATCTGCGCTGCCGCATCGCTTGCGAGGAAAGCTGCAACGGCGCCGATCTGCGCGGTGGTGACGAATTCCTTGGTCGGCTGCTTGTCGAGCATCACTTCCCGGATCACGGTTTCGCGGTCCATGTGGTAGGCCTTCATCTGGTCCGGTATCTGCGCTTCGACAAGCGGCGTCAGCACATAGCCGGGACAGATGGAATTGGCCGTGATCTTTGCGGTTGCAAGTTCCAGCGCCAGTGTTTTGGTAAAGCCGACAATGCCATGCTTGGCGGCAACATAAGCCGACTTGAACGGCGATGCCACGAGGCCGTGGGCTGAAGCGATATTGATAATGCGGCCCCAGCCAGTCTTGCGCATATGCGGGATCGCGGCAGCCGAGGTGTGAAAGGCCGATGTCAGGTTTATCGCGATGATGCGGTCCCATTGTTCGGCCGGAAACTCCTCGACGGGAGATACATGCTGGATACCGGCGTTGTTGACGAGAATGTCCACACTGCTGAATTGCTTTACCGTTTCTGCGATCAGTGCGCGGCATTGGTCGGCCTTCGACATGTCGGCCGCAATATAGACCACGCTGACGCCATGTTCTTCGCCGAGCTTGCGTGCGAGGGTATGATCCTCCTCACGGTCGGTGAAAGAGTTGATCACGACGTTGTGTCCTGCCGCCGCCAGCGCATGGGCTATACCGAGGCCGATCCCGGAATTCGATCCGGTGACGATTGCGGTCTTGCGGGCAGATACAGCATTCATGCGTGATTTCCTCCTTGTTCCCGGCGACATAATGAGAGGGCGACAAGGCAACGGCAAGCGATTATATAAAGCGAGAGCCGGATATACGCAGACCCAGATATATGCGGGCCTCAATATAGGCGGGCGTTGACATTCGCGTCGCGCTGCGCCACCTGAGAACAGGTACAGTTAAGAACAGAGCAAAATGTCTTCCGAGGCCGTCAGCTATTTTTCGCATCCATTTCCTCGTCGCCAGTCGGTTGGCGTCAGTGTCGGTGGCGTTATCGTCGGCGGCAGTGCGCCCGTCGTCGTGCAGTCAATGACCAACACGGACACAGCGGATGTGGACTCTACGGTCGCGCAGGTGGCTGCACTTCACCGTGCCGGTTCGGAAATCGTGCGCATCACGGTGGATCGCGATGAATCGGCTGCTGCCGTGCCGAAAATCCGCGAACGGCTGGAACGTCTGGGGCATGATGTGCCGCTGGTCGGTGACTTTCATTATATTGGTCACAAGCTGCTGGCCGATCATCCGGCCTGTGCGGAAGCACTTGCAAAATATCGCATCAATCCGGGCAATGTCGGTTTCAAGGACAAGAAGGACAAGCAGTTCGCTGATATCGTCGAAATGGCGATCCGCTATGACAAGCCGGTGCGCATCGGCGTGAACTGGGGTTCGCTCGATCAGGAACTCCTGACCACGCTGATGGATCGTAATCAGGATGCGGGCGCGCCATTGAGCGCGCAGGAAGTCATGCGCGAGGCCATCGTGCAGTCGGCTCTGATTTCCGCCAATCTTGCCGAAGAAATCGGTCTTGGGCGCGACAAAATCATTCTGTCGGCCAAGGTCAGCCAGGTGCAGGATCTGATCGCCGTCTATACGATGCTGGCGCAGCGTTCCAATCATGCGCTGCATCTGGGCCTCACTGAAGCCGGCATGGGCACCAAGGGCATTGTCGCCTCGTCGGCGGCCATGGGTATTCTGTTGCAGCAGGGCATCGGCGACACAATCCGCATTTCGCTTACCCCGGAACCCGGCGGCGACCGCACCCGTGAAGTGCAGGTGTCACAAGAGCTTCTGCAGACCATGGGTTTCCGGCAATTTATTCCGATCGTTGCGGCGTGTCCCGGTTGCGGTCGCACGACGTCGACCGTGTTTCAGGAACTGGCGCAGACCATTCAGGACGATATCCGCCGCAACATGCCGGTCTGGCGTGAGAAATATCCCGGCGTGGAAGCGCTGTCGGTCGCCGTGATGGGCTGCATTGTCAACGGGCCGGGCGAATCGAAGCACGCTGATATCGGCATCTCGCTTCCCGGCACGGGCGAAACGCCGTCCGCACCGGTCTTTGTCGATGGCAAGAAAGTCACGACGTTGCGCGGTCCTGCTATTGCCGAGGACTTCCAGAAAATGGTTGCCGATTACATCGAGAACCGCTTCGGACTTGATCAGAAAATCGCTGCTGGCCAGAACTAAGCGGTACAGGTGACCGCGCGCGTAGCGGTCTCTGGTGTAGCCTTTAATGTTGCTGCCCAGAAGATGAGCGTGACAAGGCTGATGCCTGCGCCAAGCAGGCAAACGCCATTCCAGCCTGCATAAGCATAGACCCAGGTTGAAACCGCCGAACCGCTTGCGCTGCCGATGGAATAGAAAACCATATAGGCGGCGGTGAGTCTGTTCTGCGCGTCTGGGCGTACACGGTAGATCATCGCCTGATTGGTGACGTGGACAGCCTGAAGGCCGAAGTCGATAATCAGCACACCTGCGATCAGCCAGAGCAGTGAATGTTCCAGCAAGGCTATCAGACCCCATGACATGAACATCAGCAGCAAAGCGATGCCTGTCATCCGCTGTGCGTAGCCGCGATCGGCAACACCGCCAGCACGTGACGCGGCAAGCGCTCCGGCAGCACCTGCCAGTCCGAACAGACCGATCTCAGCATGGCTCAGTTCGAAGGGTGGTGCGCTGAGCGGCATGACCAGTGGCGCGAGCAAAGTGGTAATATTGGCGAAGATCAGCATGGCAATGATGGCGCGAATGCGTAGTACCGGCTCGGAGCGAAACAGCGTCACAAGCGACAGAATGAGTGCCGGATAGCTGACGCTGGTCGGCCGCCGCTTGTGGTCGGGCAGGCTGCGCCACAGCAGGAGCGCGATCAAAAGCGTGAGAATAGAGGAAACGAAGTAGACGCTGCGCCAGCCGCCAATGTCGGTGAGGGCGCCAGCTATCGCGCGCGCCAGCAATATGCCGAGCACGATGCCGCTGGTTACGATGCCAACCACATGGCCGCGTCGCGCCGGTGCTGCGAGGCTGGCCGCATAGGCGACAAGTGCCTGTGTGACGACGGCGAGCAGGCCCATAGTGGCCATGGCGACCAGAAGCACGGTGGCATTGGCCGCAAAACCGATTGCGATCAGGGACAGGACCGATAGAAGAAAATGCGTGATGATGAGTTTGCGCCGGTTGAACAGATCGCCAAGCGGGACAAGGAATATCAGGCCAATTGCATAACCGAGCTGGCTGGCGGCGACGATGAGGCCTGCTGTTGATCGCTTGAGACCGAGGTCGTCAGCCATCACATCGAGCAGCGGGTGAGCAAAGTAGACATTGGCTACCGCCAGTCCGCTTGCAGCCGCAAACAGAAAAAGGGTAGTCGAGGAAAGCAAAGGGCGTGCATCAGGGTTCGCGGACAGCGTTGCTGCCGCGTGGGTTGAAGGTTGCATGACGGACTCCTGCAAAACGGTTTTAAAATGAAACCATTTTGCTTGTAACTAAAAAGGTTTTATATTGCAACCAGATTGCAATCTGTGGAGTGAACATGGTTCGAAAGAAAAGCATGAAAGGCGATTATTGCCCGAGTGCACGCGCGCTTGATGTGATCGGCGACTGGTGGTCGCTGCTGATCGTCCGTGAAGCCTTCGACGGCGTGACACGTTTCAGCGCCTTTCAGAAGAATCTCGGAATCGCCCGCAATATTCTCTCGGAACGTCTGCGCAAGCTGACGGGAGAGGGAATCATGGAATCCGTGCCAGACCCTAATGGTGGCGCGCATCAGGAGTATCGCCTGACGGCAAAAGGGCGCGATCTGCTGCCTGTCATCGTGTCGCTCAGGCAATGGGGAGAAAAGCATCTCTTTGCGCCGGGTGAAACTCATTCGCGTCTTGTCGACAGCGTTTCAGGCGAGGACGTGGCCGCGCTTGATGTGCGTTCTCAGGACGGGCGCATGCTTTCCGCTGACGATGTGGTTATCGTCAAGGTACGTGAAGACGATCTTTAAGTCGTTGTTTTTACGCATTATCCTGAGTAGAATCGGTTCCCGCTTGCGGGAGACATGCTTTAGCTCTGCCGTTCGGCGATGAAGCGGGCGGCCTGTTTCAGGATATCTGCGTCCTTGCCAAAGGGTGCCAGCAAGCTTTCCGCCTGGGCAACCAGTCCGGACAGTTGCTTGCGGGTCCAGTCGATGCCGTGGAGTGAAACCAGCGTGGCCTTTCCGGCGGCGGCATCTTTACCAGTGGCCTTGCCCATCGCCTCGGCGTCAGCGGTCACGTCCAGAAGATCGTCCGCCAGCTGGAAGGCAAGGCCAATAGCGGAGCCGAATTCGGCCATGCGCTCGCGGTCTTCGCTGGATGCATTGGCGATGATGGCTCCGGCCTCGCAGGCGAAACGGATCAATGCGCCAGTCTTCATTGCCTGCAACGTGATGATGCCGGCTTCGTCAGGCTTGCTGGTTTCGGCCATCAGATCGAGAGCCTGTCCGCCTACCATGCCGCCGAGACCGGATGCGCGGGCGAGCGCTGAAACCAGTTGCAGGCGAATTGCTGCATCGAGATCGGTTTCATCCGACGAGATGATGTCGAAAGCATAGGTCAGAAGGCCGTCACCGGCCAGAATGGCGGCAGCTTCATCAAATGCCTTGTGCACGGTCGGCTGGCCGCGCCGCAGGTCATCGTCATCCATGGCTGGCAAATCGTCATGGACAAGCGAATAGCAGTGAATGCATTCGAGCGCGGCAGCAACACGCAGAACGGCGTTGCCACCTTTGCCGAACAAAGCGGCACTTTCGACAACGAGAAAAGGCCGGAGGCGCTTGCCACCGTTCAGGACGCCGTGCCGCATGGCGGCGAGCAGCCGTTCGGGGCGGGCGATTTCTCCCGTCTTGAGGCGCTGGTCCAGAAGGCCCGTCAGTGCCATTTCTACTTCCATGGCACGATGGTTGAGAATGGCGGTGAAATCGGTCGACAGCTTTTCCATGTCAAAGGGGATGGACGAAAGCGCTGATTTGGTCAACTGGCCACAACGATCAGCACAGGCTTTTTCATTTGAACGTCACGAAACGGCGTGTTTCGACTTGTTTCCCCGGTTGGATTATGGAATCCGGTTCAAACTTATTAAGGAATGGTTTATGTCGCTTGGGGGAAGGTAGCAGGCGGTGGCAGTGGCAAAAATCATCATCAAGAGCAAAGATGGACGCAATTATCTGGCGGATCCTGTTTGGGGTGCCCGGATTGCTCTCGCGCTCAAGATTCTGGTGATTCTGGCCGTGCTGCCGATTTTCCTGCTTTTCGTCTATTCCGTACCCTTTGTCCGCCCGATCTCGACCCTGATGGTCAAGGACTATGTTCTGTTTCAGGGCGTGGACCGTAGGTGGGTCAGTATCGACGATATCGCGCCGGTTCTCGTCAATTCGGTAATGATGGCCGAGGACGGCCAGTTCTGCAGCCATGGCGGGGTGGACTGGCATCAGCTGGGGCTGGTTCTGGACGATACGGGCGAGGGTGGTCCGAGCCGCGGCGCTTCCACGATCACGATGCAGACCGTGAAGAACCTCTTCCTGTGGAATGGGCGCTCCTATGTCCGCAAGGGGCTCGAATTTCCGCTGGCGCTGGCTGCCGACGGTATTCTGTCCAAAAAGCGCATTATGGAAATCTATCTCAATATCGCCGAGTGGGGACCGGGCATTTACGGAATCGAGGCCGCAGCCCAGCATCATTTCAAGCGCCCGGCAGCAAAACTTAATGCGCAGCAATCCGCACTGCTTGCCGTCACGCTGCCAAACCCGGCCTTGCGCAACCCCGCCAAGCCGACGCGCAACATGCAGCGCATTGCCCGGATCGTAGCCGGACGCGCCGCACGGTCCGGTCCCTATGTGGTTTGCGTGCAATAAATGCATGATACGAAAAAAAGATAAGACTCCCGCTGGTCAAATGCCGTTAGAGCGTGTATAGGCACGTGACTTTCCGGAATTTTGTCCGATGTGACAGGCTCTTCGGGGCCGTGCCGGACGTTTATTGACCGATCAGTGGAGCTGGATCCATGGCAGTACCAAAACGAAAAACGTCTCCGTCGAAGCGCGGCATGCGCCGTTCGGCTGACGCTCTCAAGGCCCCGACTTATGTCGAGGACAAGAACTCGGGCGAACTTCGTCGTCCGCATCATATCGATCTGAAGAGCGGTATGTATCGCGGCCGTCAGGTCCTCGAAGCCAAGGAATAAGTCTGACGCTGCATTGCAGCCGAAAGATGGTTTTCAAAAACGCCGTTTCCGGTTTCCGGAAGCGGCGTTTTCTTTTGTGCGGTCTCCTCTGCAAGCTGCATGAAAAAGGCCGCATAAAGCGGCCTTGATCGCGAGCTTTTGCTGAAAATCAGCCTGCGTCTGATGCAAAGCCTGCGCCTTCGATACCGGCAATGGCTGCAATTTCGTCATTGTCTGATGTGTCACCGGAAATGCCGACGGCACCGAGGATTTCGCCGCCTGCATCCTTGATCAGAACGCCGCCCGGCACCGGCACGACCTTGCCGCCCGACACGCCCGATAGGCCTTCAAGAAAGTGTGGACGGTCCTTGGCCTGATTGTGCAGCCAGCGCGAGCCCGTTCCGACGGCGAGTGCACCGAAAGCCTTGCCCGAGGCGATCTCGAAACGAAGGATCGAAGTTCCGTCCTGCCGCTGAAACGCTTTCAGATTTCCGCCTGCGTCAAAGACGGAGACAGCCAGCGGCTTCAGTTTCAGCTCGGCTGCCTTGGTAAAGGCACCAGCAATAATCCCATTGGCTTGTTCGAGCGTCAGTGAAGTCATGAATATCTCCTATTTATAGCTAAATGCAATTTAGCGATCATGACCGGCAATGCACACTCCAATGCTGCTCGTCATGGGAAAAACACTTTATCGATTTTCATGAAGACGGTTGCGGGCACACGGCAAAGCTTGCCAAGGCCGGAATTTTGGTCTTTGTGTTGCGCAACATTTCAAGGAGGAAAGAATGTCCGACCAGAAAGCCATCGTCATTGCCAGCGCGGCGCGTACCGCAGTGGGCGCTTTCAACGGTGCGTTTGCCAATATCCCCGCACATGAATTGGGTGCGACGGTTATCAAAGGCGCGCTGGAACGCGCCGGTGTGGCGGCAACGGATGTGGACGAGGTTATTCTCGGACAGGTGTTGACGGCAGGCGAGGGCCAGAACCCTGCGCGGCAGGCGGCGATGGATGCCGGTTGCCCGAAAGAGACGACAGCCTTCTCGATCAACCAGCTATGCGGTTCCGGTTTGCGAGCGGTTGCGCTCGGCATGCAGCAGATTCTTTCCGGCGATGCCAAGATCATCGTGGCAGGCGGTCAGGAATCCATGTCCATGGCGCCGCATTGCGCGCATTTACGGTCCGGCGTGAAGATGGGCGACTTCAAGATGATCGATACCATGCTGAAGGACGGCCTGATTGATGCCTTTCATGGCTATCATATGGGGATCACTGCCGAGAATATCGCCAGCCAGTGGCAGTTGACCCGCGCCGATCAGGACGAGTTCGCACTTGCTTCCCAGCAGAAGGCAGAGGCGGCACAGAATGCGGGCAGGTTCGAGGATGAAATTGTTCCGTTCACTGTAAAGGGTCGCAAGGGCGATATCGTCATTTCGGCGGATGAATATATCCGTCCCGGCACGACGATTGAGGCATTGACCAAGTTGAAGCCCGCTTTCGACAAGGAGGGGACGGTTACTGCAGGCAACGCATCCGGGATTAACGATGGTGCTGCGGCTGTCGTGCTGATGGATGCGGATGAAGCCACCAGGCGTGGTGTGAAGCCGCTTGCGCGCATCGTTTCCTGGGCAACGGCTGGCGTCGATCCGTCGATCATGGGAACAGGCCCGATTCCGGCAACGAAGAAGGCGCTGGAAAAGGCAGGCTGGAGCGTCGGCGATCTCGATCTGGTCGAAGCCAACGAAGCCTTTGCAGCACAGTCCTGTGCTGTTGTGCGTGATCTCGGTCTCAACCCGGATATCGTCAACGTCAATGGCGGAGCAATCGCGATCGGTCATCCGATCGGCGCATCAGGCGCACGCGTTCTGACGACGCTGCTTTACGAAATGCAACGCCGCGATGCCAAGCGCGGTCTGGCGACACTTTGCATCGGCGGCGGCATGGGCGTTGCCTTGTGCGTCGAGCGCGACTGACCTTCTCCTTCACTGGAACAGAGGCGGACGGAGATTTGGCTCCGTCCGCCTTTTTGTTTCCGCAATGAGACGTTTGAAATCGCTGGCGTCGGTATGGTGGCCTTGTCAGAAAGTTAACGCGAAACCGATGAGACGGTGCTCAAAGTCTGTTTAATACTGGTTTTCTATGGCGCATTGCGATCACGGACCACCAGATGTGGTGAGAACAAACGGAGAAACTTTGCAGATCAGCGATTCGTCGCCGATTCGTTCCGGCTTTGGCCTGAAGGTTAACGAGAATCGAGTTTCGATCCGCTTTGGCATTAACGAACTATCAGTAATCATTAAGATTTTCTGAAGAATTGCATTGTAATCGGAACAGCCTGTTGACAGGTTTTGCCAAAAGTTAACGGCGGTGTAGTTCCGCGTCGGGAGAACAAAGAAAAGCGGAACATCCGATTCATTATATTGTGGGGTTTTGTGTTAGGCTTACTATATGTTGCCGTGAACAAAAGGCGAAGCTCTCTGAGTCAGCGATTCGTCGCCGATTCGTTCCAGAGTCGTTCCAATCGTTAATCGACAAGTTATTGACCGGCTGCAGATCGGTCGCCGAAAGGTTGGCAACTCGTCCATACTGAAACTTAACAGGAGCGCTTTCGGTGCAGGTCGTATAGTGCTATCGCAAGAACCAGCATCCAGCCCGTGACGGGCGCTTGTACCGGGAATCCGATTATTGGCATGAACCAACTCCCTGCCCATGATTTGCCGCTGACCTTGAGTGGCCGCGATGTGACTGCGGTGCTTGGGCCGACCAATACCGGCAAAACGCATCTGGCCATCGAACGCATGCTGTCACACGGAAGCGGGATGATCGGCCTGCCGCTGCGCCTACTGGCGCGCGAGGTCTATAACCGCGTGGTGGAACGGGTCGGAGTGGCCAATGTCGCGCTGGTGACGGGTGAGGAAAAGATCGTGCCGCCCGGCGCGCGCTATTCCGTCTGCACGGTCGAGGCCATGCCGCGCCGCACTGATGTGGCTTTTGTGGCTATCGATGAAGTGCAGCTCGCCGGTGATCTGGAACGCGGGCATATATTCACCGACCGCATCCTGCATTTGCGGGGACGGCAGGAGACGCTCCTGCTTGGCGCTGGAACCATGCGCGGCATTCTGGAAAAGCTCTTGCGCGGCATCAATGTGGTAACGCGTCCGCGCCTGTCGCATCTGGCCTATGCAGGGGCCAAGAAGATTACCCGCCTGCCGAACCGTTCCGCCATTGTCGCCTTTTCTGCCGACGAGGTTTATGCGATTGCTGAACTGATCCGCCGCCAGCGCGGTGGCGCTGCAGTGGTCATGGGCGCGCTCAGTCCGCGCACGCGCAATGCGCAGGTAGAGCTTTACCAGTCGGGTGACGTCGATTTTCTGGTGGCGACCGATGCCATCGGCATGGGGCTCAATCTGGATGTTGACCATGTCGCCTTTGCGCAGAACCGCAAATTCGACGGTTATCAGTTTCGCGATCTGACGCCTGCCGAAGTTGGGCAGATCGCCGGGCGCGCTGGACGTCATCTGCGTGACGGCACATTCGGTGTGACCGGGCAGGTGCATCCATTCGACGAAGAACTGGTCGAACGGGTGGAAGCACATAATTTCGATCCGGTGAAAGTTCTGCAGTGGCGCACGGCCCGTTTCGACTTTTCATCGCTCGATTCCCTGCGATATTCTCTGGAAACGCCCGCACCGATTGAAGGATTGGCCAAGGCTCTGCCTGCCGTCGATCAACAAGCGCTTGAAAATTTGTCGAAAGACGAAGAGATTGTGCGGCTTGCCAAGACACCGGCACGCATCGAGCTTTTGTGGGACGCCTGCGCGCTGCCCGATTATCGCAAGATCGCGCCGGCGCAGCATGCCGATATCATTGCAACCATCTACCAGGATCTTGTCCGCCGAGGGAGCGTCGATGAAGATTATATGAGCGAACAGGTGCGCCGCGCCGATAGCACAGAGGGGGAAATTGACACCCTGTCGCATCGTGTGGCGCAAATTCGAACCTGGACTTTTGTGTCGCACAGGCCGGGATGGCTTGCCGATCCGACACACTGGCAGGAAAAGACGCGCGAAATTGAGGACAGATTGTCCGACGCGCTGCATGAAAGGTTGACGAAACGCTTTGTAGACCGCAGGACAAGCGTGCTTATGAGGCGCCTGAGAGAGAATGCCATGCTTGAAGCAGAAATCAGCCCGGCCGGAGACGTGATTGTCGAAGGCCACAATGTCGGGCAACTGGAAGGATTCCGTTTTACCGCTGACGTTCAGGCCGAGGGGCCGGATGCCAAGGCGGTGAAGTCGGCTGCACAAAAGGCGCTGGCCGCCGAGTTCGAACGTCGCGCGGAGCGCTTTGCTGCCGCGCCGAATGGCGATTTCGCGCTGGGCTCGGACGGCGTTATGCGCTGGGTTGGTGCAACGGTCGCAACGCTGGTTGCGGGTGATGACCTGCTGAAGCCGCGCGCGGTGATCCTGGCCGACGAACAGCTTACCGGAGCGGCGCGTGACAAGGTTGCCGCGCGTATTGAACGTTTCGTCGCTCATCATATCGAAACCATTCTGAAGCCGCTCACCGATCTGGCGGCCGCTGATGCCCTGACCGGCATGACACGCGGTCTTGCTTTCCAGATTGTCGAGAATCTCGGCATTCTCCCGCGCCGCGATGTGGCAGAGGAAGTGCGCGGACTCGATCAGGATTCGCGTGCGGCGCTCCGTCGTCTCGGCGTGCGTTTCGGTGCCTATCACGTCTTCATGCCCATGCTGCTGAAGCCCGCTCCGGCTGGCCTCATCACGCTGCTCTGGGCGCTCAAAAATGATGGCCGCGAACGTGCCGGTTATGGCGATGTCGTGAATGTGTTGGCCGCTGGTCGCACGTCGGTCGTGGTCGATCCGGCTTTCGATCCGATGTTCTACCGTCTGGCAGGCTATCGTGTGCTGGGCCGTCGCGCTGTGCGCATCGATATTCTGGAACGTCTTGCCGATCTCATTCGCCCGGCGCTTGCCTGGCGTCCGGGTTCCGGTGTGCGTCCGGATGGCGCTTATGACGGCGGACGTTTCATCGTCACGCCTGCCATGATGTCGATTCTCGGTGCGACGACCGACGACATGGAAGAAATCCTGAAGAGCCTCGGCTATCGTCACGAGGCCATGGAAGCCGCTGCGGTCACGGCGAAGCTTGCAGAACTGGATGCTTTCGCGGCTGAAGCTGCAGTCAAGGAAATTGGCGCTTCGCCGGTCGCAGAGGCTGAGAAACCTGCTGTGCCAGCGGCTGAACCTGTGCCAGCACCGGTTGTTGTCGCCGAGACGGAAACTGAAGCCAAAGCCAAAGCGGAAGAAGAAGCTCCTGTGGCTGCAGAAGCCGCACCGGCAGGCGAAACCGCAGAAGCGGCGGCTGAAGAGCCAAAGCCTGTTCTTCTGTGGCGTCAGGGTCGTTTCGAAGGCCGCAACCGCAATCAGGACCAGAACCGTCAGCGTCAAAATCGCGGCAACCAGAATCGCGGTCATCAGAACCGTGATCAGGGCGGTGAAGCACGCAAATCTGAAGGTAGTGCAGACCAGCAGGCGCGTAATGATCGCGGTGGCAAGCGCTTCGACAAGCAAAAGCGTCATGACGGCGAAGGCAAGCGCGAAGGCTCCAAGGGTGACTTCCGTGGTGGCAATCAGCGTCAGCCGAAGCGTGAACACGGTCATCAGGGCGGTAAACGTGTGGAGCAGGAACGTCCTGCACGCATCGATCCCGATTCGCCTTTCGCCAAGCTTCTTGCTCTGAAAGAGCAGATGAAGAAGTAAGATGATTGCAGAAACGGGCGCAAGACAGCGAATCGACAAGTGGCTGTTCTTCGCGCGCGTGGTCAAATCAAGATCGCTGGCGGCGAAACTCGCCGTCGGCGGCAAGGTCCGGGTCAACCGTGACAAGATCGAGCAGGCGGCTCATCAGGTGAAGGTTGGCGATGTGCTGACCATTACCCTCGACCGGCGTATCCTCGTTTACAAGATACTCGCTCCGGGAGAGCGTCGTGGTCCGGCGCCCGAAGCCCAACTGCTTTATGAAGATCTTACGCCTCCACCTGCATCCACTTCTACGATATCGTCGGAGGCCGTAGCGCCGCAGCGCGAAAGCGGAGCCGGGCGCCCGACCAAGAAAGAACGTCGCGAAACGGATCGTTTACGCGGAAGCTGACACGGACGCGTTGCCGCAGGCTCGTTACGGCGGTGATGGAAATTGCGCATCAAACCGTTCTGGCGAAAGCGTTTTCCAAGCTAAAGCCGTCAAACGAAATGCTGTTTCAGATGTGCGTTACTTCGTGACATTGCGGCGTTTGTACCCTTGTCACGGCAGGATAAAATCGTTACCTCACGCATTGTCATAAAAGGGCATGGGCTGAGACCCGCAACCATTTCCGTGCACAGTGACTTCGTGGCGAGATATTCCAAAGCCCCGAGCCGATTGTCGGCTTGCCGGAGTATCGGCGCAAAGCTGTAGGATAGATAAGCCGCCTGTTCTGGAATTCGGGCGGCAACAGGAGTTCGACGATGACGTATGTCGTGACCGATAATTGCATTCGCTGCAAATATACGGACTGCGTCGAGGTCTGTCCGGTCGATTGCTTCTACGAAGGCGAAAACATGCTCGTCATCAATCCCGACGAGTGCATCGACTGTGGCGTATGTGAACCGGAATGCCCTGCCGAGGCTATCAGCCCCGACACCGAGCCGGGCCTCGACAAGTGGTTGGAATTGAATACGGAATATGCGGCAAAATGGCCCAATATTACCGCGAAGAAAGATGCCCTGCCGGAGGCCAAGGAAATGGACGGTGTGGCTGGCAAACTGGAGAAGTATTTCTCCGCCGAGCCTGGTAGCGGTGACTAATACCCGGCCAGTATTGCAGGTACTGCTTGCAGGCTGTTGCGAGCTGGACGGTATTGTATAAGTATGTCTTCGTTCCGGAAGACTTTGCGCTCCAGGAACATGTACGTTCAGCCTGGCAAGACTGCCAGGTTGTCCGACATTACAGGAATGCAGGATTTATCACTTGCTTTTTCTGCAATGCATCGGCAAAAGACGAATGAAATCACGGGAAAACGCCCATATTTTAGGCGTGTTGCATTGCCAGATAGGACATATTTGGCAATTTGTTGATTCTTTCGCGAAATTGTGTTAGGTTGCTCCAATAATTTCGGTGACTGGACGTCAATTCGTGGCGCTATGCGTTAATCTCTGAAAGGGCTGATCTTTAGTACCGGGCTGAATGGCACCGGGGAAGATGATTGCGATTTGGCGTCGTCCCCCTCACCGTACACCCGGTCGGCTAGATTTGTCGTCAGATACGTTTTCAGTTCCAAGCCGACAAACAACTTCCGTGCTTCATTTCTCCGGAGCGCGGTCGAACATCATGTGTCAACCGGCGGGTCGCGCCGGGCACAACAGGGAGTAATGAAGCGTATGTCATCCCAGCAGAAAAAGTCTCCAGTAGCGCGTGGTGGTTTCAAGGCCGGTGAGGCCATCGTATATCCGGCTCATGGCGTCGGCCAGATCGTCACCATCGAAGAGCAGGAAGTGGCAGGCCACAAGCTCGAGCTTTTCGTGATTGATTTTGAAAAAGACAAGATGCGCCTGAAGGTGCCGGTTGCCAAGGCCGCTTCCATCGGTATGCGCAAGCTGTCGGAGACCGACTATGTTGAACGTGCACTGAAGGTCGTACAGGGCCGCGCACGTGTGAAGCGTACCATGTGGTCGCGCCGCGCCCAGGAATATGATGCGAAGATCAATTCCGGCGATCTGATCTCGATCTCGGAAGTCGTTCGCGATCTTTTCCGCGCTGAGAACCAGCCGGAACAGTCTTATTCGGAACGCCAGCTTTATGAAGCTGCCCTTGATCGTATGGCGCGCGAAATCGCTGCCGTGAACAAGCTTTCGGAAACCGAAGCTGTTCGTCTGATCGAAGCGAATCTCGCCAAGGGACCGAAGCGCGGCAAAGCCGACGCTGAAGCGGACCTCGATGACGATGAAGTTGAAGCGGCATAAGCAGCTTTACTTCTCTTTCTTTCAAAAAGGCCCGGCTATAGCCGGGCTTTTTTTCTCCATTGAGAAGAGTTCGCCTGCGTCATTCTCCGTGTGATGGAAAGCAGATTGCTTCAAAATGCATTGCGTCGAGCGACTGACCGATTTGCTCGATCTGTTGGCTCAGCGCTCATGAGTTGTTTGCCCTTGTATGTCTGGGGGATGTCGGTGTCTGACCTGCTAAGATATCGCTTGGCCATTCAATAGACCCACAAATCCCTGTATTGCCCTTCGCACGTGATCGCATAGCAGGCGGACGCGCCTTGTTTGTCGGGTATCGCTATGGGTCAGCAGCCAGATATCGCCTACACAGGAACTGGCAGTTCCGGGTACGCGCATGAGTTTCGGTTCGCTATCGCCAAGAAAGCATGGGAGAAACGAGATGCCCATCCCAGCCCGCGTTGCTTGAAACTGTGATCCTATCTCCGCAAAGCGGACCGGATTGGCAGCCATTTTAATCCCGGTCGCTGCCTCCCAATCTGATGGAGCATTTTCGTTTGGTCCCAGCAACCAGGTTGCGGAAGCTGGTGACGGTTGTGTCATCAGATTTCGATGAATGTAGAATGCCATATGGAATTGGCAGAGTCTTGTTCCGTATAAATTGTCGGGTGGCGTCTTCCCGCCAACGACCACACGCAAAGCGACATCAGCTTCGCGGTTGACGAGATTAATCATTGACGTCGAGCCCAGGATTTCCAGCCCAATGTCTGGATAGGCGGCCTTGAAATCCGCGAGGGATGGCATCAGCAGGTCAGTCGCCATTGAAATCGGGAGCGTGAACCTCAGAGGCCCGGAGACACGCTGATCGCGCCCAAAAATCCGAGCCTCGATCTGGGATGAGGCTGTCGCCATCTGTCCTGCGAGTTCAACAATGTCGCTTCCCGCATCCGTAAGCCGGTATCCGGATGCCAGCCTGTCGAACAGTTTTGTTTCTAGTGTTTCTTCCAGCCGACTGATACCACGTATGATCGTGGCATGATTGACGTCTAACGCATCTGCTGCAGCGCGAACCGTGCCGCCCTGAGCGACCGCGAGAAACATGCGAACCTCATTCCAGTGATCCATGGTGCGTTTTCTCACGAGGGTTGTGCGTTGATCTTCAGTTTAAACCTCCACGGGTTCGTCATATCTAGCTGTCAGTCAGGGTATGCGCAATATCGCTCATGGACCTGCGGCTCCCTGTCGTTCAACGAACCCAAGCGAGGATTTCATGGGTAAGCTCGTTTCCAAAGTCGCCGTTGTCACAGGTGGTTCCAGCGGTATTGGATTTGCCATCGCACAGCGCTTTATCAAGGAAGGTGCGACTGTCTATATTGCTGGTCGTCGCAAGGCGGAACTTGAAGCCGCCGTAAATAAGCTGGGACGAGGTGCGACGGCAATTCAGGCAGACATATCCGATCTGGGTAGCTTGGATCGGCTATTTGAAACAGTCCAGAACGAGGAGGGTGGTCTCGATATTCTCGTCGCCAATGCTGGCGTTGTGGAATTGAGTTCGATCCGCGATGCTTCGGAAGATCACTTCGACAAGATGTTCGATATCAATGTGAAAGGTACATACTTCACCGTCCAGGGAGCTCTTCCCGTGATGCGTGACGGCGGTTCGATCATTCTTCTTTCTACATGTATGACAAGCAAGGGAACGCCGGGCTACAGCGTCTATAATGCTACGAAGGCGGCGGTGCGATCTCTCGCGCGTTCGGCGGCGGCGGAACTACTTGCAAACAAGATAAGGGTGAACACGCTAAGCCCTGGGCCGATAGACACTCCCATTATTGAGTCGCAGGTCACAACACCGGAGGAAGCAGCGGCGTATCGCACGAACAGTGCCGCTTATGTGCCGCTGGGACGTCTGGGACGCCCGGAAGAGCTGGCATCTGCAGCCCTTTTCCTTGCATCGGACGAAAGCAGCTTCTCGACGGGAACAGACCTTGTCGTCGACGGAGGATTGACGCAGATCTAAACGCGCTCTGACAAGTGGCCCGCTCTTTGAGTGGGCCACTTGGTTAAAATTCTATTGAATTTTGCAGCCAGTCATTAACCTTCCTAGTCATCTTCCTGCATTGTCAGAGATTTATCCTTGCTTGATGGGAACCTGATCGCAGCTGACGCGTTCTCCCAGACACCAGTTCGTAAACGGGTTTGTTTTGCGGCGTAACTACTTTGGCCAAAGAATGGGCCTGGCGGGGAGTTTTGGGCGAATTCGCAAGTTCGTCCAATGAGTCTTTGTGGGACTGGCATATCCTTCCACTGAACGCCCGATGGGCGTGAGCTCAGAACAGGAGAACCAGATGAAGCAGTCATCCATGAGCAGTTCTTCCGCAGTTCCAGCCAATCGCATGCCTATGGTTGCGCGTAGCCTCCCAGCGACAGCAGCCTCTTCCCAGTCCATGATCCGCAGCGCGATGTCGGCTCCCTATCTGGAGCGCGAAGAGGAGCGAGCCCTCGCTATTCGCTGGAAGGAACTGAAAGATCAGGAAGCACTTCACCGCATAACATCGGCACATATGCGACTGGTCATTTCCATGGCCGGGCGCTTCCGCAAATTCAAACTGCCGATGAACGATCTCATCCAGGAAGGCTATGTCGGCCTTCTTGAAGCTGCTGCCCGTTTTGACCCCGAACGGGAAGTGCGCTTCTCGACCTATGCATCGTGGTGGATTCGTGCGTCTATGCAGGATTATATTTTGCGCAACTGGTCCATCGTGCGCGGCGGAACAAGTTCGGCGCAAAAGGCGCTGTTCTTCAATCTGCGACGGCTTCGTTCAAAACTGGCTCAGTCCGACGACAATATGACCAAGGCCGAGATGTATCGCGAAATTTCCGATCAGCTGGGCGTTTCGACAAGCGATGTCGAGATCATGGACAGCCGTCTTTCGGGGCCGGATAGCTCCTTGTCGGCACCAGTGAACAACGAGGAATCGGGCGCAGCCCGCCGCATGGATTTTCTGGTTGACGACCATCCCTTGCAGGATGAGGTCGCTGAAAGCTCCATCGATATGGAACGTCGCAATCAATGGCTCAATGTAGCGCTCGATACGCTGAATGAGCGCGAGCTGCACATCATCCGCGAGCGTCGCCTTGATGATGACGGCGTGACGCTCGAAGCGCTGGGCGAAAAGCTTGGTATTTCCAAGGAGCGGGTGCGGCAGATCGAAAGCCGTGCGATGGAGAAGCTGAAGATTGCCTTGTTGAGCCAGCACGAACTGGCTGCCTATCAGGCATAAGCCGTTACAATCAGGGCAACACAAGTAGAGGGGCCGAACGGCTCCTTACTTTTGTGGTTCGGTGGCCTTGCCTTCAAGGCGCGACGACCAGTCCTCGACCTTGCGATTTTCGAGGCGGCGCACGGCATAGCGTTTCCAGCTGTCGGCGAGGTGCGGAAGCTCCGCCATCACGGACAGTTCATCATAGTTCAGCGTGTCGACATAAAGCAGCTGCCAGACACGACGCAGTGTCCAGTTTGGTGAAAGGCGGTCGGCGAGGATCATCGAATCGCCAGCTTCAACATTGCCTTCTTCCAGAACACGATAATACCAGCCTGTCCGCCCCGTCTTCTGCACGCGCACGGCCATGTCGGCGGTTGCAAAGCGTTCGTTCAGTTTCCAGCAGGGCTGGCGGCCCTGTGAAACCTCGACAAGTGCGCTGCCGAGCCGGAACCTGTCGCCCACGGCGACATTGTGCTCGTTCAGACCCGATGTGGAGATGTTTTCGCCGAAAGCACCACGCGCGCTCAGACGCGGGTTTTCGCCGATTTCTTCGCGCCAGACCGCATAATGATCATGCGGATAATGATGGAGCGCTTTTTCCGGTCCACCATGCACTTTCCGGTCGCCCTGCGCATCGCAGTCCAGCCCCTCGAAAGTCACCCGGACTTTGCCGGTAACCGGCTGTTTGTCGATGCCACTTGGAACGCTACGCGGTCCGAGAGGAGCGATTTTTCCGGCAAGGACAGAGTGAATGCGTGTTTCCATCATCACGACCTACTCGCTGATCAGCTTCACGCGGTCACCGACCGAAACGGTCGCCCCTGCCGACATGGCATTGAGAAGGCGGAACAGTTCCAGCTTGCGGGTGGTGCCCTGCATGCGTGCCGACAGGCTGGCCAGCGTGTCGCCCGGCTTCACTGTCACGACGCGGATGCGCAGCGGCTTGATGGCGTTCTGTTCGGCAGGCGACAGCAAGCGGAAGGACTGCGTGACCGTCTGCGAAGCAGGCAGAAGGGCATTGCTGCCTTTCGGTGCTGCTGTCAGGAAGCGATAGACCTTGTTGTTTGCACCGATGACCACAATGTCGAACTGCCACCGGTCGGCGCTGGCGCGCGCAGTTGCGGCGGGCAAACCGTTGATGGTGGTGGTCTGGATCGAACTGTCGTCGAGACCGGTTACCCAGCCCGAGCGGATATAGTCGGCAAGGTTTGATCCCGCCGGAAGAGATGCGCCATCGAAACGAATGGCAACTTCGCCGGGGCCGCTTGCCATGACCGCATTGGCCGAATTGTCGATGGTGAAGCCATCTGGTGCGCGGAAAGTGACACCGAGCTTCGGATGGATGAAGGTCTGTTCGCGGACATAACCTTCATTGGGCGAGTCGCCGTAGAGAAGGCCATCAATTCCGTTGAGGAAGGAATCGCGATCGGTTGTGCCGACGCCGGGTGCGCCGATGCGGCGTGCATGACCAAGCGCAAGCTGGATGCGCTGCGGCGTTGCCGGATGGCTTGCAAGAAAGTCGAGGCTGGCGTCGGTCGCGCCCGAAACCGAACGAAAGCCCTGATAGGCTTCCATCGATTGCAGGAAACGCGCCGAAGCGAACGGATCGTAACCGGCTTCGCCGATCATCTTGATGCCGATGGCATCCGCCTGCAGTTCCTGATTGCGCGAGAACTGGGCAAGCCGCAGCTTGCCGCGCAGCGCCTCCTCGCGGCTGGCAGATTCATTATGCAGGACTTCGCTGGCGACGCGCCCGGCGATGGCCGTCTCCGCCTCCTTCTCCTGCCGCAGAATGCCGTGATTGGCGATGACATGGCCCATTTCGTGGGCAATCACGGCTGCGACTTCGGAAGAGTCGTTGGCGAGTGCAAGCAGGCCGCGTGTAACGTAGAGATAGCCGCCCGGCAATGCGAAGGCATTGATATTGGGACTATCGAGAATGGTGATGCGATAGGTCTGGTCCGGCTTGTCGGTAACCGTCGTCAGCTTGCCGACGATCTTGGCCACCATACGTTCAAGCCTCTGGTCCTTGTACTCGCCGCCATAGGTCGCGAGAATGCGCGGATGTTGTTGCGCACCGAGCTGCGCCAGCCGGTCATTGCGTGTCACATTGTCGACCGTCACGGGATTGTCGGAAGGCTGCAGTCCAAGATCCTTGCTGGAATTGATCGACTGGCAACCGGAAATCAGGGCGACCGCAAGCAAGCCAAGACCGATGGCTGGTTTCCGCCAATTGTGCTGCGTCCATTCTGGCAGGGAGATGGGTAGACACAGGAAGGCCCGGGAACGGGTCGATTGACGGAACAGTATTTTATCCTCGCTTCTGAATCAGATTGCTTGATCCGGGGCCAAATCTAGCCACAGACCAGAAAGCGTACAAGCCGTACATGGGCACTATAAGAAAGCTGTAGCCGGTTCTTCCGGCAGATTGCGAACAAAATATGTCCGCAACCGTAACTCTATTTGAGGTTTAGCGTCGAATTCCGCTTTTCGCCGATATAGTGCCGCAATGCTTCCGGTCCAGTCGGTGAGAGTAGTTCAGTGGCGGGGCCTATGGCGGAAATCCGGCCACTGTCGAGAAAAAGCAACACCGCGTCGAGATAGAGCGCATCTTCAGGCGTATGGGTCACCATCAGCACCGTCATACGGGTTTCAAGTTGAAGCTCCCTGACCAGATCCAGCATCTGGTGTCGCAGCGCCGGGCCAAGCGAGGCAAAGGCTTCGTCGAGGAGCAGAACCGGGCGCTGGCGTATAAGAGCCCGGGCAATCGCCACGCGCTGGCGTTCGCCACCGGAAAGCGCTTCCGGCTTGCGCTGTTCTTTGCCTGCGAGCCCGACACGCGACAAAGCCTCCGCAATATCGGTGTGGTCTTGCGCGGAGAGCTTCAGGTTCGGTGAACGTCCGAGGCCGACATTCTGTTCGACGGTCAGATGGGCAAACAGGTTGTTTTCCTGAAACACCATTGAAACAGGTCGATCCGCTGGCGAAAGTTCACTGACGTCTTTATCGCCGATGAAGATGCGACCGGATTGCGGAAATTCGAAACCGGCAATCAGGTTGAGAAGTGTCGACTTGCCCGAACCGCTTGGTCCGACAATTGCAGCAGTAACACCGCCCTCTATCGTCGCATCGAAATGCATGGCGGTTTCACCATAGCTGAAACGAACGTCATCAAGGCGAATTTCGGCAAGGGGGTTCATCGGGGCATCCATCCGGGCATTCATAGAGAAGGCGTTTCCTTTCGGGATGCGCGATCCGCGATCATCATCAATACGAGGCAAAGCAGCCCGAGAATAAGCGCCAGACCTGCCGCGTCGAATGTGCGATAGCTACCCATGCGCTGCAAGAGGAGATAGGGCAGCGTCAAAAGCGCGTCACTGCCAAACAGGGCAATCGTGCCGAGATCGCCAAGGGAAAGTGCCATGGCAAAGGCGAAGGCCATGCCGAAAGGCTTGCGGATCGAAGGCCAGTCGATGAGCCGGAAACGGCTGATGCCGCGAATGCCCAACTGTGCGCAAAGCCGGTTGTGGCGGCTTGCTGCCGTATCCCATGCGGGGCGTAGAAGACGCACGGCAAAGGGCATGGCCATGGCCGCATTGACGGTGACGACCATAAACGGTGCCATCGCGAACGGATCGGTGAAATGACGAAGCAGGATGAACCAGCCGGCACCGATGACGATAGGCGGCATGACGAGGATCAGGCTGGCACCCGTATCGAAAGTACTGGCGACCTTGCTTTTTTTCATCGCTTCACGTGCCGACACAAGCGCAAGTGACAGGATGACCGAGAGCAATGCCGCAGAAAAACCGAGGACCAGACTGGTGCCAATGGCGCGCCAAACTGTTCTCTCGGTCAGAAGTCGCGCAAGATCTGCGGCGAGGCCGGAGATGACAACGCCGGCAATCGGCAGTGCGACATAGAGGAAACCTATGCCAATGACGATGACGTTCGCAACACGTTCAGCCGTTGACGCCTTGCCGTAGCGTCGCGGTGTCGCCGCGTGGGTGAAGCCTTCTTCAGACGGACTACCGGTCATCCGCAGAGCCAGAAGGACCAGCAACGTCAATGCAAGCTGCGTGAAGGTGAGGGCGACCGCGCGACCCGGATCAAAATCGAAATGCAAGCTTTGATAGATTGCGACTTCCAGCGTGGTGGCACGCGGTCCGCCGCCCAGCGTCAACACAGTTGTGAAACTCGTCACGCAGAGCATGAACAGGAGGCCGATCATGCCCGGCAGATTGCGCCGGATTACGGGCCACTCGATGAGCCGGAAGCGTGCTCCATTGCCCATGCCAAGCTGCGCGGATAGTTTCCAGTAATCGGTTGGTATCGAGTCGTAGCCTGCAAGAATGAGACGGACAGCGAGCGGCATGTTGAAGAAAACATGGGCGATCAATATGCCCGTAATACCGTAAATGTCCGGTTGGAACGGATGTCCTGCGGCTTCTGATAGATGCGCAATGAACCCGTTGCGACCATAGATGCTGGTGACGCCGAGCACTGCGACGAGTGCAGGCAGAGCAAGCGGCAGGGCAAACAGGCGCAGAATAAGCCCGCGCCCCGCAAAGCTCGCTTCGGCATAAAGTGCACGGGCAACCGGAACAGCAAACAGCACGGAAAGCAGGCTTGAAGCGATCGCCTGCAGGATCGTGAAGCGCGCAACCCGCCACAGATAGGTGTCGAAATTAACCGCGGCGTCAAAACCACCGCGGCCCGCTTCGAATGCCAGTGCGACAAGCGCACCACCGGCAAGCACGACCAGAAAGACAAGCGCCAGTACGCCCGCAGCCGGTCTGGCGGCGGGGGCGTCTTTCGAGCGGTGCTGTGCCGGGAATGTCGTCATTTACTGGTTGCCGCCAGCCATTCATCGACCCATGACTTCCGGTTCCTGGCTACTTCGTCGGAAGGCAGGAGAAGAGTCTTTTCCGGCTTCGGCATCGCGTCGAAAGCGGCTGGAAGCGGGGTGGATGTCTTGCTCGCTGGATACATCCAGTTGGTTTCAGGAATAACATCCTGAAAGCCGGGGCTGGTCATGAAAGCCAGGAACTTTTGCGCCAGTGGATTTTTCGCGCCAGTGGTGGTCTGGGCGGCCAGCTCGATCTGGAGATAATTACCTTCCGGATAGGCCAGAGCCTTATAGCGCTCCGTCTTTTCCGCAATCATGTGATAGGCGGGAGACGTTGTATAGGACAGCACCATCGGCGCTTCACCCTTGGTGAAAAGACCATAGGCTTCCGACCAGCCGGGTGTGACGGTGAGAATACGCTTCTGCAGTTTCTGCCAGGCCGCTTCCGCTTCGTCGCCATAAACCGATTTCATCCAGAGCAACATGCCCAGCCCTGGCGTCGACGTGCGCGGGTCTTGCAGCACGATCTTCTGGGAAGCATCGCCTTCCACCAGTTCTTTCAGGCTCTTGGGCGGATTGGGCATTTTTTCCGAATCGTAGACCACGGCGAAGTAGCCATAATCATAGGGAACGAAGATATCGTCCTTGAACCCGCCCGGAATGCTCACATTGCTTTGGTCGATGCCGCTTGGAGCAAAAAAGCCGGTGGCGCGTGCTTCGGTCGTCAGATTGGTATCGAGACCGAGGACGATATCGGCTTTGGTATTGCCACCTTCAAGCTTCAGGCGGTTGAGCAGCGCGACACCGTCGGCCGAAGCGATCCAGTCCACTTCGCAATCGCATTCCTTCTCGAAGTTTTCCTTGATCTTCGGGCCCGGACCCCATTCGGAAACGAAACTGTCATAGGTATAAACAGTGAGCTTGTCCTTCGCCTGCGCAGAAGGCGTGAAAGCGAGGGCTGTGGAGATTGAAAAGGCCAGCAAAGATAAAAGCCGCATCACGGCACTTCCTTTCTTTTACAACAAGAGGATTGAGCGCCGTTTATGGAGCATCTAATCCCTCCGCCGGTGCAAACCGGATCAGGTTCAGCGGGTTGGCCGGGAATGCGACCTCTCAGCCATCCGCGAAAGCAGACGGCACCCCGTTAGAGCGGTTGCGACAATAATCTTTTGCAACGGGAAGGGCAAGGGAGCGCAATGGCGGCGAATGCAGGCTTCCGGCATGGATTTGCCCGTGTTATGAGCGGCTTATGAGCACATTCGTCATTCTCCTCGGCGGTGATCTGGTCGTGACCGATCGCCTGAAACGCCAAATTGCAGGTGCGCGTATTCTCGCTGCCGATAGCGGGATCAGGCACGCTGCTGCTCTTGGTGTCGAACCGGAACTTTGGCTTGGCGATTTCGATTCGGCTTCTGCTGAGCTTCGCGTGCAATATGGACACGTGCCGCAAAAGAGGTTCCCTGCTGCCAAGGACATGACGGACGGGGAACTGGCCTTCGAGGAGGCCTATATGCGGGGTGCGGATCGGGTGATCCTTTGCGGAGCCTTCGGCGGTCAGCGCACCGATCACACGCTTCTGCATCTGACCATGGCAACAGCGCAGGCTGCAAAAGGGCGGAACGTGCTGTTGTCCAGCGGTTCCGAGGAGGCCTGGCCTTTGCCGCCCGGAGATTATGTTTATGATTTTCCGGACGGGACGCCGTTCAGTGTGATCAATTTCAGCACTATCGAAGGCCTTTCGATCACGAATGCGGAGTGGCCGTTAGATAATGTGACACTGCCATTCGGCTCTTCATGGACAGTTTCCAATGTAGTTCGTGGAACACTTCGCGTTACTGCAAGTTCTGGATTAGCGATACTTATCGCCAACTTGGCGATGGAGGAAACACCGCTCCGGGGTCGATAACCTTATCAATCGAAAGAGCTTGACGCTGGCAGGTGAAACGTATTGTAAATGGGCCAAGCGGGTGTCATCTGCTTTACGCCGAAATTGGGGACGCAAAGTCGGTGATTAGTTCAACTCTTGTAGGAGATGTTTCAATGAAGTCACGTCTTACGATGATTGCTGTTGCTGGCGTGCTCGCGTTCTCGACGGCTGCATGCACGACGAATGAACAGCGCACGGCCGGGTACGGCGTTGGTGGCGCAGCACTCGGCGCACTCGCCGGTGGTGCAATTGGCGGCAATGGCCGTGGCGCTCTTGCCGGTGCTGCTATCGGCGGCGTTGCCGGTACGCTCCTTGGTGCAGCCCAGACGCGCAACGGAACGCAGTACTGCCGTTACCGCGATCCTTATGGCCGCGTCTACGAAGCGCCTTGCCAGTAACACTGGGCCAGTAATGACTGAGCCGGCAATAGCTGGATAAATAAGTTTGCTGACAGGTCGGGGAAACCCGGCCTGTTTGTTTTTCACGGGTCTTTTCGTGCCGTACCATTTGACAGAACGGCTTTTGTCGCGGACAAGCAGGGCGGAATTTTTAACCCTGTTTATCGAAGAGAACCATGGCACCACCGCTCCTTCGCCTCGACCAGATCAAGCTCACCTTCGGAGGCACGCCGCTTCTGGAAGATGCCAGCCTTTCGGTAAGCGAAGGCGATCGCATCGCGCTGGTCGGACGCAATGGTTCGGGTAAATCCACGCTGCTCAAGATCGCCGCCGGTATGGTGGAAGCAACGTCGGGTGAGGTTTTCAAACATCCGGGTGCAACTGTCCGCTATCTCCCGCAGGTGCCGGATATGGATGGCTTTGCCAATGTTCGCGCCTATGTGGAAGCGGGGCTCGGACCAGCCGATGACCCGCATCGTGTCACTTATCTTCTCGAACATCTCGGACTGACCGGCGACGAAAAGCCGGATCATCTGTCCGGCGGCGAGGCACGCCGCGCCGCCCTGGCGCGGGTGATCGCGCCGCAGCCCGACGTTCTGCTGCTGGATGAACCGACCAACCATCTGGATCTGACCACCATCGAATGGCTGGAAAGCGAACTGCGCCAGATTCGCTCGGCGATCGTGTTGATATCGCATGACCGCCGCTTTCTGGAAAATGTCAGCCGGGCGACGGTCTGGCTGGATCGCGGTCTTACGCGTCGTCTTGAGCAAGGCTTTGGCCATTTCGAGGAATGGCGCGACAAGGTGCTGGAAGAGGAAGAGCGCGACCATCACAAGCTGGGGCGGCAGATTGCGCGCGAGGAGCATTGGCTGCGTTATGGCGTTACGGCGCGCCGCAAGCGCAATATGCGCCGTCTCGGCGAACTGCATTCCATGCGTGCCGATTTTCGCAATCATCGCAAGGCACAAGGGACGGCGGTACTGGCGGCAAGCGATACCAAGGAATCCGGCAAGCTGGTGATCGAAGCCAAGGGGTTGAGCAAGGCCTATGGCGAGCGTGTTCTGGTAAAGGATTTTTCGATCCGGGTGCAGCGCGGCGATCGTATCGGTCTCGTTGGACCCAATGGTGCCGGAAAGACCACGCTTCTGTCGCTTCTGACTGGCAAGCTTGCGCCGGATTCCGGAACCTTGCGGCTTGGCGTCAATCTCGAAATGGCCGAACTCGACCAGAAGCGCGAAAGTCTCAATCTGGATGAGACATTGGCGCATTATCTGACGGATGGGCGCGGCGAAAGCCTTGTCGTCAACGGCGAGCAGCGGCATGTCGTGTCCTATATGAAGGACTTTCTGTTCCAGCCTGAACAGGCGCGTACCCCCATTCGGGAGCTTTCCGGTGGTGAACGTGCGCGGTTGATGCTGGCCCGTGTTTTGGCGCGGCCCGCCAACCTGCTTATCCTCGATGAGCCTACCAACGATCTTGATATGGAAACGCTCGATCTGCTGCAGGAACTGGTCGCAGGTTTTCCCGGTACAGTCATTCTGGTCAGCCACGACCGTGATTTTCTGGATCGCACGGTTACGTCGGTGATTGCGCCGGAAGGTGACGGGCGCTGGCTCGAATATGCAGGCGGCTATGCCGATATGATGGCGCAGCGCAAGGAGCAGGCCTTGAGCCGTCGCTCGGTCAAGGTCTCAGGCGTCCGCAGTGACGAGAAGTCGGAAGAGGATGCGCCGCAGCCCAAGCGTGAGGAAAAGCGCAAGCTTTCCTACAAGCAGAAATTCGCGCTCGAAACGCTGCCCGGCAAGATGGACGCTCTCTCGAAGGAAATCGTAGTGCTGGAAGGCAAGCTCGCTGATCCGCAGCTTTATGCCAAGGACCCGGCGCTTTTTGCCAAGACTGCCAATCTTCTTGAGAAGAAGCGCTCCGAAAATGCGGCCATGGAAGAAGAATGGCTGGAGCTGGAAATGCTGCGAGAGGAAATCGAAGGGTAGGGCTACCCCCTTCGATGTTTCAAAATTTAGCTGCTCGCCTTGTTCAGCAAGGCGATTTCATCGTCGCTGAGTTTCAGTTCGGCTGCGATGATCAGCTCGCCGAGCTGGGCCGAGCGTGTGGCGCTGGCAATAGGGGCTGTGACTGATGGCTGTGCAATGAGCCATGCGATTGCAACCTGCGCAAGCGTGACATCAAGATTGCGTGCTACGTCATCGAGTGCCGCTATGATCCGCGAACCACGATCCGTCAGATATTTTTCGACCGATTTGCCGCGCGCGCTTTGTCCAAGATCGTCAGCGGAACGATATTTCCCGGTCAGGAACCCTGCTGCGAGCGAATAATAGGAAATAACGCCGAGTTCGTTTTCGTGGCAGATTTTCTCTAGCCCATTTTCGAAATCTGCTCGATCATAGAGATTATAAAGAGGCTGCAGGCTTTCATAGCGTGGCAGATTGTTGGTCCGGGCGACATCAAGCGCTTCAGTCAGTCGCTCAGGCGTGAGATTGGACGCACCGATGGCGCGCACTTTGCCTGCGTCGATCAGCTCTTTATAGGTGCCGAGTACATCTTCGAACGGTGTTTCGGGATCGTCCCAGTGCGATTGATAGAGATCGATATAATCCGTCTGCAGCCGTTTGAGGGAGGCATCGACCGCTTTGCGGATATAGGCCGGGGAAAGACCTTTTTCGTCAGGCCCCATCTCGGACCCAACCTTGGTGGCAATGACGACTTTGTCGCGCAGGCCGCGAGATTTCAGCCAGTTGCCGATAATGGTTTCGGATTCGCCGCCCACATTTCCGGGCGCCCAGGCGGAATATGCATCCGCTGTGTCGATGAAATTGAATCCAGCATCGACAAAACGGTCGAGAAGCGAAAAAGACGTCGCTTCATCGACCGTCCATCCAAATACATTGCCACCGAAGCAAAGTGGCGAAACATTGAGTTCGGTACGTCCGAGCTTCCTGAACTCCATAGACCTTATCCCCTTCCTCTGAATACGAATCGCGGGCGATCCGTCGGGTTTCGATTTCGGGAAGAAGGAAGGCTCCGGGAAGAGCCGAAATCAGCTCATGCCAAGCGCATCCATATAAAGCTGCAGCATGGCTTCTTCTTCCTGACGTTCATGGTCTTCTTTTTTACGCAGACGAATAATGGTCCTCACGACCTTGCTGTCAAACCCCGAGCCCTTCAATTCCGCGTAAACTTCCTTGATATCGTCACCGATGGTCTTTTTTTCTTCTTCCAGGCGCTCGATGCGCTCGATGAAAGCACGCAACTGGCCGACAGCAATGGTTTGGGCTTCGCTGGTAATGTCGTCGCTCACGAGGAGTTCTCCAATTCAAAATCTGTGATGATGCGGACACGCATTGCGTGAAAACCGCTTATCGAAAGTCTGGACCGTTTTTCCCGCGAGTCGCAGGCAAAATTAAGAGCCTTTTTCGATGCACGACCCGATTTGGCGGGTCAAGCCCTGTGGATAGCGGGTAAAGCCTCTCCTGACAGGCCTGTTACTCACTGCGATCAGCACGTGAGCCGAAATGCTGGGCCGCATGAATGCCGGGCAAGGTGTTGATGTGCGCGATCATTGGCGCCAGCCTGTCAGCCCATTCAGCTGCTCCTTTGTCATCGGCAATCAGGTCCTGTCGTACCTCGATCAGGACATGGGCGAAGCCCTTTGCCGTCGCGTGGCGATACATGGCATCGTTCTTGAGGGCACCGTCATAAGGTTCGTTATCGCCAACCGTCAGATCGACGTTTTTACGCAGCAGCGACAAAAGCGGCTTTACGGCGCGGTCGTCCTTGTCCCAGAGAAGGCCGATCTGCCAGGGGCGGGCCTTTTCCTTCCAGCGCGGCGTGAAGGAATGGATCGAGACGATGAAAGGCGCTGCCCCGCTTTCAGCCACCACGCGTTCGCTCGCTCGCGCGACCGTGTCGTGATAGGGACGATAGAAGCGTTCAAGCCGTTCCTCGCGTTCACCTGCCGACATTGGGTAATTGCCGGAAATGACCGCCCCATCGGACAATTGCATGATAAGCGTCGGGTCGTCTTCACCACGATTGGGATCGATCAAAAGGCGCGAAAAGCCGCCAAGGACGGCAGGCACGTTCAGGCGGGTTGCCAGTTTGTGGGTCAGATTCTCGACGCCAATGTCATAAGCGATATGCCGGTCGAATTCACTTGTCCGCAAACCAAGCGTGCCATATTCGGCTGGAACATCACGCCGTGCATGGTCGGCGGTCAGGAGCAGGCCGAGACTAAAATCGCCGTCGACACTGTATGCCGGTGAGAATGGCGGCGAAGCGGTTGATCCGGATTGAAGCGGCATGGAGCGAAATCCGAGGCTAAATAAGGGGATTATTTCTGTGTTGTGCGGGAAGCTGTTTCAGGTCTGTCATGAGAAAGCCCGGATTGCAACGATCATTCTTTGATGAAGAGTACCTGTTCTCAATGGGATTGCGTTGACATCAAAGGCGAAACTGCCGAAAAGAGAGCGACCCGAAATGGGATTTGCCCGAGATGGGATTTCCCTGTGCAATATAAGTTGTTCGATAAAACCGATAGCGGGCTGAAGGGGTTCTGCGTATGCGACTTCCACTATCTCTAGTTTTGTTTGCCGGTGTGCTGATGACTGCGCTGGGCATGACATCCATAGAGGCTCGTGCGGATTTCCGCGTATGCAATGCAACCCAGAACCTGGTTGGTGTGTCCATCGGCTACAGAGCCAAAACCGGCTGGGTGACCGAAGGCTGGTGGCATATCGACGGATCAAGCTGCAAAACCCTCATCGAGGGGCCGCTGACATCGCGCTATTATTACCTCTATGCAGAAGACGCTCAGGGCGGCGGACGCTGGGAGGGCAAGGTCAATATGTGCGTGGCCGAGAAAGAATTCCGTATTACTGGCGTCCAGGATTGCTTCGCGCGCGGTTTCCAGCGCAACGGCTTCCAGGAATACGACACCGGGGAACAATCGAGCTGGATGGTTCAGCTCACCGATGAAACGCCGACAGCAAATCCCACCGTTACAGGAACGAATAGTCAATGAAGCGCAACCGCAAGGTCAAGATTCTCGCCACGCTAGGTCCGGCGTCGGGTGAAGAAGCCGTCATCCGCAAGCTGTTTGAGGCAGGCGCGGATGTGTTCCGCATCAATATGAGTCATGCCGACCATGACCTGATGCGCACCCTCGTCAAGCGCATCCGTAATGTGGAAAAGGAACTGGGCCGTCCTATCGGCATTCTCGCCGACCTTCAGGGCCCGAAGCTGCGCGTTGGCAAGTTCAAGGACGGTAAGGTCGATCTCGTTCCCGGCCAGACCTTCACCCTCGACAACAATGAAGCGCCTGGCGACGAGCATCGCGTCTATCTTCCGCATCCGGAAATTCTTGAAGCTGTTGAACCGGGGCATCGCCTGCTGATCGATGACGGCAAGCTGCATCTGGTTGCCGAGGCAAGCGACGGCAAGTCGATCCGCTGCAAGGTGATTTCCGGAACGCGTATTTCGGACCGCAAGGGCGTCAGCCTGCCGGACACGACGCTCGGCGTCGGTGCGCTGACGGAAAAGGACCGCAAGGATCTTGATGCCGTTCTGAAGGAAGAAATTGACTGGGTTGCGCTTTCCTTCATTCAGCGTCCGGAAGATCTGGCCGAGGTACGCAAGGTTTCGCGCGGCAAGGTCGGCCTCATGTCGAAGATCGAAAAGCCGCAAGCCGTGACGCGTCTCGATGAAATCATCGAGCTTTCGGACGCATTGATGGTTGCGCGCGGTGATCTTGGCGTTGAAGTGCCACTTGAAAGCGTTCCAGGCATTCAGAAGCAGATTACCCGTAAGGCGCGCCGCGCGGGCAAGCCGGTTGTTGTCGCGACGCAGATGCTGGAATCCATGATTACAGCTCCGGTCCCGACCCGCGCCGAAGTGTCCGACGTTGCAACCGCTGTGTTTGAAGGTGCTGATGCGATCATGCTTTCGGCGGAATCGGCTTCGGGCCAATATCCGGTCGAAGCCGTTGCCACCATGAACCGCATTGCCGAACAGGTTGAAAAGGAACCGACCTATTCGACCATCATCGATGCGCAGCGTGCTGCGCCAGAACCAACGGGTGCCGACGCGATTTCGCTTGCTGCACGCCAGATCGCAGAGACGTTGAAGCTTTCGGCCATCGTCACCTACACCGCTTCAGGCACGACCGGTCTGCGCGCCGCTCGCGAGCGTCCGCGCACGCCGATCATCGCCCTGTCGCCGGTCGTCGATACTGCACGCAAGCTGTCCCTCGTCTGGGGTCTGCATTGCGTGGTGACAGCCGATGCGCATGATTTGGAAGATATGGTCAACCATGCCTGCGAAATCGTCTTCCATGAAGAATTCGGCAAGGCTGGCGACCGCGTCATCATTACCGCGGGTGTCCCATTCGGCACGCCGGGCGCGACCAACATGCTGCGCATCGCCTATATTGGACCAGACGGAAAGTCAGGCATTTAAACTGAAAATATGCCAGCCGTGACGGCCGGCTAATGGCGTTGTTTTGCGCTTGCGGTGCTCATGTGTATTTCTTTGACGCATAGTCTAATCCGAAAATTCTGCGACTTCTCGGGACTATGCGTGGAAGTACATTCCGCTCGGGCTCTCAAACTCCACCAGTTTGGTCGCTAAAGCGCCCATCGTCGATTCCGGCTCGCCACAGCCGAAATCTCATCCAGTTATGGCAGATAGCATTTAAAGAAACGCGCTCCTTCGGAGCGCGTTTTGTTTTGGTCTTGATGAATTTTGAGAATGTTTTGGGGGTAAGCAGGAGCCGTTCTGAGAGCCTGAATCAAAAAGCGATACAGGCGACTTCTGGAACAGGCTTTAAGTCCGCGTATCCGTCAGTTCGTCGGCCAAATCGTTGAAGTTCTTCTGTGCGTCGCGCATCATCGGATAGACGATGAGAGCCTGCTCATAGGCTTTTAGTGCCTGTTCCTTGAGGCCGCGCAGGCGCAAGATGGCCGCCATGCCGGTCAGGGCGCCATAATGGCGCGGTTCCAGCTCCAGGGTACGATTGATATCGTACATGGCATGGGCGTAGTCTTTTTGCAGAAAATAGACCGTAGCGCGGCGATTCCAGGCCTCCGCATATTCCGGGTCGAGCGCGATCGCTTCATTCAGGAAGTCGATTGCCGAGGGATAACGCCGCTCGAGCATCGCCGCATTAGCCCATTGCATCAGGAGATCGACTGTTGCGCTGCCTGACTGCGACCACAGCGTATTGATCTGTGAAGCAATGCGCCGCGCCTTGGCTTCGTCCGTTGTACGGCGAAGATCGGCAAAGAGCTTGTCGATACGCTCTTCAGGCGTCTGGGCGGTCGCTGGTGCGGGCTTTTCGGGGGCAGGTTTCTGTTCGCTGTCGGGACCGGTTTGAACGGGTGTCAGAGGTGCGGTGAGCGGTATTTTGCCGGGTGCCACTTCGGCATAAGCAAGCGGCACCGTCGTACCAAGCGACGCGAGCACAGAAAAAGAAACCAGACATGCAAAAACGTTCCGCATGCGCATAGATTTTACCATGCGCAGCGAAACGTCAAATGCAAAATCAGAAATAAGATTAGCCCTGACGAGCCTTGTAGCGCGGGGCGGTCTTATTGATGATGTAAACGCGGCCCTTGCGGCGGACCAGCTGGCAGTCACGATGACGGCCCTTGAGCGCTTTAAGCGAGTTCTTGATCTTCATGTCAATCACCGGTCTTGTTGGCCCGTTGACGTGCAGATGCCGCGGGGCTTCATAAAAACAGGCGCTCGAGGCGCCAATTGATTACAGGCACTGTTAGATGCCCGAAGGGTTGGCCGAAATACACAAGGTTTCAGGCAAATGTCAACTCCTGAGCCGCAGATTCAGGGCACTGGAGCTGAAATTCTTGGCAGGTGGCAAAGATTCATCGGGAATCGACGGGATTCCCGATGAACATTATTTCCCGCAGGGGTGAATGCGCGTCACATGGCCCATTTTGCGGCCCGGACGTGCTTCCTTTTTACCGTAAAGATGCAGCACGGCATCCTTTTCAGAGAGAATCGCTGGCACCTTCTCGACATCGTCGCCGATCAGGTTTTCCATCACGCAATCCGAATGCCGGTCGGTGTTACCCAAAGGCAGACCGGCGATGGCGCGGATATGCTGTTCGAATTGCGAAATGGCGCAGGCCGCTTCCGTCCAGTGGCCCGAATTATGGACACGCGGGGCGAATTCGTTTGCCAGTAGCGTGCCATCCTTCAGGACGAAGAACTCAAGTCCGAGCACACCGACATAATCAAGCCCGTTCAGAAGCTTTGCAGCGGCCTTGCGGGCTGCTTCTGCCGTGTTTTTGGAAACGGCAGCCGGTACGGTCGAAGTCGCAAGGATGCCGTCCTTGTGAACGTTTTCGGCAATATCGAAGATTGCGACATTGCCGGAGCGGTCACGTGCTGCGATCACCGAAACTTCGCGCTCGAAATCGACGAAGCCTTCGAGGATGGCCGGGGCACGATTGATCGCGAGAATCGCCTTGTGAGCTTCGGACTCGTCGAGTGATGTCAGGCGGACCTGTCCCTTGCCGTCATAACCAAGACGCCGCGTTTTCAGGATGCCGCGCTCGCCAAGTGCGCCCAGAGCTGCAATCAGGGTCTCTTCATCGTCCACAAGACGCCAGGGTGCCGTCTCGATGTCGCTGGAGTTGAGGAACTGCTTTTCCGTAAAGCGATCCTGCGAGACTTCAAGCGCTGCCGGGGGAGGAAAGACCAGAGCGATTTCGGCCAGCCTGTCGGCAGCGCTGACCGGCACGTTCTCGAACTCGTAGGTAATGACGTCGGACGCTGCTGCAAGTTCTGCAAGCGCTTTCGGATCGTCATAGGCGGCAATGATCTGGCGATTGGCAACCTGTGCTGCCGGGCAATCGGCCTGTGGCTCCAGGATCACCGTTTCAAAACCGAGACGTGCTGCGGCCATGGCAAGCATTCTGCCGAGCTGACCGCCGCCGATGATGCCGATCGTTGCACCGGGCCGGAGTGCAGAATTGAGTGCGGAGTTGTTCATATCAGGCCTCGTTTGAAGGGCGCTCAGCCACGCTTTCCGTTTGCGCAGTGCGCCATTCATCGAGGCGGGCTGCAAGCGCCTCATCGTAAAGCGCCAGAACGGCGGCGGCGAGAAGGGCGGCGTTGACCGCACCGGCGCGACCGATGGCGAGCGTGCCGACGGGAATGCCAGCTGGCATCTGCACGATGGAGAGGAGCGAATCCTGACCCGAAAGGGCCTTGGACTGGACCGGAACGCCGAAGACAGGCAGCGGTGTCATGGCTGCAGCCATGCCGGGCAGGTGAGCCGCGCCGCCCGCACCTGCGATAACGACCTTGAACCCTTCCGCCTTGGCGCCTTTGGCAAAGGCAACGAGCCGGTCAGGCGTGCGATGCGCGGAAACGATCCGGGCATCGAAGGAAATGCCGAGTGCTTCCAGTGTGTCCGCTGCATGGCGCATGGTTTCCCAGTCGGACTGGCTTCCCATGATGATGGCGACATCGGCAGTAACGCTCATTGATCTTCCTGCTCCGCTTCTTTCGTGCATGTTTCGGGTGATATTAAAATGATAAAGCCGGGCGAACCCCGGCTCTGTCATCGATCATTATGGACATTCAGGCGATGATGTCGGGGATCACCCGATCTTCCATCTCCTGCAGCTTGTCCTTGATTGCGAGTTTTTTCTTCTTCATGCGCTGGACGCGCAATTGGTCGCAGCCAACCGCTATCATGGCGTTTATGGCAGCATCGAAATCCGCGTGTTCCTGTTTCAGTCGTGCGACGGCCAATCTGATTTCGGCCTGTTCCTGATCGGACATGCGGTGCCCCGTTCTGTTGAATAATTTTACGGGCCGCGCCAAACCATAAAAGGTGCGGCGTCAGCCCGTTTCCGGCGAAGCCCTTATCACATTTTTCGCGTCAGGAAAATGCTACCACGACAAAATCGACTTTGCACCAAACTCATGCCAAACTGTCATGGTTCTGTCATGGACGGCGGCTGTCGAAGGCGACAAATATACCGTATCCTTGGCAGCCGGGACTGCGTGTTTGGCCCGGAATACAGGAGGTGTGCCGGGCGTTCATGCAGGTTGAATGACGGGATAACGGGTAAACGGACAAACGAGGTCTGCGCTGTTCCGTAAATAAGGGAAATCAACCAAAGGAGATCTGATGATGGCTATCGAGTCCCATCTTGCCACGCTCGAAAAAAAGCACGGCGCTCTGGAGCAGGAAATTTCCGAAGCCATAGCGTCACCGGCAATGGACGACCTGCACGTTGCATCTCTCAAGCGCAAGAAGCTTATGCTCAAGGACCAGATTGAAAAACTGAGATCCCAGGTAACACGTCACTAACAGGGAAGCCGCGCTTAGATCGCGGTTTGATAAGGCGTCTCAAGCCATCGACATTGGAGACCGAACGGCTCTGGCGAGCTGGTATTTCTTTGTCGTGGATGCAGTTTGCATTCCAAAGCGAAGATGCCAAAATTCAGTATTGGCGGCTGTGACACAGCCGCCGAACATATTGTTTCAACTATTTAACCGGCTCTATTTATCGACGGTCATTTTCAGCGCCCGTCACCCTTCTGTCTCAGCTCTTGGATCGAGGTTCAGCGCTTCCGGTGTTGCCCCACGTTCGGAAGGCATGCTCTTGAACTGGTCTTTCTCTTCTTTCGGGACGGATGCACGCTTGCGGGAACGGAACAACGCATAGCCGGTGATGGAAATATGCGCGAGCATGGTGATGGCGAAGAGGCCGGATGGCCAGAAAATATCCATGGCTGCTGCTGCCAGCAGTGGTCCGAGCATCGTGCCGAAGCCATAAAGCAGCAAAAGCCCGCTCGATACTTTCACAAAGCTTTCCGATGTCGCATGATCGTTGGCGTGGGCGACGGCAACGGGATAAAGTGCATAGGCAAGTGCGCCATAGCATCCGGTCATCGTGATGATGACAGGACCGCTGGACGGAGCGACGAGGAAGGCGATGAGGCCAACCAGTGCCGCCAGCGCCGCAACGCTTGCCAGCACGAAACGCCGGTCGACCAGGTCGGAAATGCGTCCGATCGGAATCTGCATCAAGGCACCAGCTGCAATGGTGACACTGACCATCAAGGCGATTTCGGTTGTAGAAATGCCGGACTTCGCACCGAAGACAGCTCCGAGCGTACCCCAGGCGCCATTGGCGATGCCGATCAGGATGCAACCTACGAAAGCTGCAGGTGAGTTATTGTAGAGCGCCTTGAGATCAAGCTGCACTTCCGTCAGTGGTTTGGGGCTGACGGCTGTGGAGATCGCGGTCGGGATGAGAGCCAGGCAGAAGAATATGCCGCTTATCATGAACAGATGATCGGAGCGTACGTCACCTGCCGCTACCAGCATCTGGCCGGACATGGTGGCTCCGTAGTTGACCATCATGTACATACCGAAAATCTTGCCGCGCGATTCGTTGGTCGCACGCTCATTCAACCAGCTTTCAATGACCATGAAGGCGCCAGCCATCGAAAAACCGGTGAAGGCGCGCAGGATCACCCAGATCGTGGCATCCACGAAGATGCCGGAAAGCAGGGCGATGACCGCAGCTGATGCGGCAAAGCAACCGAATGCCCGTACATGACCGACGCGGCGCACAAGACGCGGTGCGAACAGACAACCGGCAACGAAGCCGCCTGCCCAGGTCGTGCCGAGCATGCCGAGCGATGCCACTGAGAAACCTTCCACACCGCCGCGCAGCGGCAATAGAAGACCGTGAAGTCCTGAAGCTATGAGAAGGAAGGCTGTGCCGCAGAGGAGGGCCAGAACCTGAATGTAAATGCGCAAAACTCTATTCCCGAAGTCTGAAGCCGAATTGTCAGTGCTGAGGCTGATGAGTGATCGCTGAGATCAATGATTGTTGTTCCTAAAGCGCGTCGCCCGGAAATGGTTCCGGCTGCGTGCTCCGGTATCCATTTCCGTTGACGACCCCATTCCTATCGAAACAATGCTTCTGCCGCAGCGCGGCTATCGCCCTTCTTGAGGCGTTCTGTCTTCAATCGCTCTATTTCGGATTGCAGCAGGGCTATGCGCTGGTCGATCTCGATGACCGAAAGCAGCGATAGCTCCTCTTCGCTTAGCGCCACGCTGTTGCGGGGCTTTACCACATCCTCATCGAAACCGCTCATAGCCGTCCTCCGTGGTCAATGATGGCTCAGAAAAGATTTAACACCTTGAATCGTCGCATATATATTTGAGAAAATCGATGACGATTTCCCTAACGTGACGTCTTGCATCCGCCGTGCGGCATTTCTGCGACGATGCGTAGGGCCAGAAATCTGAATGGAGTTTTGAATATGATGGCCGACTTGCCTTCCCAGATGACTGCTATCGAAATCTCCGAACCGGGCGGAGCCCATATGCTTCGACCCGTTCAGCGTTCGGTGCCTGAACCCAAGGAAGGTGAAATTCTGGTGCGGGTACGCGCAGCCGGGGTTAACCGACCGGACGTCCTGCAGCGACAGGGACAATATGCGCCGCCACCCGGCGCATCGGATATTCCGGGACTGGAGATTGCCGGTGACATTGTTGCCATGGGCAGCGGCGTCAAGCGGTTCAAGACCGGCGATCAGGTGGTCGCACTGCTGGCGGGCGGCGGCTACGCTGAATATGCAGTCGCGCATGAAACCAACGCACTGCCCTTGCCTGCCGGCTATGGCTACATCGAAGCGGCGGCGATCCCTGAAACTTTCTTCACCGTCTGGCACAATGTGTTCGAGCGCGGCGGGCTGAGGAAGGGCGAGGTTTTTCTGGTCCACGGCGGCTCGTCCGGTATCGGCACGACGGCTATCCAGCTTGCAAAGGCATTTGGTGCGACCGTCATTGCAACGGCGGGCTCGAAAGAAAAATGCGAAGCCTGCCTGAAACTCGGAGCAGATCGCGCCATCAATTACGGGCAAGAGGATTTTGTCGAGGTCGTAAAGGAAGTGACCAGGGGCAAAGGCGCCAATGTGATTCTCGATATGGTCGGCGGCGATTATGTTGACCGCAATTACAAGGCTGCAGCCGAGGATGGCCGCATCGTGCAGATTGCTTTTCTCAACGGCGCGAAGGCCACGGCCAATTTCGCAATATTGATGACCAAGCGTCTGACCCATACCGGCTCCACGCTGCGTCCGCGACCGGTTGACTTCAAGGCTGGCATTGCGCGGGAACTGGAGACAAAAGTCTGGCCGCTTCTGGCGCAACGACGCGTCGCGCCGGTGATGGACATGATCTTTTCGCTGAAAGATGCCTGGCGTGCGCATGAACGCATGGAGGAGGGAAGGCATATTGGCAAGATTGTGCTCGATATCGCTTAAGCTTCAGAGCCATTCTTGCTCTGGCGACAAAAAAACGATATATAGGCCGTGATTTCCCGGAAATTGTGGTTTTGCCCACGTCCCGCGCCACCGGAGCGGACGAACAGAAGGATTATATCTAATGGCCACCCAGCTTCTTATGCCGAAGGCAACGGCCGTTTGGCTTGTCGATAATACGGCGCTGTCTTTTGACCAGATTGCCGCTTTCTGCAAGCTGCACCCGCTGGAAGTGAAGGCTATTGCCGACGGTGAAGCCTCTCAGGGCATCAAGGGTCTGGACCCGGTCATCACGGGTCAGATTTCGCGCGAAGAGATCGCGAAGGGTGAAAAGGATCCATATTATCGCCTGAAGCTTTCCGAACCGAAGGTTCGCGTGCCGGAAGCCAAGCGCAAGGGCCCGCGTTACACGCCGCTTTCCAAGCGTCAGGATCGCCCGAATGCGATTCTCTGGCTGGTGCGCAATCACCCCGAGCTGAAGGATGCCCAAGTTTCACGTCTGATCGGTACGACCAAGTCGACCATCGAACAGATTCGCAATCGTTCGCACTGGAACTCGGCAAATCTGACGGCGATGGACCCGGTAACGCTTGGCCTTTGCTCGCAGATCGATCTCGACATCGAAGTCGAACGCGCCTCCCGCAACCGTCCGGCAACACCGGAATCGGATAGCACTTTGCTGCCGGCCTCCGCGACCGAGAATTTCGACTATCGTGACGAACAGCCTGCAGAAGAAGAGCTCGACGCGGACAAGGTTTTCGCCAAGCTCTCTTCGCTCAAGAGCTCGACGCCGGACGAAGACGAAGAAGAATAGTCGGGACGGGAAACCGTTTTACCGAGATGCAAAAAAGCCCGGCTTCATAGCCGGGCTTTTTTGTTGGCTCAAGCTGCGGCCTTGCTTCCGGCAATGGGTGTTGTGGCAATCGAGTTTTTCAAGGCATCAGCAGAGCGTCCTGCCACGCCTTGTTAAGAAAAGCGCCGATCTGAACCAGTCTGATCGAAACGCGCTCTAATCGGATCAAGATAAGAAATCAGCCTGTGGTTGATATACCGGTATGAGCACTTCGCATTTTCAGGCGCACGCACCCTGTCCCCCCCCCAACATCTGCGCAATATAAAAGAAAATTATAATATACATAGATATTTTATAAGTATAAGTAAAATATAATAGAGCTTAAACGGCTTTTTAAGGCATTGACTGCTAGCATCCTTTGATGAAATAACGGGATTATTTTAAAAATAGTGACCATGATTCCGCCTTTTATTATGAGCTGGAAAATGATGTTTCACTATAGTGTTGATTAGAGATGTCTTTTTTGCGCGTTGCAACGCGCTTTGCCAAGGGGCCTTACGGCATGAACGATTGCTGCTTTGCTGGAAAATTCCGCGACGAAAACACCCAGACCCGCGTTTCTCAGGAGCGTTGGAACGAGATGTCGATGCGTGGAATTGAACATGCTCCTTGGGAGCGCGCCTTTGCCTTGGGGCAGGCGGGCGGAGCAGTCGAAAGCGGGGTAGGGCGTGGCGGCAGTCTTTTGGCGCAGGTGGCGCTGGTACTGGCGCTCTCTGTTTCGGGACTGGCACTAAGCAGCCACCGGGCGGCAGCGACGGACTATACGGCGGGGGTGAAGAATACGAACCTGAATGCCGGTGACACCATTACTACGACGGCTGACGGTGCCGATGGGTTTCGAGTTGATAATGGGACTACGATCACTGCTCCTGGCAATAACAAAATCACGACAGGCGGGGTGGATGCTTGGGGCTTGTATGCAAGGGGGGCCAATTCCGTTCTGAATGCCACTGACGTCACTGTCATAACGACGGGTTCATCAAGTACAGCTGCTGGCGCACGTAGTGGAGGCAAGACGATCGTTACTGGCGGTACATTTACTGTCTCTGGAGCGGATGCTTATGCTGGATTCGCAGACAACGGTACCCTAAATCTAACGAATGTTGTGATCAATTCTCAAAGTACTACGGGCGGTGGAGGGGTACTGTCTTCTCAGGCGGCGGGGGTGGCCAACTTAAATAAGGTTACCATCAGTACAACTGGCAATACAGCCTACGGTGTCCGTGTGAATAATGCCGGTAGCCTGACTTTATCCAATGGCAGCTCTATCACGACAGCAGGTGCCTATGGTGCTTATGGTGAAGAAGGGGTGCTGACAATTAAAGACAGCACCATAACCACAGGTGCTGCAACCGCAGTTTATTATACTGGCAAGAATGCGGGCTCCTCCCTTTCGATCACGGGCGCCACTACTCAGATTACGGCCACCGGGGGGGATGCCGTGGTTATTGCAGGCGGAAAAGCTGCAACAATCGGTGATGGTGTCACGATTACAGCTAAGTCCGATGGCAAGAGAGGTGTCACTGTAAGCGGCGGTGGGCAACTTACAATTGGTAGCGCGACCGTTTCGACGGAAGGCACGAGCGGCTTTGGCCTTTATGCGACCGGAGCAGGCAGTTCAATCACTGCCACCGGAACGCAGATTGAAACAAAGGCGACGGGGGCAGCTAGGGCACAAGCAGTCGTGGTTAACTCTGGGGCCAGCATTACTCTCAAAAACGTCACTATCTCGACTGTGTCCGGTAATGGACATGGTATCTGGATCAAGGATGCTGGCTCAAGCGTTACGATGGACGCGTCGACTTCGATATCCACGACGGGGGCGTCCGCTTATGGTGTTCTCGTGGAAAATGGTGCCACCGAAACATTCACGGGCGGAAGCACCACTACTGCCCTGCCGGGAACCATGTCAATTTTGGGTGATAACTCGGCTGCATTCGGGACATATGGCACTGACGCAAAAATTACATTCGACGGAATAAATTTCGCCACCGCGTCTGCCATCACGCTCGGAGCCAATGCATGGACGGTGATTGCAGGCAATAATGGGGCGGTCGAATTCAAAGGCACCACTGCGGCAACAGACACCAGGCTGCTTGCTCAAGCTTCAGGCACGCTTTCATTCACCGGGGCGGCTACGGCGGCCGGTGCACGGGTCAAGACTGACGGAGCGAACAGTGCGTTTGATATAAGCGGCAGTACGCGTACCACCGATTTTTCGATAGGCTCGCTGGAGGGAACAACCGGTAAAGTCGTTCTGGGCGCAAATATGCTCACGATCGACGGTTCTGCGTCGACAAGTTACGGCGGTATTATTTCCGGCACAGGTGGATTGACGCGCGCCGGCACTGGCACGATCACGCTGACGGGAGCAAATACCTATTCAGGCGGAACGACTTTAAAAGGTGGTGTTCTCTCCGTTGCTGCCGACTCCGCCCTCGGGGCGACGACAGGTGGACTGACGTTCAATGGCGGTACGCTTCAGATTACCGGGACGACGTATACCTCAACGGCTCGCGGTATCACATGGGGTGCAGGCGGTGGTACGCTGGACATAAATGCAGCGGGCAATACTTTCACTGTTGCCCAGAATCTTGGCGCGGGCGGTGCTCTGACCAAGATTGGTGCTGGCACATTGGTTCTGTCTGGAACCAATCAATATACGGGTGGCACGAGTATCAATGGCGGCACCCTGGTTGCCGGTTCGAATGGTAATCTTGGCGCCGTCTCTGGCGGTCTGAACTTCAACGGCGGCACGCTGCGTCTTTCGTCCGCCTTCGACAATGCGCGCGCCGTGACGCTTGGCGCTGGCGGCGGCACGATCGAAACGGTCACTGGCAGCAGCACTTTTTCAGGCGCGATCAGTGGCGCTGGCAAGCTGACGAAGACGGGCGCGGGCACGATGATTCTGACCGGCGCTGACAGCGCGACGGGGCTGACGACAGTTACCGCAGGCGTGTTGCAGATCGGCGGTGGTGGCACAACGGGTTCGATAGCAAGCAATATAGCCAATAGCGGTTCGGTGGTTTTCAATCGCTCCAATGATTTGGCTTATGCTGGCGTGATCAGCGGCGGCGGCTCCCTCACCAAATCGGGTGCCGGAACGCTGACGCTTACGGGCGATAGCACCTATACGGGCGCAACAACGATTTCCGCGGGCACTCTGCAAGTCGGCAATGGCGGTACGACTGGCTGGCTTGCCAGCAACGCGGTCACGAACAACGGTGCATTGAACTTTAACCGCAGCGACAACAAGACCTATTCCGGCAGCATCAGTGGTACTGGCTCGGTGGTCAAGAGTGGAACCGGTACGCTCATTCTCGACGGTACGAACAGCTATTCCGGCGGGACGACCATCAGCGGTGGCACACTGCAGGTCGCCAGCGATGCCAAGCTTGGTGCGACAACCGGCAAGGTGACACTGGATGGCGGCACGCTCAGCCTTGCAGGTACGATTACATCCGCACGCGCATTCAGCATCACCAGCAACAACGGCACGATCGATACGGGTGCCGATGCGGATACGCTCAGCGGTGTTGTAAGCGGTGCAGGCAAGCTGACCAAAACGGGCAGCGGAACGCTGGTTCTGACGGGCGCCAATACTTACAGTGGTGGCACGACAATTTCCGCAGGTACATTGCAGCTCGGTAGCGGGGCGGCTGCTGGATCGATCACGGGAAATGTTGTCAACAACGCAACTCTGGCGTTCAACCGCAGCGACTCAAGCACATTCTCAGGAGTGATCAGCGGTTCCGGTACACTGAAACAAAGCGGCACTGGCACTACAATTCTGACTGGTGCAAACACCTATACCGGCAATACTGTGATTGAGCGTGGTGTGCTGCAGGTTGGCAACGGCACCGCAACCGGCGCCATATCCGATAATGTCACCAACAGCGGCACTCTGGCGTTCGATCGTTCCGATTCCTACACGTACTCTGGCACAATCACCGGCACAGGTTCGTTGAAGCAAAGCGGTGCTGGCACACTCATTCTGACGGGTGCAAACACCTTTACTGGTCTAACGACGATTGAAAGCGGTACGCTGCAGCTCGGTGCCGGTAGTACGGGCGGAAGTCTGAGTGGTGACATCCTGAACAAATCGGCGCTTGTCGTGGATCGTTCGGATGATTTTTCCTTTGGCAATAAGATCAGTGGTTCGGGTACGTTTGATAAACGCGGTGCGGGCAAGCTGACAGTCACCGGCGACAATGATTATTCGGGTAAGACGACCATTTCGGCGGGTACGCTTCAGATTGGCAATGGCGGTGGCACCGGCTCCATTAACGGTGATATTGTCAACAACAGTAAATTGATTGTCGACCGCAGCAATAATATTGATTTCACCCATGTCCTGAGCGGCACAGGTATTCTGGAAAAGAAGGGTACGGGTAACCTTACTGTTAGCGGAGACAATTCGGACTTCTCTGGCGCCACGACGGTGAGCGCCGGTGGGCTTGTCGTTGACGGGCAACTCGGTACGGGAACTGTTACGGTTGCGAGCGGTGCATCGCTTGGCGGTACGGGCACCATCGGCGGCGATACCACGATCAACAGTGGCGGCATACTTGTAGGGACGCAAGAATCACAGCTTACATTCCAAAAAAATCTCACGCTTGCTTCGGGAGGTGTGCTGAATGTGTCCTACGGCATAGCAGATACGAGTACGGCTGCACTGTTCACGGTTGGCGGCAATCTCACCTTGAACGACAATATCGTGAATATCAGCTCTCTCGGTGGTTTCGGTCCTGGCGAGTACAAGTTGTTCAGCGTAACCGGAACATATACCGGAACATTGCAAGTGGGTACTCTTCCGCAAGATGTAGCGGCTGGAGATATTACATTCAATTACGATACCAATGATATCCATCTTACGAATTCTGCAGGAATGGACCTTGGTTACTGGGATGGTTCTGTCGTAAGCAGTGGCGCATCGCTGACCGGCGGCGATGGTACATGGGACGCGGCGACAACAAACTGGACAAATGAAAATGGCGGCCTGCATTCTGGGTGGAACGCTGCTCACTATGCTATCTTCTCCGGTCAAGCGGGCACGGTAACGGTCAGCGGCGCTGTTACAACGGCAGGTATGCAATTTGTAACCAGCCACTATACAGTCACGGGGGACGGGCTGACGCTTGATAGTGGCTCTACTGATGCGCCGATCATCCGCGTGGGCACTGGTGTCACGGGGAACACCGTCGCTACCATTGAATCTGTTCTTTCCGGCACAAATGGCATGGAAAAAACCGATCTGGGTACTCTGATACTCGCGGCAGATAATGATTACACGGGCCAGACGACCATTCAGGCTGGCACGCTTCAGCTTGGAAATGCGGGAACGACCGGCAGTGTCCTCGGAGACATCGAGATAGGAAAGTCGGACGAGGACGAGGATGCCATCCTCGCGATCAATCATACTAACAGTTTTACGCTCGGCAATACAATCTCTGGTCGCGGAAAGCTGGTGCAGCAAGGCAGTGGAGCAACCACACTCACCGGAACCAACACCTATAGCGGTGGGACGGATATTCTGGGCGGCAGTCTGATCGTTACTGCCGAGAATAATCTGGGTGATGTTGCAGGTGCCGTCAATATCAATGGCGGCACACTCGAGTTTGGCGCAAATCTGTCATCGACGCGAGGTTATACGATTGGCGCTTCTGGCGGCACTATCAATACAGGCACTTTTACCGACACGATCACAGGTGTCATTGGCGGCACCGGGCAATTCAACAAGTTGGGCACGGGAACACTTGTTCTAGGCGGTGACAATACGTTCACCGGCAATTTGCATGTGAATGCTGGCACCTTGCAGATCAGCGATAATAGCAATCTGGGAAATCCCGATAGTCATTTGTATGTCAAGGATGCGACGTTGCAGTTTGGTGATGCTTTCATCATGACGCACGACCTGACGCTTGACGGCACCGGGGCGACAATTGATACGAAAGGGAATGACAATTCGATTTCGGGCGTGATCGACGGAGGCAAGCTTACCAAGACCGGTTCCGGCACACTTACTCTAACCGGCACCAACACTTATACCGGCGATACCGAAATTGATGGCGGTACGCTGGCGGTTTTTGAAGATGCGAACTTTGGCCAGGATGTCAGCAACAGCATTATCATCGGTGATGCGACCCTGCGTCTGGATGAGAGCTTCGATACCGCGCGTGGCATCAAACTCACCAATGCCAACAGCACGATTGATGTTTTTGATGACGGCATCAATACGCTCACTGGAAAGCTGACCGGAACCGGCGCCTTGAACAAGGCTGGAACGGGTACTCTGGTTCTTGGCGGAACCAATGACTATCAAGGTGGAACCGACATCAAGGCGGGTATCCTGCAGATTTCGGATGATGCCAATCTTGGTCTAGCTACGGGAGCCGTCAAGATTGAAACTGAAGCCGAACTGCAGTTCAGCCAGGGCGTGACGAGCGCCAGAGGCATTACACTGGGAACAACGGGCTCCACCATTGATACTATGGCGGGTACCAGCACACTGAACGGTGTCGTCGGTGGTGGCGAATTGCACAAGTCCGGCGCCGGCACGCTCGTTCTTGCAGGGACCAATACCTATAAGGGTACGTTCCTTGACGGCGGTATCGTCCAGATCAGCAAAGATGCAAATCTTGGTGCAGTCAGTGGGACGGTCACTTTCAACGGTGGAACACTACAGTTGTCCGCTGACGTTGCGACTGCAAGAGCCATGACGATCAACGAAGCGGGAGGAGTGATCGACACCCAGGGCAATACCGGCACACTTGATGGTATCATCTCCGGCGCTGGCGAACTGATTAAAGATGGCTCTGGAACACTCGTTCTGACAAATGCCGGCAATTCCTACAGCGGCAACACCTTCATCAAGGCGGGTACGTTCCGTCTCAGCGGTGCTGGCTGGATAACGGGGGATGTCAAAAATGATGGCACTCTCGAATTTAGCAGCGGTGCAGATCAAGAGTTTGCGGGAGTCATTTCCGGAACGGGTTCGGTCGTTCAATCGGGAACGGGTACCACCATCACCCTTTCCGGTCAAAACGCCTATAGTGGCGGCACCTCGATCACAGCCGGCACGCTTGCCATCAGCGAAGATGACAATCTGGGCACCGGTGGGCTGACGATTGCCAATAATGCGACCCTCCAGTTAACGGATTCCTTCGCGTTCAGCCATGCTGTTACTCTCAATGCCGGTGGTACGATCGACACCGGAACAAACAGCAACACGCTTGCTGCTGTTGTCTCCGGTACCGGTGGTCTGACGAAGACAGGTAGCGGCACGCTTACGCTGTCCGGGACCAACACCTATGCTGGCGGCACGACGATCAACGACGGTATTCTGCAGATCAGTGCCGATGCCAATCTTGGTGCGGCGAGCGGTTCTGTCACCATGGCTGGCGGCACCACGCTTGATCTTGCGAACAGTGTTACAATGGACCGCGCTTTCACGCTGAACGGGGATGCGACGATCCAGGCCGATGAGGGAACATCGACGATCAGCAAGGTGATCAGCGGCGATGGCGGCCTCACGAAGACGGGTGAAGGCACGCTGGTACTTGACAGCGTCAACACCTATAAGGGCAATACATCTATAAATGACGGTGTGCTGCAGGTTGGCAGCGATGACAATCTGGGCGATGCATCGAGCAAACTCTCCTTCAATGGTGGCGAGCTTCAGATCACTGGCAGCGGTTTCAAGTCGGATCGCGATGTTACCCTCCAGGCCGGGGGTGGCACAATCGACACCTTGCTGACCAGTCCAGAGCTGTCGGGCAACATTACCGGTACGGGCGGACTGACCAAAATCGGCGCAGGCAAGCTTACGCTTTCGGGAACCAATACCTATAGTGGTGGAACATCCATTGCGCAGGGAACATTGCAGATCGGCAGCGATGACGGTCTGAGTGGTACTATTGCTGGCAATATCGAAAATAGCGGTACTCTGATCTTCAACCGCGATACACTGACTTATGGAGGTGATATCTCTGGAAGCGGGAAACTGGAGCAGGCTGGTGTAGGAACGACAGTTCTGACAGGTTCCGTAAACCTCGACGGCGGTACGACCATTGATAATGGCGGAACGTTGCAGATTGGCGACGGAACCACAAATGGTGCTCTCGCAGGTGATGTAACGAACAACGGCACGCTCGCTTTCGACGCCGCCGCCAATACCAATATTGATTTCAGCAATGTCTTAAGCGGTAACGGCGTGCTCGAGCAGAAAGGTGCGGGCTCATCGACGCTTATAGGTGACAGCAGTGGTTTCGAAGGGACAACGAATGTTACCGCTGGAAGTCTCTATGTGAACGGCACCCTTGGCAGCGCAGCATCGACAGTTACTGTCGCAACGGGTGGAACTCTTGCCGGCAGCGGCACGATCGGTGGCAATACCACAGTGGCGGGAACGCTGAAGGGGCAGGACGGTGCGACACTGACCTTCGGTGGTGGTCTGACCATGCAGGCAGGCAGCACGATAGCAGTTGCCTACGGAGCTCCCAACAGCAACAGCAACGGTCTGTTCAATGTTCAAGGTGCGCTTGCCTTGAACGGCAGTACCGTCGATATCGAGGATTTTGGCGGTTTCGGTCCTGGGTCTTATCGCCTGTTCGATTATCAGAATGGATATACCAAAACTGGCACAGGGCTGACGATAGGCACTGTTCCCGGTGGCCAGTCATCCGATGCCCATATTGTTTATGACGACGACAACAAGCAGATAAACATTATGAATGCAGCTGGTGCCGTGCTGAATACCTGGAAAGGTGGCAACGGAACATGGAACCAGACGGATATCAGTTGGCATGATGCAACCGATTCAGATATTACAGGCACCTGGAATAACTACGAGTTTGCCATTTTCGGTGACACGCCGGGAACAGTAGCTGTCGATGCAGGTATTCAGGCCTCCGGTATGCAGTTCCAGGTGGATGGATATAGCCTTACCGGCACAAATCCTATCACACTTGCTCACGACCCGAACGCTCCGTCGCCTGACAAACCCATCATTCGTGTAGGGGATGCAACCGAAGCCGGCAAGACCATGACGGCCACGATTGCAGCGCCGATTGCTGGTACCGAAGGCTTGCAGAAAACCGACTATGGCACTCTGGTACTGACGGGTGCCAACACCTATAGCGGTGGAACAGATGTTTTACAGGGCTCGCTGGAGCTCGGCAACGGTGGCACTATAGACACGGTTGGGGGTGTTTCCGTCGATGCAAATGGACCGGACAAGGCAACATTTGCAGTCAACAAGACTGGAACGTTCACCTTCGGTGGCGTGATCTCAGGCGCCGGTCAGTTTGCGCAAAAAGGCACGGGCGAAACTGTTCTTAACCAGGCTAATACCTACAGCGGCGGTACATCGATCACGGCGGGAACGCTTTCGGTTAGTGCTGAAAACAACCTCGGCGATGTCAGTGGTCAGGTTACTATTGATGGCGGGACGCTCAAGTACAGCCAGGGCTTTTCCAGTACCCGCGCCATTGCTCTCGGCGCAGGTAACGGTACGATCGAAACCGATGACACGGCCAATGACACGACTGTCAACAGTGCCGTTTCCGGTACTGGTGGCCTGACGAAGAGCGGGGCTGGAACACTGGTTCTGGCCAAGGACAACACTTATGCTGGCGGTACGACCATAGCCGGTGGTACGCTTCAGCTTGGCAATGGTGGGACAAGCGGCAAAATCCAGGGCAATGTCGATACCGGTGCGGATGCAAGCAACAAGGGCACGCTTGTCTTCAACATGTCGGATAATCCGATTTTTTCGGGAACGATTAGCGGTTTTGGTAATGTCGAACAGTCCGGCAGTGACACGCTGACATTGAAAGGCACCAACACCTATAGCGGTGGCACCACAATCAACAGCGGAACGCTGGCGGTTTCTGCTGACGCGAATATGGGTAATAAAAGCGGTTCTCTGACAATCAAGAATGGCACATTGCAGAATACCGCGCAGTTCACGATGAGCCGTGATGTGGTTCTGGATGACGCTGCAGCGACATTCCAGAATGATGCAGACCTGACATTGGCCGGTAAGATGACCGGAACTACGGATTGGACCAAGGACGGAAGCGGCAAGCTGATCATCAATGGTGACGCAAGTGCCGCTACCGGAATTGCGTCTGTCAACAACGGCTATCTGCAGGTCGACAGTGAACTGGGCGGCAATGTCAATCTCGTCAACAGCACAGCCGGAGTTGGCGGTGCTGGCAAGATCGATGGCAATGTCGATGTGGCAAGCGGAACGCTCTACGGTAAAGGCGGGCAGACACTGACTGTCGGAGGTGACCTGACTCTCGCCGCCAATAGCACAACCAGCGTCCAGTGGGGCAGCGTGTCCCAGCAGGCTGCTTTCCATGTGGATGGCAATCTGACGATGGATGGCACCCTCGATGTGGTCAATACTGGTGGTTTCGGTCCAGGGACCTACAAGCTGTTCACCTATGATGGCACCCTGACGGATGATGGCCTTTCGTTCGGTACCGTACCGGGTGGACAGGCGGCGAAGGACCGTATGTCGGTCGTGACCGCCTATACTGGCTCAGTCTATATCGTGAACACCTATGGTGCAAAGGTTCAGTACTGGAACGGGGAAGGGACTATCGCCGATATCGAAAGTGGTAACATTGTCGGAGGTGATGGTACCTGGAGCGCGACCAATAAAAACTGGTCCGACGATAAGGCCAGTGTGCTTGCGCCTTTCGATGATGGCTCATTCGCTTTCTTCGGTGGCAAAAAGGGTAATGTCACTGTCGATGACACTGCTGGACAGGTTAACACGGCCGGTATGCGCTTCGTTGTCGATGGTTATGTGATTAATGGCGGCTCTCTCAACCTGACGAGCACGACGGGAGCGCCGATCATTGCGGTTGGCGATGGAACCGTCGATGGTGCCGCGATGACTGCAACCATCGGCTCTGTGCTCACCGGCAACCAGGGTCTCGATAAAACCGAACTCGGCAAACTGATCCTTACCGGACAGAACACCTATACCGGCGGAACAACCGTCAGCAACGGTGTGCTCCAGCTTGGTGACGGAACCAATTCGGGTGACATAAAAGGTGACGTGACAGTTGCCAATGATGTTAACGGAGAGGGAACGTTGTCCTTCAAGCAGGGGAGTGACTACAATTTCGCCGGAAATATTGCCGGCGGTGGCAAGGTCACTCAGGACGGTGCGAATACAATTTTGACGTTGAGCGGAAACAACAGCTTCAGCGGCGGGCTGACGGTCAACAGCGGTACCGTAAAGGCGGGCAGTGACAATGCTTTCGGCACCGGGGTCCTGACTGTCGGGGATAATGGCAAAGTAGATCTCGGAAGTACCAGCAACACGGTTGGCGGTCTCAGTGGGGCCGGAGCGGTCAACATTGGCTCAGGAACCTTCACCGTCAATGAAGCTGCGGACTCGACCTATAGCGGCGTATTGTCCGGCACTGGCAGCTTCACCAAATCCGGTGCGGCTGACCTGACGCTCACTGGTTCCAACCAGTATACCGGTGCAACGCTTGTCAAGCAGGGGACGCTGGCGCAGGGAAGCCAAGGTGCATTCAGTTCTGCATCGGCCTATACGACGACGCGCAACGGGACGCTGGATATTGGCGGGTACGATACGACTGTGGTCTCCCTCGACAATGGTGGCACTGTTACTCTGAGTGACATGACAGCCGGAACCACTTTGACGGTAGCTGGTAACTACACCGGCTCCAATGGCACCCTCGTCATCAACACGGTGCTTGGTGACGACAACTCCAAGACCGACAGATTGAAGGTTGCTGGTGACACCTCAGGCACTACCAATCTGCAAGTGGTCAATCGTGGTGGGCTTGGTGGCCAGACGGTCAACGGTATCGAAGTTGTCGATGTCGCCGGGCAGTCTAATGGTACCTTCTCGCTTGTCAGCGATTACACAACCAAGGATAACAAGAAGGCTATCTGGGCTGGCGCCTATGCCTATACGCTGCAGCAAGGATCGGGCAGCGGTAACAAGGATGGCAACTGGTATCTCGTGAGCCGTTATGGTGATACGGAACCAAACAACCCAGACAACAATGGTCCCCGTTATGGCGCTGGTGTGCCGGTCTATCAGGGGTACGGCCAGAACATGCAGGCCTTGAACAAGTTGCCGACCTTGCAGGAACGTGTGGGCAACCGGTACTGGACGGGCGAGAATGGCGACGGCCAGACGAACGGCGCCATGGTCGACGGAAATGGCATCTGGGCGCGTATCGAAGGAGCGCATAACCGGCTTGAACCGCAAAGCGTCACCGGCATGAAGCAGGACATCAACACCTTCATCATGCAGGCAGGCGTTGACGGTCAGTTCTACGAGGATGACAACGGAAAACTGGTTGCTGGCATCACCGGGCAGTACGGTACGGCCCATGGCAATACCAGCTCGTTCTTCGGTGACGGCTATACCGACACGCGGGCCTGGAGCCTTGGTGCAACAGCGACCTGGTATGGCAACAATGGCTTCTATGTAGACACGCAGGGCCAGCTTACCTGGTTCGATAATGACCTGTCTTCCGATGACATGAATTCGGCACTGGCTACCGGCGCGAAGGCTTTCGGTTATGCCATGAGTGTGGAAGCAGGCCAGCGTGTCGCCATTGATGATCATTGGTCGCTGACGCCGCAGGCGCAGCTGATGTGGTCGTCGCTGGATGCGGACGCTTTCCAGGACATTATGGGCAACCGGGTCGGCCTCGACAATTCAAACAGCCTGACGGCGCGTCTTGGCCTTGCTGCAAACTACCGCAACGACTGGACGGGTGAAGACGGCCTCATGGTCAACACCTCGGTCTATGGTGTCGCCAACCTTTACCAGTCCTTCCTTGGCGGAATGCGTATCAACGTGGCCGGTGTTGATATCGACACCGACAATGACAAGACCTGGGCAGGCATCGGCGCCGGTGGCACCTATGCATGGGCGGACCAGAAATACGCCGTCTATGGTGAGGGCTCGATCAACACCTCGCTCAATCACTTCGCTGACAGCTATGCTCTTAAGGCAACCGTCGGCTTCAAGTTGAAGTGGTAAGACCCAGGCTTGGGCTACGAGCTCTGCAATCTGAGGCTCCCGAAACTCTAATGGAGGACTGGGAGCCTCACTTTGAATGCCAGAAAGGAAAGACCGATGGCGACCTTTGTTGACGCGGGAGATGACCTTATCCGGTCCGAGCCGTTCGTCGATCTGAGGTGGCGGCCTGGCACGCGCCTGACCATATCCAAGATTTGTACTGCCGGCATTTGCCCCTCTGATCGAGGATATTTCTGGACAGTTGCCTACGCCGAAAGCTTTGCTGTAGTTCGCAGGCATCAGCACGGCCGGCATCGTTAGCATCGCGTAGTACGGGGTGCCCTGTATTGAGAGCGTGATCATCGCAACGGACAAGGTTGCGCGGGGCCGCGGATTGATTTCCATACTTGAATACAACACCAGCCAGTCAGGATAAAACCATGACCGATATTGAACACCTTCATCAATTGATTCTGAACCTTGCAGCGCGTCTGCAAGCAACCGAGGCGATAGCCAATGCGGCGATCTCGATGGTTTGCGCCATAGATGAAAAGAAGGGTGGCGCCCGGGAAAAGTTCCTCAAGGAAACCTTTCCGCTTCTTCTGCTGAATGCCGCTAATGCGCCGTCTCAAGCGACCAAGCCGGAACTGGACCAATGGCTGCGCCAGCGTGAGCAGGACTTCCTCAACGAGGATTTGAGCAAGATCACAGCCCAGATTGAGCAACTGCGTGGGCAAACGAAAGCTACTGTCAATTAGAGCGTATCTCGAAAAGTGTGAAGCGGCTTTCGGACAAGATGCGCTTTAAAATAAACAAAGTGTCGATCTGAATCGATCAAATCGAAACGCGCCCTAACCCATTCGCCAGTCGCATGGAACTTCCACCATCGTCTGTATGCGATGAAAACAATCAAGTGTCCCTGGCATTCATTACAGGGGCGCATCAAAACAATATTTTCACAAAGGCATTTCTATGAACTATCGTTATTCGTTCTTCTCCGCCGCCGCATTCTTGGCTCTCACGGCAACAGCTTCCGCAGCGCCGTTACCCGGAGGCGCCAGCACCCTCACAGAAACCTATCAGGACTGGTCCATCTCCTGCCAGGCGCAGAAAGAGAGCACAAACTGCATCATGAACCAGATGCAGAACTCCTCCCAGACTGGCCAGCGTGTCCTGACGGTCGAACTGCGCAATGTCGCTGGCGGCAAGGTTGAAGGCGTGCTTTTGATGCCGTTTGGATTGAATCTGGCGAAGGGCGCCACATTGAAGATCGACGAGGGAGAAGCACCGGCGCTCACCTTCTCGACCTGCCTGCCGCAGGGTTGTCTGGCGCCACTTTCTTTCGATGCCAAGCAAGTCGGTAAGCTCAAGACGGCAGCTAATCTCAATATCACTGCCACCGCACTTGAACCCAGCCAGCCAGTCGCTTTCAAGGTCTCGCTCAAAGGTTTTGGAAGCGCTCTTGATCGCATTGCCGCTCTGACGAAATAAGCCGGGTTCAAAAATTCCTCTCTAGTTTCGCGCGTCGATCTGCTTCAAGCATATCGGCGTGCGAAGCAGAGCCGTTCCACATATTCTGAGTGTGACACCGGTAGAAACAGCAGCAAGGACGCGGGTTCAAAGATCAACCGAACGGGCATTTTGCCATATCTGTCGACCGTCAACGTTAGCCAGATCGCTTCAGAACCGAACTCATTTGAAAGTTCATACAATTCATTCTGCTCGGAAAGCGGTAGAAGAGCCAGTCCCAAAACGGCTTAGCGGTCATCTTGGGCTTGGAAGGCAATGATCAGTCTTTAAAAGCGTTATATTCGCTCAGTTCCATGAGGCGGTAGAAATCGCCCAGCGTTTTGCCGCGTTCGGCCCGGAAGAGGCGGCCTGCGTCGCTGGCCTCAACGATACGGTCGGTCCGGAATGTGCGGAAAGCATTGCGCAATTCGCACCAGCCGATAACCGTCCAGACCTTACCCCAGAACCACAGACCAAGCGGGCGAATATCACGCTCGCTTTCGCGCGATTCCAGATCTCGATAGCGGATATTGAGTACATTGCCCTGATCGACGGCGCGTTCCACCGCGTCGATGATGCGGCGTTCGTCCATGCTGATGCGGGCAGTTGGCGCATGTATCTGGGTGCTCGTGATGCGCGCGCGTTCTTCCTTGGGCAGAACAGCTTCGATCTTCACCAGAGCCTCTTCTGCACCACGCGCCATGGAAACGCCGCCCCAGGCGCGGATGAGGCGCGCCCCGGCAACCAGAGCGACGATTTCATCGCGCGTGAACATAAGCGGCGGGAGTTCGAAGCCCTGCCGCAGAATATAGCCGACACCGGCTTCGCCATCGATGGGGACGCCAGTCGACTGCAGATCGGAAATATCGCGATAGATGGTGCGTTCGGAGACTTCCAGCCGCTCGGCCAGCTGGCGCGCGGTGACGAGCCTGCCACCGCGCAGGTGCTGAACAATCTGGAAAAGGCGGTCTGCACGGCGCATTCCGTTCTATTCTCCGTTGCAGTATTTGGTGTTACGCTGTTCCAGATAGCGATCCGGCCAGCCCAGATCCTTGCGCAGGTCTTTCGGCAGTCCGTCGATCACACGCTCGGTGCGAATGAAACGACGGCGTTCATCATGCCTGCGCCTGTATTCCTTCAAAACTGCGATCAATGGTGCGATTGCGAGTGCCATGGTGAAATCTCCCTCATCCTTGGATACGCAGTATCGCACACCCCTCCTGACAGCTTTCTGTCAGGAGCAAATCCTTATTTCATTATCTTCCTAATATAGCGAAGCCGCAACATCATGCCTTATAGCGTGGTGCTGCTGTATAGCTGAGGGGCAGGCGTCCACCATCCGCATAGATGGTCTGGCCTGTTACATAGCTCGCATCCCGCGATGCCAGAAACGACGCTATCGAAGCAATTTCAGAGGCTTGGCCTATGCGACCGAGTGGTGTTCTTGATAAAATCCTGTTGCGGGCATCGGCGTCTGTGTTTACGGCGGAAAGCATGTCGGTCTCGATGGAGCCGGGGCCGATGGCATTGACGCGAATCCCCCAACGGGCGAGCGCTACTGCCATGGTACGTGTCAGCTGGTTCAATCCGCCCTTGGAAACGGAATAGGCAAGCTGTTCCGGTAGACCGAAGATTGCGTTGACAGATGACATGTTGATGATCGTGCCTGGATCACCGCCCGATTCGACTCGCTCCACCATGCGTTTTGCCACGGCCTGTCCGCACAGAAACGCGCCTTTGAGATTGACACGCATGACACGGTCAAAATCCTCTTCCTTGAGGTCAAGGAAATCCGCCTGATGCACGATACCCGCGTTGTTGACGAGAATATCAACCTCACCCAGATTGGTGATGGTGAAGGTCAGGAGATTGTGGACATCGAGCTTATCCCCCACATCCGCCGCCATATGGCGAACCGGGCCGAATTGCTCCAGATCCTTGGCTGCACGCATGGCGGCGGCGTTGTCGATATCGGACAGGACTACGCTTGCGCCATCCATCAGGAAGCGCTTTGCTATGGCATAGCCAATACCGCGGGCAGCGCCGGTGACAATTGCCACCTTGCCTTCTAATTGCATGATCGATCTCCAATTTGCATGGAGAGTGGACCGGCGGAAACCGCCGGTCAATAGTCGGGACGGTTAAGATCAGGCGAAGGCGAGACCGGTGTGACGCTCGCGCAGAACGGTGCTGATTTCGTCCAGAATAGCCGGATCATCGATTGTGGCCGGCATCTTCCATTCCTCACCGTCGGCAATCTTCTGAATGGTTGACCGTAGAATCTTGCCGGACCGCGTCTTGGGCAGACGCTTTACGGTCAGCGCCAGCCGGAAGGCTGCAACGGGTCCGATGACGTCACGCACCATGCTGACGCATTCCTTCTCGACCTCTTGCGGATCGCGGTCGATGTTGGATTTCAGCACGAGGAAGCCGCAAGGCACCTGACCTTTAACCGGGTCGGAAATTCCAAGCACAGCGCATTCGGCAACATCGGGATGGCTGGAGAGTACCTCCTCCATCGCCCCGGTCGACAGGCGATGGCCAGCGACATTGATGATGTCGTCAGTGCGGCTCATGATGTAGAGATAGCCATCTTCATCCATGTAGCCGGCATCGGCGGTTTTATAGTAGCCGGGGAACTCGTTCAGATAGGCTTTGCGGAAACGCTCATCGGCGTTCCAGAGTGTTGGCAGGCAACCGGGCGGCAGGGGCAGCTTGATGAGAACATTCCCGAGCTGGCCGCGCTCGACTTCGTGGCCTTCATCGTCCAGCACGCGGATATCGTAACCCGGAAGACAGACAGCGGGTGAGCCGTATTTGGTTTCCAGAAGACCGAGGCCGAGCGGATTGGCGACCATCGGCCAGCCGCTTTCCGTCTGCCACCAGTGATCGATCACCGGGCGGCCCAGCAGATTTTCTGCCCAGTGGATCGTGTCGGGATCGGCGCGTTCGCCAGCGAGATAAAGGGCGCGGAACTTTGAAAGGTCGTAGTGACGTACGAAATTGCCGTCCGCGTCGTCTTTCTTGATTGCACGCAGCGCCGTTGGTGCGGTGAACATTACTTCAACGCCATGTTCGGCGATGATGCGCCAGTAGGTGCCAGCATCGGGTGTGCCGACAGGCTTGCCTTCGAACAGGATACTGGTCGCGCCATGGATCAACGGGGCATAAACGATGTAGGAATGGCCAACCACCCAACCCACATCGGATGCGGCCCACCATACTTGTCCCGGTTCCACGCCGAAGACATTCTTCATGGACCAGTCAAGCGCCACCATGTGTCCGCCGTTGTCGCGCACGACGCCTTTCGGCTCGCCGGTCGTGCCGGACGTGTAGAGTACGTAAAGCGGGTCGGTAGCATCAACCGGCGTGCAGGGAACATGACGACCGCGCGCGGCATCAACGGCCTCGCGATAGTCGAGGTCACGTCCTGCCACTGGTTCGTGCCGGTGCTGCTCGCGCTGCAATATGATGCAATGATCGACTTTGTGCTGCGCAAGTGAAATCGCCTTATCGAGCATGGCCTGATAGGGCACGATGCGGGTAGGCTCGATACCGCAGGATCCGGCGATGATCATCACAGGCTTGGCGTCGTCAATACGGGTTGCGAGTTCAGTGGCGGCAAATCCGCCGAAGACGACGGAATGGACGGCACCGATACGGGCCGATGCCAACATGGCGACAGCCGCTTCGGGAACCATCGGCATATAGATCAGAACGCGGTCGCCTTTCGATACACCATTGTCGAGCATGACGGCGGACAGCGCTTCCACTTCTTCCAGCAGTTCGCGATAAGTGAATTTGCGCACCTTGCCGGTGACAGGGCTTTCATAGATGAGTGCAACCTGTTCACCGCGCCCTTTGGCGACATGGCGGTCGAGCGCATTATAGCAGGTGTTGCACTGCGCACCCTTGAACCAACGTCCATAGACACCTTCGTCGCCCGCAAAAACCTGGTCCCATGGCTTGAACCAGTCGATTGCCTGCGCCGCTTCAGCCCAGAAGCGTTCAGGATCGGCCTGCCATGCGGCATAGGTTTCGGCATATTTTGAAGTCATGCTCTTCCTCCCAGAAGCACGCGCAACGCCACCCGTCGGGCGGTTGTCGCTTCCTGATTAGTCTGCTGATGAAAGCGCAAGATCGACCTGTTTTGGTCTATCTCCTCCATGCGCTTTTCATCACCTCCGCATGCAGTTTACGCCGCCCGGCGGCGGCTCGTCCATGAAACTTAAGATGAAGATGGAACCTTGTCGGTAAAAGGGTTGTGTCTGTTGCACGCATCTTGCAGCGACGGCCTGTCTGCGTCACAAGGAGGCAGAGAGGTGATTTGTGACCAAAATCCTACCTGTGCTGCTTGTTCTTCTGATGGGACTGCACATCATCAAACCGCTTGGCCTGCCGGGGCTGAAGCAGCGCGGCGATTTCTGGAAGATCGCAGCGTTCGCAATATTTGCCATGGCACTGGCAGTCGGATTCCATCTCCGTGATGTTTGATTAAATTTAATAACTAATAATTTCGACCCGATTTTGGGGAATTGTTGCGCCCGCTTTTATTTGTCATAGCACCAGTTAGTGAGACTGCATTTAGAGCGGGGATTATGAAATGCGTTTTGTCGGCAACGTTATCTGGTTTGTATTCGGTGGCGCTATACTGGCGCTGGTCTGGCTTATGGGGGCGGTTGTTTTTGCAATCTCCATTGTCGGACTGCCACTTACACGTGCTGCGCTTGAGATGGCCAAGATGTCAGCTTTTCCATTTGGAAAGACCGTAGTTCATGTACGGGAGTTGGATGGTAAGGAACTTTCCGCCACGACTGCTGCAACAGGCACTATTGGCTTTATCTTTAATATTCTTTGGGCATTTACGTTCGGCATTACCCTTTTCTTTGGCTACATCATTGCGGGCATTTTCAATTGCCTGACGATCATTGGTATTCCATTCGGTCTTCAGGCATTTAAACTGGCTGCCATCTCTTTATGGCCAGTTGGTCGCCGCGTTGTCAGTCTCGAATTGGCGGATGCGGCGAGGAATCGTAATGCATTGAAACAGCTAGATGCAATTCGCGGAACTTGATTCCGACAACAAAGGCCCGGTTGTAAACCGGGCTCTTTGCTATTCAGTAGTAAATCAGGCTGCTTTCTCGAGATCTTTTTTCCAGCCGCCGGTGGCAGCCAGACCGTTCATCTTTGCTCGATGGGCAAAAGCCCGCTGACCGGCAGCGATGTTTTCATCCTTACCGCCCCAGGCGTCCAGCGCTGCCGCCTGCAGTGCACGGCCATAGGAGAAAGTCATTTTCCACGGCATGTCGAAGCTCGCATTCATCGCAGAAAGGTGGGCGGTCGCTTCCTCACCGGTCTGACCGCCGGAAAGGAAAGCAATACCGGGCACTGCTGCCGGAACCGTGTTGCGGAAACAGCGGACAGTTTTCTCCGCCACTTCCTCGACGGAAGCCTTGCGTGCCTTTTTGCCGTCGATGATCATATTCGGCTTCAGGATCATGCCTTCCAGCCGAACGCGAGCATCGTAAAGTTCCGTAAACACCGTCTTGAGAACCCATTCCGTCACGTCATAACAACGGTCGATGGTGTGATCGCCCGGCTGGCCGTCCATCAATACTTCCGGCTCAACGATAGGGACGATGTTTGCTTCCTGGCAAAGCGCTGCATAGCGGGCGAGCGCCTGTGCATTCTGTTTCACCGCGCCCCAGCTGGGCAGGCCATCGGAAATTGAGATCACTGCGCGCCATTTGGCGAAACGGGCGCCAAGTGCGTAATATTCATTGAGCCGTTCGCGCAGACCGTCCAGCCCCTCTGTGATCGTTTCACCTTCGAAGCCCGCTAGCGGCTTCGAACCCGCATCGACCTTGATGCCCGGAATCGACCCCGCCCTTCGGATGATTTCGACAAGCGGTGTACCGTCCTTGGCCTTCTGTCTTATGGTTTCGTCATAGAGAATGACGCCCGAAATATAGTTCTTCATCGCTTCGTCCGAGCGGAACAGCATCTCGCGATAGTCGCGGCGCGTGTCTTCCGTCGATGCGAGATGGATTGTGTCAAAGCGCTTCTTGATGGTGCCCGAACTTTCGTCGGCAGCGAGAATGCCTTTTCCTGCCGCCACCAGTGCAATCGCAATATCCTCAAGACGTTCAGTCATATGCAATGCTCCTTCTATCAAAGCGATGAGGGAGTGTTGGTTAAAACTATGAAGAGCGCAAGTCATTGAAACGTTTGAAAGATTTTTCAAACGGTTTAGATGAGACAAGTTATCTTACGAGCGGTCAGATTGGTTATCTCAGGTTTTTCCCGAAACTCGTTTTGATATCCGCCTCTCAACCCCCATGTAAGAAACCAGTGAGAAAAACCTCGCCTGTTTTCCATTGTCCAGATTTGAGGAGGAGATATGCGACGCGCCGTTTTGAGCCTGCCGTTTGTTCTGGCAGCATCAATGGTTGCCCTGCCGGTGCTGGATGTTTCGGCTGAGAGCATCAATGCCGGTGGCAGGAAGGCCGAAGCAAGTGCTCCGTTTACTGGAACGTCGGTTGCCGAATTCGATACGCCCTGGGCTATCGCCTTTCTGCCCGATGGCAGACTTTTATTGACGGAGAAGGGCGGCAAGATTTTCATCGTCACGCAATCGGGTGACAAAACTGCTGTCGATGGTGTGCCGGAAGTGGCATTCAGTGGCCAGAATGGCCTGCTCGATATTGCGCCTGCCCCGGATTTCGAAAAGGGTAAGGCAGTCTACTTCTCCTATAACGAACCGGCGAAGAACGGCAGCAGTGTCGTTCTGGTGCGCGCTGTGCTGGATGAAGGTGACGGCAAGGCAGCGCTGCAGGGCAAGACCACGATCTGGAAACAGGGTGCGGTGGCTCGCGGCGGACAGCCGGGTGGCATTATTGCATTTGCGCCGGACGGCAAGCACCTGTTCCTTTCCGTCGGCGACCGCATGTTGCCTGCAACCGCGCAGGACGATGAGGCTCCCATGGGGAAAATTCTCCGCATGAATCTCGATGGTTCCGTACCGAAGGATAATCCGCACGCGGATGCGGGAGGTGTACGGGCATTGACCTGGTCAACCGGCCATCGCAACCCGTACGGACTGGCCTTCGGCCCCGATGGAAAGCTCTGGGAGCACGAGATGGGCCCGCGTGGCGGTGACGAGTTCAATCTCATCAAGCCCGGTCTTAATTATGGCTGGCCTGTTGTTTCCAATGGCGACAATTATAGCGGCAGACCGATCCCGCGCCATAGCACACGTCCGGAATTCGAGCCGCCATTGGTGTACTGGACGCCGGTTATCGCTCCGGCCGGGCTTGCCTTTTACGAGGGAGACATGTTCCCCGAATGGCGCGGCTCGGCTTTGATCGGAGGGCTTTCGGTCATGTCGCTGGTGCGTGTCGTGATCGACAAGGATGGCAAGGCGGACGAAGCCGAGCGCTTTGAAATGGAAAACCGTATCCGCGATGTGGCTGTCGGTCCCGACGGGGCCATCTGGCTGATAGAGGATGACAATCCGGGACGTCTCCTGAAGCTAACCCCCAAAGCATGAAAGAAAAAGCCCCGGAAATTCGGGGCTTTATTTGTTCTTATACATTCTTCCGTGCAAAACCGCTTCACGCTTTTGCTGGAAATGCTCTACTTCTTCAGCACATCAACGCCGGGGAGGGGCTTGCCTTCCATCCATTCGAGGAAGGCGCCGCCTGCGGTCGAGATATAGGTGAAGTCGTCGGCCACGCCAGCATGATTGAGGGCTGCGACCGTATCGCCGCCGCCGCCGACCGAAACCAGCTTGCCAGCCTTGGTGCGGGCGGCGACGTGTTTTGCGGTCTTGACCGTCGCGGCGTCGAACGGACGCAGTTCGAACGCACCGAGCGGACCGTTCCAGACAAGCGTGGCCGCATCATCGATGGCCGAGGCGATCAGATCGGTCGAGAGTGCTCCGGCATCGAGAATCATGCCGTCGCTTGGAACTGCATCGACTCCATAGGTCTTGTTCGGCGTGTCGGCTACAAAGTGCCAGCCCACGACAGCATCGACCGGAAGGATGATCGCGCATTTGGTGGTTTCGGCCTTGGCCATGATTTCGCGGGCGGTGTGGGCCAGCTCATGCTCGCAGAGCGATTTGCCGACATCGTGTCCCTGTGCTGCCAGGAAAGTATTGGCCATGCCGCCGCCGATAACGAGCGCATCAACCTTTTCGATCAGGTTGGACAAGAGGTCGAGCTTGGTCGAAACCTTTGCGCCACCGACGATGGCGACAACCGGACGAGCCGGATTGCCAAGGCCCTTTTCCAGCGCTTCAAGCTCGGCCTGCATGCCGCGACCCGCATAGGCGGGCAGGACGTGTGCGAGGCCTTCGGTCGAAGCATGGGCGCGGTGGGCAGCCGAAAACGCGTCGTTCACATAAAGATCGCCATTGGCTGCCAGAGCCGCGACGAATTCCGGATCGTTCTTTTCCTCGCCCTTGTGGAAACGGGTGTTTTCCAGAAGCAGGACATCGCCGTCCTTCAGTGCATCGACGGCGGCCTTGGCGTGCTCGCCGATGCAGTCTTCGGCAAAATGGACACCGTGTCCAAGCACCTTGGAGAGCGGCTTCACGACATGCTTCAGCGAATTTTCGTCCGAAGCAACGCCCTTGGGGCGACCGAAATGAGCGAGCAGAATTACCTTTGCGCCTTTCCTGGAAAGCTCGGCAATGGTTGGAACGATACGCTCGATACGGGTCAGGTCGGTGACTTCGCCATTTGCCATCGGCACGTTGAGGTCAACGCGGACCAGTACGCGCTTGGACTTGACGTCAGCATCGTCGAGAGTGCGGAAACTCATGATCTTTCTCCCAGAACTGTCTTTCGGGTGCCGGTGGAGCAGGAGAGCTCAAACAGGCAGGCGCCGGAAAAGGGTTGGATAATCGGTGACAAGCCCGTCCTCGTCGACGGGCAATTCGGCGGTGAAGGTGCGGTCGGCAGCCTCGTAGCGATAGCGCCGCCCTTCCTCAAGGCAGGTATAACGCTGCTGGTCGCGCAGCGGACGGAAACTGTCGAACGGCACGTAAAGCATGTCGAGCTGAACGGTGCCGCTTTCCGGTGTGAGGCCAAGGCGGCGGATGGGCAGCGTGTTGGTGAAGGGCGTTCCTGCCAGATCGATATCGATGCAGCCATCGAACTCGGGCAAGGCATCGCCAGCCATCGTGCTCCAGCGACCGTCGCCGTCGGAAACAAGCTCCAGCCGGTGCCCGGCTGTAGTTTCGATCAGGAAATGGAGGACATGCCAGACGCTGTTGCAGTCGATGCTGTAGCGCACGCCGTAGGGATTGTCTCCGCGGTCGCCAATCACCACGCTTTCAGCACGGATCGTGCGGCCTGCAGGGCCGATATTGAGATGTTCGAGCCCTTCTCCTTCCAGCGGACGCCAGCGCGCAACGGTGGGGAGAAGGGCGCGAAACATGGTCGGAGCTTAGATCAGCTTGCCAAAGGCGACAGCGGTATCGCCCATGCGGCTGGAGAAGCCCCACTCATTGTCGTACCACGACAGGATGCGCACCATGGTGCCTTCCATGACCTTGGTCTGGTCCGTGTGGAAGACCGAGGAATGGGAGTCGTGGTTGAAGTCGTGCGAGACGAGTGGCTCATCTGTGTAGCCGAGGATACCCTTGAGGCGGCCATTGGCGGCTTCACGGATCGCGTTGTTGACTTCATCGACGGTCGTTGCGCGCTTGGCGATGAAGGTCAGGTCGACAACCGAGACGTTCGGGGTCGGAACGCGGATGGCAACGCCGTCGAGCTTGCCCTTCAGTTCCGGCAGAACGAGGCCGACAGCCTTGGCTGCGCCCGTCGAGGTCGGGATCATCGAAAGAGCTGCTGCGCGCGCGCGGTAGAGATCCTTATGCATGGTGTCCAGCGTCGGCTGGTCGCCCGTGTAGGAGTGGATCGTGGTCATGAAGCCCTTTTCGATGCCGATAGCATCGTTGAGAACCTGAGCCACCGGTGCAAGGCAGTTGGTGGTGCACGAAGCGTTCGAAATGACCAGATGGTCCTTGGTCAGCTTGTCATGGTTGACGCCATAGACGACAGTCAGGTCCGCGCCGTCGGCAGGAGCCGAAACGATGACGCGCTTTGCACCAGCTTCAAGATGAAGCGCAGCCTTGTCGCGCGAGGTGAAGATGCCGGTGCATTCCAGAGCGATGTCGACGCCTTCTTCCTTCCACGGCAGTTCAGCCGGGTTGCGGACAGCATGAACCTTGATCGGGCCGTAGCCGACGTCGATGGTGTCGCCTGCAACCTTAACTTCCTTGGGGAAACGGCCATGAACGCTGTCATAACGCAGAAGATGTGCGTTGGTTTCGACCGGGCCGAGGTCGTTGATAGCCACGACCTGAATATCGGTGCGGCCCGACTCGACGATGGCGCGAAGGATGTTGCGGCCGATGCGGCCAAAACCGTTAATTGCGACGCGAACTGCCATTTTCTCTTAATCTCCCGATAGGGTACTGCACATGCAGTGCTTCAAAACTCCGTCGGAACGGACAAATCGAACAGGATTCGTCCGACCGGACTGGAATGGAAACTCAAACGCCGGCGTTTTTACGACGCCGGCGTTCTTAAAATCATGCGGCGTTGAGCTTCTTCTCCGCAGCTTCGGCGGCATGTTCTGCCGTGATGCCGAAATGCTTGTAAAGATCGTTGATCTCGCCCGAAGCGCCGAAGCCCTTCATGCCGATGAATATGCCGTTCTCGCCGATGAAGCGTTCCCAGCCGAGTGAGATTGCCGCTTCGATCGCCACCTTGACCGGCGCATTGCCGATGGTCGCGGTCTTGTAGGCATCGCTCTGCTGTTCGAAAAGCTCGAAGCAAGGAACCGAAACGACACGGGTGGCAATGCCTTTGCTTTCCAGCAGGTCGCGGGCCTTGAGTGCGATTTCCACTTCCGAACCGGTCGCGAAGATCGTCACCTTGGCATCCTTGCTTGCCGCAGCAAGTTCATAGGCGCCGAAAGCCGAAAGGTTTTCGTCGCGATGCTCGGTACGAACCGTTGGCAGGTTCTGGCGAGTCAGAGCCATCGTCGATGGCGTCTTCTTCGATTGCAGGGCAATCTGCCAGCATTCAGCCGCTTCGACAGCGTCGGCAGGGCGGAACACATTATGGTTCGGAATGGCGCGCAAGGCGGCAAGCTGTTCTACCGGCTGGTGGGTCGGGCCGTCTTCACCAAGACCGATGGAGTCATGCGTCATCACGTAAACGACGCGGATGCCCATCAGCGAGGAAAGGCGCATGGCCGGACGGCAATAATCCGAGAAGGTCAGGAAGGTGCCGCCGTAAGGGATCAGCCCGCCATGCAGCGTCATGCCGTTCATGGCTGCTGCCATGCCGTGCTCACGGATACCGTAATGGACGTAACGCTGGCCGTAGTCTTCCGGCGTTATGGCCTTGGTCTGGCTCGTCTTGGTGTTGTTCGAACCGGTGAGATCGGCGGAGCCGCCGATGGTTTCCGGCACGACACCATTGATGACTTCCAGTGCCATTTCCGAAGACTTGCGGGTTGCGACCTTCGGCTTGTCTGCGGACAGCTTCTTCTTGTATTCGATGATGGTTGCATCGAAGTTGGAAGGCAGGTCGCCACGCATCCGGCGTTCGAATTCAGCGCGGGTGTCCGCGTCGACGGCAGCAAAGCGCTTTTCCCATTCCTGACGCTTCCTGGCGGCATTCAGACCGGCAACGCGCCAGCCGTCCAGCACTTCTGCCGGAACGACGAAGGGTTCAGCACTCCAGCCGAGCGCCTTGCGGGTTGCAGCGATTTCTTCAGCACCGAGCGGCGAGCCATGCACCTTGTTGGTGCCAGCCTTGTTTGGTGCGCCGAAGCCGATGGTCGTCTTGCAGGCGATGAGCGTCGGCTTGTCGGAAACCTTGGCCAGTTCGATTGCCTTGGCAATCGCATCCTGATCGTGACCATCAACAGCCATGGTGTTCCAGCCGGAAGCGGCAAAACGGGCTGGCTGATTGGTATTGTCGGAAAGCGTGACCGGGCCGTCGATCGAGATGTTGTTGTCATCCCAGAACACGATCAGCTTGTTCAGCTTCAGATGACCGGCAAGCGCGATGGCTTCCTGGCTGATGCCTTCCATGAGGCAGCCGTCACCGGCAATCACATAGGTGTAATGGTTGACGAGGCTGTCGCCGAACTGTGCATTGAGGATACGTTCGGAAAGTGCCATGCCGACGGCATTGGCGATGCCCTGTCCGAGCGGGCCGGTCGTCGTCTCGATACCGGCGGCGTGACCATATTCCGGATGGCCTGCGGTGCGCGAACCGAGCTGACGGAAATTCTTGATCTCGTCGATGGTGATGTCTTCGTAGCCCGAAAGATAGAGCAGCGAATAGAGCAGCATCGAGCCGTGGCCTGCGGAGAGCACGAAACGGTCGCGATCCGGCCAGTGCGGGTTCTGCGGGTCGTGCGAGAGAAAACGGGTATAAAGCGTCGTCGCTATATCGGCTGCACCCATCGGCAGGCCGGGATGGCCCGAATTGGCTTTCTCTACCGCGTCCATAGAGAGGAAGCGGATCGCGTTGGCCATCTGGTTTTGTTTGTCGGAATTGGTCATGGTCTCAGCCGTCTTTCCTTGGGAGGGGTTAACGGGGTTGCGGCGATGCCTTTTGCCTGAGCACGATCCGTGTCCAAAACGGCTTCATGCGTTTCGGGATCACGCTCCAGAAGGCATCGGGACACATAGCACCTGCGTATAAGGAGTCAATAAACCGATGACTTTTGGGCAATAAACTGTCCGCGACTAATCGATTGAGTTGTGTGGAAAGCTGTAGAACAATCACCGAAAAGCCGTTTTTGCACCGATAACGGTGCATGAACGTTTAGATGCGCCCCTCATTTGTTGCTTATCGGGCGGGTGATTATTACAATCTTTTCAAAGATGCCCGTCCCGCAGGCGCGATTCGATCCCCATAAGTTGGCCCGCGAATTGGCATTGGAAAGGATATGGATGGCACCCGAAACGACCCTCAGGCAAGTCTTGGAACGGCTGGAAAAGGCACTCAATACGCTTGAACAAGCGGTCGATCTGCGGCTGGACAAAGAAGGCGACTTCGCCGAGGCCGAGGAGGAGGTGCAGCGTATGAATGCGGATCGCAGCCGTCTCGCCCAGGAACTCGATCAGTCGGAAGCGCGCGCCGAGCGGCTGGAAGCTGCTAATCGCGAGGTTTCACGCCGCCTTGTGACTGCGATGGAGACAATCCGCGCCGTTCTGGACCGATAGGAGGCTACCATAGCGACCGTAACCGTTACCATTGATGGCAAGGCCTACCGCATGGCCTGCGACGAAGGACAGGAAGAACATCTGTCCGGGCTTGCCGACCGTTTCGATCAATATGTCACGCATCTCAAAACGTCCTTCGGGGAGATAGGCGATCTGCGCCTGACCGTCATGGCCGGGATCATGGTGATGGACGAAATGGCCGAGATGCAGAAACGTATCAACGGTCTGGAAAGCGAAGTTGAAACGCTGCGCCGTGCACGTGATGAAGCGCTTGGTCGCGCTGATAGCAACGATGCCGCCTTGACAGGCATGCTGTCGGATGTGGCGTCGCGCATCGAGCAGGTGGCTTCGCGCATTGCGCCACGGAACAGCTGAACTTCGTCCAGATTTTTCTGAAAAGTTTTCCTGTTAAGCCGGTGTAAGCCACTGGCGTTCCCATCGGGCAGGTACTATATTGGGCCTTGGCGAACTGCGCTTCCCGACAGGTGTAACAGCATCCCCGGGGCCTTATTGATCTCTAAGGGAGCTGTCCCTGTGAAGGCTTGCGGGCTTTCGCATATGGCGCCCACCTACTTTGTAGGTTCCCGGGATCAATCACTACCATCGGTCGTCGTGGTCGCCGCTTTCTTTTCCTCTGGCTGTCGCAGGATAGCTATGAGCTTGATCTAACGGACAATTTGTTCGTAAACATGCGCAAAGCTCCAACGATTTGCGTATCTTGATGAAATCTCCTGAAACTGCATCGCCCGATTCATCGGAAAGACTGGCCGTCGCGGTACCCATCGCATTCGTCTACGGCCTTCTGCTCTATGTCATGATCTGGTCGGGCCAATATGCGGATGCGATGCCCGTCATTGCGGGCCTGATGCTGTTACCGATGGCTGTTGCCAGCCTTGCTTCGAGCCTTTCCGACCCGCGTGCGCAAAAAAGCCTGTGGCGGCATGTCCGTATGGGATGGGCTATCATCGCCGGGCTTGTCGTTATCAGCATGGTCTTTTTCCATGAAGCAGGAATTTGCGTGGCCATGGCCGCTCCGTTTTTCATGGTGTTCTCGGCGCTCGGTTCGACGGTGACCTTGTGGATCATCCGGCAATTTCGTTCGCGTCGCACCACGACGCTGGTGATTGCGCTGCCGCTGCTCGTTCTGCCAGCCGAACTTCAGATGTCCTACACCCCGCATGATGGCGCTGTAACCACGGTGATCGAGATCGCAGCGCCGCCGGAAGTCGTCTGGCAGCAGACGGTTGAAATCCGCAATGTGCGACCGGACGAACTGTCGTGGACATTCAGCCATGGCGTTCTTGGCGTGCCGCAGCCGGTGGATGCAAGGCTGAACGGCACTGGTGTTGGAGCGGTACGCGACTTGCAGTGGACGCATGGCGTCAACTTTCAGGAAATCGTCACGCAATGGGAAGAAAATCGGCTTCTGGCGTGGGATTTCCGCTTCGGCCCTGGCTCCATACCGCCCGAGGTGGAAGCGCATATCAAGGTCGACAGCACCTATCTGAAGCTTGCGCAGGGTGATTATCGTCTTGAGCCTCTCACGAATGGTCACACACGTCTCACGCTGACGACCCATTATCAGATCGCCACGCCGATCGATTTTTACTGTGACCTGTGGGGCAAACTGTTCCTCAATGACTTCCACGGCGTTGTTTTGAATGTCATTCGTGACCGCTCGGAGAAGATCGCGTATGGCGCGGGCGGGATCACTTGACGGATTGGCTCTTTGCGGTTCCACTGCATGGTGAAAAACGGCAGCAGGGAGTGGCTTGGAATGACGGCAACGGAGCGCAGCCCCGGTCTGGAAAAGCAGGAGCTTAGACGCAAGGTTCTGGCGGTCCGTGATGCGCTTGATCCGCGTTTTCATTACGAGGCTTCGCTGGCGGCAGCCAAAAAAGGTGAAGCTGCAATTGACGTTCCCAAAGGCACCTTGATTGCTGGTTATTGGCCGATCCGTTCCGAAATCGACCCACGCCCATTATTATCGGCGCTTCGCGCCAAGGGTGCCCGGCTTTGCCTCCCCGTTGTTCTGGACAAGGAAACGATTGCCTTTCGTGAATATCTGCCTGATGCCAGATTGCGTCAGACGGGTTTCGGCACGATGGGGCCGGGAGCAGATGCGCCGATTGTCGATCCTGCGATCCTGTTGATGCCACTTGCAGGTTTTGATCAGCGTGGGCATCGACTTGGCTATGGTGCAGGACACTACGACCGCGCGCTGGCGCGGTTCACCGAACGCGGTCTGCAGCCGCTTTTGATCGGCATGGCTTTCGACTGCCAGGAAGTCGAGCATGTGCCAAATGAGCCGCATGATATCGCGCTCAACCAGATCCTGACCGAGAGCGGCTTGCGCCCGGTTGGAACCGAGCTGCCGCTCTAAATTTTGTTTTCATGCATGTCTCCCAAAACCGGTTCGCGCTTTTGGGGGACATGCATTAGTTTTTTCTCCTGCATTTATGCGAGGTCAGGCAATTCCGCCTGACTGCAAAATGCCCTGATCGGCTTGCGTTCGCTTGGCGCAAGTTTATAAGGCATTCTCATGAGATTGCTTTTTCTTGGTGATATGGTGGGCCGGTCGGGCCGCACCGCGGTATATGAAAAACTGCCGGGGCTGATTTCCGATCTGAAGCTGGACTTCGTAATCGTCAACGGCGAGAACGCCGCGGGCGGTTTTGGCATTACGGAAGAGATTTTCCACGATACCATTCGTGCTGGCGCCGACGTTGTCACGACCGGCAACCACGTGTGGGATCAGCGCGAGGCGCTGGATTTCTCCAAGCGCGAAGACCGCTTTCTGCGCCCGGCAAACTTCCCGAAAGGCACAGCCGGAAAAGGTGAGGGGCTTTATATCGCCAAAAATGGCGCCCGCGTTCTCGTGTCAAACGTCATGGGCCGGGTGTTCATGCATCCCGATCTCGATGATCCGTTCATCGCGGCCGAGAAAATTCTGGAAGCCTGTCCCCTTGGGGAACAAGCCGATGCCGTGTTCTTCGATTTCCATGCTGAAGCGACGAGCGAAAAGCAGTGTTTCGGTCATTTTGTCGATGGTCGCGCCAGCGCTGTTGTCGGGACTCACACGCATGTCCCGACCGCCGACTGCCAGATATTACGCAATGGCACAGCCTATATGTCTGATGCAGGCATGTGCGGTGATTATGATTCCTCACTGGGCATGGATAAGGAGGAACCACTCAACCGCTTCCTGTCGAAAGTGCCCAAAGGACGGTTCGAAGCGGCGAATGGTCCGGCTACCGTCTGCGGTGTGGGCATAGAGATTTCGGATCGCACGGGGCTTGCAGAAAAGGCCGCTCCCTTGCGCATCGGTGCGCATCTGGAGGAAACCATTCCGGCATTCTGGCGATAACGTCTTATTTTAGCTTGAAGTATGATGTTATCTATAATTAGGCCGCTATTTTAATCTGGCAGCTTTCTGCCAGTTGAATGGATTTTCCAGACTACTATCTCCTTGCAACGAGTTTTTTTGCAAGGGGACGCAACTCAATGGATTTTTTTGCCGAGTATCTGGGATTTCTTTCGACCCCCGCCGGCTGGGCCGCGCTGGTTACGCTGGTGACGATGGAAGTCGTCCTAGGTATCGACAATCTGATCTTCATCTCGATCCTTACCAACAAGCTGCCCGCCTCGCAGCAGGCGCGCGCCCGCCGCATCGGCATTGGCGCGGCGCTCATCCTGCGCCTGGCGCTTCTTTTCACGATCTCGATCATCGTCCAGCTCAAGGATCCGATCTTCGAGGCGTTTGGCCATGGCTTCTCCTGGCGTGACATCATCCTGATTGCCGGTGGCCTGTTTCTTGTTTGGAAGGCGACCAAGGAAATTCACCACACGGTCGATCCCGATGATGGCAAGGAAAACATCGGCGGCAAGGTGGCTCAGCTCACCATGGGTGCCGCCATCGTGCAGATCCTGATCCTTGATCTGGTTTTCTCGGTCGATTCGATCATCACCGCCGTCGGCATGACCGACGAGATCGCCATTATGGTCATTGCCGTGGTCGCAGCCGTTACTGTCATGCTGCTTGCAGCCGATCCGCTTTCGCGGTTCATCGCGGCGAACCCAACCATCGTCATGCTGGCGCTGGGCTTCCTGCTGATGATCGGTATGACGCTGATTGCTGATGGTTTCGGCTTCCACGTGCCGAAGGGCTATATCTACGCTGCTATGGGCTTCTCAGCGCTGGTCGAAGCGCTCAACATGCTGGCGCGGCGAAAGCGCAAAAACCAACAGTAAAAGCCAGATACAACAAGGCCACCCATTTCATCCTGAGGCGGGTGGCCTTGTTATTTTAACGCCGTGAAACTGGTCTGTTGTGGCAATTCTCGTGCAGAGGTTCGACCATTCGCAACGCTCGCAGGCTTTGCGTAATGTGCCTTCTGCAAAAGCGCTGCGCATTACGGCAAGCCGCTCTGCGTCGAGCCCGAAACGGTTCTGCGTGGAAAGCGTCTGGCCGAGAAGTTCGCCTACGGCCTCCAATGCCAGCCGGTCGCGCTCGCGAACACTCGCTTCGTAACAATGGCAATCGCCCCCGCAGAGCAGGGGCGCACAAATGTCGTCAGGGCCATCGACCAGAAAAATCTCTTCACCTTTGCTGAGCCGCCCGGCAATCCTGTCGTAGTTTTCGACGAAAGCCGGGCTGTAGCCTTTGCCGACATAAGTCAGCATGCACAGGAGATGATGGCCGCGCAGGCGTACTGTCACCTGGCAGATCAGGCCTTGCCGTCGCGGGCGATGGCCTTGAGGATCGCAGCGCCGAGAGCCGACTTGATGAGGGCGCCGACGAGGAACGGCGTCACGCCGAAGGCAACGGCCTTTTCAACGCCAATGATGCTGGACAGCCAGGCTGCGCCAAGAGCAAGGCAGACCACATTGGCGGCAAGGAACGAAACGAAGGCGAGGCCGACGCGGTTACCGTTCCAGCCGCGTTCGGCCAGATAGCCGGTCAGCGCCGCGATGATCGGGAAGGAAACGAGATAGCCTGCGGTCGGGCCTGCGAAATGCGGAAGACCACCAGCGCCGCCTGCAAGGACCGGAAGTCCGAGCATGGCTTCGCCGAGCCAGGCCAGAACCGTGGCCATGCCAAGACGCCAGCCATAAAGCGCGCCGATCAGCGGAACGATCAGGGTCTGCAGTGTGATCGGGACCGGAATCATCGGAACTTCGATCTGCGACGAGACGGCGAGAACCAGCGTGCCAAGCGCAACGGCTGCAAGGCGCATTGCAGGGGAACGGGATTCCAGATTGAGCGGGCTGAAGGATGGGCGCGTCTGGGTGATGGTCGTCATGGCTTCCTCAAATTATAGATAAAATTGAGATTCGATCTATATCTTCTTAAAGCTCCTGACGATAAACGCAAGAGGCGGAACAGGCAGCATGGCGTGTTGCTGTGGGAGTCGCGGCAGAGACCCGGTCGTGCAGATGAAAATCTGTGCGAATAATCCGTCACTACAGCCTGGAATGGGGACGCCGAAAATAAGATGCTTATCTGTGCAATCGCCTGATCAGCCGACAATCGCAAACGAATCGCGCGTCTTGCCCGATGCGGTCTTGACCGGACGGTGCCCGATCCATTGCACATGCCGGGCGAGGATAGTGACTGCGCTCTCGACATCGTTCTGGCGCAGCGCCCGCAATATGGCACGATGGTCGTGGTCGGTGCGGGTTTCCCACTCCGACCGCCAGGTGGCGAAGAGAAACCGGGCGCTGGCAGCGTGAAGATCATCGATAGCCGCAAGCAGGCGCGGCATCTTGCACGGTTCGAGGATGAGCCGGTGGAAACGGCGGTTGGCGTCTTCCCAGCTTCTGACATCGCGTGACTTGTCGCCTTCCAGCGTGGCCTGCTCTGCGGCATCGAGCGTTGCCTGCGTGATATGGGGCGCGGCATGGCGTAGCGCCAGGACTTCCAGAGCGGCCCGCATTTCCGCCACTTCCCTGATTTCGCCGATGTCGAACGATGCAACCCGAACGCCACGCCGAGGTTCGGAAACGGCAAGCCCCTGAGCCTCCAGTCGCCGGAATGCTTCGCGCACCGGCACATGGCTGGTCTCGAACTCTTCGGCAATGTGATCCTGTCGCAGTTTCGTGCCGGGCTCGATCTCACCGGCGATGATGCGGTCGGCGAGAATGCGGCTGATACGGGCTGCGATGGTTTCGCTGGGGGTGTTCTGGACGGGCTGAATCATGAATTTATAGATAATCCGCTTTGCCTGACGGGTCGAGCAATATTGCTTTTGTTGACAGAGATTCGGGGGGCAGCGGCGCTTTTGCTGGACGAATGGGCCTGAATTCCTTATAACGCCGCCATTCTGCACGGAAAGCACTGTGGCCCAACCTGCGGCCCTTCTCTGCTTGATCTCTGTTTCATGCGTGACGCTTTCTCCGTGCACAGCATTTTAAACAGAACAGGGGTGCCATGGCCGGCCATTCACAGTTTAAGAATATCATGCACCGCAAGGGTCGTCAGGATGCGGTGCGGTCGAAAATGTTTTCCAAGCTCGGACGCGAAATCACCGTCGCTGCCAAGCAGGGTCTGCCTGACCCGACGATGAACCCGCGCCTGCGTCTGGCGATCCAGAACGCCAAGGCGCAGTCCATGCCGAAGGACAATATCGAGCGCGCCATCAAGAAGGCTGCCGGTAATGACGGCGAGAATTATGATGAAGTGCGCTACGAGGGCCGTGGCCCCGGCGGCGTATCGGTTATCGTGGAAGCACTGACGGACAATCGTAACCGCACGGCATCGAATGTGCGTGCAGCCTTCACGAAGTCGGGCGGTGCGCTGGGCGAAACCGGTTCGGTGTCCTTCATGTTCGACCGTGTTGGCGAAATCGTCTACAAGTCCTCCGTCGGCGACGCCGACAAGGTTATGGAAGCGGCCATCGAAGCCGGTGCTGACGATGTGCAGTCCGGTGAAGAAGAACACGTCATCATCTGCGCGTTCGAAGATATCGGCGAAGTGTCGAAGGCTCTGGAAGCTGCTCTCGGTGAAGCCGAATCGATCAAGACGATCTGGAAGCCGCAGACCAATACCGAGCTGGACGAGGAAAAGGCGCGTTCGGTTCTCAAGCTTCTCAACGTGCTCGAAGACGATGACGACGTGCAGAACGTCTACACGAACTTCGAAGTCAGCGACGAAGTGATGGAAAAGCTGAGCGCCTGATTTCTCGTGCTCACAACAATGATGCAAAACTCCCGGTTATCCGGGAGTTTTTTTGTGCCCTGATGAATGAAATTCAGGCATAAAAAAACCCCGCCGAGGCGGGGCTTTTCAACCAGATGCAATATCGGATTAGATGCCGAGATTGCCGAAACGGTTCTTGAACTTCGTAACGCGACCACCGCGATCGAGCAGGGTCTGCGAACCGCCCGTCCAGGCTGGATGGGTGGTCGGGTCGATATCGAGGTTCATCGTATCGCCTTCTTTGCCCCAGGTCGAACGGGTCATGTATTCGGTGCCATCGGTCATCACGACCTTGATGGTGTGGTAGTCGGGATGGATATTGGCTTTCATCTTCTCAATCCTGAAAGTCTGGGGTGAAAAGCGCAGCCTTGACTATCGAAACTGCGGCACTTTCGCCCAATGGCAGATATGAAGACCCATTACCTACAGGCAACGGCTTCCAAAAGGGTTGGCGAGCCTATACATCAGGCGCACGGCAATAACAAGGGCGCAAACACAAGAATGGCCGACCGGGATACTGAAATTGATATGAATCACGAATTGACTGCAGAAGATGGCCGCAAACGCCGCACGCTGAAGCCGCTGAAGAGAGTTTTGCCGTTTCTGGCACCCTATAAGGTCCTGGTTGCAGGCGCGCTCTTTTCGCTGGTGCTGGCCGCTGTAACGACCCTTGCCGTGCCCGTCGCGCTGCGTCGCATGATCGACCATGGCTTTACGGGATCGAATGCGATCTTCGTTAATAATTACTTCGGCATGCTCGTGTTGCTGGCGCTCATTCTCGCGCTGGCATCGGGCCTGCGCTATTTCTTCGTGATCTCGCTCGGCGAGCGAGTGGTCGCGGATTTGCGCAATGCGGTCTTTTCGCATGTGACGGCGCTTTCGCCGGAATTCTTCGACCGGTCACAGTCGGGTGAAATCGTTTCGCGCCTGTCGTCCGACACGACGCAGATCAAGTCGGTGGTGGGCGCTACGGCCTCTGTCGCGCTGCGCAACATGATTCTGGGTGTCGGCGCGCTGGCGATGATGGTCGTGACCAGCCCGAAGCTTTCTGCGCTGGTCATTGCTGCCATCCCGATCATCGTTGTGCCCCTGATCGCCTTCGGACGCTCGGTGCGTCGCCGTTCCCGTATGACGCAGGACATGCTGGCGAAGGCCAATGCCTATGCCAGCGAACAGATCGGCGCGATGCGCACGCTGCAGGCTTTCACCAACGAGAATATGGTGGTCGGGCGTTTTGGCAGCGCGGTAGAAAAAGCCTTTCAGGCGGCGCGTTCCTCCATTCAGGCGCGTGCAATCCTGACGGCTTTTGCCATTTTCCTGATCTTCTCCAGCATTGTTGCGGTGCTCTGGTTCGGTTCGCGTGATGTGCTGGCCGGCACGATGTCTGCCGGTACGCTCGGTCAATTCGTGCTTTATGCCGTGTTCGCAGGCAGCTCCTTCGGTGCCTTGTCAGAAGTGGGTGGGGAACTGGCGCAGGCAGCAGGGGCTACGGAGCGGCTTGTCGAAATTCTGGACGAGCAGCCGGGTATTGCCGCGCCTTTGAAACCTGTTGCCATGCCGGTGCCGCCACGCGGTGAGGTCGTGTTCGATTCCGTGCATTTTTCCTATCCGACGCGGCCAGATGCACCGTCGCTCAATGGCGTCAGCTTCACCGTGAAGCCCGGCGAGACTGTTGCGATTGTCGGTCCCTCGGGTGCAGGCAAGAGCACGATCTTCGCGCTCGTCATGCGCTATTACGATCCGCAGTCAGGCAAGATCCTGATCGACGGCGTGGCTTTGCCTGATGCTGACCCGCAGGCCGTTCGGGCGCGCATCTCAACCGTGCCGCAGGATGTGGCGATTTTCGCCACCAGCGTGCGCGAAAACATCGCCTTCGGTAGACCCGGAGCGAGCGACGAGGAGATTGTGGCAGCGGCAAAGGCAGCCCTTGCGCATGATTTCATCATGGCGCTCGACAAGGGCTATGACACGGAAGTCGGCGAACGCGGTGTGACGCTTTCAGGGGGGCAGCGCCAGCGCATCGCCATTGCGCGGGCAATCTTGCGTGCTGCGCCCATCCTTCTTCTTGATGAAGCGACATCGGCGCTTGATGCTGAAAGCGAGATGCTTGTGCAAAAGGCCCTGGACAGTCTGATGGCTGATCGCACGACGCTTGTCGTCGCGCACCGGCTTGCGACCGTGCTCAAGGCCGACCGCATTCTGGTGCTCGACCATGGCCATATTGTCGAAGAAGGCACACATCAAAGCCTTGTCGAGAAGGGCGGCATCTATGCCCGTCTCGCCAAGCTGCAATTCGAGGCGGGCGCTGGAGCCTTCGCTGCGAAGTGAAACGGGGGGCGTTGCCCCCGTTATTCCTTCTTATCGTTCGGTCAGCTTCAGCTCGATGCGCCGGTTCTTGGATCGGGCATCGGCTGTGTCGGAGGCGTCGAGAGGCTGATATTCCCCGAAACCTGCTGCAACGAGCCGGTTGGCGGGGACGCCATTGGCGATCAGGAATTTGACCACTGCGGTTGCGCGGGCTGACGAAAGCTCCCAGTTGTCGCGGAAGCGTCCCGTGCCAGTCAGAGGCACATTATCTGTGTGACCGTCGACACGCAGTACCCAGTTGATGTCATCCGGGATTTCCTGATTAAGCTGGATCACCGCGTCGGCAAGTTTCTTCATCTCGTCCTGACCGGCAGGATTGATATCCGCCGAGCCTGTCGGGAAAAGAACTTCCGACTGGAAGACGAAGCGGTCGCCGACGATACGGATATTCTCCTTGTCCGACAGGATTTCACGCAGGCGTCCGAAGAAGTCGGAACGATAGCGGTTCAGCTCCTGCACACGCTGCGCCAATGCGACATTCAGGCGGCGACCGAGATCGGCGATCTTGGCGTTCGATTCGCGGTCGCGACTTTCTGAAGCGTTGAGCGCATCTTCAAGTGCTGCGATCTGGCGGCGAAGGGCTGAAATCTGCTGGTTCAGCAGTTCCACCTGACTGAGTGCACGAGCGCTGACCTGCTTTTCGGCATCAAGGCTTTCGGACAGTTCGCCAGCGCGCTTTTCAGCGGCAGCACCTGCGCCGCTGCCTTCGTTCAAAAGGCTTTGCAGACGTGAACGCTCGCTTTCCGTGCTGGACAGCGAAGCCTGCAGATTGGCGATGGTGTCCTGCATATCCTGCGAATTGCTGCGCTCCAGCGACAGAAGCTGTGTCAGTTCCTGTATCTGGCTATTGAGTCGTGCGAGAACGCTATCCTTGTTGTTCACCTCGCGGCTGAGCAGGAATTGCGCCAGCACGAAGACGGTAAGCAGGAACATGATTGCGAGCAGCAGCGTCGTCAGGGCATCGACGAAGCCCGGCCAGTAATCGACATGCCTCTGGGAGCGGCGGTTGCGGGCGAGGGACATGGCTGCTTACTCCGCCTTGTCCGTGCGATCGGATTTGCGGTCGTGCGAGCGCTCGCCGATGGCCTTGGTGAGACGATCAAGCGTCTGGCGGATAGCCTTCTGCTCGTCCGCTTGTTTTTCCACCCAGTCGCGCATGATCTGCTGCTCGCTGCGCATGTTCTTGACGAGGCCCTGTATGCCTTCGGCAAGATTGGCCAGCGCTGCCGTGGTGCGCTGCGTGGATGCGTCGCCGCCATGCAGGTTCTGCAATCGGTCGGCCAGAACGCGGATTTCTTCCGTGCCTCCGTTCTGGTCGGCACCGATATCGGAACCGAGATCGGTGACGGAGGAAAGCCAGTTTTCCAGTTCTGTATAGAAACGATTTTGCGCGCGGCCCGCCTGAAGGTCGAGGAAGCCGAGAATCAGCGAGCCGGAAAGACCGAACAGCGAAGACGAGAAGGCTGTGCCCATACCGGAAAGCGGAGCCTGCAAGCCTGCCTTCAACGCATCGAGAACGTCGCCGGTGCTTCCTGAATTCGGGTCGAGGGTCTGGATGGTGCGCCCGATGGAACCAACCGTCTCCAGAAGGCCCCAGAAGGTTCCGAGCAGGCCGAGAAAGACCAGAAGCCCGATCAGATAGCGCGATATATCCCGGCTTTCATCAAGACGTGTCGCGATGGAATCGAGGATCGAACGCATGGAGGCAGTGGAAAGCGCCATCGACTGGCGGCGGCCGATCAAAGCCCGCATCGGTGCAAGCAGGACGGGCGGTCGCGTGGTGCCGTCGCGGTCACCGTCGCGGAATGAGTTGACCCAGCGAATCTCTGGCAGAAGCCGCAGCACCTGTCCGAAGGCCAGCAGAATACCGATGAGAAGCACCAGGAGTATCAGGCCGTTAAGGCCGGGATTGGTGACGAAGAACGTATGGATCTGTCGCATCAGGATCGCGGCCAGAAAAGCCACGATAATAAGGAAGATCGCCATGGAGAGAATGACAATGCGCGGGCTCGACAGGCGGTAGGGGTCGTAATCGCGTCCCTCGTCCAGACGGTCCCGGGAAACTCTCAAATCGCTCATGCGTTCCGCTCCATGGTCGCGTGTTTGAAAAGAAGCCTACTTCATTAATTCGTGAAGCGGAATCATTGGAACAAGAAAATTACGCGGATTTGTGGAGTGTGCTGTCAGGCTCGCGGGATGGTCTGAATATCGTAGAGCAGAAAGTTTATAATATTAAATCCCGTGATCTTAATATAATTTATTTCTTATATATACCTATATAATTGATGGTAATAAATAAATTATAAGTTGCTATTTTTAAGTTTTCTAATTTTGATAATTATTGCTTCGTACACTCAACTTTGTGAGAGGGACTAAGCATGAATTGGTGGAATATTCTTGGGAATATACTTGAGGCTCTGGGCAAGTTTCTCGGCCAACTGTAGCATAATTTTCTATAGATACGCTCTAAATCAATAAAAAGGCCGAGCCATTTAAGCGCTCGGCCTTGTTTTTAGACTGCTGGAGATGACCCAGGTGAAACAAACCATTGGATCGACAAAGCAGCAGGTCTTTTTTAGATCGGTTTGTTGATCGTTTTCAGCAATGCCTTCTGAATGATTTCATTGCCTGCAACGATGGTCTTGGTGCCGAAAATGTCCTGACCGCCATTCTTGTCCGAGACGAAACCACCGGCTTCGCGGATCATAAGAATGCCTGCGCCGAGATCCCACGGATGCATGCCATCTTCCCAGAAACCATCCAGACGGCCGCCTGCAACATAGGCGAGGTCGAGTGCAACAGCGCCCATGCGGCGAATGCCTGCGGTTTCGGCCATGACATTGCGCAGTTCGACCAGATAATGCCCGTGATGGCCGCGACCCAGATGCGGGATACCCGTGCCGATAACGGAATCGACCAGCTTGTTGCGCGATGCGACGCGCAGGCGACGGTCATTGAGGAATGCGCCGCCGCCGCGCTCTGCGGTGTAAAGCTCATCCATGGCCGGATTGTAGATGACGCCGGCGACGATCTGCCCCTGACGCTCGAGAGCGATGGAGACTGCGAAAACTGGAATGCCGTGCAGGAAATTTGTGGTGCCGTCGAGAGGATCGATCAGCCAGCGGTGCTGTCCGTCCTTGGATTCAACCTCGCCGGATTCTTCCATCAGGAAGCCATAATCCGGGCGGGCGCGGCTCAATTCCGTATAGATGATCTGTTCGGCGCGGCGGTCTGCCTGGCTGACATAGTCGCCGGGGCCCTTGAGAGAAACCTGAAGATTCTGGACTTCACCAAAATCGCGAGCGAGGCTGCGGCCGGCCTTCATAGCGGCCTGTACCATAACGTTGAGAAGGGCTGAGCGGGCCATTTCATTGTCCTTGTAAGCACGATCCCGAAGCGTGGATTTTTGAAAGGGATCAAGCAGTTAATCATAAACAGAATGTCGAACATCCGAACCGAAACACATTCGGTGGAGGTCGAGGAATTGAGCGATCTGAGAAAGAACGGTCGCAATCTTTGCGACATGGATAAAGTGGTGCCTGATCCAGGCACCACAAATCTCGTTTTTCGTATTAAGCGCGGCTGACGTAGGTAAGTTCGTTGGTATCAACGATCACGCGTTCGCCGGATGCGATGAACGGTGGAACGAGGATGCGGATACCGTTTTCAAGCACAGCCGGCTTGTAGGACGAAGCAGCGGTCTGGCCCTTGACGACCGGATCGGCTTCGGTGATGGCAAGCGTGACCTGATCCGGAAGGCGGATACCGATCGGCTTTTCTTCATATAGTTCGACAGTAACCATCATGCCGTCCTGCAGGAAAGCGGCACGGTCACCGACGAAATCCTTGGCCAGCTCAAGCTGTTCGTAGGATTCGGTGTCCATGAAGATCAGCGCTTCGCCCTGTTCGTAGAGGAACGAGAAATCCTTCTGTTCCAGACGAACGCGCTCGACGGTTTCTGCAGCGCGGAAACGTTCGTTGAGCTTGGTGCCGTTGATGAGGTTCTTCAGTTCGACCTGATTATAAGCGCCGCCCTTGCCAGGCTTGACGGCGTTGGTCTTGACCGCAACCCACAGGCCGCCAGCATGTTCGATGACATTGCCGGGGCGGATTTCGTTACCATTGATCTTCATGAGCTTGATCCGGAATGAAAATGTGAAACCATGTGCGGTTCGACGCATGACGACGAAAAGGCAACCGTCCGGCATTATTCCGGAGATTGCGCACCTGCCTTATACTCGAACCACGATAATCGGCGTCTCAAGACCATAAAAAGGCGCTTGGCGCAAGCCTGAGCGCGAAAAGAGAGCCAATCCAGCCTCAAAATTCGCCCAAAAATCAGCGGACGCGCAGATTGTTGGCGGTTTCTATGGCCTGTTTAATCTGGTCATCAGCCAGTCCGTCCATCATGTCGTTGAGGTCTGGTGAGCGAAAACCGGCGCGCTGGGCAACAATATACCAGGCCGCTGCTTTGACGAGATCGCCTTCTGTGCCGATGCCATCGCGATAGAGGCGGGCGAGCCAGGCCTGTGCCATCACCATGCCGCGCTGTGCGCCAAGACGCATCCAGCCAAACCCCTGTTCGTAGTCGCGGTCGCCACCGCGGCCCTCAATCAGCCAGCGGCCCAGATCGAACTGCGCCGTATCATAACCCTGTGCGGCAGCAAGCAGGAGATAGACGCGCGCTTTCTTGTCGTCGCGGGGGATGGTCGGGGTACCGTTGGCATAAATCTGGCTGAGTGCATATTGTGCATCGGCCAGCGTGGCCCCGGCCGCCTTCTCGAACCACGGGAAGGCGAGATCGATGCCCGGCTTGCCCGGCGTTTTTTCCATCAGCATCTGGCCGTAGTTGAACTGCGCCATGGCATTGCCACCCTCGGCAGCCTTCTTCATCAGTTCCTCTGCCTTGACGGGGTCTTTCCTGGCGTAGGTGCCCTGAAGCAGAAGTGCGGCATAGCGGAACTGCGCTTCTACAACACCGTTATTGGCTGCTTTCTCGTACCATTCCGCCGCCAGTTTCTGGTTGGCGGGGATGCCAAGGCCGCGCGCATAAATTTCTGCAATGAGTGTCTGCGATGCCGGATCGCCCTTTTCAGCCTGTGGCTTGGCCAGATTGAAAGCGGTCAGATAAAGGCCACGCTGAAATGCACCGAAAGCCTCGTCTGCCGGTTTGTCGCCGAAACGGCTTGGGTCGATGTGGGGCATCGGTTCGGTCGTTGCCGGTTGCGGCAGCATCACCGGCTTGGCAGGCTTGTCGGCTTTCTTATCCTGACGATCGCCCTGATGGCTGTTCTTTTGACCGCGCACCGGCTCGCCCGCTGCCAGAGCAGGCAGGACCGGCAGCGCGATTGTCAAAATGGCAGCGAGAAGAAATTTGTTCTTCATGGGCATCGGCAAGACCTTGATGAAGGGATCAGTTTTCAAAGCGTGGCGCGTTCTCATCGAGAAGCCGGTTGGCTTCCGCGACAGCTTTTGCAGGGTCTTCGGCGTCGAAGACCGCCCGACCGAGCGCAACGAAATCCGCTCCGGTTTCGGCTGCGGGGATGATGCTTTCCAGCGTGCTTCCGGCTTGCGCGATGCTGGGAATTTCCACCATCTGCGACCACCATTCGGCCAGCGACAGGTTGCGCGGATGGGCATCCGGCTTGTTATCCGCACCGATCTTGCCGAAGAAAACATAATCGGGCTGCAACTCGCCGATTTCCATTGCGCCATGGCGGTCGCGCAGATTGCCGGTGCCGACGATCATCTTCGGCGTATGTTTTTCGATCGCATCTGCCAGATCGGCAGCCTTGCCTTCGATATGAACGCCATCTGCACCGACGCGACCCGCGATGCGCGTATCGTTCAGGATAAGCGCGGCGGCGCCTTTTTCCTGAATGACGGGGATGACCTTTTCAGCTGCGGCCTGAAAAGTGGCTTCGTCGAGATCGCCGGTGTCGAGAATGACGCTTGCAACGTCGCCGCCCGAGAGCGCAGCCGTCAAAAGCTTTGCGAGGGCCGCGCCGTCGGCAAGTGGAGGCGCAACCAGCACGATGCGGCAGCGTTCGGTTTCAGTCTGGTGAGCGGGCGTGTTCATGAGCCAAGCCTAACGGGAAAAACGTGATGGAATTCGGGCAATAGAGGCGTTCTGTTTACCGGAAACGGAAGCGAGGCTCTATCTATTTGTTTTGTCGCATTTATGCGACGCAACCGGGCTTCGGCAAGTATTCATTGGCGAAACCTTCTCGGGCCCGCGCCTGTCCGGGCTGGCATAATGTTATCCACTGGAACGAAAGTTGATCGGAACCAACCCGGTTCTGCCGGGATTAACGCGTATATAAGCCACACCAAGACCGGGCGCTGAACGCTCCGGCAGAACGTGTGAAACTGTTCCGGCACCCATCCGGAATGACACGAAGAAAAGTGGAAAGGCTCGCAATCCCAAGTGCAGGCACTTTCCTTCAAAGATAGGCAGGCTGGTAAATGAATATTGCGACCGCTAGAGAAGCGATGCCCGCACAACCGACGAAAATGCGCGACACGCGCATCGACGTGTTTCGTGCGCTCGCGCTGCTAACGATCTTCATCAACCATGTGCCCGGCACGATCTACGAGCATTTCACGCACAAGAATCTGGGCTTCTCCGATTCGGCTGAAGCTTTCGTGCTGATTTCCGGCATGGCTGTGGCGCTTGCCTATGGATCTAAATTCGCTCCCGGCAATCGCCTGCTTCTGTCGCTGAAAATGTGGCGCCGCGCTGGTGTGCTCTATACGACGCACATCATGACGACCATGGCGACCATCGCCATTTTCGCCGCTGCCGCTATCTTCCTGAAGCGTTCGGAGTTGCTTACGCAGATCAACATCGCGCCGCTGGTCAAGCACCCGGTCGAAGCGCTGTTCGGCATCGTCACGATGGGTCACCAGCTCGGCTATAACAACATTTTGTCGATGTATGCCGTGATGCTGGTTTTGACTCCGATCCTGCTTCTGCTGGCGCGCATCAGCCTGCCGCTCATGCTCGGTGTTTCCGGCACGGTCTGGTTCCTGTCAGGCCTCTATCACGTTGCGCCGGTAAATTATCCGACCGAAGGCGTCTGGTTCCTCAATCCGCTGTCGTGGCAGTTCCTGTTTGCAATCGGTATTGCAGGCGTGATTCATGTACGTCGCGGTGGCGAGCTGCCGAAGCATCCGCTGCTGATCGGCCTTGCCGTTGGCTATCTGGTGCTGGCGCTGGCATGGGTGCGTATTCCGCTTTGGGGCATCGACGCGTCGATGGGCCTGCCCATGGTTCTTACCGGCTTCGACAAGACTTTCCTGTCGGGTCCGCGTCTGCTGCACGTGCTGGCGATTGCCTATCTCATCGCCGTCGTTCCGACGCTGAACAATATTGCCCGGACGGCGCCGGATAATCCTCTCGCCGTTCTCGGCAAGCATTCGCTGCCGGTCTTCATTGCCGGTACGCTGCTGGCAATGGTTGCGCAGGTGATGAAGCTCGTGAACCCGGGCGGCCTGCCTTATGACACTTTGCTGATCGCAACCGGTATCGTGATGCAGTTCGCACTGGCCTATTATCTGGAATGGCTGCCAACCATCGGTTGGGGCAAGAAGGGGTCTCCCGTTTCGGCAAAGCCCGCTGTTCCTGCTGCCGAACCCGTCAAGATGCAGGTTGCGTCAAACTCCAAGCCTGCGATGCAGCGCTATTAACCACTACTGATCAGCCGCCCATTTCGGGCGGCTTTTCTTTGAGTGAAAAGTGCCGGATTGCGTGAGATTATCCACAGCGCTACGCAGAAATTAACCATTCATTAATCTTAAGAATGTTAAATGGTTTACATCCAGTTCGGCTGGATTCTTACCGAGTGGTTTAGCCACTCTGTTTGACGCCTCCCTGTTAAACTCCTGAGAGCCGCCATTGCGGCTCTTTTTTTGTGCGCTTTTTGCTGCATATCGGGGGAATATCGATTTCCACATGCAGGCGCGCGGAACGGAACAACTGCCCAATCCGTTCTATTTACAAGCTTTCGTCAAAAGCCTCTGAAAATGTTAACCGAATGTTAAACATAAACTTGCGCGACGGTGTATGAAGGTGCAGTTTATCGTGGACTTGTTTAGCACAGCTGTTCCGTCTCAGCCTCCCCCATGGTCGAACAGCGGTTCAATGGTTTCATTCGTATCCGTCTGGCATATCCCACTGGACGAATACGGCAACGGAATGGGCCGCCGATACAGGCGGTCATGCAAGGTGGCAGAGCAGTGATTAGCGAACAGAGCCAGATGCCGAGCAATATGATCAGCCTCGCAGAGCGCATGGTTTTCTCGGATTCGTTCAAGCCGATCTATGCAGAAGGCATGGATATGGTCGAGGAAGCGGCAAGCTATCTCGACGGCGAAGGCCGTGAGGATGCGCGCAATCTTTCGCGTGTGGCTGCGACGCTCTATGCCGCCGAATCGATGCGTCTGACCACGCGCCTGATGCAGGTTGCTTCGTGGTTGCTGCTCCAGCGCGCGGCGCGGAACGGTGAAATGACCCGTCAGCAGGTTGCAGCCGAGAAAGCCAAGGTGCGTCTTGATACGCCATCGGCGGGTGAAATCGCACAAGGCTGGTCCGAACTGCCTGCAGCATTCATGGAGCTGGTCGAACGTTCCATGCGCCTTCAGGCGCGTGTGCGCCGTATGGACCGCGAAGTTTACGGTGAAGTGGTCTCGCTGCAGGGCGTCCCACGTGGCAATCCGGTTTCCGAACAGATCGTATTGCTCAAAACTGCTTTTGGCGCTTCATAACGATCGATCATGTGCGCCCTTCGTGGCGCATGTTTCTCTTTTGTTCACTTTTCTGCTGTCAAGTGAATCCGTCTGAGGATAGGGTTCGCTTATGAAAGAAACGATTCGCATCATTGGTATCGATCCGGGCCTGCGCCGTACCGGCTGGGGCATTGTCGAATCGTTGGGCAATTCACTGCATTTCATCGGTTCGGGGACTGTGACCTCGAATGCCGAGATGGATCTTGCATCGCGCCTCTGCCAGCTGCATGAAGGTCTTTCCAAAGTCCTGCATGAATATATGCCGCATGAGGCGGCGGTTGAACACACCTTCGTCAACAAGGATGCAACGGCGACGCTGAAGCTCGGTCAGGCGCGCGGCATTGCCTTGTTGGCTCCCGCGCAGGCTGGACTGCCCGTTGCCGAATATGCGCCGAATGCCGTGAAGAAGGCTGTAATCGGCGTTGGACACGGTGAAAAACAGCAAATCCATATGATGGTGAAAGTGCTGATGCCGCGCGCATCGTTCGATACGAGCGATGCCGCCGATGCTTTGGCCATTGCCATTTGTCATGCGCATCACCGGCAAAGCATCGCAAGTGCGCGCCGGTTGCAACAACTTATCGCGTAGGTGGCCATGATCGGTAAGCTCAAGGGTGTGATCGATGAAATTGCCGAGGATCATGCCGTCATCGACGTGCATGGTGTCGGCTATGTTGCGTTTTGTTCGGCGCGCACGCTCGGCAATCTGGGCGGTGCGGGCGAGGCGGCCATCCTGTTTATCGAAACCTATGTTCGCGAAGACATGATCCGCCTTTATGGCTTTGCCAATCAGCTTGAGCGCGAATGGTTCCGCCTGTTGCAGAATGTGCAGGGCGTTGGCGCCAAGGTGGCTCTCGCCGTGCTCGGCACGTTGTCGCCGTCGGAACTCGCCAATGCAATTGCACTGCGCGACATCGCCATGGTTTCGCGCGCGCCGGGTGTCGGCAAGAAGGTTGCTGAGCGCATCGTGACCGAACTCAAGAACAAGGCGCCTGCCTTCGCCGGTGATGCGAGCGGCACGATCGGGCTCAAACAGGAACTTGGCGCGGGCGCTGCCCCGGCGCCGGTTGCCGATGCGGTGTCGGCGCTTTCCAATCTCGGCTACTCGCGTGATCAGGCCGCCAATGCTGTCGCCGCGGCCTTGAAGGAAGCGGGGGAGAATGCCGATTCGGCCAAGCTCATCCGCCTGGGTCTGAAGGAATTGTCGCGGTGATTTACTTGCCTGAGCGATATGTTCATGCGAGGAGGATGGCATGAGCGACCGCAACCCTCTCATTGATGCTGACAGACGCGTAGACGAAGACAATACGCTGCGCCCGCAGACGCTTGATGATTTTGTCGGGCAGGCGGCAGCGCGCGCAAATCTGAAAGTCTTTATCGAGGCCGCCAAAGTGCGTGGCGAGGCGCTTGACCACGTCCTGTTCGTTGGCCCTCCGGGTCTCGGCAAGACGACGCTGGCGCAGATCATGGCCAAGGAACTGGGCGTCAATTTCCGCTCCACATCCGGCCCGGTTATTGCCAAGGCGGGCGATCTTGCGGCTCTGCTAACCAATCTGGAAGAGCGCGACGTTCTGTTCATCGATGAAATCCATCGTCTCAGCCCGGCAGTGGAGGAAATCCTCTATCCAGCCATGGAGGATTTCCAGCTCGACTTGATTATCGGCGAGGGACCGGCGGCACGTTCGGTGAAGATCGATCTTGCGAAATTTACGCTGGTTGCGGCAACGACCCGTCTCGGGCTTCTGACCACGCCGTTACGGGATCGCTTCGGCATTCCGACACGGCTCAATTTCTATACGGTCGAGGAACTGGAATATATCGTGCGGCGTGGTGCGCGCATCATGCAGATGGGTATTTCGCCGGATGGTGCGCTGGAAGTCGCCCGCCGTTCACGCGGCACACCACGTATTGCCGGACGGTTGTTGCGTCGCGTGCGCGATTTCGCGCTGGTCGCCGGCGCCGATGTCATCGATCGCAAGATCGCTGATGAGGCGCTGTCACGCCTTGAAGTGGACAACCGCGGGCTGGATCAGCTCGACCGGCGTTACCTCAATATTATCGCACGCAATTTCGGGGGCGGTCCGGTGGGGATCGAAACCATTGCCGCCGGCCTGTCTGAGCCGCGTGACGCAATTGAAGACATTATCGAACCCTATCTGATCCAGCAGGGTTTCCTGCAGCGCACGCCACGCGGCCGCGTTTTGACGGCCATCGCATGGCAGCATCTCGGATTGCCCGCGCCTGCCGAAATCATCCAGCAGTCGCAATACGGCCTCTTCATGGAAGACGAATGACGGAACGACAGGAACAATCGGCGCAGGCTGCTGTGGCTGGCGAACTGAAAGACGGCGTGCATCTGCTCTATGCGCGCATCTATTATGCCGATACGGATTTTTCCGGCTTCGTCTATCACGGTCGCTATCTGGAATTCTACGAACGCGGACGCACGGATTTCCTGCGTTTGCAGGACGTTCATCATATCGAATTGGCTGAGGGCGCGCTCGGTGAAGAAATGGTCTGGGTCGTTCGCCGCATGGAGATCGATTACAAATCGCCCGCGAAGATGGATGATCTTATTCTGATTGAAACCCGCGTCAGCGAAATTCGCGGCGCGCGGGTCATCATGGCGCAGAAAATTACCTGCGGGGAGCGTCTGCTTTCGGAGGCGAAGGTAGAGGCCGTGATGATAACCAAAGAAGGCCATCCGCGCCGCATTCCCGACGAATGGCGGGAAGCTTTCACCAACAACCGCAAGAACTGAGTCCCAGGACCGCTCCAATGACGGTCTTCACTGGCATGTTCGTGCGGAATTCGATGCGCTAGCGGCAAATATACCTATTTGGGCGAATGCTAACGCATCTTTAACCATAATATTCCATTAATCACCCTGACGGAATCGGTGGAGAGGCAGGCTTGAAGCGCAGCGCCTTCCTTTCACCAAAATTAACCGTAACAAGCGCGTGATGGATTTAAAGTTGAAATCCGGAATGGCGGTTGCGGTGCGAAGTGTCGGCCGCTCGTCGGGCAGGTACGGCTTCAAGTTGAAAAGCTGCGCAGGTTTGGAGCGTCTGTTTTCAGACGTTGAGTAACGGATTTGCGATACCGCCCGGTCATGTGGCCGGGCGTTTGGATTCGAGGACGGTAGATCGATGGAAAATGTTGCGTTAGCGGCCCCCGCCGCCGATGTTACCCTCTGGGGCCTGTTCATGCAGGCGAACTGGGTCGTCAAGCTGGTTATGCTTGGCCTGTTGTTCGCCTCGATCTGGACTTGGGCTATCATCGTGGACAAGACGATTGCTTACGGACGGGCACGGCGCGCGATTGATCGCTTCGAGCAGACGTTCTGGTCCGGCCAGTCGCTGGAGGAACTCTATCGCAATCTCGGCGAACGCCGTACCACCGGCATGGCGTCCATCTTCATGGCCGCGATGCGTGAGTGGAAGAAATCATTCGAGAAGGGCGCTCGCTCGCCCATTGGCCTGCAGATGCGTATCGACAAGGCCATGGATGTCGCGCTGGCGCGCGAAAGTGAAAAGCTCGACTCGCGTCTGGGCTTTCTGGCGACCATCGGCTCTGCAGCCCCCTTCATCGGTCTGTTTGGTACGGTTGTCGGTATCATGACCTCGTTCCAGGCAATCGCCGCTTCCAAGAACACCAGTCTTGCCGTTGTGGCGCCGGGTATTGCCGAAGCGCTTCTGGCAACGGCAATCGGTCTTCTCGCCGCTATTCCTGCCGTTATTGCCTACAACAAGCTGTCGGCGGATGCAGGTAAGATCGGCGGACGGCTGGAAGGTTTTGCGGATGAATTTTCCGCCATACTGTCGCGCCAAATTGATGAGAAGCTGACGCCGCGTAATTAAGCGGCTTCAAGCATCGAGTGTAGTTTCAGCCTTCGGGAATCTTGCAATGGGCATGTCGGTAGGAAATCAGGGAATGCAGTCGGGCGGGCGCCGCAGGCGCGGCCGCAAGAAGGCATTGATGAGCGAAATCAACGTGACGCCATTCGTCGACGTGATGCTCGTTCTCCTCATCATCTTTATGGTCTCCGCGCCGCTGCTGACGGTTGGCGTGCCGATTGACCTGCCCGATACGCAGGCCAAGGCGATGAATGCCGATACGCAGCCGATCACTGTTTCGGTCAACAGCGAAGGCAAGATCTTCCTGCAGGAAACCGAAATTCCGATTGATGAAGTGGTGCCGAAACTCCAGGCTATCGCCAAGACGGGCTATGAAGAGCGCATTTTCGTGCGTGGTGACAAGGCTGCCGATTACGGCACCGTCATGAAAGTCATGGCCCGCATTTCCGCCGCCGGTTTCAAGAATATCGGCCTTGTGACCCTCCAGGAGCAGGATAGCTGACGCCATCATGAAGGCTGGCCTGACATCTTCTGTTGCCTTGCATGCCGTTGCGGTCGCGCTGGCAGTGGTTTCGTTTTCCTCGCCGAAGGCTTTCGACGTGCAGGATTCGGAATCGTTCCCGGTTGATATCGTACCGATCGAGTCGATGACGCAAATCCAGCAGGGCGAAAAGACTGCGCCCATGAAGGAAAAGTCGGCTCCTGTGCCGACAACCAAACCGCAGACTGTTCCAAACGCCGAGAATTTTGGCGATCAGGATATCGATACCCAGACACCGCCAAAGCCCGATGCAAAGGCGAAGCCAATCGAGGCGGCGGAAGAACCCAAGGCGCAACCGGAACCGGTAAAAAAGCCGGAACCGAAGCCTGATCCGAAACCGGAACAGAAGCCTGAGACCAAGCCAACGCCGGTTCCGGCGACGGAAGTTCAGGCCAAGCCGGAAGAAAAGCAGGAAGTGAAGCCTGATCCGGTGGCTGAAGCCATCGAAAAACAGGCGGAAACCCCTGACGCTGAAACGCCGAAGCTGCCGGACAAGGTGCCAGCGCCCGACGCCAAGCCGAAGCCGCCGCAGGCGCAGACAGCAAAGACGCCGGACCGCAAACCGACGGAAGACAAGAAGCCGACGCAGAACGCCGCTCAGACTTCGAAATCGAAGAATGATGCGATTGCCGATGAGGTTGCTGCCCTTCTGAACAAGCAGAAGGCGGCAGGCGGCGGAGCCAAGCGTTCCACCGATCAGGCATCGCTGGGCGGCAAGAAGAATACTGGCGGCTCCAAGCTCAGCCAGAGCGAAATGGATGCGTTGCGCGGTGCGATTTCCAAATGCTGGAACGTGCCTGCCGGTGTGGCCGACGCGCCGGGACTGGTCGTGACCGTCAAGATGAAGCTGAATCAGGATGGCTCCATTCAGGGCTCTCCGGAAGTGACATCGGGTGGGGGCGGCGATGGTGTTGGTCGTGCAGCAGCCGAGAGCGCCAAGCGCGCTGTCGCACGCTGCGCGCCGTACAATCTGCCAGTCGACAAATATGATTCATGGTCGGAAGTGATCGTCAACTTCGACCCGAGCGAAATGTTCTGACCGGGTTTCCGGTCGCCAACCAACTTACTGCAAGGACAAAGAGGTCCCAGAAGACATGAAAATCGGCATCATCAATACAAAGATCCGGACGGTCTTTTCGGCTTTCGCGTGTATGATTGCCGCAAGCCTTGTCTGCACCATGCCGGCGCGCGCCGTCGTGGAAATCAACATCAACAAGGGGGTGATCGAGCCGTTGCCGATCGCCATCACCGATTTCCTTTCGGCTGATCAGCTCGGACCGAATATCACGTCGGTCATCGCGGCCGATCTTGAGCGGTCTGGTCTTTTTGCACCGATCGACAAGGGCGCCTTCATCGAGAAGATCTCCAATCCGGACGCGGCTCCGCGTTTCGAGGACTGGAAGGTCATCAATGCGCAGGCGCTTGTCACGGGCCGCATCACCAAACAGCCGGATGGCCGTCTCAAGGCTGAGTTCCGCCTGTGGGATACGTTTGGTGGCCAGCAGATGATCGGCCAGCAGTTCTTCACCACGCCGGACAACTGGCGCCGCGTCGCCCATATCATCGCTGACGCCATCTATGAGCGCCTGACCGGTGAAAAGGGCTACTTCGATACGCGTGTTGTTTTCGTCGATGAATCCGGCCCGGCACAGAAGCGTGTGAAGCGTCTTGCCATCATGGATCAGGACGGCGCCAATGTGCGTTACATTTCCGACGGTCGCGCCATTTCGCTGACGCCGCGTTTCTCGCCGAACCGTCAGGAAGTCACCTATATGTCGTTCGAAGGCGGTTCGCCGAAGGTGTATCTGCTGCAGCTCGAAACCGGCCAGCGTGAACTCGTCGGCAATTTCCCCGGCATGACCATTGCTCCGCGTTTCTCGCCCGATGGCCAGAAGGTTGTGATGAGCCTGCTTCAGGACGACGGCAGTGCCAATATCTATACGATGGACCTGCGCAATCGTTCGACCACGCGCCTGACCAACAGCCAGGCTATCGATACGAGCGCGTCCTATTCACCGGACGGATCGCAGATTGTTTTCTCCTCCGACCGTGGTGGACGTCCGCAGCTCTATGTCATGGGTGCTGATGGCTCCAATCCGCGCCGTATCTCGGCCGGTGACGGCAGCTATTCCACGCCGGTTTGGTCTCCGCGCGGTGATCTCATCGCCTTCACCAAGCAGTCACAGGGCCAGTTCTCCATTGGTGTGATGAAAACTGACGGTTCGGGCGAACGCCTGCTGACCTCGGGCTTCCACAATGAAGGCCCGACCTGGGCTCCGAACGGTCGCGTGCTGATGTTCTTCCGCAAGGCGGCGGGTGCAGGCGGTCCGAAGCTCTTCACCATCGACCTGACCGGTCGCAACGAGCGCCAGATCCAGACGCCGAACTTCGCATCCGATCCGGCCTGGTCGCCGCTGCTCGAATAGCGGATTCGCGGATAGTTATGGAAAGTGAAGGCGCGAAACTCCGGTTTCGCGCCTTTTTCATGGATAGAACGGTTCCGGTTCAAGCGGAAACGGGAAACCGTTCTATCTCCTTGTTTTATCGCATTATCCTCACGCAAAACCGCTTCGCACTTTTGCAGGAAATGCTCAAATTGCCACAATCATTGCCAGGAAGCCGTGTTTCTGCCGTATTTTGCCCCCAAGGGCTAACACCAGAACTGCTGCCGGAAATCGCCGGTTGCATCTGGCCGCAAGAAAATATTAACCATACTTCTTGAGCCTGTCTTAACCTCAATATGATTATTGGATGGTTACGCAGGAACATCAAATCTTAAGGAGCTCCGGCCCATGCGCCGTATCCAGTCGATTGCACGTAGCCCGATCGCTATTGCCCTTTTCATGTCGCTCGCCGTTGCCGGTTGTGCGTCCAAGAAGAACCTTCCGAACAATGCCGGTGATCTGGGTCTCGGTGCAGGCGCTGCAACGCCGGGTTCCTCGCAGGACTTCACGGTCAATGTTGGCGACCGCATCTTCTTCGATCTCGATTCTTCGCTGATCCGCGCCGATGCACAGCAGACGCTTTCCAAGCAGGCCCAGTGGCTGCAGCGTTATCCGCAGTACTCGATCACGGTCGAAGGCCATGCCGACGAACGCGGTACGCGTGAATATAACCTTGCTCTCGGCCAGCGCCGTGCAGCTGCTACCCGCGACTTCCTCGCTTCGCGTGGCGTCCCGACCAACCGTATGCGCACCATCTCCTACGGTAACGAACGTCCGGTCGCAGTTTGCGATGCCGACTCGTGCTGGTCGCAGAACCGTCGTGCCGTCACCGTTCTCAACGGTGCAGGCAGCTAATCTGCGGGCACCTGACAGTGTTACGGAAAAGCGGCTTTCGAGCCGCTTTTTTCGTTTTTGACCGCCTGTTTGGTCGTTTCGACAAACTTTGGCCGAAGTCGCACTTGTCATAGTGAGCGTCAAAAGGCCTTCGCTTTTCGCATTATCCGACGCAAAACCGCTTCGCACTTTTGCGGGAAATGCTCTAAAAGCGGAGCTGATCGTGCGGCAATCATGTTCAGCGTCTGTTCAGGCGCGGCACTCGATCATCGTGTTCGCCCCGAATTGGATGGGTGAATCGGATGGATGAATTAGCAGGGGCAAAAGGGAATGAGGAAACCAATGAGGAAAGTGACGCTGGCAATTGCCATGCTGCCGCTTTTGGTGAGTGCTCCGGTTCTGGCGGCATCTGTTTCTTCGCAAGGGGGGATTCAGCTCGCGCAGGCAGGTGCTCCCGGCGGCGATCAGTTTTCGCAGCAGGTCTGCAATCTGGCACATCAAAACGCCCAGTCCTATGCGCGGATCTTGCAGCTTCGCGACAAGATGCTGAAAATCCAGCGCGACAACGAAGCGCGTTTTCAGGCCTTGGAGAAGGGGCGTGGCGGCGCCCAGAATGATGTCAGCATCGGTTCGACGGCAATTCTCGATGATGCCATGCGTGATAATGGCAGCGGCGGCGGTCAGGGCGGCGGCTATCAAAGCCCCGGCCTGCAGCAGGAACTGGTGCGCAACCTGACCGGAAAGGTCGAGGACGTGGATGCCCAGATTTCGTTCACCGATAATCAGTTGCAAAAGACGCAGGAAGACAATGAATTCCGGTTTGAAGAACTGGAAAAGAAGAACGGCGTAACCTCGCCTGCTTCCAGTGGTGCAGCTCAAGCGGCTCCCGCGGCAGCATCGCCGGGCGCCGATCTCTGCGCGCAGGGCATGGGCAACCCCGCTGCGATAGCAGATGCGCTGGGTGCGCGCGCGGAAGCCATGAACTTCCAGATCCTCGAAATGCAGGATCAGATGCAGAAGATGCAGGAAGCAAACGAAGGCCGCTTCCAGTTTCTGGAAACCGGCAAACGCGCCGATGCGGAAGTGCAGCAGGCTGGCGGCGACACGTCGCTCGCCGATGCCGGTTCCAGCCAAGGGACTAGTCAGGGCAATAACGGAAACCTCGATGGCGGGGTTTCCGGAAGCGCCCCCAAGAACGGTGGATACAACGCTTCTTCGCAGACTGCGGCCAACCAGTCTTCTGGCGCCGATTCCATGGCTATTGGTTCGAACGCACCCGCACAGGGTGGACCGGAACGTGGCGAGCCGCCGCAGTCGTTGGGTTCCATCCGGTTCGACGCCAATGGCAATGTAATCGGCGAAACGTTTGATGCCACACCGCGCACGGCACAGCCGGGTGCAGCACCCGGCGCCACGTCGGGAGGAAATGCTGCAGGCGATACGGTCGCATCCCTTCCGACGGACGATAATCCCAGTTCGCTCTATCAGGCTTCCTATCAGTATCTGATGTCGGGCGATTACAAGGCAGCCGAAACCGGCTTCCGCGAGCATGTGAAGCGTTATCCGGCTGATCCCAATACGGCGGAAGCACGCTTCTGGCTCGGAGAATCGCTTTACGGTCAGGGCCGTTATCCGGAAGCGGCGACGGTATTCATTGATACGCAGCGCGATTATCCCGATTCGAAACGCGCGCCGGAAAACATGTTCAAGCTCGGCATGACGCTTGAAAAGATGGACAATCGCGATGTCGCCTGCGCCACCTTCGCGCAGATTCCAGAACGTTACCCCAAGGCAGCGCCCGCGATATTGAAGCGCGTTGCCGATGAGCGCAGCCGCGCAAAGTGCTGATTGCGGAGTTATTTCGTGGGGCTTAGCCCAAGCAATATTTCCAAATTATTCGAGCCATTCGGATTTGAGCAGGCCAAGGCCGTCATAGCCGCCGTTTCGGGCGGCAGCGATTCTCTCGGCCTGCTTTTCCTCCTCCGGGATTATATGGTCATGCTCCAGAACCCACCCCGGCTGATTGCTGTGACGGTGGATCATCAACTGCGCGCCGAATCGAAGGCCGAAGCCGAAAATGTCGGGCTGCTTTGCCGGCAATACGGGATTGAACACCGCATTCTCGTCTGGGACGAGGCCAAGCCCACAAGCGGGCTTGCCGCTGCTGCGCGGACGGCGCGCTACCGGTTGCTGGTGCAGGCCGCGCGGGATGTTGGCGGAGCCTTCATTGTCACCGGCCATACGCAGGACGACCAGATCGAGACCTTTCTGATGCGCAAGGAGCGTAGCGCCCACGCCGAGGCGCGGGGGCTTGCGGCCATGTCGTTGCGCTCGTTGCTGGACGGTCTTGGGCTCGAAGGCTCGGTTGAACTTGATCGTCCTCTGCTTTCCGTTTCCCGGCAGACACTGCGCGATGAATTGCGGAGCAGGGGTATCAATTGGGTGGATGATCCCAGCAATGCCAACACCGAATATGAACGACCGAGAATTCGTCTGGGCATTGCCGCCGAGGCTGACAGACAGGTGGTTCTCGATCAGATTGCCGAGGCTGGAGCGGCGCGTGAGCGGGACAATGCTGCCTTGATTGCTGCGCTGGGCGATCCGGCGAGCTTGCGTGTAGATGCTGCCGGGACCCTGCTTGTCGATCCGCAGCTCTACGCCGTGCTTCCTGACAATGTGAGACGTCTCTTCGCAGGATTGCTTGCGGCCATCGCTGGCGGACGCCGTTTCCTGCCGGGCGATAGCGAGCGGTCGCGCATTGAACGGGTTCTGTCTGGAGATGATGACACGCATCGCCTGACCGTATTCGGCGCCCTCATCGAGCGCGGCGACAGTGGCTCATCGCATCGGTTTCTTCGTGAAAAACGCAATCTGCCAAAGCTCCATCTGGAGCCGGACAAGCCAATTGTCTGGGACGGCCGATTCCGTTTCTTGAACGAAGGCATGATGGATTTTGAGCTCGCTGCACCGGGACGGCAGGAACTTGCCGACTTCCTGAAGTCGCAGAATATCGAAATCGAATCTCGAAAACGTGAGGCCTTGCTGGTTTCGCCGGCTCTTTACAGAGATGGCAGGCTTTTCGCTTTACCTTTCCTATCCGACGGAAACTTTCTGCAAGACATTCATATCGAACGGCATTTTGCGATCTTCGATCACGTATTGCCGGGGCATGATTTCGACCTTGCAAGGGCCATGGAAGCCCGCATCGGACGTATCTGCGCGGAAATGTCCTAATTTTTGTAAACCAGAGTGAGAAGAATCGAGGATGCGGGGTCGAACGCGCCTTGGCAAGGCCATCCTTCGATCCTATGTTAGACCGAAACATCGTTCCGTGCCCGCGGAATGGCCGTGGTATCGATTGGACCCGATATGAATCCGAACTATCGCAACTTCGCCCTTTGGGCGATCATTGCTCTTCTTTTGATCGCGCTGTTCAACCTGTTCCAAAGCCCAGGTCAGCGCTCCAATTCCCGTGAAGTTTCCTATTCGCAGTTTATTGACGACGTTTCCAACGGTCGCGTGAAATCGGTCACGATTACCGGCCAGCGGATCAGCGGTACGTTTGCTGATAATGGCTCGACCTTCCAGACCTATTCGCCGGGCGATACGGGTCTTGTTTCGCGCCTTGAAAGCAAGGATGTCGCGATTACTGCGCGCCCTGAAACCGACGGTTCCAGCTCGCTGATCGGCATTCTCCTGTCGTGGCTTCCGATGATCCTGATCCTCGGCGTATGGATTTTCTTCATGCGCCAGATGCAGGGTGGCTCGCGCGGTGCGATGGGCTTCGGCAAGTCCAAGGCCAAGCTTCTGACGGAAGCACATGGCCGCGTGACTTTCCAGGACGTCGCCGGTGTGGACGAAGCCAAGCAGGATCTTGAAGAAATCGTCGAATTCCTGCGCGATCCGCAGAAGTTCCAGCGTCTCGGCGGCAAGATTCCGCGTGGCGTGCTGCTCGTGGGCCCTCCCGGCACCGGTAAGACGCTTCTGGCGCGCTCTGTTGCAGGCGAAGCGAATGTGCCGTTCTTCACCATTTCCGGTTCGGACTTCGTTGAAATGTTCGTCGGCGTCGGCGCGAGCCGTGTCCGTGACATGTTCGAACAGGCCAAGAAGAATGCGCCTTGCATCATCTTCATCGACGAAATCGATGCCGTCGGTCGTCATCGCGGCGCTGGTCTCGGCGGCGGTAATGACGAACGCGAACAGACCCTCAACCAGTTGCTGGTCGAGATGGACGGTTTTGAAGCCAACGAATCGATCATCCTGATCGCGGCGACCAACCGACCCGACGTTCTCGATCCCGCGCTCTTGCGTCCGGGCCGTTTCGACCGTCAGGTTGTGGTTCCGAATCCGGATATCGTCGGTCGCGAACAGATCCTCAAAGTGCATGTGCGCAATGTGCCGCTTGCACCCAATGTCGATCTCAGGGTTGTCGCACGTGGCACGCCGGGCTTCTCCGGTGCCGATCTCGCCAACCTCGTCAACGAAGCTGCCCTCATGGCCGCGCGCCGCAACAAGCGCCTTGTGACCATGCAGGAATTCGAAGACGCCAAGGACAAGATCATGATGGGTGCGGAACGCCGCTCCGCCATGACGCAGGAAGAAAAGGCCAATACGGCCTATCATGAAGCCGGTCATGCCATCGTTGCGATCAACGTGCCGAAGGCTGATCCGGTCCACAAGGCAACGATCATTCCGCGCGGTCGTGCGCTCGGCATGGTGATGCAGCTTCCGGAAGGCGACCGTTATTCGGCCACCTATACCTGGATGGTATCGCGTCTTGCCATCATGATGGGCGGTCGTGTGGCCGAAGAGCTGAAGTTCGGCAAGGAAAACATCACTTCCGGTGCTTCCTCCGATATCCAGCAGGCCACCAAGCTTGCCCGCTCGATGGTGACCCAGTGGGGCTATTCCGACAAGCTTGGCCGCGTGGCCTATGGCGACAATCAGGAAGAAGTCTTCCTTGGCCATTCGGTGTCCCGTACGCAGAATATTTCGGAAGAAACCGCGCAGATCATCGACGCCGAAGTGCGCCGTCTGATCGACGAGGCTTATGCCGAGGCGACCCGCATCCTGACCAAGAAGAAGAAGGACTGGATCGCGCTTGCCGAGGGTCTGCTCGAATATGAAACGCTGTCCGGCGACGAGATCAAGGAACTGATTGCGGGCAACAAGCCGTCGCGCGATCAGGGCAACGATACGCCGTCGCGTGGTTCGGGTGTGCCGAAGGCTGGAAGCCCGCGCAAGCGCAAGGGCAGCGAGCCTGGCAACGAACCGGGTATGGAGCCGCAGCCGCAATAAGCTGCCTGAAAGCGAAACCAAGAAAGCCGGGCTTGTCCCGGCTTTCTTGTTATCTGGCTTTGTTTGGGCTTACCGCAAAGGCTCATTAAGGATTTCGGCGCATCATATTGCGTCAGATTACGACTTAGGACGTGGGAACGTTAAACCTGCCGCAAAAGGCGAAATTGCATTTGTGGGTGTTTTCGCGTTAAGAACAGCGAAAATATGCTGTCCGGCAACCGGCAGCCATTGCTCGCCGATCAATTCAGGCGGCATATATTTGAAGATAGAGAGCGGTTCATGGCTCAGCGCAAGGCGAAACAGATGACACGGAAATATTTTGGAACCGATGGCATTCGCGGACAGGCAAACAGCTTCCCGATGACACCGGAAGTTGCCATGAAAGTCGGTATGGCTGTCGGTCACATCTTCCGCCGCAAGGGCCAGACTTCGCGCGTTGTGATCGGCAAGGATACGCGACGTTCGGGCTATATGCTCGAAAACGCGCTGGTGGCCGGTTTTACCGCTGCCGGTATGGATGTTTTCCTGCTTGGCCCGATCCCGACACCTGCCGTTGCAATGCTCTGCCGCTCGCTGCGTGCCGATATCGGCGTTATGATTTCCGCATCGCACAATCCATTTTATGACAATGGCATCAAGCTTTTTGGTCCGGATGGTTTCAAGCTTTCTGACGAGATCGAGCTGAAGATCGAGGCGATGATCGATGGTGATCTGACCCCTTATCTGGCCAGCCACGGTGATGTCGGCCGCGCCAAGCGCGTCGACGGCGACATCTATCGCTATATCGAATTCGCGAAGCGTACACTGCCGCGCAATATCGACCTGAACGGCCTGCGCATTGTTGTCGATTGTGCCAATGGCGCTGGTTACAAGGTTGCCCCTGCTGCCCTGTGGGAGCTGGGTGCGGAAGTCATCACCATCAACAACGAGCCAAACGGCATCAACATCAACGAGGATTGCGGTTCGACGCATCCGATCGGCCTGATGAAGAAGGTTCACGAAGTGCGCGCCGATGTCGGCATCGCGCTGGATGGCGATGCGGACCGTGTGCTGTTGGTCGATGAAAACGGTACCGTCATTGATGGCGACCAGCTGATGGCCGTGATCGCTGAAAGCTGGGCTGCAAGCGATCGTCTCGAAGGCGGCGGCATCGTGGCAACCGTCATGTCCAACCTTGGACTGGAGCGCTTCCTTGCCGACCGTCATCTGACGCTGGCCCGCACCAAGGTGGGCGACCGCTATGTGGTCGAACACATGCGCGAACATGGCTTCAACGTCGGTGGCGAGCAGTCCGGCCATATCGTTCTGTCCGATTATGCGACGACGGGCGATGGTCTCATCTCGGCATTGCAGATCCTTGCCGTCGCGCAGGAGCAGGGCAAGCCGATCAGTGAAATCTGCCGCAAGTTTGATCCGGTGCCGCAGCTTTTGAAGAATGTTCGTACCTCGGGCGGCAAGCCGCTGGAGAACAAGCGCGTGAAAAGCGCAATTGACGAAGCTACCGAGCGTCTTGGCGTTCAGGGCCGTCTGGTTATCCGCCCATCCGGCACGGAGCCACTTATCCGCGTCATGGCAGAAGGCGATGATCGTGGTCTGGTGGAAAAGGTCGTCAACGATATCATCGACGTGATCTCGTCCGAGGGCAGCGCTGCGGCCTGATGACTTTAAAGATAATGCGAGCAAAGGCGCGGGTTTTGTCCCGCGCCTTTTGCGTTTGGAGTGCATTTTATACATTAGCGAGTGTTAATGAACTTGGTAAAAAAACAAGGTTAAGTTGTATTTAACTTTTGCCGAATAGTCTCCCCTCAAACATCCGTACCCGTCGCTTTCAGCGGCGCGATTCTCCGATGGGGCAGACATATGAAAAGTTTTACGAAAGCTCTTTTTGCCGGTGTGGCGGCATCGGTTGCCCTGATGGCTGCAGCGCCCGTCGCTTTTGCGGCCGACATACTGGAGCCAGTTCCTGAAGTTCCGGAAGTCGTTGTCGTTCCGCCTGCCGTTGGTGGCTGGTATTTGCGTGGCGATATCGGTTACTCCAAGGCCAAGTTCAAGGATGCCGACTACGCGACCATCGATAATTGCGCGACTTGCGGCGGCGGCTCGCCGACCTTCGGCAGCAACACGCTTTATGGCGATCTCAAGGGGTCGTTCCTCGTGGGCGGCGGTGTCGGTTATCAGGTGACGGATTATTTCCGTACCGATCTGACGGTAGACTACATGACCCGCGCCAAGTTTGATGGCCACACTTATGGTTCGGCCTGTAACGGTGACATCAACTGCGCTTCCGACGAGCGCGGTCGCTTCTCGGCTCTCTCCATTCTGGCCAATGCCTATGTTGATCTCGGCAATTTTGCCGGCTTCACGCCTTATGTCGGCGCTGGCATTGGTGGAACGCGGGTGAAGTGGGGCGATCTGGACGATGTTCGCTATGGTGGTACGCAGGAAGGTGCTGCCAACTGGCGCTTTACCTACGCGCTCATGGCCGGTGCGTCGGTCGATCTCACACAGAACCTCAAGCTCGATGCGGGCTATCGCTATCGCCATATCAATGGCGGCAAGATGTTTGAAGGCAATCAGTGGATCGGTGACGGATACGACAACGGCATGAACGTGCATGATGTGCGCGTCGGCCTGCGCTATATGTTCGGCGGTGCAGGCCCGGCCTATGCTCCGCAGCAGGTTTCGACCATCGTAGACGGTCCCGTTTACAAGTAATTGCAAATCGCGCGATGAAAATAAGGCCCGGTCATCCGGGCCTTATTTGTTTAGAAGTACAGTAAACATATCCCTGTATTTATGCGATCTTAACCATGTTCATTCATACATGATGATACATTCATAAGCGGGGATATCATCATGTCTATGCAATGGCGTGCTTTCTGTTCGTCGGCTGCTTTGCTGGCCGGATTATGCGTCGCATCGCAGTCTTTTGCCGCCGATCTTGATATGATCAGCTACGAACCGGGCGCTCCGGTGCAGCAGCCGGTCGAGGTCGGGTCCGGTTGGTATCTGCGCGGCGATATCGGCTACAATCTCTCCTCCAAGGTCAAGGTTCAGACAGAGACATCTTTCTGGAGCGCATCGCAAAGCTATGATCTGGACAAGAATGTCGTGCCGTCCGTCGGTGTCGGTTATCAGTTCACGGATAATCTGCGCGGCGACGTGACGCTCGGCTATTCCAAGCAGAGCTTCGACGATCTGGACGTCGATGTTCGTAGCTGGGACATGATGGCCAACGCCTATGTCGATCTCGGCAATTATTACGGCTTCACACCTTATCTCGGTGCAGGCCTTGGGTTCGCCAATGTGCGCTATTCCATTGATACGGCCTATGGTAACTACAAGACCGACGATGATTATCGTCTCGCCTGGGCGCTGATGGCGGGTGTGGGCATCGACGTGGCATCCAACATCAAGCTTGATATCGGCTATCGTTATGGGGTCATCGAGGGTGCTGATATTGCAAGTGCTGCAGGCCTCACGCTCAGCGACAAGGATATTCAGTCCCATCAGCTGCGCGCCGGTGTGCGCTTCACGACCTGGTAATACCAAGTCTCATTGAGTTTGACTCATCGAGACTTGGCTAAGCCCGTGCGGTAATTGAGCATTTTTAGGGCGTGATGTGTTAGCATCTTAGCGCCCCGCTATAATTGCAGCGGGCCTTTCGGCCCGCTTTGCAGTTTATTGTTTTAGTTGCGTCGAATTTTTCGTTTTCATATGCGACCCGAATCCTTACAGGTGAAAGAACGCGTCGAGCGCGTTTCCTGAAAAGGGGAGGGTTATGAAAGCAATTGCAGCATTTTCAGATTTCGTAGGCCGGACTTTTGCCATCTGGGTCATTGTCTTTGCCATTCTCGGCTTTGTTCTGCCGTCTACGTTCAGCGTATTTGCGCCATGGATCGTGGTTCTGCTCGGCATCATCATGTTCGGGATGGGTCTGACCATTTCCGGCAAGGATTTTGCGGAAGTCGCCAAACGACCTTTCGAGGTCGCCATCGGTGTGCTGGCCCAGTTCATCATCATGCCGCTTCTCGCCGTGTTGCTGACGCGTATCATCCCGATGTCACCGGAAGTGGCTGCGGGCGTTATTCTGGTCGGTTGCTGCCCCGGTGGAACGGCCAGCAACGTCATGACCTATCTGTCGAAGGGCGACGTGGCATTAAGCGTGGCCTGCACGAGCGTCACGACCTTGCTGGCGCCTCTCGTGACGCCTTTCCTGGTCTGGTTCTTCGCCAGCCAATATCTGCCGGTCGATGCGATGAGCATGTTCATCAGCATCGTGAAGGTGATTCTCCTGCCTCTGGCGCTGGGTTTCATCCTGCAAAAGCTGGTGCCGGGTTTGGTCAAGGCGGCTGTGCCCATGTTGCCGCTCGTGTCAGTCATCGGCATTGTGCTCATCGTTTCCGCCGTCGTGGCTGTCAACAAGGCCGCTATCGCCCAGTCCGGCCTGCTGATCTTCGCGGTTGTCGTTCTGCATAACAGCTTCGGTCTGGTTCTAGGCTATTTCGCAGCGCGTTTCGCGGGTCTGTCGCTTGCCAAGCGCAAGGCGATCAGCATCGAGGTCGGGATGCAGAACAGTGGCCTTGGCGCGGCGCTCGCCAATGCGCATTTCTCGCCGCTGGCGGCTGTGCCGAGCGCCGTTTTCAGTGTCTGGCACAATATCTCCGGTGCGCTGATTGCGAGCTATTATGCGCGCATGGAAGAAGAGCCGTCTGAAACGAAGACAGCGACGCGATAACGAAATTCTACCCGCCCGAAGCAATTCGGGCGGGTTGGATAAAAATATTCCCAGAAAGGCGTATTGATGAAAAATGCGCTTTCAGCTATCCCAGTAAGTGGGCCACGTCTCCCCAACGAGACGCGTGCTATCTGAGAGGATAGAAACAACATGACGACGATTGCGAAGCCGGCAGTTCGCCCGGCTAATCCTAATTTTTCATCCGGTCCCTGTGCAAAACGTCCCGGCTGGTCGCTGAATGCGCTGGTCGATGCGGCGCTTGGCCGTTCGCACCGTGCGAAAATCGGCAAGACAAAGCTCAAAGAGGCCATCGATCTTACCCGCGAAGTGCTGCAGGTGCCTGCCGATTACCGTATCGGTATCGTGCCTGCTTCCGACACCGGCGCTGTCGAGATGGCGCTGTGGTCCATGCTCGGCGCACGCGGCGTCGATATGGTCGCGTGGGAAAGCTTCGGTTCGGGCTGGGTCACGGATGTGACCAAACAGCTCAAGCTCGAAGATGTTCGCACCTTCGACGCGCCTTATGGTGAGATTGTCGATTTTTCGCAGGTCGATTTCGACCGCGATGTGGTCTTCACCTGGAACGGCACCACGTCCGGTGCGCGCGTCCCGAATGGCGATTTCATTCCGGCAGACCGCAAGGGCCTGACCTTCTGCGATGCAACATCTGCCGCTTTCGCGCAACGCCTCGATTTTCCGAAACTCGACGTCGTAACCTTCTCCTGGCAGAAGGTTCTGGGCGGTGAGGGTGCACACGGCATCCTGATCCTCAGCCCGCGTGCTGTCGAACGTCTGGAAAGCTACAAGCCTGCTTGGCCGTTGCCGAAGATTTTCCGCATGACCAAGGGCGGCAAGCTGATCGAAGGCATCTTCGTCGGCGAAACCATCAACACGCCGTCCATGCTCTGTGTGGAAGACTATCTCGATGCGCTGAAATGGGCGAAATCGCTTGGCGGTCTCGATGCACTGGTTGCGCGCGCCGATGCGAATTTTGCAGTTCTCGACGGCTTTGTCGCAAAGACGCCGTGGATTGCCAATCTGGCCGTGAAGCCGGAAACGCGTTCGAACACTTCCGTCTGCCTTACGATTGTTGATCCGGAAGTGACGGCCTTGTCTGCCGACGAGCAGGCCGCTTTTGCCAAGGGCATTGTCACTGCGCTCGACAAGGAGGGCGTTGCCTATGACATCGGCGCCTATCGCGATGCACCTTCGGGTCTGCGCATCTGGGCCGGTGCCACGGTGGAAACTTCCGATCTGGAAGCGCTGACGCATTGGCTGGATTGGGCTTTTGCAACGCAGAAGGCTGCGCTGAAAGCTGCTGCCTGAGCATTTCGTGCATGACGCCGTGGTCCGCGTTGGGGCGGCCACGGTCCGCATCCCCCATTATTCATAGCATTTCCTGAAGCAGATCGGTCTGTGTTTACAGGAAATGTTTGGTCTGAAAATGTTTGAAGGAGGCCTCCATGGCACCTCGCGTTCTCGTATCCGATAAGCTTTCGCCCACTGCCGTCCAGATTTTCAAGGATCGCGGCGTGGAAGTCGATTACCTGCCTGATCTCGGCAAGGACAAGGACAAGCTTCTCGAAGTCATCGGCGATTATGACGGTCTGGCGATCCGTTCGGCCACCAAGGTCACGGAAAAGCTGATTGCAGCTGCCAAGAAACTCAAGGTCGTCGGTCGCGCCGGTATCGGCGTGGACAATGTCGATATTCCGGCGGCTTCGCGCCGCGGTATCATCGTGATGAACACGCCCTTCGGCAATTCGATCACCACTGCCGAACATGCCATTGCGCTGATGTTCGCCGTGGCGCGGCAATTGCCGGAAGCCGACACATCCACCCGCGCAGGCAAGTGGGAAAAGAACCGCTTCATGGGCGTGGAAATCACCGGCAAGACGCTGGGTGTCGTCGGTTGCGGCAATATCGGTTCGATTGTCGCGACCCGGGCCATCGGCCTGAAGATGCATGTGGTGGCTTTCGATCCGTTCCTGTCCGAATCTCGTGCGCAGGAACTGGGCGTTGAAAAGGTCGAGCTTGACGAACTGCTTGCCCGCGCCGATTTCATCACGCTGCACACGCCATTGACCGACAAGACCCGCAATATCATCAATGCGGAAAACCTTGCCAAGACAAAGCCGGGTGTGCGTATCGTCAATTGCGCCCGCGGTGGCCTGATCGTGGAAAAGGATCTGGTGGCAGCGCTGAAATCCGGCCATGTGGCCGGTGCCGGTATAGACGTTTACGAAACGGAACCGGCGACGGAAAACGAACTTTTCTCGCTGCCCAATGTCGTCTGCACGCCGCATCTCGGTGCATCGACCTCGGAAGCGCAGGAAAATGTTGCGCTTCAGGTGGCCGAACAGATGTCGGACTATCTCGTGAAGGGCGCCGTTTCCAACGCGATCAACATGCCGTCGATCACGGCGGAAGAAGCGCCGCGCCTCAAGCCGTTCGTAAAACTTGCCGATGTGCTTGGCGCTTTCGTCGGTCAGGTCACGGATGAGCCGATCCAGGAAGTGGAAGTGCTGTTCGACGGTTCCACCGCCACGATGAACACGCGCGCATTGCTGAGTGCGGCTCTGGCCGGTCTCATCCGTCCGCAGGTCGCCGACGTCAACATGGTTTCCGCACCGATCATGGTGAAGGAACGCGGCATCATCGTTTCGGAAGTCAAGCGCGACAAGTCCGGTATCTTCGACGGCTATATCAAGCTGACGGTGAAGACCACCTTGCGTGAACGCTCCATCGCCGGAACCTGCTTCTCGGACGGCAAGGCGCGTTTCATCCAGATCAAGGGAATCAATCTCGATGCCGAGGTCGGCCCGCACATGCTTTACGTCACCAACAAGGACGTTCCGGGCATGATCGGCCTGCTTGGCACGATCTGCGGCAAGCACAATATCAACATCGCAAACTTCTCGCTCGGACGTGACCATCCGGGTGGCGATGCGATCGCCATGCTCTATGTGGATGAACAGATTCCACAGGCAGCACTTGACGAACTGACGGCTCAAGAGGCAATCAAGGCGGCAACACCGCTTGAGTTCAACGTCGGAGAAGTTTGAGAAAATGGTTGAAGAGATGGTACAGCCGGAATGGCGGCGCATGCACGAGCAGGATATTGCGGGCGTGACTGCGGTTGCTAATGTTGTCCATCTCGACTTCTTTGAAGATGAGGCGGTCTTCCGGGACCGCTTCAAACTCTATCCGGCGGGCTGCTTCGTGCTCGCCCGTGATACTGAAATCCTTGGTTATGGTATCAGCCATCCGTGGAAGCTCGATACGGTTCCGGCTCTCAACGCCGTTCTGGGCGAACTGCCGGATGATACCAACACCTACTATATCCACGATATCGCGCTTCTGCCTGATGCCCGTTCCAGCGGTGCTGCCACACGTGTCGTGGAACTGATGGCCACGCAAGCCGAACGCGACGGCTTCGTTACCATGTCTCTCGTTGCAGTCAACGGCTCGCAAGGCTTCTGGGAAAAGAAGGGCTTTGTCGTCCGCGATCTTCCGGCGCTTGAGGAAAAGCTCAAGAGCTATTCGGATGATGCACTCTATATGGTCCGCGCCGGCTAGGTCGCGGATATTCCGTTTCTGACGGTCTGCAAATGGCGTGATTTTTCGCTTCCGGTGCTCATGTACATCTCCTGGACGCATAGTCTTGTCCGAAAAATCTGCAACTTTTCGGGACTATGCTTGAATGTACATTCCGCTCCGGGTCTCAAATCCCACCATTTTCGCCACGCAATAAACGGAATCTCAAGCGACCTAAGCGCCCTCCGTTTCCGACGGCTGTTCAAAAATAGCAAATTCTTGCACGAAAGAGTCGCGCAATCCCGTTTCAATCTGTATAGAGACGAGGGATCAGCACCCTGTAGCCTCAACTGGCGATGACCGGGCCGCTTCGATCCTTGGATTTTCAAATAGAAGCCAAGGAGTTTCTTCAATGGCAAATGTGGTTGTCGTCGGATCGCAATGGGGCGATGAGGGCAAGGGTAAGATCGTTGACTGGCTGTCCGAACGCGCCGATGTCATCGTGCGCTACCAGGGTGGTCATAACGCAGGTCATACGCTTGTTATCGACGGCGTCAGCTACAAGCTTTCGCTGCTGCCATCCGGCCTCGTGCGCGGCAAGCTGAGCGTCATTGGCAACGGTGTCGTTGTCGATCCGCATCATTTCGTTGCTGAAACCGAGAAGCTGCGCGCACAGGGTATCGACATCAACCCGGATGTGCTGCGTATTGCTGAAAACGCTCCGCTCATCCTTTCCATCCATCGCGATCTCGACGCCATGCGCGAAGGCTCCAATTCGGGTCTCAAGATCGGCACGACCAAGCGCGGCATTGGCCCAGCCTACGAAGACAAGGTCGGCCGTCGCGCCATCCGCGTGATCGATCTGGCCGAGCCGGAAACGCTGCAGCCAAAGGTCGAACGTCTGCTCGCGCACCACAATCTGCTGCGTCGCGGCATGGGTCTTGAGGAAATTGCGGTTGAAACCATTTTGACCGAACTGACCTCGGTTGCCGATCAGATTCTGCCCTATATCGATCAGGTCTGGCGCGTTCTCGACGAACGTCGCAAGGCGGGCGACCGCATCCTGTTCGAAGGCGCGCAGGGCGCACTGCTCGACAACGACCACGGCACGTATCCGTTCGTGACGTCCTCCAACACGGTTGCCGGTCAGGCTGCCGCCGGTTCGGGCCTCGGCCCGACGGCCATCGGTTATGTGCTCGGCATCACCAAGGCTTACACGACCCGCGTTGGCGAAGGTCCGTTCCCGACCGAACTGAACGACGAGATCGGCGAATTCCTCGGTACCAAGGGCCATGAATTTGGCGTGGTGACGGGTCGCAAGCGCCGCTGCGGCTGGTTCGATGCCGTCATTGTGCGCCAGACGGTTCGTACTTCCGGCATCACCGGCATTGCGCTCACCAAGCTCGATGTTCTCGATGGTCTGGACGAAATCAAGATCTGCGTCGCCTATGAACTCGACGGCAAGCGCATCGACTATCTGCCGTCCTCCATGGGCGCGCAGGCACGCGTCAAGCCGATCTATGAAACGCTGCCGGGCTGGTCCGAAACGACCGCCGGTGCGCGTTCGTGGAATGATCTTCCGGCGCAGGCTGTCAAATACGTCCGTCACATCGAAGAACTGATCGGCGCGCCGGTGGCGATGCTCTCCACCAGCCCGGAACGCGAGGACACGATCCTCGTCACTGATCCGTTCCACGACTGATTGTTTGCAGTCAATGAGCGATATGTTCGGAGCAGCTTTTCCGGAAGCTGCTCCGATTTTGTTTCGACCGTTGTACAAAGAACGCAATGGGCCGTACAAAGCTTCGCATCAGGGTGAATTTTGCCACTATTTCACCGCATCATTTTGAAAGTCTTCGCTAAATCGTAGCCAGAGACTTTGCTTTCCCTTGATTATTGTGATTATTGGGACATTTATTGCATCCTGTGCTTATTGTTCATCTGGACGGGCGGAAACCGGGTAAGACGGAATGGCGGATTTTGTAGCGGTACTGAAAAAGACGATCGATGCGCAGGCGGACAAATCGCCCGAATTGCGCCAGCGCGTTTACGCGAAAGCGCGCGCAACGATCGAGCAAAAGCTTGTTACGGCAAATGCCTCGCAGGCTGTCGCTGTCCGCCAGCGCAATATTCTCGAAGATGCCATTGCCGAGGTTGAAGCCTTTTATGCGCCGCCAGCCGCCGTACCGGAAGAGCCGGTCGAGGATGCGCTGGAAGATTTCCTGCAGGAGGCGAATCAGGACGCAGCAGAGCGCGCGCAGTCGCATGAAGATGATGACGAACCCGCATTCTCCAGTGCACCGCGCGATGAGCGTCGCGACAATTTCTCCAGTGAAGATGATGACGCACCGGCCTTTGCAGCCGAGCGCAGCGACGACTGGAAACTGGACCGCGCCAAGGAAAAGGCGCAGGCCCGTCGCAGCGAATATATCGAACGCACCTCCAAGAAGGAGCAGCGTTCCTATAAGGGGCTGATTGCAGCTCTGGTCGCCGTTCTGGTTCTCGGCGGTGCTGGCTATGCGGTCTGGGCCAACAAGGACAAGATTCAGGAACTGGCGTCGAGCCTTGGACGCAGCGATGCGCCTGTGACCGGTTCCGATACCGGGACGCATCCCGAAGATTCGACGACTCCGCCAGCCGACACCAACACGGCGACAACGGGTGGCGAGCAGACACCGGAACAGCCGCAGCAGCCTGCAGGCGAACCGAAAATGACGCAGCGGCTGATGCCGGATGGCAGCGAAACCGATAGTGGATCTGCCGGTGCTGCAAACGGAATCGGCGAGGGTACGTCGACCGCTGCTTCCACGCCTGCGCCCGCTGAAACGAATACGCAGAACGGAGCGCAGCCCGGACAGAACCAGACCGTTGCCGTCGGCCAGCAGGCGCTTCTTTATGAAGAACGCGGTGGCGCCGGTTCGGATTCGGTCGAGCGCGGCAATGTGGTCTGGTCGACGATCGAGGAAAGCCCGGAAGACGGCAAGCCTGCTGAACCGGCAGTCCGCGCGACCGTTACAATGCCGACCAGCAAGGTCGAGCTGAAGATGACCATCCGCAAGAATACGGATCAGTCCATCCCGGCGAGCCATCTGATCGAGCTGGTCTTCACCGTGCCAGAAGGGTTTACCGGTGGCGTCGTGGACAATGTACAGCGCATTACCTTCAAGGACACGGAACAGGCGGCAGGCAATCCGCTGATCGCCGTGCCGTCGAAGATCGGCGACAACTTCTTTATCGTGTGGCTGAACGACGCCCGCACGGCGCAGGACACCAATCTTTCACTGATGCGCCGCCTGCAGTGGATCGATATTCCGATCTCCTACCGCAACGGTCGCCGCGCCCTTATCAGCCTTGAAAAGGGCGTGCCGGGCGAGAAGGCGTTCAACGACGTGCTCGGCACGAACTAGTCTTACATATCGAAACAGAAAAAGGCCGCTTTGAGCGGCCTTTTTTATTTTGACGCAAGCCGAGATAGTGCCGGTTACTTCTTTTCAGCGAAAGCCTTGATGGCCTTGGCGATTTCGTTTCGGGCTGCTTCGGCGCTGTCGAAACCGCCCAGTTCAACGACCTTACGGCCTTCCGGCAACTGCTTGTAGACGCGGAAGAAAGCTTCGAGACGCTGCTGTTCGATCTTCGGCAGATCGGTGATTTCCTTGATGTTGTCATAGGTCGGATCGATGTCCGTGGTCGGGACGGCGACGATCTTGTCGTCCTGGTCGCCACCATCGATCATCTTCAGGACGCCGATGGGACGAACCTTGATGATCGCGCCGGGAACGATCGGCTCACGCGTATAGATGAGCGCGTCGAGCGGATCGCCATCGCCAGCAAGCGTGCTGGTGATCGAGCCGTAATTGGCCGGATAGATGACAGGCATGGACTGGTAGCGATCGACGATGATGTGACCGGTCTTGTCATCGATTTCATATTTGGTGAAGCTGCCTTGCGGGATTTCGATGGCTGTGAAGAACTCCGTCCCGTCCTGTTCCTTCTGCGGATAATCGAGGAAGGAGACATATTCGGAAGCAGATGCGGCGGTGGCAGCGGTAAGCGCAAGAGCTGCGGCGAGCAGGAGCTTTTTCATGGGATGACCTTCGGGCTAGAGCATGTCTCCCGAAAGTGGGAACCGGTTTCGGGACAAGACATGCGTAAAAACAAAAGGCTGGAGCGGTTCCGACGAATCCGTTTCAACTGGCCCGCTCCAGGGTGAAACACGCCCTCGTCCCTAAAGCCAATCCATTACAGTTGTTTGACGGTTTTATATTGCTTGGATGACAGTTTCCGCGAGGAACCGCCTGCGATATTCCGCCGGACTGATCCCGATCTTCTGACGGAAATGATGGCGAAGCGTGTGCGCGCTTCCAAAGCCGACTGAAGCAGCAACATCGTCAATGCTCGCCTGTCCCTGAGAGAGCAATTCCCTGGCAGCCGCAATACGCTCCATGGTGAGCCAGTCGCCGGGCGTGGCGCCGGTTGCCTCAGTAAAGCGCCGCAGGAATGTGCGTGGGCTCATCCGGCACGCAGCCGCCATGCGCTCGATTGTCCATTCCGCGGCAAGATCGGCACGCATCCTGTCCAGAACCGGGCTGATTGTGGTGCCTTCGCGCCTTGTGACCGGACGTTCGAGAAACTGTGCCTGTCCACCCGTGCGGTGAGCGGGCATGACCAGCCGCCGGGCAACGGAATTTGCGGCGGCGGCTCCGAAATCCTGTCGAACGATTTCGATGAGGAGGTCTATTCCGGCTGCGCTGCCGGCCGAAGTGAAGATGCGATCATGTTCGCGATAGAGCGACGCATCATCGACATCTATTGCGGGATGTTTGTTACGCAGCGCGTCGGCATAGCGCCAGTGCGTGGTGGCGGTGCCACCGTCGAGCAGTCCCGTCGCAGCCAGGACGAAAGCCCCTGAACAGATGGAGGCGAGGCGCGCTCCGCGCTGGTGCGCGTGTCGCAGCCTTTCGCTGATGGCTTCCGGCACCGGAACGTCTGCACCTTTCCAGCCCGGAATAATGATGATGTCGGCCTCGTCAATGAGATCGGGACCGCCATCGGGCGTGATGACGAACCCGCCATGTGCACGCAACGGGCCGTCTTCAATTGGGCAACTGGCGAAGCGATACCATCCCGGTCCCATTTCCGGGCGGGGCAGGCCAAAGATTTCGGCGACTATGCCGAATTCAAAGGTGCAAAGCCGGTCATAGAGAAGCGCTACGACGAGTGGGCCTTTAAGGTCTGGTATCTGGTTTGTCATTATCTTTACGTATATTGTCAATCACGCCAATTGCAAGTGAATTGGAAAATGGGCGACAATCTTTCCGAAGACAAAGGAGATCGCCCATGGATAGTGTGACAAAGACCGACAGGAAATCAGCCGTAACTGCCATCCCGCCAGCGCCTAGCGCATTGGCGCGGGATCATTTCGCAGCCGAATTCACATTCGAGACGGATTGCTGGGACGTGCACGATGCCTTGTCCAAAGGAGCCGATTTCGTGCTTCTCGACGTGCGTAGCCCTGTGCATTTTGCAGAGGCGCATATTCCGGGCGCAATCAATCTGCCGCACGGCAAGATTATAGCGTCCAAGATGGCGGAATGGTCGCAGGAAACGATTTTCGTCACTTATTGTGCAGGACCGCATTGCAATGGCGCGGCGCGTGGCGCCTTGCGGCTCGCCAATCTCGACCGGCCGGTCAAGATCATGGCGGGCGGGCTGACAGGCTGGATAGATGAAGGATTTGAACTCGCCAAAGGCGAGGGGGCTCAGTAACGCCCAAATAATTCTGCCGCAGAACGGTTGTCCGTCTGCGGCAGAAAGAACTTGTCAGCGTCGGTTTGGTGCCTTGTGACTTTAGGCGTGCGCTTCCTCGACATGGTTCAGCGCCTTCTGCTGCTTGTAGGCAGCGGCCTTCACCGCAGCCTGCACCTTTTCAAACGCACGCACTTCGATCTGGCGCACGCGTTCGCGGCTGATACCGAACTCGCTGGAAAGGTCTTCCAGCGTCATCGGGTCGTCCGAGAGGCGGCGCGCCTCGAAAATGCGGCGTTCACGGTCATTCAGCGTATCCATCGCCTGTTCGAGCATGGAGCGGCGGTTTTCCAGCTCGTCCTGCTCGATCAGAACCTGCTCCTGGCTGCTGCTGTCATCGACCAGCCAGTCCTGCCATTCGCCGGATTCGCCTTCCGAAGCGCGCAGGGGCGCATTCAGCGACGCGTCACCGGACAGACGGCGGTTCATGGAAACCACTTCGTCTTCGCTGACCTTGAGCTTGGTCGCGATCTGCTTGACCTGATCCGGGTTAAGATCGCCATCATCGAGCGCCTGAATCTTGCTCTTCATCTTGCGCAGATTGAAGAACAGGCGCTTCTGATTGGCGGTCGTGCCCATCTTCACAAGGCTCCACGAGCGCAGGATATATTCCTGGATCGAGGCCTTGATCCACCACATGGCATAGGTGGCAAGACGGAAACCGCGTTCAGGTTCGAAACGCTTCACGGCCTGCATGAGGCCGACATTGCCTTCGGAAATTACTTCACCAATCGGCAGGCCGTAGCCGCGATAGCCCATGGCGATCTTGGCCACGAGACGCAGGTGGCTTGTCACCAGCCTGTGGGCGGCCTTGGGATCGGTATGTTCGTGGTAGCGCTTGGCCAGCATGTATTCTTCCTGCGGCTCAAGCATGGGAAAGCGACGAATTTCTTCCAGATAACGGGTAAGGCCACCGTCACCGGACGTGATGCTTGGGAGATTCATCTGGGCCATAGAGCACCCTCCTTTATAATTTCAGGTTCCCGTTTGGCGAACCTGTCGCGGGGGCTGCCTCCTGCACTTCCCTCTCGCGAGCCCTCATATATAGGCATGATTTTGGCGAAAACACGATCCTTTAACTCATGAAACAATCTGTCACTACAATGTGAACGCTGCTCGGGGCCAAAGGTTGCGTGGCTGGAGTATCTTCTGCATTTCCCGAAACACAGAAAATACCCTGTCTTTTTATTTTGCGCGCATCTTGTCCCGAAAACCGGTTCCCACTTTTCGGGATGCGCTTTGGTCTGAAATGAATTGTTTTTTGCGGCAAGAGAGCGGCTTTCACTGCAGCCGCGCCCCCGATCTTGACGATGGAAACAGCCTGTTGTTTATCAGCTATCCATCCTTTCGGCCAACCACGATAGTTGCCAGTATTATATAGAATGCTTCCGGAAATTTTCCAGAAGGTGCTCCATATCTTCCGGTACCGGCGCTTCGAAACGCATCAGTTCCTCCGTGGCCGGATGGGTGAAGGCGAGCAGCCAGGCATGCAGTGCCTGCCGGTGGAAACCGCGCACGGCCTCTTTCAACGGTTCCGGCAGCTTGTTGGCCTTGGTCTTGTAAGCGCTGCCATAGTCCATGTCGCCGACAAGCGGATGGCCGATATGCGCCATGTGCACGCGGATCTGGTGGGTGCGACCGGTCTCAAGGCGGCATTCGACGAGCGAGGCCAGTGCGGTTGCATCTTCAAGGGGGGCGAATTTTTCGACCGTCACATAATGGGTGATGGCGTGTCGGGCATCCTCGCGCTCTTCATTGACCACGGCCTGCTTGGTGCGGTCGCGATGCGAGCGTCCAAGATGCGCATCGATGAAGCCCTGCGGGCGCTCTGTCATGCCCCAGACGAGTGCGAGATAGGCGCGTTCCAGATCGCCGGTGCGGCCATGGTCGGCAAATTGTTCGCTCAAATGCCGATGTGAACGGTCATTCTTGGCCACGACCATGACGCCGCTCGTGTCCTTGTCGAGACGATGAACGATGCCGGGGCGGCGAATTCCACCGATGCCCGACAAGCTATCGCCACAATGATATATAAGGGCATTGACGAGTGTTCCCGTCCAGTTGCCGTTGCCTGGGTGAACGACAAGCCCGGCGGGTTTGTTGATCACGATGAGATCATCATCCTCGTAAAGAATATCGAGCGGTATGTTCTCGGCGATCGGTTCGGCTGGTTCCGGCTCAGGCAGTACGATGGCGATTGTCATGCCCTCGCGCAGCTTCTGCTTGGCTTCACGGGCGGGTGCGCCGTCGATGGTCACATGGCCATCGGCAATAAGGGATTGAACGCGGCTGCGCGAGAGTTCCGGCCCCAATGCTGCGGCCAGCCACTGGTCGAGACGCTTGCCTGTGGCGTCGGAGTCGGTCGTAAGCTCTTTCACTCGTGTCTTTCCTTTAAGAGAATGGGCCTCTATGAGAGCGAGCCTGTTTTAACGAAATCGTCAGAACTGCTCTATCTCTTGGTTTTACCGCATTATGCGACGTCAAATGTTTCCATTTGGCTGCAAAATGCTCTATCACGCGCCACACGCCATAACATGGCGAAGTTCGAACCGGAGTCGTTGAATGCAGGATCCACACTATCCGAGATACCAGAATCATCAGGATTCAGGCTATCAGGACTATCAGCAGGGCTATTACCCGGATGAACAGGCTGAGCCCGCGCTTGATCCAGCCATGGAACGTGTGCGCCGCAAAATGATCCGGCTTCTGGCCGTCTCCATCGGTGTCATGCTGATCGGTCTTATGGCCGTGCTTGTCGCCGTTGTCTACAAGATCAATCGCGCGCCGGAAACCCCGCCAGCGGAAGAAGCCCGTTCCGATATTCCCGGACAGGCCGCTTCCGCTCCGGTAAAGCCGGAACCGCCGAAGCTGATCGAATCGCAGATCAACCTGACGCCGGGCACCCGTCTTCTCTCGCAAAGCCTTTCCGGCAATGAACTTTCGCTGGAAACCCTGCTGCCGGATGGCGGTACGGAACTCATCATCTATGACTATCGCGAGTCGCGCATCATCGGCCGCATCAAGCTCGGCAATGTCGAATAATACCAAGTCGCGTTGAGTTTGACTCACCGAGACTTGGTTAAGCCCGTGCGGCGATTGAACATTTTCAGGGCGTGGATAGCGTTAGCATCTTAGCGCCCTGCTATGAAGCGGATAGAGGCTGATCAGGGCGGCATGATTGCCGCCTTGTTTGTTTCTCCCTTCGAGGATTGCACTTTTTCTCTTTGGCGATTATATCAGCGACATGGCTTAAGCGCCCATCGTCTAGCGGTCAGGACGGCGCCCTCTCACGGCGCAAACAGGGGTTCGATTCCCCTTGGGCGTACCATCACTTCTTCCGGAGACAGTATTTTACACTTTTGCGGATGCGCGTTAGGGTCGATCCCGACAAGAGATCAATCAGGCGCGGAGGAACGATGAGCGTTTCAATCAAGACCGGATCGGCGAACCTCATCTGTGATGGTATCGATAAAGGTGCGGTGGAATATAGCGTCGCTATTCCCGATGACGGCGTGGACCTCACAAAGCGCGGCAAGTTCTGGGGCAGCAAGGATGCAATATCCGATGCGATGGGGGCATCGACGGTCGGCCTCCAATCACATGAAGGCGACATCTATCCGGTAGCAGTCGAAGAGCTGGATCGCGACGGAGCAGCGCTCTTTACCGTGCTTGCTCCAGCCGACTGACAATCACTGGCAATGGCTCTGAATAAAGCGGGTACGCACCGATTAGTGCGCAAGCGGGACTGGTGTTTTTCTGCTGTGGTGTCGCTGGCTTTTGGTGCTGCGACGGCACTCATATTCTTCTATATCGTGCTTTTCGGCGTCGGCGATGATGGATATCTTGTCATATTCAGCATCTATACTGCGCCTGTGGCGATAGTCTTCGGCCTTTGGGGTCTGTTTTATCGGCGCAGTTTTGTTGCGTTCATCGCCCTCTTCCTCTGTCTGTCCCCGCTCATCTATCTGAGCATTTTCTGATTTTTCCATGCCCTTCATTCGTGGATTTGGGAGAAGAGTTCCGCAATGGCGGAACTCTAAACAGGGGATCACTTCTTGCGGGGAGGCGGATCAAATTTAGTACATGCGTAATAGCCATTCTTGCATTTCACACACATGCCCATGTCACATTGCTTTGTGCAGTCAGAACCGCTGGTATAATAGCATTGGCCGGACTGCCCGGGTGCTATCAGCAGACTTGCGGTCTTGTATGGTGTCGGCAATTTCGTTTGGTTTTGAGTGATGCTGTCGTTGGATTGGGCCATCGCACCGAAAGACGTGAGAGCTGCAATTGCCATTCCAAAGAATAAGATTTTTGCTTTCATGAATTTCTCCATAGTTACCGGATAAGCGTATTTCACAATCCGAAACAGCGCATTCGCAATAGAACGGGAGACAAAAAGTAGCGCTAGATCACAGATGATTACATGAGCGTTTTGGTGGCGAAGTCTGGACGTTACATTCGAAAAATCTGCAATTATCCCGTGTTCGCGGGATATGAATGTTGCGTGTGCTGGTGATAAAGTTAATGCATGTGGAAAAATGGATCGAATATTTATCCTCAAATCCATAATGCTGTCCGGGTGAAAGGTATTCTTTCCGAACCTTTCTCGCCTAGAGATGTGCGCCGGGTTGCTCCAGGCTGGCCTTATTCCAGATACTTCTCGTTCCTTGCCGAAAACTGCACAGACAACCAACCGGAAGGCAACGCGCTTTTCGTGCGGGTGGGCAGGGGACAATACCATCTGAACGACAAGGCTGTCGGGTTCGATTTCGAACGGTTAGTGGATCTTAGTCACTAAAGTACATTCACAGGAATGGGTTGGGGAGATCGCGGTCGGTCCAGTTGCAAAAATTTGCAACTGGCGGTGCGACGGTGCATAATCGGGGCATGAGTGAATCATACAAGAAACCCGATTATGAACAGGAACTGCGCCAGGCAGGTGTCCGCATCACGCGACCACGCCGGATCATCCTGAACATATTGACCGAGACGGAAGATCATCCCGACGCGCTGGAGATTTTTCGCCGCGCGGTCGAGATCGACAGCAGCATCTCGCTTTCGACTGTCTATCGCACGATGAAGCTTCTCGAAGAGCGCGGTGCCATCCACCGGCACGCCTTCGCCGGAGGGCCTTCGCGTTTCGAACAGGCGAGTGGCGCGCATCATGATCACATCATCGATATGGATTCCGGCGATGTGGTGGAATTCCGCTCCGACAAGATCGAAAAACTGCAGGAAGAGATCGCCCGATCGCTCGGTTACGAGATTGTGCATCACCGGCTGGAACTTTATTGCAAAAAAATACGAAACTGACGGAACCAAGTTTCTTCTGCGGCGTTAAGCGCGCATGAAGGTCGTGACCCCGCCCCCACAACGCGGCCTTCAGAGTTCGCCTCAACCTCCCCGCACGAGGCGAGCGGCGAGAATGCCGCGCTAACCGTCAAACGTTATGCAGCTGGCGTTCCGCAAATTCAGAGCAAGCCGCCGTGGTTCAGGCCCAGGTCTGACCATGGCGGCTTTTTTTGTGGCTGTTGAGGAGCTATCGCCTGATCAGGCGTCGAACTGTTCGGTCGGGATGACGAGCGAGTAAACGGCCCCGGTTCCGTCGATACGATAATCGGCGTGACCATTGACGGAGGCGGGGACGATGCGTTGCAGCACGGCGCTGCCGAAGCGCGGATCGTGCTCGAAAACCTCGGGCATCGCTGGATTGGTTTCTTCCCAGCGGAATTCCAGCCTGTCATCGCCGCTGGCGACATGGATGACCTTCGCCGAAATCTTTACCCGGCCATAAGGGATCGAAAGACCGCCGAAGGAGGTCGCATTGACCACCAGCTCATGCAGTGCAAGGCCGACATGCAGTGCGGCACCGGGGAAAAGATAGGGATTGTCGCCATCGATGCTCAGGCGTTCGTCGCTGACGTCGATATATTTTTCGACCTGTGAATGCACGAGATCGCGAAACAGTGCGCCGCGCCAGTTCGAATCGGTCACCAGATCCTGTGAATAGGATAGGGACTGGATGCGTCCGCGGAACTTCAACAGAAAGTCGTCGATGGAATCGGTGAAGCGTGCCGTCTGGCTGGCAATGCTTTGCACGATGGCCAGAAGGTTCTTGGAGCGATGACTGACTTCACGCAAGAGGGTCTTCAGCACCTGCTCGCGTCGCTTCAGTTCGCTGATTTCAATAGCCGTGGTGACAAGGCCCAGTATATTGCCGTTATCGTCACGATCGCAGTCGATGTGAAATTCGATCCAGCGCAGCTTGTCGCCATCATTGATGGCGATCTCCACATTCTGCGCTTCGCCGGTATCCAGCGCCGCGCGTTTCGCGCCGTCGAGTTTGTGCAAGGTGACGGAGAAAATGAAATCGCAGTCACTTCCACCGATTTTCCACTTTTCCTGCCAGTAGAGCGGGATGTTTTCCCCCCAGGAATAGATCAGATCGGGTGTCTGGTAGAGAACGCAGACATTGCTGTTGCGCACGGCCCTCAGCAAGGCTCGCAGCCGGGCTGCGTCAGGTTCCGTTTCTTGCAGGGTAACTTTTGCGCCAGCGGTCATGTCTGCCCCGATTATCCCGCAACCGAATTCAGAGCATTTCCAGCAAAAGTGCGAAGCGGTTTTGCGTAGGAGAATGCGACGAAACAAATATTTGGGTCGCGCATTGGCAAAGCGGCAAAAGCTCCGGAAAAGTTATGCGGAAATTTGCGTGCCATGGCATCCATTTCATCGACTGGCCGGCGGGTCTCGATCGAGTGATCGTCTTGTGATCCTTGAACTGGCCCGAATTCTGGAACCGATAAACCGCCGCATGACGTGATGCGGCGGCTAATTTCATTAAGAAGCAATATAGGCTGGTGAGTCAGAAGGTCAAAAACAGCCTTTGATTTTATATCTGTTACGCCTTGCGGATCGCCGAAGCGATGAGCGAAATAACGAGCAGAGCAAGGAACACGAAGAACAGAATCTGCGCTATACCGGCTGACGCACCAGCGATGCCGCCGAAACCGAGCGCACCTGCTACGAGTGCCACCACAAGAAATACGAGCGCATAATAAAGCATGTCCGGTCTCCTTTTTATTGTGTGAAGGAGAAACGACATCCAGGCCAGGTTGGTTCCGTGCTTCCGGGTAAATTAAGGCGCTCACAACTCTAAATACTCATGTCAGGACCTAAGGCGGTGTGATTTGGCGGTGTATTGAAGCGCCAACATTAAACTCCCGAAAGCTGCCGCCTTTCGGGAGTTTATGACCTTTGGATTTAAGCTGCGACCTGCGAGGCTTCTTCGAAGAAGAGTGCCTGGCTGATCAGCGCCTTCACCATATCCGGATTGAACGGCTTGGTGACGAGGAAGGTCGGTTCCGGGCGCTCGCCCGTCAGCAGACGTTCCGGGAAAGCGGTGATGAAAATGACCGGGATCGTGTCGTTCTGCAGGATTTCATTCACTGCATCGATGCCCGAGCTTCCATCGGCCAGCTGGATATCAGCCAGAACCATACGCGGCTTTTCCTGTTTGTAGAGCGCCAGGGCCTCATCCTTGGTGCGCGCAATGCCGACGACTTCATGGCCGAGACTTTCTACCATCTGCTCGATATCCATCGCGATCAGCGGTTCGTCCTCGATAATCATGATGCGCGTTGCCACCTGACGCGAAATCTCGGTCGATGCAGCCGAGAGAACACGGCTCAGTTCAGCATCGTCCAGTTCGAGAATTTCGGCGGCTTCCTTGTCGGAAAAACCTTCCACCGCCACAAGCAGGAATGCCTGTCGCGGAAGGGGCGCGATATGCGAAAGATTTCTTGCAGCCTGCTGTTCCCATGCAAATTCCGATGCTGGTTCCGGTACGCGAACCGAGGCCGTCTTATAAAGATCGCAGAAAAGGCGATAGAGGCCGATCCGGTCGGACGAGGCGTCCGGAAAAATGCTCACATCGGCAATCAGGGCTTCAAGGGCAGCCGCAACATAAGCGTCGCCGGAAGCCTGGGAGCCGGTAAGAGCACGAGAAAAACGACGGAGATAGGGAAGATGCGGCGCGATACGCGTCGATAACGTCATGGTATTGCAACTCCTCAACTGCCGCTTTCGTTCATTGAATGCACATTGGCGGACACGGTTCTAGAACCCTCCCGCCCATGCTTTGAGCGCAGCATTATGGTACTCTAAACGGGGCGTTTTGAAAAAAGTTCCGAGATTGGGAGATATATTAGGGAACTTTTTGGTAAGCCGCGCATTTCCCGGACAAGCAGGGGCTTAGATTACTAGGGTAGGGCATTTAGCCCGGAACGATCAAGATATGGCAGAAAAAGAGAACCTTCACATGAACGGAGCCGGGGTCAGGTCGTCCCGTCGCGTTCAGAAGGATATACTAGGACCAAATTGTGAAGTCGGATTGAAACTAAAGGCACTGTACACCTCGATACAGGATGAGACGATCCCGGATCGCTTCCTCGATCTTCTCCAAAAACTCGATCAGGCTGAACAGGAGAGTATGCGTGAACACAGCACCCGGTCCGTCGGTTGAGAGTAATGCACAGTTCAAGCGAGAGCTTCTGTCATCGCTGCCGAGCCTGCGCGCCTTTGCGGTGTCGCTGATTGGACAGCACGACAAGGCGGATGATCTCGTACAAGATACGATCATGAAAGCATGGGCCAAGCAGGAGTCCTTTGAAATGGGGACCAATATGAAGGCCTGGCTTTTCACCATCCTGCGCAATGAATTCTACACGCAGATGCGCAAGCGTGGCCGCGAAGTGCAGGACACGGATGGCGTGTTCAGCGAACAGCTCGCCGTGCATCCTTCGCAATATGGTACGCTTGATCTGCAGGATTTCCGCGCAGCATTAGAGCAATTGCCCGACGATCAGCGCGAAGCGATCATTCTGATCGGCGCTTCGGGCTTTGCCTATGAGGAAGCTGCGGAAATCTGCGGCTGTGCTGTCGGCACGATCAAGAGCCGTGTCAGCCGTGCTCGCACGCGCTTGCAGGAAATCCTCAAGATCGAAGGCGAAGGCGACTACGGTCCGGATGCCGATTCATCGCGGGCGACCTTGAGAAGCTTTGCATAACACTTGATCAATTGCCCCTCTTTCCCATGAAAGGGGGGCTTATCGCGCTAAAACCTCAAACCTTCGCCTGTTTTCGCCCACAACGATTGCTTTTTATCCTGCCACTTGTAGGTTAGCAGCTGCTGATATTTCCTGTCGGCAAAGTGATCGTTTGTTTGTGGGTTGCGTTCTTGCCATCAGCCTTGTTGCAAAAACTGCTTCAATCGTCATCGAAGCCGGTTGCGGTTATCGTTTCGCTCGGCCTTGTGCTGCTGTCGGCCATCATGACGTTGTTTCTGTCGTCCGGGGTCAATCATCAGGTCGTCGATATTTCCCGCAATTATGCCTTGCGCCAGCAGGTCGACAAGGTTGCGCGCCTTGCCAGCAATATCGAGATGAGCCGTCGCGGCTATCTTCTGACGCTGGATGAGACTTATCTCGATCTGTATCGCAACACGATTCTGAGCGTCGACAAGACGCTTGCCGACCTCGAAGCCCTGACAGACCAGAGCCCGCTGCAGGATGCGCGGGTTCAGCAGATCCGCGCGCTGGTCGAACGCGAACAGGAAGATGTGCGCGAGACGGTCAATCTTGCCCAGTCGGGTGATGTGGCGGCAGCGGTTGAAAAAGTGCGCGGCGATGAGGGCAAGGTGCTGATGGATCAGCTTGCCAATACAGTCACACAGTTCATCGATGCGGAAGAACAACAGCTTCTTGAACGCAACAAGCGGATCAACCGCATGCGCTACTGGATGACGGCGACGTCTATCGTGGCACTGGCTTCAGCTGCCATGCTGGCGCTTCTGCTGTTCAGCCGGGTTCAGCGTTATGCGCGGTCGATGTTCGAGGGGCAAACGGCGCTGCGTTCGGAAAAGCAATTGCTGGAACAGCGTGTACAGGAACGGACCGCCGAGCTTGAGCACGAGCGCCGCATCGCCGAGCGGGAGCGCCAGCGGGTCGAGCTTCTGCTGCAGGACACCAATCATCGCATCGGCAATTCATTGGCCACCGTTTCATCCCTGCTTGGCCTTCAGATGCGGCAGACGCGCAGCGAGGATGCTCGCGCGGCTCTCGCCGCCGCTCGCGATCGCGTCCAGACGGTATCGACAGCGCACCGGCGCTTGCGTCTCGGCGAGGATATGGAATCGGCCCGCGTCGACGATTTTCTCGGAACCGTCATCAACGATATCCGAACCGCTATCGGTCAGGATCGCAAGATCGAATTTTCGACCGATTTCGCGCCGCTTGATCTGAAGGCGCGCGATGTGACGACAATTGGCATCATTCTGGGCGAGCTTGTCACCAACGCGATCAAGCATGCTTTCAAGGGACGTCCGGAAGGGCATATCCGGATCAGCCTGAAGCCGGGTGAAGATGCTATCCCGGTGCTGGTCGTGGAAGATGACGGTGTGGGCTTCGACAAGAACCAGCAGAAATCCGGCGAGAAGAACGGTCTCGGTACGCTGGTGATCGAACAGCTTTGCATGCAGTTCGGCGAAAAGCCCGTCTACTGCAAGACCGATGATGGTGTCGGAACCAGAGTGATTGTCCGCTTGTCGTCGCTAGTGGATTGAATTTGACGTTTGATACCCGTCCGATACGAATCTCGTTTCAAACGTCAAACTCGAAAAATCCACTAGATTCATGAGAGCACTAGCCGAAGAAGGCGAAATGCCGGTTGGCAAATAAAGCTGGTGGTGAAGGCGGAAAACAAAACGCCGGCTTGAAGCCGGCGTTTTTGCGTTTGCGTGAAGCTATCAGCTCTGCGGCGGGCGCTTTTTCTTGTCAGAAAGCAGCGAGACCAGAGCAATGCCTGCAAGCGGCAGGGCGGCAGCGAGTATGGGTCGTTTGAGGATGGCAGGCACGGTCGCGATTGCTGCGGCTGCAACCATCGCCGATTTGTCCGCTTCCATTTTCTGCTTGCGCTTTTTGGCCTCGGACGCAGCCTGAATTTTCAGGACTGCGAGAATGAGAAGCGCCACGATCAGCGACAATGCAGCCAGAATGAGAGCCGCCAGCGGCCCGCCATAGTTCTGCGCCAGCGCCAGAAAGGCGGCGACGCAGAAAAAGGTGATCGCGATGATTGCGAAGACGGCGATGGCCGCACCGAAAATCGCTGCACGTTTCGTTTGACCCGCGACGAATTTCAGTTCTTCGCCTGCCATCGCAGACAATAGGGGCATGAGAGCTTTCAGCATGATCCGCCTCAGCGGCGCGAGAGCAGGGCCAGCAGATAGCCGACGCCGAGTGCAGTGGCGAGTGCGGCAATCGGGCGTTCGCGCACCGTTGCCGTCAGATGGGCTTCAACATCCTGCGCCTTGTTGCGCAAATCGTCGATGGCGTCCTCGCCCTGAATATAAGCGCTCTTGTAGGTTTCCTTCGCGCTGCGTTTTGCGTCGCGGACGGTCTGCGAACCGAGATTGGCAAGTGTTGCCGCAATGGCAGCGATATCTTCCTTCAGCTGCTCGACCTGGGCCTGCAGGTCTTCCGTGCTGGCATCGGTCAGCGCTTCCTCGATCTTTTCTTCGATCTTGCTCGTTTTCGCGGATGCACGCGCCATATCAGCTCTCCTGTTCAGTCTCTGGTTATCGTTTGGATAACGTGCGGCTGGCTTAATGGTTGCATGCCAAGCCATCAGCGGCAACAAGACCAGCCGGTTGTTGCAAGTCATGGTAAATGGCAGGGTAAATGGCGGGAAAGTGCGGAAGCACTACAGATAATGCCTCCGCAAATATCGTGAAGCCTTACTCCGCTTCGCCATGAAGGATCGTGCCTTCCGGGTCCTTCTTGTAGGCTTCGTCCGAATAGGCGGACTGTGCCTGCAGCTGTTCCTTGGTGAACTGCGTGAAGACGTTCAGCTTGTCGTCCTTGCCGGTCGCAACGTCGAGATTGGCGATGGAAACGGCCACCGGCTTGGAATTGATGCCAAGGAAACCGCCCACGTCGACAACGAATGCCTCTGTCTGCCCGTCGGCGGTCATCAGGACATCGCCGACCGTTCCGATCTTCGTTTCATCCGCACCGAAAACCGTGGCTCCGATGAGCTTGTCCGCACTTAGTCCCTCGGAGGGAACCGGCTTCATGCCATCAGGCATGATCCTGTCCGCCTTCTGCGTGGTAATGGTCTTTTCGGCGGCTGGCGGTTCGGCGCGCGGTACGCCATCTGCTTCGAAAGCTGCGCTGCGGTCGAATGCCGGCGCCTTTTCGAGCTGTTCCTTGGTGGCGTCCACGATCAGCCAGCGCTTGCCGTCTTCACGAACCACCCATGACACGTGATCGAAGCCGATTGCGACATTCTTCTCCCCGACACCGAGAAAGCCGCCGACCCCGATCACCACCGCCTGCGGACTGCCATCGGCACCGAGGATCATGTCATTGACCGTCCCGATATTCGCGGCATCGTTGGATGGGCCGTTATAAACCGCCTGTCCGATGAAACCTGACACCAGAAGCTGGCCGGGGGACGCCACGAAATATCCGTTCTCGCTGGCAATCGGCTTTTCCTGTTTCTCGTCGGAGAAGATCGGTGAACCACCCTGCGCGAAGGCGGGCAAGGCAATCAGCGCGGCAAGAGCCGTCGAGGCGAGAAGTCTTTTCATGGAAACTCCTGTCGGTAATTAAGGCAAACCGAAGGCGAGAGGCAATCTCACCGTCTACAGGAGAAAAAACGAGGGGAAACGGTTTCCGTTCCGCTCAAAATCTGTGTTATTCAAACGTCAAAATTGTGAAACCCGCGTCTTTTCAGTGGCAAAAATGGGGCAAACAACGCTTTTGAGTTGAAAATTTCTGGCTCAAGCCAGCATCAGGCCAGTATCAGGTAAGCCGCACCGGCCAGCATGATAAAGGCCAGTCCTACATGTGATGGCTTCAGCGAACGCTGTTGTACCGGCAGCGGATCATCATTTCCTGCCATTGCAGTACGGGCCGCATGTTCAAGTGTCTGGATATCCTTGAGCATCATAGGCGTGTCCTCCGGATTCCGGCTTGGCCGAAATTGCATTTCCTCCCGAGCACCCGGAATTTGTTCTTAAATCCAATCCTCAAGCGCTGCGGTTAACCATATCAGGTCTGATTTGGCACGAATGTGCAACTGGCAAAAAGCCGAGAGGCGAAAAATGTTCGCTAATCCTTGGATTGCAAGACGAAAATGCCCTTAAAATGAAAACATGACTTGCGCCATCATGTTATTGGGAGTTAAGAAGAGGCCCAACAAGCGGCGCGACGGCCTGCATGAGGGTTTAGTCATGTGCTCGCGGATTTGAACAATCAAAAGGCGATCAAAATGACTGGTTTCTGGCGAAAAGGCTTCATGGCTGCGGCGATGGGCATCGGCTTGCTGGGTGCGGCTTCTGCATTGGCCCAGGACGTAACCCCATCGACGAATGCCCCGGCCGCCCCCGCCGCAGAGGCGCCTTCCAGTTCCGCACCAGCCAATACAGCGCCTGTCGCTGCTCCGGCGCCTGCGAACGAACCGGGAGCGTCTGCCCCGGCAGCAACCACACCGGCTACGGCACCTTCGCCTGAACTGATCCAGTCCCAGACAGCTGCGCCTGCTGCTGCACCTGTCGAAAGCGAGAACGGTTTGATCCTCCCGCACGATCTTTCGCCATGGGGCATGTTCATGGCTGCCGACTGGGTCGTGAAGGCTGTGATGATTGGTCTCGCGATCGCTTCGCTTGCCACATGGACGGTCTGGGTCGCTAAGACGCTTGAACTGGCCGGTGCGCGCCGCCGTGCTACCAAGGCATTGAAAGTTATCGGTCATTCGGCAACGCTTGCCGAAGCAGTCCATGCGTTGGACGGTGCAAAGGGACCGGGTGCAGTTTTGGTCCGTGCTGCAGAAGATGAGGTGCGCTTGTCGGGTCCTGCGCTGGCGCGCGCCGGTGGCGAAGGCCTCAAGGAGCGTGTTTCCTCGCGCCTGTCGCGTATCGAGGCCAAGGCCGGACGCCGTCTTTCCAAGGGTACTGGCATTCTTGCGACCATCGGTTCGGTTGCGCCGTTTGTCGGTCTGTTCGGCACGGTCTGGGGCATCATGAATTCGTTCATCAATATCAGCCAGGCGCAGACGACGAACCTCGCCGTCGTGGCGCCGGGTATTGCCGAAGCCTTGCTTGCAACTGCCATCGGTCTCGTCGCAGCTATCCCTGCTGTGGTTATCTACAATGTGTTCGCCCGTTCCATCACCGGCTACCGGTCGCTGCTGGCCGATGCTTCGGCAGGGGTCGAGCGCCTTGTCAGCCGCGATCTGGATTTCAGAACGGCCGGTGTGCGTGAAGGCACGCTGCACGCAGCGGAGTAGGCGCCATGGCTGGTAAAGTTCGCGAAGGCGGCGGTGACGATCTCGAGCTGAACCACGAGATCAATGTGACGCCATTCATCGACGTCATGTTGGTTCTGCTCATCATTTTCATGGTGGCAGCGCCTCTGGCGACTGTGGATGTGAAGGTGGATCTGCCTGCCTCGACGGCAGCGCCTGCACCCCGTCCCGACAAGCCGCTTTATGTGACCCTGAAGGACGATCTCAGCATCAGTGTCGGCAATGACACCGTTGCCCGCGAGCGCCTTGGTGTGGCGCTGGACGGTCTGTCCGAAAAAAACAAGGAAGCGCGTATCTTCCTGCGCGCCGACAAGAATGTCGGCTATGGCGAATTGATGCGTGTGATGAATCTTCTGCGGGAAGCCGGTTATCTGAAGATTGCACTGGTCGGTCTTGAAACCGTCGGTGCGGATCAGAGCGGAGCCGCACCTGCCAGTGTGCCTGCGCAACCGGCCCCCACCTCGCAAACTCCCGCAGCGCAGGGAGCAGCGCAATGAACGCACTTCCGCCCGACCATCCTCCTGTAAAGGTGGCTTCGGCTGACACTCATCATCATTCCTTTTGGCATGATGCGGGGCGCTGGCTCGGTGCGGGTATTCTCGTTCTGACCGTTCATGCTGCCGGTGCCTATGCCATCCATATGGCGCAGGAGCAGGATCAGCCTGACGGTTCGCAGGTTGCCGCCATGGTGGTGGAACTTGCGCCGGAGCCGGAAGCGCCGATGGAAGAACAGGTTGCGGAAGAAGCCCAGCCGGAAACGGCTGAAGCACCGCAGGAACAGGCAGAGCCGGAACCGGCCCCGCAGCCAGAACCGGTGCAGGAAGAACCGACACCACCTGAACCGGAAGAGGTGAAACCGCCCGAACCTGAGCCGGAACCACAGGCCGTTCAGGAACCGGAAGAAGTCATTCCGGATGTGGTCGAGGCAGAAAAGCCCGAAGTGGCTGTTCCGTTGCCGGTCGAAAAGCCGGAAGTGAAACCGGAACCCAAGCCGGAGCCGAAGCCAGAACCGAAAAAGGTTGAGAAGCCGAAACCGGAAAAGCCGAAGCAACCCAAGGTCGAGAAGCCCAAGCCCAAGAAGGCCGAGAAGGCGCCAGAAACCCGTCAGGCTGCTGCGCCGCGCATGGATGCAGATGCGGGCGAGAAGGCTGCTGCGAACCGTCGTGGCGAGAATTCTGCGTCGGCGGGCGTCGCCTCCAACAAATGGCAGGCGAAGATGAATGCTCATATGGCGCGTAACACGCGTTTCATGCAGCGCAAGGCACGCAACGCCAAAGGACGCGTGGTCATCAACTTTGTGATTGATCCGTCTGGCAACGTGCTTTCGGTCAAGCTGGCCGGTTCGTCCGGTAATTCGGAGGTTGATCAGCTTGCACTTGAAGCAGCGCGTCGAGCTTCGCCTGTGCCTGCCCCGCCGGCAGCCATTGCCAAGGCGCGTATGCCAATCACCTTGCCGCTGCTGTTCAAGTAAGCAATGCAGAATGTGTTATCTGAAAGGCCGGTCTGAAAATCAGATCGGCCTTTGTTTTGTCCATGGCAAACTATGGATCGCATTGCCTTTGCCGCCCCACGGTCCTATCGATGGGACATGATGCATCCAGACCAACTTCATATTGATGCCGACCTCGTGCGTGTGCTGATCGCCGACCAGTTCCCACAATATGGTCGCGAGAAGGTGGAGAAGCTGGAGATGACGGGTACGGTCAACGCAATTTTCCGCGTCGGATCGAATATCGCTGCAAGATTTCCCCTACAGGCAACGAACCCGGCTGAATATGCAAAGATATTGCGGAACGAAGCTGCTGCCATGGCGGAATTTGCACAACATTCGCCCGTACCGGCGCCTCAGCCAATGGGCATCGGCCACCCCGCTCGCAACTATCCCATGCCCTGGATGATGCAGAGCTGGATTGAAGGGGATGTTGCCACGCCTGATGGGCTTTCCACTTCCAACAATTTTGCGCTGGATATTGCAAATCTCATTGCTTCACTTCGTCTGGCCGATACCAAAGGCCGTTCTTTTTCAGGAACTGGCAGAGGCGGCGATCTGACGGATCATGATGAGTGGATTGAGACGTGTTTCAGGAACAGCGAAGGCCTGCTGGATGTAGCGCGCCTTCGCTGGAAATGGAAGCAACTGCGCGCATTGCCATCCAGTGGTGCTGACGTAATGAGCCATTGCGATCTCATTCCGGGAAACCTCCTTGCGCGCGACGGACATTTGGTCGGTGTGCTCGATAGCGGTGGCTTCGGACCCGCCGATCCGGCGCTGGACCTTGTCGCAGCCTGGCATCTTTTCGATAGGGAGCGACGCAATATTCTGCGCAAGCATCTTCAATCTGGTGATTTCGAATGGAAACGCGGCGCGGCCTGGGCGTTTCAACAGGCGATGGGGCTGGTCTGGTATTATCGTGTCAGCAATCCGGCCATGAGCATGCTCGGACGAAGCACGCTCTCCCGCATTCTCGATGATTCGGAAATTTGACCGCCCTCATTCGATCAACCCGAAGATCGGGCCGTAACCGCCGTGCCACGAGACATCATTCCGTCCCAGCGCTGGAACGTAAATACCAGCGCCGCCACCGCCGTCGAGAAACAGGGCATTGGGGCATTGGAGATGGTTTCGAAACAATTTTGCGAAATCGTGGAAATTGACCGCGTCTTCGCTGACCGCGAATCGGATCGCGCCGCCACTGCAAATGCCGACACCGCTGCGCCGGGTCTTGTCGGTTGAGCCGACGATGAAAATCGGATTGATCCGGTTGCGGATAACCAGCATCGGCCCGGACTGGGTGGCCAGTTGCGGCTTGATCTTTTGTTTCAGAAAACGGCCTGTCGGCAGGATTTCGGCACCCTTGTCGCCGAGGTAGAAGATGCCGTTCGGCTTCTTGTAAAAGTTCGGTACGGGCCCGGACCCACGAACAGGTGTCGTCTTGCTTGCCGGGCGAAGCTCACGGCCATTTTCGACGTAGAGACCCATCGGCGAAAAATCAGGCTGATACATTCCGGCATTGAGCGCGAAAACCAGTGTCTCACCGCGGCTTGCGGCAGCGTCGGCTATTTTCGAAAAATTGCGATAGGGCTCATCGTCGGAATTTTTCCAGAACAGATGCAAGCCTGTGCCGTCCGCCTTTGCATCGCAGATGATGTAGTTTGTACTTTCAAAGGTTTGGCGGTTGCAGGTCTCCGTGCGGCCGGGCTGCGTCAGCGCAGCTATAGCAGCGAGCGCTATGGCTGCGACGGAGAGGCCTCGCTTCAGGAGAATCATCGCTGCACTGCCTCCCAATGAGTGTTTTTCTATTCAGAAGACAGTGCCACAGCCGGGAGCAGGCGAGAAGCCTTGCGCGCAGGCAGGAAACCGAAGATCAGGCCAGTGGCGAAAGCACAGGCGAAGGCCAGCAGGACGGGTCCCAAGCTGTAGCCGACTGAAAGCCCGGCCCAGCCTGCGACGGCAGCAGCGCCCAGTCCGATCACGACGCCAAATGCACCGCCAATTGCCGAGACGGTCAGCGCTTCGGTAATGAACTGCAGCAGAATATCGCGCCGTCTTGCGCCGGTCGCCATCCGCACGCCGATCTCGCGGGTGCGCTCCGTCACGCTTACCAGCATGATGTTCATGACGCCGATGCCGCCGACCAGAAGCGAGATTGCTGCGACCGACCCCAGAAACAGCGTCATCGTATTGCCCATCGCCGTCGCATCCTCGCGGATGGAGGACATGTTGGTTATCATCGTGTCCTGCTTCTTGTGGCGCTGGTCGAGCAGGTCCTGAATCTGTTCCTGCGTCGTGTTGATGAGGTCGGAATCCTTCACCTGCACCGTGATGGTGCGCACGTATTTCTGGCCGAACAGCCGCAGATTGCCGGTGGAAAGCGGCACTATCACCACGTCGTCCTGATCCGAGCCGCCAAAGCCTGCACCCTTTGGCTCCAGGGTTCCGATCACCTGAAAGGGAATCTTCTGAATCAGGATATATTGGCCGATGGGATTGCTGCCGTCGGGGAACAGGGTGTTGACGACCGTTTTACCCAGCACTGCGACCGGCGCATAGTTGTCCAGATCGCTCTGGCTGATGAAGTCGCCGGTGGCAACCTTCCACGATTTGGCTTCGGAAAAGGCAGGGACAGTGCCGTTTGCCTGTGACTGGTAGTCGACATTGCCACGCCGCAGCGTCACGGTGCCGGTGACTTCGGGGACCGCGGTTCTGATGTTCGGCAGTTCCAGAATGGCGGTGGCATCTTCGGGAACCAGTGTCGCTATCGAGCCTGTTCCCCGGAAGCCTGCCATGGACGGACGTACCAGAATGAGATCGGTGCCCATCGCATTGATGCGGTCGAGAATCGAGTTTTGCGCACCGGTGCCGATGGCGAGCATCGTCACCACGGAACTGACGCCGATGATAATGCCGAGGAGGGTAAGGATCGTCCGGAAGATGTTGGCCCGCAAGGCGCGCATCGCCATCTTCACCGCTTCCGAAATATCGGCGATGCGGGCGGAACTGCCTTCAAGGCTCTCCCGCAACCGGAACGGCGCCTGCGTATCGGGAATAGCTCGTTTTACCGTATCCGAAAGGATCTGGCCGTCGCGGATTTCGATCAGCCGGTCGGCGCGTTCGGCCACTTCGCGGGCATGTGTGATGACGATGACGGTATGACCCTGCGCGTGCATGGAGCGCAGCAGTTCCATCACATCTTCGCCGCTCTGGCTGTCGAGTGCGCCTGTCGGCTCGTCGGCAAGAATGATGCGCCCGCCATTCATGAGTGCACGGGCGATGGAAACGCGCTGCTGCTGGCCGCCGGAAAGCTGGTTCGGGCGATGATCGAGGCGGTCACCGAGTTTCAGCGAGTTGAGCAGTTCGGCGGCACGCGCATGGCGCTCCGATGCGGGCAGGCCTGCATAGATCGCGGGCACTTCGACGTTTTCCTGCGCGGTCGAGGTCGAGATGAGGTTGTAGCTCTGGAAGACGAAGCCAAAGGTTCGGCGACGCAATGCTGCCAGCGCATCGGCATCCAGTGTCGAGACGTCTTCGCCGTCGAGCAGATATTGTCCGCCGCTCGGGCTGTCGAGACAGCCCAGAATGTTCATCAGCGTCGATTTGCCGGAGCCCGACGCGCCCATGATCGCGACGAACTCTCCAGCCTGAATATCGAGCGTGATGCCGTGCAACACCTCAACAGCAAGGTCGCCATTGTGATAGGTCTTGCGGATATCATCCAGTCTGATGAGGGGCGTGTCAGTTACGGGATTTTCGGTCATGAGACGGCTCATCAGAACAGGCGCATGCCGGGCCTGCGGCCACGCTGTCCTGCCGCGGCTTCAGCTCCGCTGGACGCGCTGGTGACGACGACCTTGTCGCCTTCCTCAAGGCCGCTTTTGATCTCTGTCTGCACGCGATTGCGCACGCCGATCTGAACCTGGCGTTCGGTGATCGAACCGTTGTCGCTGACGACCTTGACCGAAATCTGCGGCTTGCCTCTCTGGTTCTGGGGGCCTTTGCGCTTGTAGTTCAGCGCCGACGAGGGGACGATCAACACGTCCTTCGCCTCATCGAGAATGAAATAGACCTGTGTGCTCATGTTGATCATCAGCTCGCCGGTCGGGTTCGGAACGTCGAACAGTGCATAATAGAGCACGACATTGTTCTCGGTCGCAGGCGTCGGCTTGATCTGGCGCAGCGTGCCGGTAAAGCGCTTCTCCGGCTGGCCAAGCAGGGTGAAATAGACCGGCATTCCGGGTTTCAGCCTGCCGATGTCGGCTTCCGAAACCTGCGCTTCCACCGTCATGACCTTGAGATCGGCCACGGTAACAATGGTCGGCGCGCTCTGCACGGCATTCAGCGTTTCGCCTTCCTTGGCGGCCTGATCGACGACCGTGCCTTCCATGGGGCTGTAAATCTTGGTGTAGCCGAGATCGACCTTGTCGCTGGCAAGTTGGGCTTCCTGCTGGCGGATTTGCGCGCCGAGCGCCTTCACATCCGCATCGGCCATGGCGAGGTCGGCATCAGCCTGATCGACGGTGGATTGCGATACGCCGCGTGTGGCCAGAAGCGAGCGCTGGCGTGCCGCATTGGCCTTTTTCAGGGTAAGCTGAGCTTGCTTGCTGAGAAGCTGTGCCTTGAGATTGTCGAGCTGGGCGCTTGATATCTCCACCTTCTTCTCAAAGGGCGATGGATCGATTTCGGCGATAAGCTCGCCCTGCTTGACCTGATCGCCGACTTCGACTTTCACGCTTTTGAGCTGGCCCGAAACCTGCGCGCCGACATTGATGCTGCGCAGCGCGCTGAGTGTGCCGACAGCGGTAATCGCGTTTTCGATATCGCCGCGCGTGACCGTTTCGGCGAGATAGCTCGTTTTCTGGCCTCCAGCTTCACCAGAGCCGTAAAAATACCAGCCCGCGCCGGCCACGATTGCCGCGACGGGAAGCCAGAGCCACCAGCGGCGCGCCTTGCTGCGCGCGCGCTTCTGCGAAGGTGCTGTTCGCTGCCCGGTTTTGGAAGAATCGGAAGATGTAAGCACCGTCAAACCCTCTAACTTTCAGAACCTCCGATCTCCGGAGATTTATCAATATGTCCCGCCAATTCTCTGTCGCATACAACCAAAGCGAGACAATACTTGCCCACTATGGATTGCTAACGGGATATCTATGCTTCTCCGCTCAGGATTTCATCTTAATTATTTGTCATGCAATAATTGTTGGTGACACAAAGGGATGGATGCCTCTGGTTCCTTCCGGTCATGGTGCGAAAGCAAGCGATGAAGAGAACCAAGTTGGCACCAATATACAACTTGCAGTTATTCTTTTGGAAGTCGCAAAATAAAACAGGATTCTTAAAGTAATTAAGTGTTCTTAAATTATCTCCTGATTAAATAAGATCGGGAAATCACATCTGAAAGTAGATGGAAGAATTTAAAACGTGACCTGTCCGCAAAGGCGGATGGTCGGCGCATGCATGATGCATGTTGCTTCGAATTGACATGGGAATAAGGTTTCAATGCTCTTTGACGGGAGGGCAAATGGCTTACCTTATTATGGGGCGAAAAAGGTTTTTATTCATATCGGACAGGTTTTCAAACCTGCATCGAAGAATACCTTCATTGTTATTTTTCAAGCGAAATAAAAGCGGCACGGCAGCGGTCGAATTCGCAATATTGGCGCCGGTTTTTCTTCTGATCCTGATGGGTATGATCGCCTTCGGCCTTTATCTGGGCGTGGCGAATGCCGTCCAGCAGCTTGCGGCAGATGCCACGCGGACGGCGCTGGCGGGTATCGATCCCCCGGAGCGGTTGACGCTGGCGACAACCTACATCCAGAAAAACGCGGCAAAATATTCACTGATCGATCCAGCCAAGATGCAGGTGAGTGTCGACAATGCCCAGTCCGATCCGAACCAGTTCACGGTGACGATCCGCTACAATGTGCAAAACCTGCCGATCTGGAACCTGATGACGGGGCTGCCGCTTCCAGACACGACCATTACAAGGGCATCGACGATAAGGCTTGGCGGAATCTGACACAGGGTGGGGGTATTCGATATGCGGGGTCTGGTATCGCGTTTCCTGCGTGCGCGGGGCGGCAATCTGGCGACAATGGCGGCGCTGGTATCCCCCATATTTCTGGCGGTGGCGGCTTTCAGCGTGGACACAAGTTCGCTGTTTCTGGAGCGGCGCCAGCTGCAGAGCATGGCGGATTTTGCCGCCGTTGCCGGTGCGGCTTCCCTTTCGCAAGCTAATGATGCGGTACTGCGGCAATTACGGGCGAACGGTCTTGATCCGGTGCTGATGACCGGCGCTTACGATCCGTCCGTCGTCAACGGAAAGACCGACAACAAGACGCGTGTCTGGGTGGAGAAGGGCAATTATTTCCCCGATAAAAGTCGTGCGGTTGAGAAGCGTTTTGTCGCCGGCGGCACCAGTCCCGATGCGGTTCGCGTCCGGCTGGCGCGTCCGGGCAATCTCTATTTCGGACAGGCATTCATCAATCGGCCCGCACTTGGCGCGACCGGCATGGCGGCGACAAAGGCGGAGGCGGCATTTTCGATCGGTTCGCGACTGTTGAGCCTGAATACCGATCAGAGTGTGTTGAACGGACTTCTCGGTGGCTTGTTGGGGACCACCCTCAATCTGAAGCTTGTTGATTACAATGCACTCGCGGCAACCGATATCAATCTGCTCGGCTTTCTGGACAAGCTGGCTCCAAAGGTGGGATTGACGGCCGGGACCTATAACCAGCTGCTAAACACGGATGTTTCAGTCGGGATGCTGGCAAGCGTTATGGCGGAGGTCACAACGAGTAATCCAGCAGCAAAGGCTGCTCTGACCCTTCTCGGGTAGAACGCCGGTGCGCTTAACACGAAGCTACCGGTTGGAAAATTGCTAGGCCTTGGATCAATAGCCGACGCATCGCTCGGATCATCTAATAACTACAATATCACCGCTAACGTGCTGCAGATGATAACCGCAGCGGCAATGTTGGGGGGAAACAATCAAATCAAGCTTGGTCCTGGGCTAAGCTTGCCTGGTGTGCTTACGCTTAAACTGGACATTGCCGTTGGAGAGCCAGCACAAAAGACCCCGTTCTTCACTGTTGGAGGGGTAGGTGCTTTGGTCCGCACTGCACAGATACGCCTGCTTCTGGAACTTGAGGTCGGCAATAACGGTATTGTTTCCTATCTGGCCAATGTTCACGTGCCGATCTTTATTGACGTGGCGAGCGGTGAAGCCGAACTCAAAAGTATAAGCTGCCCGCAGGGACCCGGAAGTGCCACGGTAAAACTTGGTGTTAAACCGGGCGTGGCCGGTGTCTATCTTGGCGATACCGATATCGATTTGATGAAGAATTTCAGCAAAACGCCGACCGTCAAGAAGACGGCGATCGCCGTAGTGAAATTGGGACCTCTGGACATAGCCGAGCTTCGCGGACGTGTTGAATTGCCGCTTGGCAATCCTAAGCAGGAAATTGTGACCTTTACTCCTGCCGATATTGCCGCCAAACGGATCAAAACCGTGGGGACCAACCAGCTCGTGGGGTCGCTTTTTGTCGGGCTGGTAAAGGGGCTTGATCTCGAGGTCGTTTTGATAGGATTGCTGCCTTTGCCTCTGCCCTTGAGTGGGCTTACCCAGCTCCTAGGCACCTTGCTAACGCCTTTGGGCCCGGTGGTGGATGGCCTGCTTTTCGGGGTGCTGGATATGCTCGGGGTCAAGATTGGACAAGCCGACGTTCAGGTTACTGGCGTACTTTGCCAGCGCGCGGCTCTGACGCAATAAGAAATCGGCAATAAAAAAGCCCGGCTGAGCCGGGCTTTTTCGTGCGATTTGTCCGTTTATGCCGTGCCGGTCGAACCGAAGCCGCCAGCGCCGCGCGCCGTCTCGGTTACTTGGGCGCGCTCTTCAATCTTCGGCTGGACGACTGGTGCGAAAACAGCCTGTGCAATACGCATACCGCGTTCGATGCGGAAATCGTCATCGCCCAGATTGATGAGAAGAACCTTCACCTCGCCACGATAATCGGAATCGATGGTGCCGGGCGTATTGAGGCAGGTGATGCCGTTCTTGAAGGCAAGGCCCGAGCGCGGACGAATCTGCACTTCAAAACCTTCGGGAATTTCGAAGATCAGCCCTGTCGGCACCAGCGTGCGACGTCCCGGCAGGAGAACGATCTGGCGATCTTCGGCAACGGCTGCCCGCAGGTCCATGCCAGCCGAACCCGTTGTCTCATAGGCCGGGAGTTCGAGGCCTTTCGCATGTTCGAGGCGGATGATGCCGAGCGTTGGCGCTTGTGCGGATGCTACGGTCATGAGGGGGCCTTTCTTGCGGAACATTGTTTCATCGCGCATCTTGTCTGAAACCGTTTCACACTTTTCAGGATGCGCTCTAAATTGGCGACGCTCATACGTGAAAACCAATGAAAGGTGTACCGTCTATTTGCTGTTTTGCAATGATAGTGCGGCACAGGATCATGCTTTTACACGATGAGTTGCCCTCCGCGAGGGATTTAATCCCGCTCCAACGGCACGGCGGTCGTTTCCTTGATCTCTTCCATGACGAATGAAGCCGAAACATCTGACAGGGGAACGCTGGCAATCAGTCGCTGATAAAGCCGGTCATAGGCCTTGACGTCGGAAACACGCGCCTTAAGCACGTAGTCCAGATCGCCGGTCATGCGATAAACTCCGACGATCTCCGGAAAGCGCCCCATGGCACCGCGAAATTTCGTCAGCCAGTCGGGATCGTGGCTCGACGTGCGTACGAGAATGAAGACGGACAGGCCGCAACCGGCCATCTCGGCATCGACCAAAGCGACGCGCGCCTTGATGATCCCCTCATCCTCCATGCGCTTGACCCGGCGCCAGCAGGCATTGCGCGATAAGTGTACCCGCTCGGAGAGAGAATCAACGGACAGGGTGCCATCGATTTGCAGCTGATCCAGGATTCTTCGATCAATTTCGTCCAGTGATGGTTTCATGATGGGATGATTGTCCCAATAGATAGTAATTATCAAGGATATTTTGAGATTTCATCTCAGATGCATTTGCTAGAATGATTTTCCAGAAAGGCGCGATATGCGCCGTATAACGGGAACAACTTACTCATTGACGGGAGTATTTCCAATGACCACTCGCATCACGCGCCTCTTCACCGAACACCCTCAGTCGGTTGACGAGACCTATTTCGAACATATGGCCTTTGCCGGACGTTTTTCGTTCAAGCTTTTTTGTGCGGCCTTTGCGGCACTGATCCATGCAATTTTGCCATTTTTGTTCGAGAAGACGGCGAGCACAATCGTTCGCCAGCTTTATGAGCGGACGCATAACCGGGGCCGGTAAGTACCGGATCGCAAATGTGTCGTTGGGCCGCCTATCTCGGACCTGAAACCTATCTGGAAGACATCATATCGTCTCCCTGCCATTCGCTCGTGGCGCAAAGCCACGATGCGCATGAAGCCAAAACACGTACCAATGGCGACGGCTTCGGCGTTGCCTGGTATGGCAATCGCGATGAACCGGGCCTTTATCGGGATATTCTGCCCGCATGGTCCGACCAGAATCTTCGCAGCCTTGCGCGGCAAATTCAGTCGCGCCTTTTCCTTGCGCATGTGCGGGCCTCGACCGGCGGGCTGACCAGCCGTTCCAACTGCCATCCCTTCGTTTCCGGACGCTGGAGCTTCATGCATAACGGCCAGATCGGTCATTTCGACCGGCTGCGTCGCAGGCTGGAAAGCCATCTGAGCGACGACGTCTATGGCCAGAAGCATGGCGCAACCGATTCGGAACTGATCTTCCTGCTGATGCTGGAATTCGGCCTCGACACTGATCCAGTGCTGGCCATGAAGCGCATGGTGGCAACGGTTGTCGAGGAAGCAGTTCGCGGCGGTGTGCCGCCATTTCTGCGGCTGACTGCGGCGTTTTCCGACGGGAATCAGCTTTACGCGATCCGCTATGCCACCGATGCTTTCGCGCCGACGCTTTATACCGCGACACTTGGCGGATCGTCCGGCATATGCGTGGTGTCGGAGCCGCTGGACGGTGAAGCCGCCAACTGGATGGCGGTGCCGGCAAACAGTTTTGTCACCGTTTCCCGGCAAGGCCGCATTGCGATCGAGACTTTCGAAGAACCGATTTCCCGACCGCAGGATGCTGTGACGGTTTAGGCGTTCCCGATCAATATACCTGCCGCCAGCACGAGGCCACCGCCCAGAACCACCTGAAGCACAGAGCGGAGGAACGGTGTTTCCATATAGCGGTTCTGGATGAAGGCGATGGCCCAGAGTTCGAAGAAGACCAGAATCGCTGCGATGCTTGTGGCGGTCCAGAAATCCTTGATCAGATAGGGCAGGGTATGGCCAAGGCCGCCCAGCGTCGTCATGATGCCGCAGGACAGGCCGCGCTTGATCGGCGAGCCTCGGCCCGAGAGCTTGCCGTCATCGTGGATGGCTTCGGTGAAGCCCATCGAAATACCGGCACCGACCGAGGCGGACAGGCCGACCAGAAAGGTCTGCCAGGTATCCTGGGTCGCAAAGGCGGCGGCGAAGATCGGGGCAAGCGTTGAAACCGATCCGTCCATCAGGCCAGCAAGCCCGGGTTGGACATAGGTGAGGATGAACTGCTTGCGCTCGGCGGCGCGCTCCTCATCCTGCACATCGTCCGGCGTCAGTGTGTGTTCCAGTGACTCGGCCTTGGCTTCATGCTGCTTTTCCTGCTGGGCAAGGTCGCCCAGCAATTTGCGGGTGTCTGCATCGCTGACGCGCTTGGCCGCCTCGACATAGAATCGATAGGCCTGTTCCTCCATTTCCGATGCAGCTTCACGCACCTTGTCGATGCCAAGCGGACGCACCAGCCAGTCCGGCTTGCGATCGTAATAGCCGCTGACATGCTCGCGGCGGATCAGCGGAATCCGGTCGCCAAAGCGGGCTTTGTGGCGTTCGATCAGCGCATCGCGATGTCCGTGTTCTTCTGCCGCCATCTGTTCGAAGATTTTCGCCGATTGCGGAAACTCGTCACGCAAGCCGTCGGCATAGGCGAGATAGATGCGTGCATCGTCCTCTTCGGAAGATATGGCAAGCGCCAGAATTTCCTGTTCGGAAAGCGAATCGAAAGGGCGACGGTCGTTGCGGAAGAATCGGCTGAGCATTTCGGGAATCCAAAGTTTAGAATAGTTCTAAAATAGGCTTCGACATCTGGAAGTCAAGCCTTGCAGTGCATGCACAATTGGCGCATTAAAACCCACCCGAAAAGATCGGCCCCACTGCGTAAACCACCAGAAAAGAATCGAATCGATGGCATCGACGAATCTCCACGCAAGCAACAGTCCCCGTCCGCTTAACCGGCAGGATTTCCGCACGCTCGGCCTTTCGGCCCTTGGCGGTGCGCTGGAGTTTTATGATTTCATCATTTTCGTGTTCTTTGCGAGCGTCATCGGCCATCTGTTTTTTCCACCTGATATGCCCGACTGGCTGGTGCTGATCCAGACGTTCGGTATTTTCGCAGCCGGTTATCTGGTGCGGCCCATCGGTGGCATTGTACTGGCGCATTTCGGTGACAAGTTCGGCCGCAAGCGCGTCTTCGCCTTCTCGGTGTTTCTGATGTCGATCTCGACACTGGCCATGGCCTGCCTGCCGACCTATGCAACGCTGGGCGTTGGCGCGCCGATCCTGCTGATCGTCTTCCGCATGTTGCAGGGTGCCGCCATTGGCGGTGAAGTTCCGGGCGCATGGACCTTCGTGGCCGAGCATGTGCCTGCCAATCGTGTCGGCATGGCGTGCGGTTTCCTGTGCTCTGGCCTCACGCTTGGCATCATGATCGGCTCGCTTATTGCGACCGCCATCAACTGGATTTTCACGCCGGAAGAACTGGCGGCTTATGCATGGCGCATTCCGTTTTTCATTGGCGGTATCTTCGGCCTGTTTGCCGTTTATCTGCGCCGCTGGCTGGCTGAAACGCCGATCTTCACCGAGATGAAGAACAGCCATCTGCTCAAGGATAAGCTGCCGCTCGGCACTGTTCTGCGCAACCACATGCATGGCGTTATCATTTCGGTGCTGCTGACATGGATATTGTCGGCAGGCATCGTGGTCACCACGCTGATGACCGCAACTTTCCTGCAGAAACTTTATGGCTACACGCCTTTGCAGTCGCTTGCTGCCACAAGCTTCGGCACACTGTTCCTGATGTTTGGAACTGTGAGCGCAGGCGCGATTGTCGATCGCATTGGCAGCGGGCGCTTCTTTGCTGTTGCAGGCATTTTCTTCGGTGTTGCGACTTTCGTGTTCTACACCTATGCGGCGGTTTCCCTGCCGGTCCTGTTTGCACTTTACGCGGTGATGGGGCTTTCGGTCGGCATGGTTGGTGCAGTGCCTTATGTGATGGTACGCGCATTCCCGGCGCCGGTTCGCTTCTCGGGTCTGTCGTTTTCCTACAATGTTTCCTATGCAGTCTTTGGTGGTCTGACGCCGGTGATCGTGACGTCGCTTCTGGCGGTCAATCCGATGGCACACGCCTGGTATCTGGTGTTCATCGCTGCCCTGACCTGTGGCCTTGGTCTTTACCTGATGGCCCGCAGCGATCAGGTCGAAGGCGAAATCGGTCTGACGGAGCTGTCGGTCGGGACTGCGGTTCCACAGCCGAACTAATGAGAGGGGCCGCGAAAGCGGCCCTTTTTCAATCAAAGAATTTTCTGCATGAAGGTAAGATCAAGCCAGCGCCCGAATTTCTGGCCGACCTGTTTCAGCGTGCCGCAATCCTCAAAGCCCTGCGATTTATGCAGCGCGATGGAAGCGGCATTGCCCGCTTCGATACCGGCAATCAGCACATGTACCTTGCGCTCGCGCGCTTCTTCCACAAGCTCGGTCAGGAGGGCGCGTCCGATGCTGCCGCCGCGTGCATCGCTTGCCACATAGATCGAAAGTTCGGAGGAATGGCGGAAACCCTCGAACGGGCGAAACGGGCCATAGCTCGCATAGCCAACGACCTGACTTTCACGCTCGGCAACCAGCACCGGAAAGCCATCGCGATTACGGGCTTTGAGCCATTCGCGACGGTTTTCCAGATCGACGAGCGTTTCATTCCAGATGGCGAGCGTGTTCTGAACTGCATCATTATAGATGGCGAGCAGGGCAGGGAGATCGGTTTCCGTCGCGTGGCGGATGAGGAGGGTCATTTCAGAACCTTATTGAACAAGAAAACGGCGGGATTTCTCCCGCCGTATCCGATCATTTGCAAGTGAAAAGAATCACCCTTGAGCTTTCAGCTCCAGACGGCGGCGATGCAGGACTGGTTCGGTGTAGCCGTTCGGCTGCTCGCGGCCCTTGAAGACCAGATCGCAGGCGGCCTGGAAGGCAATCGACTTGTCGAAGTCAGCGGCCATCGGGCGATAGAGGGCATCGCCTTCGTTCTGCCTGTCGACGACGGCTGCCATGCGCTTCATGGTTTCCATCACTTGGGCTTCCGAAACGACGCCATGATAGAGCCAGTTGGCGATGTGCTGTGCGGAGATGCGCAGCGTTGCGCGGTCTTCCATCAGGCCGACATTGTTGATGTCCGGAACCTTCGAGCAGCCAACGCCCTGATCGACCCAGCGTACGACGTAACCCAGAATGCCCTGCGCGTTATTGTCGATTTCGTGCTGGATGTCTTCCGGCGTCCAGTTCGGGCGGGTTGCAACCGGCACCGACAGAATGTCGTCGAGCTTGGCGCGCGGACGGCTCTTCAGCTTTGCCTGAACGGCAGCAACATCCACCTGATGATAGTGGGTCGCGTGGAGGGTGGCAGCGGTCGGCGACGGCACCCATGCGGTATTCGCTCCGGCCTTCGGATGGGCGATTTTCTGTTCCAGCATGGCTGCCATCAGGTCCGGCATGGCCCACATGCCCTTGCCAATCTGCGCATGGCCGGAAAGGCCGCATTCGAGACCGATATCGACATTCCACTGTTCGTAAGCACCGATCCAAGCGGCCTGCTTCATATCGCCCTTGCGGATCATCGGGCCTGCTTCCATCGAGGTATGGATCTCGTCGCCGGTGCGGTCAAGGAAGCCGGTATTGATGAAGACGACGCGTTCCTTGGCAGCGCGGATCGCTTCCTTGAGGTTAACCGTGGTGCGGCGTTCCTCGTCCATGATGCCGATTTTGAGCGTGTTCGGCTTCATGCCGAGCATTTCTTCGGTCCGGGTGAAGATTTCGTTGGCGAAAGCCACTTCTTCCGGCCCGTGCATCTTCGGCTTGACGATATAGACCGAGCCTTCGCGCGAATTCATGTGGCGACCATTGGGGCCGATATCGTGCAGCGCGATCAGGCTGGTGAAGGCTGCATCCATGATACCTTCCGGCACTTCATGGCCGTCGGCATCAATGATCGCCGGATTGGTCATGAGGTGGCCGACATTGCGCACCAGCATCAGGGAGCGGCCCTTGAGCGACAGCGTGGAACCGTCCGCAGCCTTGTAGCTGCGGTCGCCATTGAGGCGGCGGGTCATCTGCTTGCCGTTCTTCTCGAACGTGTCTTCCAGCTTGCCGTTCATCAGGCCGAGCCAGTTGCGATAAACCGCAACCTTGTCTTCGGCATCGACGGCAGCAATCGAATCTTCGCAATCCTGAATCGTGCTGACGGCAGATTCCAGAACCACATCGGCAATATGGGCCGGATCGGTCTTGCCGATCGGATGGTCCGCATTGACGACGATGTCGACATGCATGTTGTTCTTGGCCAGCAGTACATTGGTCGGGGCGGCTGCGTCGCCATTATAACCCTTGAACTGGTTGGCATCCTTCAGCGCCGTTGCCGAACCGTCGGTCAGCTTGATTTCAAGTTTGCCGTCCTTGACGGCGAGACCGGCGACATTGGCCCAGTTGCCGGTGGCAAGCGGCGCGCTTTCATCGAGGAAGTTTTTCGCCCAGGCGATGACCTTTTCGCCACGCTTCGGATTGTAGCCCTTGCCCTTTTCCGCGCCGTCGGCATCGGAAATCGCGTCGGTGCCGTAGAGCGCATCATAGAGCGAACCCCAGCGCGCATTAGCGGCGTTGAGCGCGTAGCGGGCATTCATCACCGGAACGACAAGCTGCGGGCCAGCGATATGGGTGATTTCCGGATCGACATTGGTGGTCGAAACCGAGAACTCACCGCCTTCCGGCAGGAGATAGCCGATGTCCTTCAGGAACTGCTGGTAATCCGCCTGGCTGTAGCCCTCGTCGCGGTTCTGCTTGTACCAGGCATCGATCTTGGCCTGCAGTTCGTCACGCTTGGCAAGGAGGGCGCGGTTCTTCGGTGCGAGATCGCGGATGATGGCGGCAAAGCCCTTCCAGAACTTTTCCGGCTCCACACCGGTTCCGGGAGCAGCTTCCTTGGCCAGAAATTCCACCAGTTCAGGGGCAACGCGCAAGCCTTCTATCTCAACGTAATTACCGGCTTTCTGAGAAACCATGGCTATGCCTCCTTCAAAATAAACAAATCTACCGCCGGCACTCTTCAGTGCCAGCTATCATGTTGCCTTTGAACCGCTTTGGTGTGCTTTCGTCAATCGGTGCGTGGGCACATCATCTGTGACGCTGCGGCGAAAATAGCTTTTATAGGGACAACTTGGCGCGAATATCGTCGGGCGTAAAGCCTTGTTCGCGCAATGATGCGAGCGCTGTATCCTGGCGGCTTTTCGACAGTTTCATCCCGTCGTCGCCCAGCACCAGATCGTGATGGTGATAAAGAGGCTCGGGCAGGCCGAGCAGCTTCTGCAGCAGCCGGTGCACGGATGTCGCGTGAAACAGATCGTGCCCGCGCACAACGTGGGTGATGCCCTGCAAGGCATCGTCCACGACAACGGAGAGGTGATAGCTGGTTGGCGTGTCCTTGCGGGCAATCACCACGTCGCCCCATTGCGCTGGATCGGCGTTCACGCGACCGGTCTCGCCATCCGGTCCCGCGCCGCTTTCGTTCCAGAACAATGATTCACCTGCGGCGACAAGCGCCCCAAGCGCTTTCTCCATATTGAGCCGCCAGGCATAGGACATGCCCGAGGCGATACGCTCCATTTGTTCCTTTTCGGTCAGATCGCGCTCGCTTTGCGGATAGAGCGGTGTTCCATCCGGGTCGGAAGGCCAGTCCTTGCCCTTGGCGAAAGCTTCGCCGATCCGCTCGCGAACTTCGCCCCGGCTGAGGAAGGCCGGATAGACAAGGCCCTTGTCGGCAAGTTTGGTCAAGGCGTTGCGATATTCGCCGAAATGTTCCGACTGGCGACGCACAGGGGTTTCCCATGTCAGGCCAAGCCAGCGGAGATCGTCGTAAATGCCTTGTTCCAGCGCAGGCGTACAGCGTGCTGTGTCGATATCTTCCATGCGCAGCAGGAAGCGCCCGTTGCTCTTTTTGGCCATATCTGCGTTCAGAAGAGCGGAATAGGCATGGCCAAGGTGAAGCTGGCCATTGGGACTCGGAGCAAAGCGGAACACAGGTGCGGTCATGGTGTTTTCAATGTCAGTTGCCGGTGTCAGTTGAATGTCATCTGATTCCATTGGTACGTTGTGCACCGAGAGAATGAAAGGCTGTGCGATGCGGCGGATCGATACATTGAGCGATATTGAGGCGGGGCTGGAGGCTCTGGTTCTCGCTGATATTCGGCTGGCCGATATTCGCAGCCGGTCCCATGCGGTGCCGCTGCGCCGGTCCGAACCCGGATTTGAAAGTCTGGCATCCATCATTGTCGCACAACAGGTTTCGACGGCCAGTGCCGCCGCGATCTGGGCCCGGCTGAAACAGACCATCGATCCGCTGACGCCCGAAACCTATATTGCGGGCGGAGAGGAGGCTTGGCGTTTTGCTGGTCTCTCGCGTCCCAAGCAGAGAACGCTGTTTGCCTTGAGTGAAGCTTTGACAGAAGGGGCAATCGACCTGCATGGGCTTTGCGATCTGCCTGCCGAAGAAGCGATCGCGGCACTGACGGCCATCAAGGGCATCGGCCCGTGGACGGCGGAGGTCTATCTTCTGTTTGCTGCCGGTCATCCGGACGTGTTTCCGGCGGGTGATGTGGCGTTGCAGACGGCTGTTGGCCACGCCTTTGCCCATGAGATCCGGCCCGATGCTGTTGCCCTTCGCAAGCTGACGGAAGACTGGGCGCCATGGCGCGGCGTGGCGGCGCGATTGTTCTGGGCTTATTATGCGGCGATCAAGGGACGTGAAGCGGCGCCACTTTTATAGATGCTGCTGTAAAACTTGCGTGTTTCCCGAAGCATAAATGCGTTTCCGCTTCACAATCCTGTCACGTCGGGCTTACATTATCCGCATCGGCTGATGACGGAATTTCGATTCGCGGAAGCTTGATTTTCTGCTGATTGCAGTCCCGTCCTTAGAGCGCCGTGCGCCCTATGGGGCGCACAAAGGTGCTCTAATTATTTGAGAATACGCATCGGGCTTTTCAAAAATCGATTTCGATTTTTGGACCGATGCGTGGAAGGTTGGAGCGTCGTTGTTGCGCCCAAATGGACGCGCGGCGCTTCGATGAAAGCGCAATTCCGCATGGAGAGCCATTTCGCCCTTTTTCGGAGTTGCTCTGAAGGAGGTGCGCCCTTGACTGTTGCCGTCTCGCCCAGAACCGTCTCGACCAGTGGCTTGCCCGCGCTGGTTCTGAACGCTGATTATCGTCCGCTCAGCTATTATCCCCTGTCGCTCTGGTCCTGGCAGGATGCGATCAAGGCGGTGTTTCTCGAACGCGTGAACATTGTGGCGGAATACGATCACATCGTTTCCTCACCATCGTTCTCCATGCGCGTTCCGAGCGTGATTTGCCTGAAGGATTATGTGAAGCCGCCGCGCTATCCTGCGTTCACGCGTTTCAACGTCTTTTTGCGTGATCGTTTCGAGTGCCAGTATTGCGGCTCGCCGCATGACCTGACCTTCGATCACGTTACCCCGCGTTGCCATGGCGGCGAGACGACGTGGGAAAATGTGGTCGCCGCCTGTTCACCATGCAATCTGCGCAAGGGCGGAATGATGCCCGCCGTCGCGCATATGTGGCCGCGCCAGAAGCCAGCCATGCCGACTGTGCAGGACTTGCACAATAACGGCCGCCTTTTCCCACCCAACCATCTGCACGATAGCTGGCTCGATTTTCTATACTGGGATGTCGAACTGGAGCCCTAATCCCTATAGTTTCCCGCTTTTACTTCCCACTTTTCGCAAAAGCGCCGTAGTAGCCGATAGCTGCAAAGAGCAGGCTTGCGACGACGTTCCATCCGGCAAAGGACAGGCCGAGGAAGTGGCCCGGCGCGCTGTCGCATGCGGGCGGACGCGTCGAATTGAGGTCGCTCAGGAGATTGCCTGCATCCAGCGTGACTTTCATTGTCGCGGCACTGCAATCAACCGGTCCCGGCCAGTATTTCAGTTCAACGCCGGTATGATAGATGGCAAGCGCCAGCCCGAAGGTCATCAAGAGTGCGCCGATCAGGATAAGACCGCGCGTCAGGATCGGGGGCCATTTCAGGCCGTAGGAGACCCAAGCTGCAGCCAGAACCGGAACGCCGATATAGTAAGGCGTGCGCTGTTCGAGGCAGAGCTTGCAGGGCATGAAGCCAGCCAGATGCTCGAAGCCCAGTGCCGTGCCGACAGTTGCGGCAAGACCGATGGTCATGATGCCTGCGGTCCATGCCTGTGTTTTGCCGACCGGATTATTGAGTGCAAACGCCATATGGGATTCCTTGAAAAGGCTCTCTTATTCTTAAGGCAAACTGCTTGCTTGTCTCCAAGCAATTTATTTTGACCGAGTTTGGGCGAACCGCTCAGGCGTGAAGATATTTCACAGCAAAAAAGAGCGCGATCAGGACGACAGCCACGAGACTTGCGATCAGGCCAAGGCGCTTTTCGATGAAATCGCGGATTGGTTCGCCATAACGGCGCAGCAGCCAGGCGAGAAAATAGAAACGTGCACCGCGCGCAACGATGGCCGATGCGATGAAGAGCCAGATATTGATGCCAGCTGCACCGGACAGGATCGTCACCACCTTGATCGGCGGCAGATGTGCAAGGCCGGAGGTGATCAGCATCAATAGAATGGTGTCGGCGCTGGTTGTACCGCGCAATTGCTCGAACGTGTCGAGCTTGCCGTACATCTCGAGTACCGGTTTGGCGATCTGCTCGTAGGCATGATAGCCGAGATACCAGCCCGCAATGCCGCCAAGGACGGAAGCCACTGTTGCGATGAAGGCATAACGCCAGGCGCGTTCGGGGCGGGCAAGCGCCATCGGCAGAAACAGGACGTCGGCGGGGACAAGAAAGACCGAGCTTTCTACAAAGGCGATGATGGCGAGCCACCATTCGGCGGATTTTCTTGCGGCAAGCGAAATCGTCCAGTCGTAAAGGCGGCGCAGCATATATTTTCCGGATTATCTTTGGCGGAAGCCATATTAGTAGTTGCACCGTCTATAAATAAAAAAGATGGCGCGAACAATGCGCGCCATCTTTTTTGACACTGCTTTCCAGGGAACGGTATGGAAAACTGCGGTTTTTAACGCTTGTAGGCGCTGCAGATATATTTGGTCTCGAGATATTCCTCGATGCCGTATTTGGAGCCTTCACGACCGAGGCCTGACTGCTTCACGCCGCCAAAGGGCGCGACTTCGTTGGAAATGAGCCCGGTATTGTGACCAACCATGCCGTATTCCAGTCCTTCGCTGACGCGGATCGCGCGGCTGAAATTCTCCGTATAGAAATAAGCCGCCAGACCGAAGATCGTATCATTGGCCATGGCGATGACTTCTTCTTCCGTGTCGAAGGCGAAGAGTGGGGCCAGCGGGCCGAAAGTTTCTTCCTTGGCTACGATCATGTCAGGCGTTACGCCCGTCAGCACGCCCGGTTCGAAGAACAGGCCGCCCAGTTCTTTACCGCCGGTGATGAGCTTCGCGCCCTTGGATACGGCATCGTCAATATGTGCCTTGACCTTGGTGATGGCCTTCGGTTCGATCATTGGGCCGATGACGACACCCGGTTCTGTGCCATTGCCGACCTTGAGTTCCTTGACCTTGGCCGCGAGCTTCTCGGCGAACTTGTCGTAGATCCCGCGCTGCACATAGATGCGGTTGGCGCAGACACAGGTCTGGCCCGCATTGCGGTATTTGGAAATCATGGCACCGTCGACGGCGGCGTCCAGATCAGCATCGTCGAACACGATGAACGGCGCATTGCCGCCAAGTTCCAGCGAGATGCGCTTGATGGTCGGGGCGCATTGCGCCATCAGCAGGCGTCCGACTTCCGTCGAGCCGGTGAAGGAGAGCTTGCGCACAATATCATTGCTTGTCAGTTCGGCACCAATTTCACGCGCCTTGCCGGTAACGATCTGGAGAACGCCAGCCGGAATGCCTGCCTTTTCGGCAAGAACGCCAAGCGCCAGTGCCGTCAGCGGCGTGAGGTCGGCGGGGCGCACGATCATGGTGCAACCGGCCGCAAGGGCAGGGGCTGCCTTGCGGGTAATCATCGCTGCCGGGAAGTTCCATGGCGTGATTGCAGCGGTGACGCCGACCGGCTGGCGGATGACCGTCAGGCGCTGTCCCGCCTGCGGGGCAGGGATAGTGTCTCCATAGACGCGCTTTGCCTCTTCGGCGAACCATTCGATGAATGATGCCGCATAGAGAACTTCGCCGCGTGCCTCAGCAAGCGGCTTGCCCTGTTCCGACGTCATGATAAGAGCGATATCGTCGGCATTGGCAACGATGAGATCGAACCATTTACGCAGGATCGCTGTGCGCTCCTTGGCGGTCTTGGCGGCCCATGCCGGGAAAGCCTTTGCGGAAGCGTCGATAGCTTCCTTGATGGTCGCGACAGAAAGAGAGGGAACTGTGCCGATGACCGAACC